>JBKQRC010000024.1:0-124072 GCA_052326105.1 Candidatus Sulfotelmatobacter sp. | reverse complement strand
GTCCGCTTCGCGGACGACTCCGCTGCCTCAGGATGACAAGGGAAAAGGCTGCGGCACCTAACTTCGGGCGCCGGACCTCGGACCTCAGGGCTGAGGGCTGCGGCCCGATGAAACCGGGCCGCCTGGGCGGACGAGGGCGTCCGCCCCTACACCAGCGCTGCGGCCCGATACTTCTGGGCCGCCTGGACGGGTCAATAGACCCGTCCCCACATAGACCCGTCCCCACACGGACCGTCCCACACGGGCAGCCACACACTGGCTATTTTGTTGGAGTTAGAGCTGCCTGCGTGGTGGCGATGGGGAGTTCGTCGCCGCGGAAGTATTTGGGATTGTCCTTCGCTCCGCCGTTCGCTCCGTCTTTCGAAGCGTCCGTCGGACTGGCGGGCGCGGCGTCTTTCGGGGCCGGCGTGTAGTTCGCGGCTTTCATTTCGGGCATGGCGGTGAAGGGCTTGGAGTAGTCGTTGCCGGCATTCCAGAACAAGAATCCGATACCGCCTTTGGCGCGGGCGGTTTCGACCTGCACCTTGATGTATTCGGGCGAGTAGGTCTTGGTACGCCAGTGGAAGGCTTGCAGCCAGGGGCGGATGACGACTCCACTGCCTTTTGTGACGAGCTCGAAGCGGTCCATGGATTCGCCGATGAAGTGGGCAGGTTCGTCGCCGGGATGAGGGATGTTGTCCATGCCGAAGAAGTGCGAAGGATAGATCATGGGGCTCAGGACGTCGCAATACTTCGCCATCTGGACGATGTCCTGGCCGGTGTGGGAAAGATCAACCTGGCGCTGCCAGGCCATCACGCCGAAAACGTCGAGCGAGAACAGAGCGCCGGTGGGATGAATCTCGGCGTAGGCCTTCTTGAGGAAGGCGGCGATTACGTCGGCGCGCTGCGGACCGCGGGGCGCGTGGCAGGCGGTGGCCTTGGCGGAGTTCGTGCCGTCCCTGCGGGACTTGGTTCCATTCTTCGCGTTAGTCCCACGGCTTGCGCCGTGGGCTGCATTCTTTTGCCCCTGCGGGGCTGGAGCTGTGGCGGAATTCTGGGTTGCATCGGTACTGGAATTCGAAGCGGCGTTTGCGGATGCTTCGGCGGGACGGGCGAGTCGCCCGTCTCCACACGAGTTGTTGTCGGCACCGGCATCCGCCGCTGGCGCGGGTTCCGGCTTCTCGTTCTGGAAGACGAAGGCGGCGTCTTTTTGATCGCCTTCGGCGGGGAAGCGGACGTAGTCGAACTGAATTTCGTCGGCGCCTTGCTGGGCTACGTATTTGGCCAGGGCGATGTTGTAATCCTGAACCTTGGGCTGCGAGGGATCGGTCCAGACCAGCTTGCCGTTTTCGCGCCAGGCCTGATGCGTGCTGCGGGACTGGACGGCGAGTTCGGGATGGTCGGCGACCAGGCGTTCGTCGCGGAAGATGGCGATGCGCGCGGTGGCGTGCATGTTCTCCTGGTGCAGGAAGTGAAGGAGCTTGGGCAAGTCGTGAATGTAGATATTGTGCTTGCCGACCAGCGGATAGTCGAAGGGAATGCTGACCGAGCCGTCGGAATCCTTGATATCGAAGACGACGGCATTGCCGCCGACTTCACGCCAATGGCGGATGGTGCGGAGTCCGTGATCGCTGCCGGCCATCATGCCGGTGAGGTAGATGGCGCGGACTTCGAAGTCTCTGGGGACAGGAACGGTTTTGGCGACGATGGGCGCGGAGAGGATGCCGGGGATGATGATGTTCTCGTTCGCCTTGAGAATGTTGGAGGTGTCGGATTTATGATTCGCGGCGCGGATGGCGTCGGCGAGTTCGGAAGATGTCAAGTACGACGTGCGGGCAAGATAGCGGTGGGCGATGGTGGGGATGGCTTCGCCGCGCTTGGCCGTGTAGATCTCGGTGCCGGGAGCCGCGATCGGCTTGGGCTCAGGGATGGAGCTCTTGTTGGGAACGCTGGAGCTGACCGGTTTCAGCGTGGCCGCAACCGATGCGACGGCCGGCTTTATGGTGGCGGCCGTCATCGCACCATTCTTGTCGGTCTGGGCCTGAGCGATGAACCCGGAAGAAACGTGAGAGCCGACGCGCCACGCGGCGGCGCCGAACAACAGACAGGTGATGGCAGTGACCACACGAACCGACGTAGCGCGCAAGCATTCCCTCCTGGCGAAAGAAATCCCCTCTCAGCGATGCTAGCTTTCGCCTTTATCTCCTGCTAGTTACGGCGGGACAGACACGGTTGGACGTATCCCTGGTCAAGTGCCGAAACTGAAGAAGGCTGGAGAAGCCTAATTTATGGGATGCAGTTTGGGGTTGACAAGGTGCGCCGGAGGTTCCCCACGAGCGGGATTCGGGCCGGCGGAGTAATCGTGCCGTCCCGCTTTTTTTCGCCCCTCCGGGACTTGCCAGGCTGCGGAAATGTCCGGTGGTCGGCACGAGGACCACACCGGGGCTGAAGCCCGCATTGATTTCAAACCGCTTACGCGGCGCTCAAGCGCCGCTCTTCCACGCGACTCTTGCCGCAGCCTGTTGAGCCGTGGGCTGCATTCCATCGCCGATGCGCGGCTTGGAGCCCTGCACCCGGGGCCGGATACAAGTGGGTCGTGCGTCGTAATTGCGAGCCGTAAGTGGTACGGGTTCCTTCCCCCATACTGCAAAGTATTTCTCTTTGGGAAGACGGGGCCGGGGCCGAGGCCGGGGGGAATGGCCTCGGACTGACCCTAAGTCCAGCTGGGAGAATAAGTTCCTGACGATTGCGTTGGGGGCTCGGCGGTGGCTAACAGTTTGCTTATTCCGATGCATCCGGACGCGCCACCCGGTTCTGTGCAGTAGGGATAGACGGGATGGAGGCGGTCCCAGAAAGTGGGCCAGAAAGACGAAGGAAGGCCCACGAAGTCCGAGAGCAGGTTGAGAAGAGCCGTAGAAAACGGCCGAGCGAAAGGAAACAGGTCCGGGAGCCCAGGACAGCCATCTTATGAGAACGAATCTCGCCACAGTGCTCGATCCGAACCGTCGCAGCAACGATGCTGGAGAGTTTGAAGGCGCACTGCGCCGCCGCATCGTAGGGCAGGACCAGGCGGTCGAGAAGGTCGTCGAGATCTATCAGATGTTTCTGGCCGGGCTGAACCCGCCGGGGCGTCCGGTGGGAAACCTGCTGTTTCTGGGGCCGACCGGGTCAGGCAAGACGCGCGTAGTGGAGGCCATGGCCGAGGCGCTGTTTGGCGACTCGCGGGCGTGCATCAAGATTGACTGCGCCGAGTTCCAGCATTCGCATGAAATTGCCAAGCTGATCGGCTCGCCTCCGGGATATTTGGGACACCGCGAGACGCATCCGCTGCTGACGCAGGAGGCGCTGAATCAATGGTTCACGGAAAAACTGAAGCTCTCGATTCTGCTGTTCGACGAAATCGAAAAGGCCAGCGACTCGCTGTGGCAGCTTCTGCTGGGGATTCTGGATAAAGCGACTTTGACGCTGGGCGATAACCGGCGCGTGGATTTGTCGCAGTGCATCATCATCATGACTTCGAACCTGGGCGCGGGCGAAATGACGAGCCTGGTGGACGGGGGATTCGGGTTCGCGCCGAAGGCATTTGAGGTAGACGAATCGTTCGACGACAAGATTCAGCGCACGGCGGTGGAAGCGGCGCGGCGCAAGTTTACGCCCGAATTCATGAACCGCATTGACAAGACGGTGGTGTTCAAGACGCTGCGCGACGAACATCTGGCGCAGATTCTGGACATCGAGCTGGGCATGGTGCAGCAGCGCGTGCTGATGGCGGCGGGCACGAACCAGTTCGTGTTCAACTGCACGTCGGCGGTGAAAGAATATTTGCTGAAAGAAGGCACCGACCCGCGGTACGGAGCGCGGCACCTGAAGCGCGCCATCGAACGCAACCTGGTGTTCCCGCTGGCCAATCTGGTGGCTACGGGACAGGTTCGGCTGGGAGATTTTGTGCGCGTGGACATGGCTTCGGAAAATAAGATGATCTTCGTCAAGGAAGCCGAGAACACCATGGCGCCGGTGCTGCTGGAACGTTACGGAGCCGCAGCCGCGACACAAGCGGCGGCGCGCGCGGCCCGCACTGCGGTCAACGGCCGCCGTGACTTTGGGGCGCCCTCGCCGGGCGTGGCCGAGAGCAAGTGAGGCTTTCAGCTGCTAGCTTCTAGCTACTAGCAAAGAGCAAGACCAAGTTCTTCTCGCTAGACCGCATCTCGCGAGTGTTCCTCCTCGGACGGCGCCGGAACTTTCCGGCGCCTTTTTTTCGGACTTTCTCTTGTGGGGCCGGCCTCAGTTGCGTTGTTCTCCGCCAATCCAGGCCGGCAAGCGCAGCAAGCGCTACTGCTTTGCCGTGACCCACATCACAGACATCCGTTAGTCCTTGAGGTAAAACTGCCGCGTTAGCCTCCTCGAACGAGCACTCCAATTCTGTGGGAGTGGACCCACCCGCCGAGGCAGCATTACCCGTCCAGTTGTGTGCGCGCGCGAGAAAACCGCGCTCCGCTCCGTTCTGTTTTCGCAGTCAAGAAGGAGTTTGCGTTTCAACCCGGGAGAAGCTCATGAAAACCCGCATTCATCGCTTGTGTGCCCTCATGCTGATTTCGCTGTTGTGGTTGTTCGCTTTCGCCGCCCAAGCGGCGGCGCAAGGTCGGACCTTCAACCCCGTGAGCCGCTCGTACAAGCTGCGGGGGAAGACGGGGAAAGATCAAAAGGCGAATGCCGCGGACGGGGCCGCAAGTTATCTGTATGGGATCCTGTCCAGCTTCTGCGCGGAATCGAAGTGCGCGGACGGCTGGGGACCCGCTGGTCTCATCCAGGACGCTGCGGGCAACCTGTACGGCACCACTGGCGACGGGGGCACTGGCACTTACGGTCCTCCTAACCCTCGCGGCAGTTCTGCTGGCACGGTATTCAAGCTCGCACCTCCGACCCAGCCGGGTGGCGAGTGGATCAGGACGGTTCTCTACAGCTTCTGCTCCGAATCGAAGTGCACGGACGGGTTGTACCCGACTGGTCTGATCGAGGACGCCAAAACGGGCACCCTGTACGGCGCCACTTCTCACGGGGGCGCCAACGGCGGGGGCATGGTGTTCACGATGGACACCTCCGGTCAGGAGACTGTGCTCTACAGCTTCTGTTCTGCTGCGAGCTGCACGGACGGGGCAGCCCCCGCCGGCGGCCTGATCGAGGACGCGAAAACGGGCAACCTTTATGGCGTGACCAGCCAAGGAGGCGCTAACGGTGGTCCCGTCGTCGGGCAGGGGGGGGGCACGGTATTCATGCTCGCACCTCCGGAGGTCGCGGGTGGTAGCTGGACGGAGTCGGTTCTCTACAGTTTCTGCGCTGCTCTAAACTGCACCGATGGGGCGTACCCCTCTGGTGCCCTGGTCGAGGACGCTGTCGGCAACCTCTATGGCACGACTATTGAAGAGGGCGCTAACAGTGTTCCTACCAGCAACTACGGCGCGGGCACGATTTTCATGCTCGCACCTCCGGAGGCAGCGGGTGGTAGCTGGACCCAGACGGTCCTCTACAGCTTCTGCTCGGCGTTGAATTGCGAGGACGGATATTCTCCCGCCGGTGGTCTGATCCAAGACGCGGAGAAGAACCTCTACGGCGTGGCGACAGAAGGGGGCGCTAATAGTGCTGCTGCCTCCGGTTACGGTGGCGGCACCGTATTCGAGCTCGCACCCCCAAAAGTGCAGGGTGGTAGCTGGGCGCAGACAGTTCTCTACAACTTCTGCACCGCTTTGGATTGCACGGACGGGGAGAGCCCCGGGGGGAGCCTGCTCCAGGACGCCAAAACTGGCAACCTCTACGGCACCACGTTTCTCGGGGGCGCTAGCAGCACTAGCGACAACGACTCCGGTGGGGGCACGTTGTTCCTGCTAGCGGCTCCCCCACAAGTGGGCGGCGCATGGACGGAGACGGTCCTCTACAGCTTCTGCTCTGAGGGAGGTTCGAGCTGCACCGACGGAGCTGGCCCCTCGGCTGGTCTGATCCTGGACGCTGCCGGCGACCTGTACGGTACCGCGTCCTACGGCGGCGCTTACAACGGCGGAACGGTGTTCGAGCTTGCCGTGCCCACTTTCATTGTCACCGCCGCTGCCGTGTCGGTCAGCCCGGGTGCGACCGGCGGGAACACTTCGACGATTACGCTGACGCCGAACGGAGGCTTCACCGGCAGCGTGACGCTGACGGCCGCGATTACATCCAGCCCGTCGGGCGCACAAAACCTACCCACGTTGAGCTTCGGTTCGACCAGTCCGGTGAGCATCACCGGCACCTCCGCGGTGACGGCCACGCTGACCATCGCCACCACGGCTCCGACTACTGGCGCTCTGGCATACCCCGCGCACCCGGAATTCCGCTGGTACGGTGGGGGCGCGACTCTGGCTTTCGGTCTGTTTTTTGGAATTGGAATTTGCATCCCGGGGCGGCGGCGCAGCTGGCGGATGCGGCTTGGGCTGCTTGTCTTACTCGTGGTCCTTGCTGCCGGACTACTCTCGTGCAGCAGCAGCAGCGGCGGTGGCGGTGGCACGGGCAATCCGGGGACTACGCCCGGCACATACACGGTGACTGTGACCGGCACCTCCGGCAGCACCACGGCCACGGGCACCGTCACACTTACTGTGCAGTAGTCCGCAGGTGAATCGAGAAGGGCGGGGACTCCAGCAGAGAGCCTTCGCCCTTTACAGTCCGCGGCGGGACTCAGGATTTTGCCTGAATCGGGACTTTTCGGCTACCCTCTCTCACACTGCAGTGCTGTCCTTCCTGGGGTTATCGCAAAAGGTGAGCAGAGATGACGAGCGATAGAGTGAAGTGGGCGTGGTGGCCTATTGTCGTGCATTCCGTGCGAACGGCCGTGGTGGCTGTCGCCTCGTTGCTGGCAGCCCGGTTGTTCCGCCTGCCGCAGATGTACTGGGCTCCGATTACAACCCTGGTGATCACGCAATCATCGCTGGGCGCGGCGCTGACTGTTTCCGGGCAACGTCTTGTGGGCACGGTCCTGGGAGCGGTAGTTGGCGGAATCGTGGCGAGTTACTTCGGACCGCACACGCTTGTGTTCGGCGCTTGCGTGTTCCTCCTGGGATTGCTTTGCGCCGTGGTGCGCTCGGGACAGAGCGCATACCGGTTCGGGGGCGTTACGCTGGCGATCGTGCTGCTGGTGCCCCGGACGGCCCCTGCATGGCAAGTCGCTCTTCATCGGTTCGCCGAAGTTTCCATCGGAATCGTTGTGGCGCTGATTTTCGCGTGGGTATGGCCGGAGGGGGAAGCCCCAGCCGCAGGGTAAGTGTGAATTCTTCCAGCAATCCATCCGTCTTGGCTTCGATTTATCATCACAGCATGGGCTCCCGCTCACCCTCTTCGCGGTGGTTTGCGTTGACGCTGGTGGTGTGCCTGAGCGCGTCGCCGATTCTCGAAGCGCGAGTTGAGCCGACGCACGGGTTTGACGTGTTTTCTCAGGATGAAGAAATCGAATTGGGCCAGCAGAGCGCTGCTGAGGTTATGAAGCAGATGCCGGTGCTGCCCGACTCCGATCCGGTCGTCGAATACGTGCAAAGTCTGGGCGCGAAGCTCGCGCAACATGCGCCGGGGTATAAGTGGCCGTACAACTTTCACGTGGTGAATGTGAAGGACATCAACGCGTTTGCGCTGCCGGGCGGGCCAATCTTCGTCAACCTGGGAACGATTCAGGCGGCGGACAACGAGGCACAACTGGCCGGTGTGATGGCGCATGAGATTTCGCATGTGGTGCAGCGGCACGGCACGCGCGCGGCTTCCAAGCAGATGGCGGCGCAGCTTCCGCTGGCGATTCTGGGCGGCCTCATGGGCAACAGCACGCTGGCCAAGGCGGCGGAGCTGGGCATCTCGTTCGGCGTGGGATCGTATTTTCTGAAGAACTCGCGGCAGTCGGAATCGGAAGCCGACCTGCTCGGCACCGACATCATGTATGACTCCGGCTATCAGCCGCAGCAGATGGCCGTCTTCTTCGAAAAGCTGGAGAAACAGATGGGAGCGGGAGCGAACTCGCTCATGAACCAGTTTTTGAGCGATCATCCGAACCCGGGGAATCGCGCGGAGGCGGTGTCGCGCGAGGTGAAGACTCTGCCTCCGCGGACGTATCTGGCCGACAGCCGGGAGTTCGGCGAAATCAAGGCGCGGGCGGCGGGGATGAAGCCGCTGACTTCGGAGCAGGTCGCGGCCATGCAGAAGCAGGGTGGAACGCCGAGTGCGCCATCGGCGGCTGGAGATGTGACGCCGAGCGCGAATTTGAAGGCGTTCAGTCACAACGAATATCAGATTTCTTATCCGGACAACTGGCAGGTCTTCGGGGATCAGACTTCGAATGTGACGATCGCGCCGCGCAGCGGGGTGTCGCAGAATGCGGTCGCGTATGGGGTCATGATCGCGAACTACCAGCCGGAAGATTCCGGCGCCAGCCTCGACACGGCGACACATGAATTGCTGGCGTCGCTGCGGCAATCGAATCCGGATTTGAAGCAGATTGGGCACGACGAAACCATCCGAGTGAACGGAGTGGCAGGGAAGTCGGTGGATTTGATCGGCAGCTCGCCCATCAAAGATGCGCAGGGGAAGCCGCTGGAGGAGCGGGACTGGGTCGTAACGGTGCAGCGCAAAGATCGGACGGTGCTGTATCTGGTGTTCATTTCTCCGGATAAGGATTTTGGTTCGATGCGGCCGACGTTTGAGGCGATGCTGCGGACGCTGCAGGTGAAGTAGGCGCGGAGAGGAGAGCATCTGACAGCGGAGCGCCGAGATCGCGCGGCACGCAGACCTGCCGGCTGGGCTGAAATTCAGCCTTTCTCAGATCATTTGTCAGGCAGACGTTAATCGTGGCCGTGCCTGGGTTTGGCTTCCTTTTTTTCTTCTTTTTTCCCCGCGTCCTTCTTTTCGTCGTCTTTCTTTTCATCGGCGGCGCTGGGAGCGAGGCCGAAGCTGGTCTTCCAGTAGTCCTGGACAGCGGGCGGAAGTTTGTCCATGTGGGAAAGGAGCATGGTGATCTTCCACATGTCCTGCTCGGCGAGGGTTTTATCCCACGCGGGCATGCCGGTGTAACGCGTACCGGTGCGGATGGTGTAGAAGATGTGCCACTCGGGATCGTCGGGCGGATCGGCGATGAGGTTCGGCGGCGGCGGGTAGAAGGAAGTGGCAAGCGAGGAAGGCTTGCGATCGAGGCCACCGTGGCAGAGCGCGCAATTCATGGTGTAGAGCTTCATGCCGTCTTCAAGATTCGAATCGGTGGGCATGAGCGGATTGGTGACGTGCGGAGCGTGGCGCTCCATAGAGGCGTCCATGGCGCCGTTGGCGAGGCTGCGCTCGAGATGCGGGGGGGGGACATTGGCGGCGGTGGGAAGAAAACCGAGCAACGTGAAACCAAGCCCGCCGAGGATGAGAATGAGAAGTGTGACGACTACGCCGAGAAGGAATTTGCCCATGCGGCCTCCGGGGATATTGTGGCAGATGGGCGGGGCGGGGCGCTAGTTGGGCCGAAGAGTAGCGCTGCAGGCGAGCTTTGCTCGCCCTGTCCGGGTCTGAGACCCGGACCCACACTAGTTGTGTCGGCGGGCGGACGAATGCGTCCGCCGCTACGTGGGTCAGTATGCTTTCAAACGGCGGGATTCGCGGACTACATCTTCCACTTTCGGCAGGTAATGATGTTCCTGCGGCGGGGAGAACGGAATCGCCGAGTCCAGGCCAGCGATGCGGATGATGGGGCCGTCGAGCGAGTCGAAGGCTTCTTCGTTGATGATGGCGGCGATCTCGCCGGCGAGGCCTCCGGTGCGGGAGTGCTCGTGCAGGATGATGACTTTGTTCGTCTTCTTCACGGTCTCCACAATGGCTTCGCGGTCGAGCGGCGCGACGGTGCGCAGATCGAGGATTTCGAGGTCGATTTCGTTTTTTAGAATCTCGGCAGCTTCTAACGCAGTGTGGACCATGGCCGCGTAGGTGATGATGCCGAGGTCTTTTCCTTCCCGCGCCAGGCGAGCTTTTCCGATGGGGACGACGTAATCTTCCGCGGGGACTTCTTCTTTGATGCGGCGGTAGAGATATTTGTGCTCGAAGAAGATGCAGGGATTGTTGTCGCGGATGGCGGCTTTGATCAAACCCTTGGCGTCGTAAGGCGTGGCGGGGCAGATGACCTTGAGGCCGGGATTGTGGACGAACCACATCTCGGGATTCTGCGAGTGGAAGGGCCCGCCGTGGACGTATCCGCCGCTGGGGCCACGGAGCACGAGCGGAGCGGGCGCGCCCCAGAGATAGTGCGTCTTCGCGACCATGTTGGAAATCTGGTTGAAGGCGCAGCCAATGAAGTCCATGAACTGGAATTCCGCGACGGGGCGCATGCCGGTGAGCGATGCGCCGAAGGCCGCGCCCACGATGGCGGATTCGGCGATGGGCGTGTCAATGACGCGCTCGGGGCCGAAGCGGTCGATGAAACCGTCGGTGACTTTGAAAGCTCCGCCGTAGATGCCGATGTCTTCGCCGAGGCAGAAGACGGTTGGATCGCGCTCCATTTCTTCCCAGATACCCTGGCGGACGGCTTCGAGGTAAGTGAGTTGCATAGTCAAATTCTTGGCCGCGGATTTGCGCGGATGAGCGCGGATACTTCTACTTCAAATGCACAGCGGCTTCGGTTGCTTTGTAGGCGGCGGTCCCCTTTTTTGCTTGTGGCATGCCGTATTTTGGCTTGATTTCGTGGCAGCCGTTCTCGCAGAAGACGCCGCCTTCGGCGGATTCGGGCGTCGGCATGGGGGAGTTCACGGCGATCTCGCGTTCTTCTTCGATGACCCGCTCAACTTCCGCAATCAGGTCGGCATTCTCTTTGCCCGACAGCCATTTTTTCACGTGAACTAAGTAATCCTCGAAGCGCGCAATCGGATCACGCTTTTTCCAGAACTCGAACATCTGCTTCGGCACGTAGCCGGCTGCATCGTGGATGGCGTGGCCTTTCATGCGCATCATTTTGGCTTCGATCAGCGTGGGACCTTCGCCGCGGTGGGCGCGGGCGACGGCTTCGTGGGCGGCGTCGTAGACCTGGCAGGCGTCGGTGCCGTCAACAATCACGCCGGGGATGCCGTATCCGATGGCGCGTACGGCGAGGTCGCGGCAGCGATACTGCATTTCTGACGGCGTGGAATAGGCCCAGAGATTCGATTCGACGAAAAGCACGAGGCCGAGATTCTGCACGGCGGCGAAGTTGATGCCTTCGTAGGTGACGCCGGTGGACTGGCCTCCGTCGCCGATGTAGGTCATGACGGCGAGGTTGCGTCCCTGCAGGCGCGCGCCGAGGGCAACGCCGGCCATCACGGGAATGAGATCGCCGAGCATGGAGATGGGCGAAACCATGTTGCGCTTTTCGATGTCGCCGAAGTGCGCGGTGGCGTCGCGGCCCTTGGTGGGCGAATCGGCTTTGGCCATGTACTGCATCATGATGTCGTGGGCGCCGAAGCCGCGGACGAGCATCGATCCCTGGTTTCGGATCATGGGCGCGAACCAGTCGTCTTTGTCGAGCGCGTAGGCGGAGGCGCAGGAGCAGGCTTCCTGGCCGAGCCCGAAGTAGACTCCACCGACCACTTTGCCCTGCTTGTAGAGATTTTCGAGGGCAGTCTCCATTTTGCGGTTGAGCAGCATGTAGCGGTAGATCTCGATCGCCTGCTGCCGGTCGAGATATTTGGAATCGCGGATGGGCGGGACGGGCGCGTTGAGATCGCCTTCAACTTCGAAGTGGATGTGGTCGTGGCCGTACTTGTCCTTTTCTATAGCCTGGCGGACGGTGAGGTCGGGATGCTCGAGGCGGTAGTCGGGGATGGAGTAGGTGCGGAGATTGGCGGCGGCTGTCGAGCTGCGCTCGACCTGTCCGGGTCTGAGACCCGGACCCACACGGTTGCCGTTGGAGCTTGCCTTGGACTTCTTCTTCTTCCCCATGGGGTAGCGGCGCGAGAGCGCGGTGTATTGATGGTAGCGCGAGAGGGAATAAAGAGCTAGGGCCGGTGCCGTTCAGGGTGGCCGAGGAGGGCGTCGAGGGATTCGAGCCAGAGGATCTGGTTTTCGAAGACTACACCGAAGTTGCGGGAGATGGATTCGGCGACGGGTTTCAGGTCCAGGGGCTTTCCGAGTTGTTGCTGCATCGAAGTGACGGGCTTTGAGGTGATGCCGCAGGGGACGATCAGGTTGAAGTAGCTGAGGTCGGTATTGACGTTGAGGGCGAAGCCGTGGGAGGTGACGAAGCGCGAGACGTGGACGCCGATGGCGGCGAGCTTGGATTCGGGCCTGTTCTCAGGGCGCCTGGCTTCGCTTCGGCGGACGGCCGAGGCGGCCGTCTCCACATGATTCGTGGCGGCGCCGGCGAACCCAAGGTCCCTCGACTGCAGAGAACGATTCTGCGAATCGTTCTCTTTCGCTCGGGATGACAGAGCTGGGGGATCGGTCCAGACGCCGGTGAGGCCTACGACGCGCTTGGTCGGAATCGCGAAGTCGGCGCAGGTGCGCATCAGGACTTCTTCCAGGCGGCGGACGAACTCGATCACGCCCAGCGTTTTGCGGAGCGAAGGGCGAGTCTGCGACTCGTCCGGGCGGACGGGGGCGTCCGCCGCTCCACGAGCGAATCTGCGGAGGTCGAAGATGGGGTAGCCGACGATCTGGCCGGGACCGTGGAAGGTGACGTCGCCGCCGCGATCGCATTCGAAGAGTTCGACGCCGCGCTTTTTCAGCAATTCGGGAGACGCCACTACGTTGGCAGCTTTCGCGTTGCGGCCTAGCGTGATCACGGGCGGATGTTCGAGCAGGAGGAGGACATCGCCGATCTTTTCTTCTTTGCGCAGGGCGACGAGTTGCTGCTGCAGGCGGAGGGCGGTGGCGTAGTCGATCGTGCCGAGTTGGAGCATGGAGATCAAAATCTTTTGGCCACGGATTTACACGGATCGAGAACAAAAACATTCAACACGGAGGACGCAGAGGAGTTGCATGGGTCCTTCGCTGCGCTCAGGATGACAGGCATTGTCTGTGACGCCAGTTTTCGTCCTCTACGCCTGGATCCGCGTTCATCCGCGTGCATCCGCGGCAAAGAAGTTCATGCGTTGATCGCAATTCCGTACACGCTGTTCGCCGCGTCCAGCATGGCTTCGGCCAGGGTCGGGTGGGCGTGGATGGTCCACATCAAATCTTCCACCGTGGCTTCGAGTTCCATGGCGGCGACGGCCTCGGCGATCAACTCTGTGGCCTGCGGGCCGATGATGTGCACGCCAAGAATTTCGCCATAGTCGGCGTCGCTGACGATTTTGATGAAGCCTTCGTGTTGGCCGAGGATCGAGGCGCGCGAGTTGGCGGTGAATGGGAATTTACCGATCTTCACGTTGTATCCGGCTTCGCGGGCCCTGGTTTCGGTGAGGCCGACGCTGCCGATCTCAGGATGGCAGTAGGTGCAACCGGGAATGTGCTCGGGGTTGATCGGCTTGCCGGGCTTGCCGGCGATTTTGGCGACGGCGACGAGCGCTTCCATGGCGCCGACGTGGGCCAGTTGCGGCGTGCCCAGCACGATGTCGCCGACGGCGTAGACGCCGGGCTCGGCGGTCTGCATCCAGGAATCGGTTTTGATGAACTCGCGGTCGGGCTTGATCTTCGTTTTTTCCAGGCCAATGTTCTGGGTACGCGGCTTGCGGCCGACGGCGATCAGGATCTTTTCTGCCTCGATCTTCTGCTGCTTGCCATCAACCGTGATGGTGACGGCAATTCCGGATTTCGTTTTGTCGACTTTGTCTACTCTGGCGCTGGTGTGAAACGCGATGCCGCGCTTGCGGAAGACGCGGGCCAGTTCCTTCGAGACTTCTTCGTCTTCGACGGGAACGAGGCGCGGCAGCATTTCGACGATCGTCACCTCCGTGTCGAATGAGCGGTAGATCGAGGCGAATTCGACGCCCACGGCTCCGGCGCCGACGATGACCAGCGACTTTGGGATTTCTTTCAAGCTGAGAATCTCGATGTTGGTCAGGACCCGGTCGTTCGGTTCGAGACCGGGCAGCATGCGAGCTTCGGAGCCGGTGGCGAGGATTACGTTTTTTGCTTTGAGATGACTGGCCTTGTTGTCGTTAGTCAGTTCGATGGTGAACACGCCGTTCTGCGCCGGGCCGGTGAGTTTGCCGTAGCCCTTCACCGTATCCACTTTGTTTTTCTTCATCAGGAATTCGAGGCCTTTGGCGTGCTTGGCTACGATCTTTTCTTTACGATCCTGAATCGCGGCCCAGTTCAGCTTGCGCGCGTCCACGCCTTCGATGCCGAATTCCTTGGCGTCTTTGAGGTGGTCCCAGAGTTCGGCGTTGAACAGCAGCGCTTTGGTTGGGATGCAGCCGACATGCAGGCAGGTGCCGCCGAGGAATCCATCTTTTTCGATGAGAGCGGTTTTCAGGCCGTATTGGCCGGCGCGGATGGCGGCGGTGTATCCGGCAGGGCCGCTGCCGATGATGGCTACGTCGTAGATGGCTTCGGGCAAGCGAATATTCCTTAGCTAGAGATGAGTCAGAGCAAACTAACGATTCTAGAACAGGCGCCGATGACCTACAAACGAGATACGATGTTTGAGGGGCGCTTTTGAAATCCGAACCCATACCCTGGACGAGAACGTTTTTCAACCGAGAATGTCCCTGCGGGAGCGGCGTGAGATCATATGCGTGTTGCTGGAGGGGAGGCGGCCGATGGGAAAAAACTCCCGTTCCAGCCATAAGGCCCAAGGACTCTCCAGCAAACGACCGCTGCTACATGTCGCCGCTAGGGGGGTGTGGTCGGAAGATTACCAGGGAGCACTTCGTTTCTCGTAACATCCTAGAGAGACTTACGACAAAAACGCTGAAGTTTGAGGGCGCAGGTCACTTCTTCGGGGGAAAAGACGTCGTAGAAATCGGTATCGACGCTTTCTCTGCAAGGGTGCTCTGTGACACACACAACTCCGCCCTCTCTGACCTCGATGACGCTGCCGGCAGGGCCTTTACAACTATTGAGGCTCTATCCAGGGACTTCAAGAATGCGAACTCGCTGAAAAAGGACTCCTTTTATCTAGCCTCGGGGCTCGATATCGAGCGATGGCTGCTCAAGGTTTACTGCGGACTGGTCGCAGCCGGCAAGATCCGCGGCTTGTCTGAAAGAGTCCTGCAAAGAAGCGAATTGGACGTTTCGCTGTTGTACGCCTTGGCGGGACTTAGACACCTGCCGCCTCCGCTGGGCTTCTACACTCATTTTTTTGTGGGGCAGACTTTGAAGCCGACTAGCCTTTCATTCGGGACGATTAGGCTAACAGACGGCTCAGATCAGGTCGGCGGTCTGATGCTGTCGTTAGGCCTAATGGCTCTAGTGTTGGTTACGTCGCCTAAGTACGGGCAGAGCTTCCAAGAACAGAATTGGTATCGACACCAAACCGTCTCTTGGAACGTGAAGCAGGGAGAAAGAAGGCTTTCCTACTTGTTTACATACTGAGAGGCCAAACGCAGGGATCCTTCGACTGCGAAACAGCCTCGCTTTCGCGAGGCTGTTTCTTCGCTCAGGACGACAATGTGGCGGGAGCGCGCTAGTTGTTTTCGTTGCTGGCGCGCTTCCAGGAAATCAGTTCGCCGATGGTGGAGCTGGTGCTCGACACCGGCTGCTTGTAGGCTTCAACTTCCGAGCGCGACGCTTCTTCGCCGACCGCGCGGATGCTGAGCCCGACTTTCTTTTCTTCCGGACTCATCTTGATGATCTTGAAGTCGTGCTCCAAGCCCGGCTCCAGATGCAGCGGCTGGCCGTGTTCATCGGTAGCTTCGGACTTGTGGCACAGGCCTTCGACGCCCTCGGCAATTTCGACGAACGCGCCGAATGCGGCCACACGCAGCACCTTGCCGCGGACCACGTCGCCGATGTGATGAGCCGCGAAGAAAGACTCCCAGACATCGGGCTGCAGCTGCTTTACACCGAGCGACAAGCGGCGCTTGTCAGGCTCGATGGCGAGAACGATGGCCTTGACGCGGTCACCCTTCTTGAGAACTTCGGACGGATGCTTCACGCGCTTGGTCCAGCTCAGGTTGCTCACGTGAACCAGGCCGTCAATGCCGTCTTCAATTTCAATGAAGGCTCCGAAGTCGGTCAGGTTGCGCACGCGGCCTTCCACCGTCATGCCGACGGGGAACTTCTCATGCAGCGAATCCCACGGGTTGGGCGCCAGCTGGCGCATGCCGAGCGAAATGCGGCGCTCCGTCGGATTCACGTTGAGCACCACGCACTCGACCTGGTCGCCGACGTTGACCAGCTTGGAGGGATGCTTCATGCGCTTGGACCAGGTCATTTCGCTGACGTGAACCAGGCCTTCGATTCCCTGCTCCAACTCGACAAACGCGCCGTAGTCGGTGACGCTGATGACGCGTCCGGAAACGTGCGCGCCCACGGGATAGCGATGCTCGGCGTCGAGCCAGGGATCGGGCGTAAGCTGCTTGAAGCCGAGCGAGACGCGCTGCTTTTCTTTATCGTACTTGAGGACCTTGACCTGAATCTGATCGCCAACGTTGACCAGGTCCTTGGGGTGAGTCAGGCGGCCCCAGGACATGTCGGTAATGTGCAGCAGGCCGTCGAGGCCGCCGAGATCCACAAACGCGCCGTACTCGGTGAGGTTCTTGACGACTCCGGTCAGGGTTGCGCCTTCCTCGAGATGGTCGAGGGTCTTGGAGCGCTTTTCCTGCTGCTCGCCTTCCAGTAATTCCTTGCGCGAGACCACGATGTTGCCGCGCTTCTTGTTCAGTTTGATGACCGCGACTTCGAGCGTCTGGCCTTTCATGCCATCCAGATTGCGGATAGGACGGAGATCCACTTGCGAGCCGGGCAGGAAAGCGTGGGCGCCCATGATGTCGACGGTAAGGCCGCCTTTAATGCGGTCGATCACGACGGCCTTGATCGGCTTCTTTTCGCGGTGCGCTTTATCAATTTCTTCCCAGGCGTGAATGCGTTGCGCTTTCTGGTGGGAGAGACTGATGTAACCCTCTTCGGCCTCGCCCTTGTCGCGCATGACATCAATTTCATCGCCGGGCTTGAACTTGGGATTGCCTTCGTGATCGAGCACCTCGCTGAGCGGCAGCATGCCTTCCGACTTGGCGCCGATATCTACGACCACATGTGCCGCGGTCAACTTGAGCACGGTGCCCTTGATGACGCGATCGTCGCTTACCGCCTCTTCCGTCTCGGTGGTAAAGGTCTCAAGCGCGGTGGCGAAGTCCTCGGCGGCGGGCGCGGCGTGTGCGTCTTCCGCCATGGGCGCGACGGGCGCGGGTGGCGGCGTCTCGACGGGAGCTGCGATTTGCGCAGGAGTATCAGCCGTGACGGGTTCCGCTTCCTTGGTGGTTTCCACTTCGGCAACGGCGGTTGTGGTGGATTCGGAGTTGGGGGCGGTGGTGTCGTCGAACAAGGTTATGCCTCTCTGGTGATGGGATGCGGGGCCTGCGTTGTTGGACTGCTGGACGAGTCGTTTGGTTGTGGTGGGCCCACCCTGGCGAGTGAGCTTGGACAATCCCAGCTGTCGGACGTTACAGAAAACCCGCGTCCAAGGGGAACCTCTCGACTATAGCAACGGCCCGTGAACAGTGTCAAACGCAATTCCGGCGCATGTTACAGGCAGGTTTCAGAGTTGCGGTTTCACAACGCGCGGCCATCTGCTAACCTGCCCTGCTATGGATTATCTTTGGACGCCGTGGCGTTATGCCTATGTCTCGACCACGGAAAAGACCAGTGGGTGCGTGTTCTGCGAAGCGGTGAAAGAGAAGGACGATGCGAAAGCGGGAATTGTGCATCGGGGCGAACACTGCTTCGTCATCTTGAATGCTTTTCCCTACACGCCGGGACACGTGATGATCGTCCCCTACGCGCATCTGGACGAATTGCAGAAGTTGCCGGTCGAGGCCGCGAACGAAATGATGGCGCTTTCGCAGCGCATGGAGACCGTTCTGCGCGAACTTTATCATCCGGACGGAATCAATCTGGGGATGAACATCGGCAAAGCCGCCGGAGCGGGGATCGCGGGGCACATTCACATGCACGTGCTGCCGCGGTGGGTGGCCGACGCGAATTTCGTCTCAGTGGTGGGCGAAACCCGAGTGCTGCCGGAGACGCTGGATGTGACGTGGAAGAGGATGCGGGAGACTCTGGGAAAATAGGCGCCTCAGTTGGGCGTTATGGGCCTGACTGTTGCGGCGATGCATTATTGGGAATCGCCCTCGGGCCCAAGAGAAGGATCAGCGCGAAACCGGCGATGAAAAACGGCGCGACTTGGGACAGGGAGAATCCGAAAAAGTGCAGCACGAGGCCGTAAAGAGCGATCGAGAGGCTGAGAGCATATGTAACGATGTAGCCCTGCCGCCAACGGGCTAGAGCTTTTGCGTCTTCAGGTTGAATCTGAAGAATTGCCTCCGCTGGGAGAACCTGAATTCTACGCATCACAAAGATCAGAATTGTGATAGAGACAGCTACGACCGTGAGTGCCCGAAGCATGATCGGATTGGGGGTGGCCGAGGAGGGAAGCCGTAAAATCACAAACGCGTACATCACGACGGCTCCCGCAAGAATGAAGCGAACTATCTGGATGAATTTGCGTGCAGCTTCCATGGACTCGAACCCTCGCGGGGCAATTCTACAGCTATCAGCCTGCCAATCGCTCCATCTCTTTCTCGTCAATCACCGCAATGCCCAACTCTTTCGCCTTGTCCAACTTTGAACCAGCGTCCGCGCCCGCTACCACGTAGTCCGTCTTCTTGCTGACCGAGCCGGTGACCTTTCCACCGGCATCTTCGATCATTTTTTTGGCTTCGTCGCGCGTGTATTTGGCCAGCGTGCCGGTGAGGACGAACGTCTTGCCGGCGAGTTTGGTGCCGCGCTGCTTCTTGTGGCCCTTGAGCGTGAGCCCGGCCTCCCTCAGGCGCTCGACTAGTTTGCGGTTGGCCACGATGCTGAAAAACTCGACGATGCTCTCGGCGATGCGTGGGCCAACTTCGTTCACGTCCTGCAATTCTTCGATACCCGCCTGCTCCAGCGCTTCCATCGATCCGAAATGTTCGGCCAGGAATTGCGCGGTGCGCTCACCGACCATGCGGATGCCGAGGCCGTAGATCACACGCTCCAGCGGCAATTTCTTTGAGTTTTCGATTTCGTCGAGAATGTTCTGCGCCGACTTGTCGCCCATGCGCTCCAGACTGAGCAGGTCGTCTTTCGTCAGCTTGTAAATGTCGGCGACGTTTTTGACCAGGCTGCGGTCGGTGAGTTGGTTGACCAGAGCGTCGCCCATGCCGTCAATATTCATGACGCCGCGCGACGCAAAATGCAGAATGGTCTCGCGTAGTTTGGCCGGGCAGTTGGCGTTGACACAGCGGTAGTCCACTTCGCCTTCGGTGCGCACGACTTTGGTGCCGCACACGGGACACTTCTCCGGCATCACGAATGTTTTGTGACCGCGCGGGTGATCTTTGTCTTCGATCACCTTGGCGACTTTGGGAATGACGTCGCCGCCGCGCTCGACCTGCACCCAATCGCCGATCTTCACGCCCAGGCGCTCGATCTCGTCCATGTTGTGCAGGGTCGCATTGCGGACCGTCGTCCCGCCGATCAAGACCGGCGCGAGCATCGCGACCGGAGTAAGTTTTCCCGTGCGCCCGACCTGCACGCGAATATCTTCCAGCTTCGTGATTCCGGCGCGGGCGGCATATTTGTAGGCAATGGCCCAGCGCGGAGCTTTGCCGGTGAAGCCAAGTTCGTCCTGCAGGGCGGTGCGATCCACTTTCACTACGATGCCATCAATCTCGTAAGGCAGCGAATCGCGCTTTGCCTCCCACTGCTGGATGAAGGCCCAGACTTCGTCCATGGAATGAACGAGCTTGCGATTGGGATTGACCTTGAATCCAGCCTTGTCGAGGGCGGTCAGGGTTTCCCAGTGCCGGTCGAAGTAGGTTCGACCGTTGACCAGAAGAATGTAAGGAAAGAAATCGAGACGGCGCTGCGCCGTAACGCTGGAATCGAGCTGCCGTACCGTGCCCGCCGTGAAGTTGCGCGGATTGGCAAAGGTGGGAAGGCCGCTGCGCTCACGTTCTTCGTTCAGCTTCCTGAAAGCGGCGGTCGGCATCAACAACTCGCCGCGGGCCTCGAAATTCACCGGAATGCCTGCCTTCCTAAGCTTTTCTCTGTCTATCGAGAGCGGAATCGAGTGCACGGTGCGCACGTTGAGCGTGACATCTTCGCCCACCGATCCGTCGCCGCGGGTCACGCCGCGCACTAGCTTGCCGTCTTCGTAGATCAGCGCCAGCGACATGCCGTCGAGCTTGAGTTCGCAAACGTAGTCCACGTCGCTGCGGCCGCTGAGCTCGTGCACGCGGCGCTCCCAGTCGCGCAGTTCTTCTTCGTTGTAGGTGTTGTCGAGCGACAGCATGGGCGAGGAATGCGGCACCTTGACGAAACCCTCGCGGGGCTTGCCGCCGACGCGCTGGGTGGGAGAATCGGGAGTGACCAGCGACGGATGCTGGGCTTCTAGGTCCTTCAGTTGCTGCATGAGCCGGTCGAATTCGGCGTCACTGATTTCCGGCCGGTCGAGAACGTAGTAGAGATATTCGTGATGGCGAATCTTTTCGCGGAGGGATTCGATCTTCTTTTCGGCATCTTTGGTTGCGGCAGGCATCGGGCAGATTATAGCCGGGGGAAGGCACGCATAGAATCGGGGAGGCGCGGCTCAGGTACAATCCAGCTTCCGTCCTGCTATGCGCAAGGCTGCGTTACTTTACAACCCGGATTCCGGAGGCAGTAAGAAACGGCAGCGGGAACTGGAGTCCGCGCTGGCGATCCTGCGCAACGCAGGCATTGAGGCCGATCTGGTTCCGACCGGGTCTCGCGGGCACGGCGGCGAGGCCACGCGGCGGGCGGTGGAGTCGGGTCGCGACACGATCTTCGCCTGCGGCGGCGACGGCACCATCCACAACATTGTGCAAGTGCTGGCGAATTCTTCCGTGGCCCTGGCGATTCTGCCCATGGGCACCGCCAACGCATTGGCGCATGACCTGGGCCTTCCCCACAGCATAGTCGGGGCGGCCAAGGCGGCTTTGCACGCGACGGAGCGGCGCGTAGCGCTGGGCCGCGTCGAATACATTGATCTGCAGGGGAAGCCGGGAGCACGCTATTTTGTTGGCGCTGCCGGGATGGGGGTTGATGCTCACCTTTTCTACAAGCTGCACAGCGGGACCAAGCAGCGCATGGGGATGGCCGCGTACTACGCCAAGGCCTGGAACATGTGGTTCACCTATCCCATGACGAGGTTTGTGGCGGAGTACGTGGAAAGCGGATCGAATGAGAGCGGGCGCGCTGAAGTTACCGAGTTGATGGCGGTGCGCATCCGCAATTTTGGCGGGGTGGTGCGGGAACTGGCTCCAGGAGCGGCGCTCGACCGCGATGACGTGCGGGTGGTTTTCAGCCGGACGGCAAGCCGCCTGGCATATCTGGCGTATGTGACGCGCGGGCTGCTGGGGCAGCGGTGGTCCATCCCGGGCATTGACCTGGTTTATAGCACGAGCGTCGTATGCCGATACAATGCGGCGTCCGAGACCGCGCCGGCCCTGTCGAAGATTTATGTAGAAGCAGACGGCGAACTGCTGGGGACGCTGCCGACAAAGATTACAGTCGTGCCGAATGCGCTGACGCTGCTGGCGCCGGCACGCTAACGGCCGAAATCCAGAATTGCAACTTCAGCGCCTGAAGGCGCGAATGAAAACGCAGCGGTTGTGGCCTGCCTTCAGGTAAAAGCATGCCGTAAGTGCCGTCTTATCACTGCGCCTGCGAGCACTGCGTTTTGCGAGCGAATTCCGACCCCACTCCCCCACGCCCGTAACCGAGGTAACTTGGGCTGGCGCTGGCCCCATGCTAGCCTCGATATGTAGGTTTGTAATCAGCAACTTCCGAACAGAAATCCTGTCTGGATGCCGAGAATTCCTATCTTTCGACTGGGCGGGGCGCCGGAGAAACCGGCGCTGCCCGATCTGGCTGCCGCCACGCCTGGCGTCTCGCTGGAGGGTCTGTCCCTGGGCGTGGACAATTTGCGGCACGACGTGGTGCTGAGTTCCCGGTTTATGGACGCGGCTCGGGCACAGATCGCGCGCCTGATTGCCCGCCATGGAGAGCTGGAAGGATTGCTTGCGGCCGAGGCGGCCCCGGCGGGGCAAGGACCGTCGTGGCTGCGGAATCTGGCGGGAAGAGCCACGAAGCCGAAATACGATTCGGGAGAGTGGAAATCGTTGCTGACCGAACTGCAGGTGGGCTCGCTCAATCGCGCCAAGAAAGACTCCAAGCTCGCGGTGGACGTGCTGGCGCGGCTGGCCATAACGAAATTTCTGCGCACTGAAATGAACGCCCAGTTCGCGCAGGTGCTGGAGCGCTGCCGGGTGCTGCTCAAGGGCTACGACAACATGCGGCAGCAGAAGGCGCACGAATACCGGGAGCGGCTGGGAGCTTTTCAGGTGCGCAAGAAGATCATCCTGCGCAAAGCCGGGCAGGAAATCTTTGAGACCGTGCGCGAAGTCGAGAAGAGCACGCTGGTGCGCATGCGCCGGTCTCTGTTCGGGGCCGACCTGGGCGATGCCGGCTTCCTCACTTATCCGCTGTTCGTGAACCGCCTCCTGTTGTCCGAGGATGGGCGCGATGACTACCTCTGCGCCGAACACTACGTGATGCTGGGCAACTGGGACCGCGATCCCGACCGTTACGGGCGGTTGCGCGAGGTGGTCTCCGTATTTTTGCGTTCGCAGTACGGCGAGGAAACAACCGCCGAGACCCTCGACTCCTGGATGAACGTGCCGGAGAATGCGCGCCTGCTGGTGGGAACGGGGACGCCGGAAAGTTCCGACGACGGATTAGCCCAGCAGGAGCGGCTGGCCGCCTGGGTTCGCCTGCTGGAAGACGAGCGCGTCATGGAGAACGTAATCGCCTCGTATAACGTCGTGCCCTTGCTGAGCGAGTATGCTCCGCGCGTCAATCCGCAACAGCTAAAGAATGCCCTGATTGACCGCACGGAATGCGACCGGGTCGAGCGCATGATACAGGAGTACAGCAAGCTCACGCCCAACAGCTTGTATGCAGCGGTGGCGAAAGTCGCCAGTTGCCGCGGCGCGGAGCGGGCGAAAGTGGCAGCGCGGTTTCTGGGAGATTTCTTCCACTATCACCGCGATTTGCGGAGGCTGGAAACTCTGAACGCCGCGCTGGATTTAGTCAACCTTGTGCCCAACGAGCGCTTGCAGGAACTCTCGCGGGTGAATGGCACCCTTTATGAGTTTCTGCTTCCCGAGGAACAGGAAAAGACCGACACCGATCGCGTGCTGCGCCACGTGGTGCTGAAAGCGGACGTGCGCGACTCGACCCGGCTGACCCGCATGATGATGGACAAGGGGCTGAATCCGGCGTCGTATTTCAGTCTGAATTTTTACGACCCCGTCAATAAGCTGCTGGCTAAGTACAACGCCCAGAAGGTCTTTTTGGAAGGGGACGCCATCATCCTGGCCATTCTGGAGCGCGAAGGCGAGCCGGGTCTGGCGGTGAGCCGCATGTGCGTGCTGGCGCGCGAGATCATCGAGATCGTGCGCGGATACAACGAACTGATGCAGCGCTCAGGCATGCCGCAACTGGAATTGGGCCTGGGCATCACGCTGCAGGAGTCGGCGCCGCTGTATCTGATGGACGGCGAACACCAGATCATGATTTCCGAAGCGCTCAATGAGAGCGACCGCCTCTCATCGTGCAGCAAGCGAGCCCGCCGTGTGATGGAGCCGCTGGCCGGAATGTTCCACGTGTATGCCTTTCAGTCCGCGGAACTGGATGCGGATGGCAATTCCGAAGACGTCGTCGTCAGTTTCAACCTGGGCGGCATTCGCATGAACGAGGCCGCATTCCGCAAGCTGCAGCAGGAAATCACGCTCGAACCGCTGAAAGTGCGCCTGCCGGCTCAGCTGGCGTCGTCGGATAAAGGCGAATACCGCCTGTTCAGCGCCACGGTGCCGGTGGACAACGATATCTTCCGCAAGATCGTGGTGCGCGAGAGCCGCATCCCCCGCATCAATTCCGCGGACTTTTCCGTGCAGGGGTGGACTGACCGCCTCTACTACGAAGTCTGCACGGATCCCGCGATTTACGCGGCGCTGGAAAAACGCAGAGCCGCTCAGGCCTGAGCCAGCAGGCCCGGCCTACGTAACGACCTGTGGTCACCGTCCCGCTGAAAGCTGACTAAGCAATAAAACGTAGCGCTCCCATTCAGAACCCCGTCTTCGGCGGGCGGAACGGAATCCAGAAAGTCGCTTCAACGTCCACCGGGATGCCGTTTTTCGTAGCGGGCTGGAACCGCCATTGCACTACGGCCTGCGTGGCGAACCGGTCGATCCGCTCGTCCACACCGCGCAACACCCGCACATTGCCCACCGTGCCGTCGGCGTGGATGACCGCGTACAGAATCACCGTGCCGCCCACATTCTCCCGCATCAGCTGCAATCTCGCGTGGATGCAAGGTGTGCCTATACTGCGCGCGAGATCCCTCGCCCCGCTCGTAAAAGCGCGGGGCTTCGGGATGACGCCGAGGCGGACGGTAAGATCAAAATTGAGTCGTCGGTGCCACCGGCGATAGAAATGTAAACAACACCGCCTCATAGTACGATTGGGCTAGGCAGGTAATCGTCATGTGGAAATTCGGTCTGATCTTCATAGTCGCGGCCGGCGCGGCCGTTCTTTCGGCGAGAGCTGTCGCGCAGCAATCGCCTCCGGCGTCGAAGCCCGCGGAGCAGTCTGCAGCAGAAAAAAACACCCCCGGCGGTCGCGTCTATTCCGAGATGTACACGTTCCTGAAAGAAGGCGAATTTGTGCAGGTGACGGTGGAAGACGACGGCAGCATTACCGGATTCATTTCGCGATTCGGAAACGGTGAGAGCGATAAGGGAGCGTTTCTGGATCAGTTTTTCAAAACCGGCAAACTCGACGGCAACAAGCTGAATTTCACGACTGAGATTGTGCATGGAGTGTCGTTCGACTTTAAAGGCACAGTCGAGCGCGGCGAGGGGAAAAATCCGGGGGATGAAGCCTATTTTGTTCTCAAGGGCACGTTGACCGAGAATGTGACCGACGTGAACAAGAAATCGACGTCGCACTCGCAGGAGGTCGCATTCAAGATGTTCCCGCAGGAAGCCTCGCCCACGCTTGTGCCGAGGAAGTAAGTTGCAGTGCCGTGCCCGAAGAGACTCCAGTCCCGGCATTCCCAAGTCTGACCTTCATTGACTTGCCTTGTTTCTAACCCTAAGATTTCAGCCCAATGATCAGGCAGATTATTTCGCACTACCGTGTCATCGAGAAGCTCGGTGGCGGCGGGATGGGAGTGGTGTACAAAGCCGAGGATGTGAAGCTTGGGCGCCTGGTAGCGCTCAAGTTCCTGCCCGACGACTTAGCCGAAGACCCGCAGGCACTAGCCCGGTTCAAACGTGAGGCCAAAGCTGCATCCTCCCTGAACCACCCGAACATTTGCACCATTCACGAAATTGACGAAGTCGATGGGCGAACGTTCATCGCGATGGAACTGCTTGAAGGTCAGACCCTCAGTCACAAAATCGCAGGAAAGCCGCTGGATATCGAAACCGTGCTCGATCTCGGCATCCAGATCGCGGATGCACTGGATGCGGCTCATTCCAAGGGAATCATCCATCGCGACATTAAGCCGGCGAACATCTTCGTCACCAAAAGAGGACCCGCGAAGATTCTGGACTTCGGATTGGCGAAGCTGACCCCAAAACTGGAAGGCATTGCCCCAAGCGCCACGACCATTGAGTACGAGGAGCACCTGACGACTCCCGGCAGCGCGGTCGGCACCGTTACTTACATGTCACCGGAACAGGTGCGCGGGAAGGAACTGGATGTTCGCACTGACCTGTTTTCTTTCGGAGCGGTTCTCTATGAGATGTGCACGGGAACGCTTCCTTTTCGAGGCGACACCACTGGGTTGATCTTCCATGCAATCCTGGAACGCGCTCCGGTAGCTCCTGTGCGGTTAAATCCCGATGTGCCTGCGGAACTGGAGCGGATCATTAACAAGGCCTTGGAGAAAGACCGCGACGTTCGCAGCCAGTCGGCTGCCGAGATAAGAGCCGACCTGAAGCGATTGAAGCGGGAGACGGACAGCGGAAAGATCGCGACAGCAGCAGCGACCGCGAGGACGGAGAAAAACCGAAGAGCGTGGTGGATTGCGGGCCTGGCAGTGGCGACGCTGTTGGCGCTGGGGGTGGGGTTGTATCTGCGCGAAATGGGTACGAAACCGAAAAACGCGAGGAACTGGGAGCAGTTGACGTTTTTTACCGATTCGGCGGTGTATCCGGAAATCTCACCTGACGGGAAAGTGCTCGCGTTCATCCGTGGGAACGACACCTTCTTGGGACCCGGGGAGGTGTATGTGAAGCTGCTGCCGAGCGGAGATCCGGTACAGCTAACGAACGATAGCCGCACGAAACTCAGCCCGGCGTTCTCGCCGGACGGAACGCGGGTGGCGTACGGCGTTATGGATCCCTGGGAAGTGTGGGAAGTGCCGCTGATCGGAGGAGCGCCGCAGCTGATGCTGAGGAACGCGTCATCGTTGACGTGGATCGAGGCAGGAAAGCGGTTGCTATTTTCGGAGATCAAGAGCGGGCTGCACATGGGAGTGGTGACTACCGATGAGGGGAGAGGGGATAGCCGGGATGTGTATCTGCCCGACGGCGAGCGGAGTATGGCGCACCATTCCTATTTGTCACCCGATGGGAAGTGGGTGCTGATCGTGTCGATGAATTCACAAGGAATCCTGACGCGGTGCCGGGTAGCTCCGTTCGAAGGAAAAGGGAACGAACAGCTGGTGGGGCCGGAAGACGGGCAATGCACCACGGGAGCGTGGTCGCCGGATGGGAAATGGATCTACATGAGCACCAACGCGGGAGGGCGATTCCATATCTGGAGGCAAAGATTTCCGGTGGGAGAGCCGGAACAGGTGACCTCGGGTCCAACGGTAGAAGAAGGAATCGCGATGGAGAAGGATGGGAAGTCGTTTTTGACTTCGGTGGGGTCGACGGAAGAGGCATTATGGATTCGGGATGAAACCGGGGAGCGCGAGATATCGGCCGAGGGCAACACCTTCGACGGAACTTTCAGCGCCGATGGGAAAAAGCTGTACTACCTGAAGAGCGGAGGGCAACAGGAAAAGACCGAATTATGGAGCACGGACCTGGCAAGTGGAAGAAGTGAGCGCGTGGTGCCGGGATACGATCTCGAAACAGGCCTGGAGAGCAAGAACTACTCCTTGAGCAGTGACGGGCGCCAAGTGGCATTCGTGATGAAGGGCGAAGAGGGGATTTCGCATGTATGGATCGCCTCCACCGATCACCGGACGTCACCGCGAGAATTGAAGTCGGAGGAGGATGAGGACCAGCCATTCTTCTTGCCCAGCGGCGATTTGATTTACCGGGCGCATGAGGGAGGAAAGAATTACTTGAACACACGAAAGCAGGACGGGTCCGGAAGAAGAAAGCTGAGGGAGCAGCCGATCCTGAATCTATTTGCGGTGTCGCCGGACGGGAAGTGGTCAGTCGTGGGCGAACCGACCGATGCGAATTCGGAAGGCCCCTACGCCATGATCGTGGCGTACCCGAATGGAGGAGGCCGGGAGGTGGTGTTCT
Organism: Candidatus Sulfotelmatobacter sp.; assembly: GCA_052326105.1. Taxonomy (GTDB): domain Bacteria; phylum Acidobacteriota; class Terriglobia; order Terriglobales; family Acidobacteriaceae; genus Sulfotelmatobacter. The sequence continues at coordinate 96,380 of JBKQRC010000024.1, read as the reverse complement.
GCAGGACATTGTGCAAGATGAGATGGACCGGGGACGGGAAGTACCTGGAGATCAGGCCCGGATCGAATACGAATGTCAAAACGGAATTATTGCCGGTGTGCAGTGACACGGGTTTGCCCGATCTGCCCGAGGAAGGGATCACGAAACCGGATGACACCAAGGGAATCGCAGGAAGAGTGGTGCTGGCACCCGCAGTGAATTCGGCAGTAAGTCCGGAAGAGTACGCGTTTACAAAAACCAATGTAAGAAGAAATATCTACCGGGTGTGGCTGGAGTGAGAAATTTACTCTCCCGCGCGAATCGGAGAGAGATTCAAGCGGCCGGGCGCCGGCTTCTTGCCGCTAGCCCGTTCGGGTTCGTACACAAGATCGGGACCGCCGTCGGAATTGGACGACGCTTCGGCCAGCTTGGCCGCCAGGGCACGGTACGAGCGGCTGATCTCGGGGCCTTCCTGCAGAACCACCGGCTTGCCATGGTCAATCGCGGGCGACACCGCGTGGAAGGCATTGGGAACCTTCCATAGAACCTTGCAATTGGTTACCTGCTTGACGTCATCATCCGTGAATCCGGGAATCTTCTTGTAACGGTTCAGAACCACGCGCAGACGATCGCGTCCGGTCCCTTCCTCCAGGAAAGCATGAATGCGTCCGGCACTCCAGAGCGAAACCACATCGCTCTGGGTGACCAGCAGCACAGCGTTGGAAAGATCGGAAAGCAGGCGCGTAGTTGGGTCCAGGCGGCTGGACGCGTCCACCACCACGAAGCGGTAGTGATTCACCAGCAGATCGAACAGGCGGGCGAGTTCGCCGGGCGTGGGTTCGGTAGGATAAGGCTGCTGCGGTCCGGCGAGAAGGTGCAAACCTTCATCCGTGGGGGTCATGAGCCCGTCGAGCAGGGAGACATCCATGCGGTGCAGATTCTCGAGCGCATCGGGCACGCCAAATTGCGGGCGCAGATTCAGATGCAGCGCGGCATGACCGATCGGGGCAAAGTCCACCAGAACGACGTCCCCGTGGGACTGCTGCAGCGCGAGGGCCGTGTTGACGGCAGTCGTGGTACATCCCGACCCGCCTTTGGCGCCCAGAAACGTGAAAATGCGGGCCTTGCCGCCGCCTCCCGGAGTCCGTGTGCGGATGGAACTGAAGCGGGTCAGCGCTTCCAGCAAAGCCTCCGTCCCGGCAGAACTGTCAATGTATTCCCCAGCGCCGCTGCGCATGCTGGCCACAATATTGGCGGGCTGCGCCATCTCTCCGTTCGCGAAGATGGCGATCTGGGTGGTAGCGCGGATGAGTTCGATGGCGCGGATGGCGCGCTGCGCGTCTTGCCCCGGAACGTCTACGATCACCACCTCGGCGCGCGATTCCTGAAGCTGCCGCAGGATGGCGTCGGTCGGACCCACCGGGAACCCGACCTGGCTGAATACCGCGTGTCCCAACTGGGTCGCTTCCAGACGAGTCTGCAGTGCCGATAAGTGGTCGCGGTCCTCGGTCAGGAGGGCGACGGCAATCCCATGCATAGCGCGGTTCTCGCTGATTTCTCTCGGTGTCTGCATGTTAGAAAGAGAACCTGCTCTCCGCCAAGTGACCTCGGTAACCAGCCGCACGCGCGCCGGTACCTTTTCTGCACAAAAACTCAGGACTCAATACTTGCATGATGGCCGGCTGGGGGGAGTGCACAACGCAGAATAAACTCCTGAACACTTCACCTCTAATGCATGGAATTGTAAGCCAAGATCCCCGCCATGGGAAGGTCACTGTCGGGCCACTCGCATGAACCCATGGTGCCACAGAAACGCTCAGAAGATCGCGAACTTTGCGGTCCCGCTTCTGACCGCGCTCTATCCCACGATCGTTCGCGCCGAAGAATGCCCCGCACCCCGATCTTCTTCGCGATGCGGGTGCAGAGCCGAAACGCGCGCAAAACCGGAAACCGAGTCGGCCGCTTCGGGCAGGTATTCGTAGCCGTCAAAGCGCACCGCTACCCCGATCTTGGTTTCCGCGCGGTTGCGCGGCGCCGAATCCTCGAACGAGGCGGCGGGCCGGACCACGCGCAGAATCCGGCCCCGGCAGCGGACCGGCATGCCTTCTCCCAAGGTGATCTCAGAAGGCATTCGGAGCGTGAGCACAACTTCAGCCCCTGCTTCGAGAGGCGCGTCGGTGAAAAAAAAGACGCCCCGCGAACTCAAATCCTGCGTGAACCCCAGACCATCCAAAGAAGTCGCGGCCTGGCGAAGCGAGAGAGGAAGCAAATAGGGGAATCGCTGCCCAACGCGGCGTTCCACCCGAACTGGAGGAGTGGTCATAGAGTGGCGTCAATTCCTTTTGCCGTAGTCGCCGGGGGGAGCGTTACGCGCTACTGTAGCTCACCCCGAACCGAAGGAGAAGTTACAATCTAGTTACATCCAGAAAATAATTCCCAAATTGGTCATTCGCTTGCACTTGGCGGCTGCGCTCGGCATCGACTCGACCCTATAACGCGGCCGAGCCTGTGGAAAACTTTGGGCATGTGGTGACGCCTCGCGTGCCCTGAGCGGAGTCGAAGGGGCTGTCCAGTCGAGCGAGGCTCGACAGCCTTGTCCCTCGGGACGGGCAAACAGAGACATTACTCTACGACGGTATACTTGGTGCGTTGCATAGCGCTGCGTCATCCGAGACGGGACATTGTGGCTGAGGCGAATAATTCCATCCCAGAGAATGCCCTTGCCAACGGCGTCGCGCCCGCAGGGCCCAGATCACGCTGGCAGGCCGCCGGGCGCGCCCTGCGCCATCGCAACTTCCAACTCTTCTTCGGCGGACAACTGATTTCGCTGATCGGCACCTGGATGCAGACGGTGGCGCAATCCTGGCTGGTCTACCGCCTGACCGGGTCCGGATTACTGTTGGGCTCCGTGGCCTTCGCCAGCCAGATACCGGTATTTCTATTCGGGCCCATCGGAGGCATCACGGCCGATCGCACCAACCGGCAGCGGGTGGTGATTGCCACGCAAACCGCGTCCATGCTGCTGGCGTTTGTATTGGCCGCGCTCACACTCTCTCATGTGATTGACCATCGAGTGTGGCTGATTTTCGTGGTGGCGGCGTTGTTGGGAGTGGTGAACGCATTCGACATCCCGGGGCGCCAATCCTTCCTGGTGGACATGGTGGGCAAAGACGATCTGATGAACGCCATCGCGCTCAACTCGTCGATGTTCAATGGCGCACGCGTGATCGGGCCGGCCGTGGCGGGCGTTTTAGTGGCCAGGCTGGGCGAAGGCTGGTGCTTTTTCGCGAACGGCGTGAGCTACATCGCCGTCATCATTGGATTGATGATGATGAATGTGCACGCTCCGGCTCGGGTTTCGGCCAAGACCTCGCCGCTGGAACATATTGTGGAAGGATTCCAGTTTGTCCGCCACACCGCGCCGATTCGCGCCTTGCTTCTGCTGTTGGGGCTGGTGAGCATCGTAGGCATGCCCTATGTGGTGCTGATGCCGATCTTTGCCGCCAAAATCCTGCCCCATGGCGGGCAGGAGTTCGCCACGCTGATCGGGTCGCACGATCTCGGAGCCGTGCGGCTCGGCATCCTGATGGGCGCGACCGGGGTGGGCGCGCTGCTGGGAGCTCTCACCCTGGCTGTGCGTTCAGGAGTCAAAGGACTGGGCCGGTGGGTTGCGATCTGCTGCGCGGGTTTTGGCTTGAGCCTGATGCTGTTTGCGCTGTCGAAGTGGTTTTGGCTGTCGGTGCTGCTGCTGCTGCCGGTCGGATACTTCATCATGCTGCAGATGGCTTCCTCGAACACGTTGATTCAGGTGATGGTTCCCGATGAACTGCGCGGCCGGGTGATGGCGGTTTATTCCATGATGTTCATGGGCATGGCGCCGCTGGGCGCGCTGATGGGCGGCGCGCTGTCAGATCGGTTGGGCGCGCCGCTTACCGTCGCCATCGGCGGCCTCGCCTCAGTCGCCGGCGCGGTCGCATTCGGATTGCATCTGCCGAAGATTCGCGTCGAAGCGCGCCGCCTGATCCGGGCGCAGCAGATGGCTGGAGGTGAGCCAGCCGCAGGAGTGACGGCGCCGATGGCGGAGGAGTAACGGTTCGTATCTGCGTATCAGGGTACGCCTTCAGGCGTACCGTAAATGCGCGCTATCGTCGCGCCTTCAGGCGCTGCATTCACCTTTCTGGATTCGCTTACGGCTCGCTTACCGGTACGCTTGCGGCGGCAGGCCGGTGATGCGGATTCCGGCATGGCCTTTGTGCCGGATGTTCAATCCGATGAGCAGTGCGGTAATTTGCTCGACGATGCGGGCATTTTCCAGCCGGCCGCCGTCAATGGCGCGGACGCCCGGGATTTTCGCGGCCAGATCGCGGGTGAGCTGAGCGGCGTCGGGATCGTCGCTGCAAACGATGACGTCGCAATCCAGCGGCGCATCTCCCCCGAGCAGTTCAGCGGAGACGTTGTGGAAGGCGGCGACCACGCTTACCTCCTCAGGCACGATCTCGGCGGCTTGCTGAGCAGCCGAGCCCTGCCACACGCCCAGCGTGCGCGAAGCACGTCCGCCAATTCCCACCGCCAAAGGGACCGTGGCGTCAATCAGGATGCTGCCCTCGGTCATGGCCGGCTTGAGCCGTTTCAATAGCGAAGCCTGGCCCTCGAACGGCACGGTCAGCATCAGGATATCGGCCGCGGCGCAGGCGGCGGCGTTTTCAAGGCCGGAAATCCTGGCCAACGGGACCCTCTGCTGCACCGCCGAGGCGGCGAGTTGCGCCCGCTGTGCTTCGCGCGAGCCAATGATGATAGTCTCTCCCGCGCGCGCCCAGCGCAGAGCGAGTCCCATGCCCGCGGGCCCGGTGCCGCCCAGGATCGCGATGGGGCGGATGGAAGTCATGGGAGCGTGCGGAATTCTTCTTTCATGCGAACTCGGCCTCCATGGCCTGCTCCGCCGAGAATTCCTCGAGCGGAATTTTGACCTTGATGCGGGAATAGGTTGTGTTGCGTTCCGCCGGGATGCGTCCGATCTCCAGAATCAGCGCTTGAAAATCTTCCGGGCTGGTGTACTGTCCGGCGGTCGCCCCAGCTTCGCGCGAGATATTTTCTTCCATCAACGTGCCGCCGTAATCGTTGGCACCGGCGTGCAGGCAGAGTTGCGAAAGACGGCGGTTCAGCTTCACCCACGAAACCTGAATGTTGTTGATGGAGCCGGCCAGCAGCAGCCGAGCCAGCGCATGAACCTTGAGATGCTCGGCCAGCGTGGGGCCGGTGCGCGCCAATCCCTGCTGGAACAGCAGCGTGTTCTGGTGCACGAAGCCCAGCGGGACGAATTCGGTGAAGCCTCCGGTGTCTGCCTGAATCTCGCGCAACAGCCGCATCTGCCGTACCCAGTGCGCAGGCGTTTCCGCGTGGCCGTACATGAGTGTCGAAGTGGTGCGAATGCCGCAGCGATGCGCCGTGCGGATGACTTCCACCCATTGCGCCGTCGAAAGCTTATTGGCCGAAAGAATGTGCCGGATTTCATCGTCCAGAATTTCCGCCGCCGTTCCGGGCAACGTGCCCAGCCCGTTGTCACGCAGCATCGAGAGATAATCCGCCAGCGGCATTCCGGTGAGTTCGACGCCGTACACAATTTCCATCGGCGAAAAAGCGTGGATGTGCATGCCCGGGACCGCGCCCTTCACCGCGCGCAGAATGTCGCGGTAATAAAACTTGGGGAGGTCGCGAGGCAACCCGCCCTGGATGCAAACCTCCGTGGCGCCGATCTGCCACGCCTCCATCGCCTTCCGCGCCATATCGTCGAGGGTATGGAAATAAGCGTCCGCCTCGCGCGGGCCGCGGCTGAACGCGCAGAATTTGCATCCGATGAAGCAGATATTCGTGAAGTTGATATTGCGGTTCACCACGTAGGTGACGATGTTGCCCGCCAGTTCGGCGCGCAAGAGGTTGGCCGCCACCAGCAGACCCAGCAGGTCGTCGCCTTCTGAGTTGGCCAGCGCATACGACTCTTCCAGCGACAAGTCCCTGCCATTCTGTGTCTCGAGTGCCTTTTCCAGAGAAGCCCGCAGCGTGGGAGTCACGCGCGGTGCGATGTCCGGCCATTCGAGGGACGGGAAAGCTTCAAGTTCCGACGATGAAATTTCGCGGGGCACGAGTTCCTCCAACTTCAAACGGGCTTGTCACAATACTTTCTGGAGCTACGCCAGAAAAATTTCCGGATCCGCCGTGGGTCCATCCAGATGCCCGACCAGGCGCTTCTCCAGCCCTTCACGAGAAGGATTGAGTTGCTGCCGCAGGCGCTCCTTTTCTTGATCGTTGAGCGGTGAAAAGCTGCGCGCAGTCTCCACGTTGTGGACGAGCATTTCCGGATGTGGCATTCCCACGACCGCGGTAGTCACGGGCAAGCTCATGGAATATCGCAGCAGAGAATTCATGTCTGCCTTGCCCGGACCGTCGCCCACCAGAAACTCCTGACCGGTCACCTTCATCGCGATCACGCCAAGATTCTTGGCGTTGGCGGCAGGAAGGGCCAACTCTTCAAACCGGCCATTCCGGGAAGCATTCAGCGCCATCTGCACGCAATCCAGGTCATGGCGCTCGATCGCTTTAGCCATTACCTCTCCGTTGGTATGGCTGGTCATGCCAGCAAAGCGCGCCATTTTCTGCTCGCGTGCTTCCATCAGGCCTTTGAGAGCGCCGTCTGGCGCCTCGATTTTTGACAGGTCGTCAGTTTGGCCCAGGCTGTGAATGTGGACCAAATCCACATGATCGGTCTGGAGCCGCTTCAGGCTCGCTTCCAGGCGGCGCAGGAATTCGTCCCGGGTCCGATCGGGAATCTTCGTCGCCAGCCAGACTTCCTTGCGGCGGGAAGCCATCACTTTGCCGACGCGGGTTTCGCTCTGGCCATCTCCGTAAGCGTATGCCGTATCCAGATAAGTGATGCCCAGATCAATCGCGCGGTTGAGGATCGCCGCGGCGCTCTCTTCGTCTTTGTACATCAGGAAGCGGCTGCCGCAGCCGAAAGCAAGGATCGAGACCTTCGCGCCGGTTCGCCCCAGAGTCCGCGAGGGAATCAGATCGGTTCCCGGGCGAGCGTGGGCAACGTCCTTGAGCAGCAACAGACTCGTACCGGCCGCAGTTCCTAATCCGATCTTCTCCAGAAACTGTCTGCGGGAGATTTCTTTGTCCATGGTCCCTCCTGAATCGCAGCTTTCCAGGCGCTGCCGTATCAAAAGTGAAAATCCTGCCGGCCGGAATCGAGCCCACTGGAATCGTGAAAACGAACCGTTCGAGACAGTCTACCGGAACAGATCATTCGCCGCTGGCCGGAGCAGCTTACGGACGCCGCCCGCGCCAGCCTCGTACTGAAATCCGCGGACGATGCACGCCGGCGTGCGTTTGAGTTTGCCGCAGACCAGGCCCGCCGCGCAAGCCAGTTCGTCGGCCACGGCCTCAACGCTGGCCTGAAGTTTATAACCATGCGGATCGCGCCGCCCGCGGTCGTCGCGCAGCGGCTTCATCCCGGCAATGCCGATCGCAAACTCAGTCAGCCCTTCCCGCCACGGACGGCCAAAACTGTCGGTGATGATCACCGGAGTGCTGAGGCCCGTCTGTTTTTTGAGTTCGCGCCGGAGATTAGCAGCGGAGCGATCTGGATTCTCCGGAAGCAGCAACGCATGCCCGCCGCCGTTGACATTGGAAACGTCCACCCCGCTGTTCGCGCAGAGAAAACCATGGTGCGTCTCCGTGATCAGAACGCCATTCTTGCGGCGAATGACGGCGCGGCTCTCGCGCAGGGCCAGTTCGATGACGCGAGCGTCGAGACCATGTCGTTTCGCCCAGGCGATCGACTCGGCGGAAGGAGTAACGCTGCCCAGATCAATCAGGCGCCCTTCGGCTTTGGAAACGATCTTGTGCTTAACAACGAGAATGTCGCCGGATTGAAAGCGGAGGCGCCTGCGCCGCAAAGATTGGAGTAGCTTGTCGGCCAGCGGATCGCCAGGCTGGATGTCGCCGGCAACCGCGATCGGGATCACGCGCAGCTCAGCCCGCGCCTTGCCCGGTTTGCGTTCGCTTTTCGATCCAGACCGCCGCATAAGAACTGGCTGCCATTCTAGACGGCTTCAAGCAATGCGTTACCAAGCTTTTCTTTGCGTCCTTCGCGAGTCCTTAGCGTCCTTCGCGGTTCAGGCTTTTGATTGGACCGTCGCTCGACCCGTCGGCTGAAGAAATGCTATAGCGAGCCTTTCTCCGCGGCCTCCGCGAATCCTCCGCGCCCTCTGCGTTTCAGGCTTTGTTCGCTCGAGCAAACTCCCGAGCTAGCCGCTGGGCGCGCGTCTCGCCCGGCAGAGAAATCAACTGCTGCAAGTCGGCAGGATTATCCACATCAACCGCGATCCCCGGCAGTTTCAACACCACGCAGGGCTTGCCCGTGGCCTGCGCCGCCGCGTGGTGCGGCTTGAAGCTGTCGTTGCCGAAACGCAAAGGGAAAAGATTTGCCGGCCGCCGGAAGGCGGCGTTAGTCCCGCGTCCGTCGGCGGCGGGCACGAGAACGCTACCTTCTTCCGGGGCGTTCTTCATGATTTCTTCCAGTTCCCAAACTTGAATCAGGGGAATGTCGGCCGGAATTACCAGCGTGCTCTCCAGGCCGCGCTCGACGCATACCTGAGTCGCCATCTCGACTGCACCGGTTTCCCCGGGATTCTCGGGATCAGGAATGATTTCGAAACCATACCCCCCCGCCAGTTCCGCCGCGTACGGGTCGCTGGTAACCACTGCGACCTGCGGCTTCTGCTTCCAGGCGTTCAGAGTGGCAAGCACATCGTGCAGCATGGCCTGGGCCAGCCGGGTGCGCGACGGTTGATCGAGAACGCCAGCCAGCCGCTGCTTCGCCGACGACAGATTCTTGACGGGAACGAGAATCATGCCTGCCCTTATCAAGTTTGGTCGAATCAAGGTTGGTCCGATCAAGACTGGTCCAGGCGCCGAAACGCAGTGCCGGCGGCGGGTTCAGCCTGAAACAGCCCGCCCGAGACGCACGCCAGCGACTCTCGCGCCAGGGCGGCTTTGTCCTCGGGGCTGCGCATGATGGTCTGGGTACACTGCACGCGCAGGCCTTTCTCGCGGAGAGCATCGGCGGCGCGGGCATCGCGGTTGTCACAAATCAGAACGTCAAGAAAATCTTCGTAGACTTGGGCCACGCCCGCAATCGAGCAGGGCAATCCCTGCGCGGCCATCAATATTCCTGCAGGGCCTGCAACTGCCGCGCTGCCCACAATCGGACTGACGGCGGCAATCTTGCCGCGGGCGCGCAGCAATGCGTCGCGAATCCCGGGCACAGCCAGAATCGGACCGATGCTGGTGACCGGGTTGCTGGGCGCGATCAAAACGGCGTCGGCGGACGTGATTGCATCAATGACTCCGGGCGCCGGCTCGGCATCGGACGCGCCGGCAAAGCGCACCGAGTTCACCGGATCCTGATACCAGCGCTGCACGAAGTACTCTTCAAAGCTCAGCTCGCCCGCGGGCGTATCCACGCGGGTTTCCACCCGAGAGTTGGTCATGGGGAGAATGCGGGCTTTGACTCCGAGCTTGTTGCAGATAGTCGTCGTGGCCTCGGAAAGCGTCTTGCCTTCGGCCAGCAGGCGCGAGCGCAGCAGGTGCACGGCGAGGTCGCGGTCTCCGGCATGAAACCAGGTCGGTTCTCCCAGTTGCCCCATCGCCTGCAAGCACAGGAACGTATCGCCCTTCACTCCCCATCCGCGTTCGCGGCTCAGCATGCCGGAGAGCACATACGTGATGGAATCAATATCAGGCGAGACGTACAGCCCCCACCACATCAGATCATCGCCGGTGTTGACGATGATCGTCAGCTCGTCCGCCGGCAAGACCAGGCGCAGGCCGTCCACAAACTTCGCGCCGCCCGTCCCGCCGCTGAGCACACAGATCATGCCACCCTCGTGATTCTTGCCAGGCCGTAGCCATCGGCGGCCGCACACACTTTCTCTGACAAGAGGCCGGGTTTCGCTGCGACGGCCGGCAGAAATTCCGGATACACCGGCAGACGCTGTCGCAAGGTGCATCCCTTGGCCTCCGTGCGCAAGCGAAGCTGCTCCAGTTGCGGCCAGGGTTTTTCCGGATTGATGTAGTCGGGCGTCAGCGGCGAAACACCTCCCCAATCGTTGATGCCGGCATCCACTAACTCTTCATAGTAAGGCGCGGAAAGATTCGGCGGAGCCTGAATATTCACCCTGGGGAGTAACAAGCGAGCTACCGCCGTGGCGCGCAGCATCTCCCCGCGGCTGGGTTCGGCCCAGTGGGCCATGGGAATCGCCGGCTTCACCCGGAAGTTCTGCACGATCACTTCCTGGATGTGGCCGTAGCGCTCGTGCAACTTGCGGATGGCGATGAGCGTATCCACGCGGTCTTCCGCTGACTCGCCAATGCCGATCAGCAGGCCCGTGGTGAAGGGAACATTCTGTTTGCCGGCGTCTTCGATCGTGCGCAGCCGCTTGGCCGGAACTTTGTCGGGGGCATTGTCGTGGGCCGCGCCCGGAGCCAGCAGCGCCGTGCTGGTAGTTTCAAGCATGAGCCCCATGCTGGGCGAAACGGCTGCCAGGCGTGCGACCCATTCCGGGCTGAGCAGGCCGGGATTCGGGTGCGGCAGCAGAGTCGTCTCACGCAGCACGAGTTCGCACATGGCTTCCAGATAATGCAGTGTCGACTTGTAGCCGAGCCGGCGCAACGTCGCGCGCATTTCCGGGAACAGCAGTTCCGGCTTGTCGCCCAGGCTGAACAGAGCCTCGGTGCATCCCAGTTTTTCCCCCGCGCGGGCAACGGCGAGCACTTCCTCGGGCGTCATCGTGTGCGCGCCCGGATCGCCGGGATCGCGCCGGAAGGTGCAGTATCCGCAATAATCGCGGCAGAGATTGGTCAGCGGGAGGAAAACCTTGCGCGAATAGGTGATCACTGCGGGCTTGAATTTTTCTTTGGCGGCGCGGGCGGCGGCGAGCAGGCCGGGAAGATCTTCGTCGGAGCAACAGATCAGACGCACTGCCTGCTCCCGCGAGATCGCATCCCCCGGACGCACAGCGGCCAGTTCCGCCGCGCAGGCAAAGCGGCGTTCTGGCGTTTCGGACGTGATAGCGGTCAGGCTCACCGTTGAGTCGAATGATACAACGGAGCGTGGTAATGTAGGCGGTTGCGTGTAGCCCCGGACGCATTCGTCCGGGGTGCGGTACCTTTAGGGCGTGGGTCGCTAGGCGCTCACTTCGCTCGCGGGGCGGACGAATGCGTCCGCCCCTACGTTGCACATGAACCTGACTGCTTCCGAATTTCGTAAAGCCATGAGCTGCTTCGCCACCGGGGTGACGATCATCACGGTGGACCTCGACGGCAAGGTCCATGGCATGACGGCCAATGCTTTCGCCTCGGTGTCGCTCGATCCTATGCTGGTGCTGGTCTGCGTGGATCACAGCACCCGCACCCACGCGCATTTGCACGCCAAAAAGCGCTTCGGCGTCAACGTTCTGGGCGAGGATCAGCGGGCCATCTCCGAGTACTACGCCCGCCCCGACCGCAGCCACGAGCACGCCGAAACCGAGGCCGGAGCCCGCTTTGACCGCACCCGCCAGGGAACGCCCATGCTGCACGGATCGCTGGCTTATCTGGAATGCCGGCTGCACTCGTCAGAAGAAGCCGGCGATCACACCATCTTCATCGCCGAAGTCGAAGACGTGATCGTGCGCGAAGGCGACCCGCTGCTATTTTTCAGGGGGAAATACCGGAGGGTGGGAGAAGACGAGAAGTAGCCATCTCGGCGGTCTCCCCGGTCAAGCCGTGCCACTTTTCCCGCGCCGGAGCATCCAATCAGTGCGCAATAAACTGACCGAAACAGGAGCTGATTCATGACTGAAAAGACTGCGGAGAAGATTACGAAGTCCGAGGCGGAGTGGAAGCAGAAGCTCACGCCCGAGCAGTATCACGTGACCCGCGAGGCAGGCACCGAGTGCGCCTTTACCGGCGCATACTGGAACAATCACGAGACTGGGATGTACCACTGCGTGTGCTGCGGCGCTCCGCTGTTTGATTCGCAAACCAAGTTCAACTCCGGAACGGGCTGGCCGAGCTTCTCCAAGCCCACCGAGGGCGGCGGCGTGGTCGAGCACCGCGATACGGCTTATGGCATGGTGCGAACCGAAGTCCGCTGCGCCACCTGCGACGCCCACCTGGGTCACGTCTTCGAGGATGGTCCGGCTCCCACCGGCCTGCGCTATTGCATGAATTCGGCGGCGCTGGATTTCCGGCCGGCGGACAAGAAATAAGTGCGTGGTTTTGAAAGGGCGCGGCTTCCAGCCGCGCCGCATTTTATCGCGAAGGAACCGCCGGCTCAGGCGCTAGGGAGAAGCTAGAGGCCTGATTTTGGGTGGCGCAGCGCTTCAGCGCTGCGATACAAGCCACTCTGGTCGCCGGCTTTAGCCGCCGAGGTACGTTTCGTATCAGGGCATGGTCAGGCATGCCGTCCCGTTCTGCCTTATGAATGCGCCTTCGGGCGCTGAGGGCGGAGATTCATTACCTGCTACGAAAGGCCGCTCCTTCAGATGGCCAAAAAAATCGGGGCACGCGCAAGCGTGCCCCTCGTTCTCACCGCAATGTTCTTCCCGCCAACTACGCGCTGGCTGTAGCCGCCATCGCCTTAGGCTGCTCCGCCGGTTTCGCTTGCGCGCGCGATTTCGGTTCCGCGAGCACCTGGATTCCGCCCTTGAGGGCGGCTCCGTCTTCCACAGTGATGCGCACGGTCGAGATGTCGCCGCTGACGGCGCCCTCGGCGCGGATATCGACGCGGTCGGTGCATTCGATGTTGCCCGTCACCTTGCCCATGATCACTAGCTCGCGGGCCTGGATGCTGGCGTCCACTTTGCCGTTGCGGCCGATGGTGACGCGGCTCTCGGGCATGATGATCTTGCCTTCGACGCGGCCATCAATGTACAGGGCCTCTGAGCCGGTGATCTCGCCCTTGATGACCAGAGTGCGGCCGATGGTGGCCTGATCCACAGGAGCGGTAACGGTTTTGACTTGGTTAAAAGCGTTGGGGTTGGAAGCCGGTATTGCCGACTTCAGGCTGAATGAGTTCTCCGACGACTGAAGCATGCGACCTTCCTTGGATTCCCGCGGGGCGCCTCGCCGGCCTGCGCCGGGTGCCGATTCATGCGGTTGGTCTTGAAATTTGTGGCCCTCGGCAGTTCGTGGCCACTCGGCCATCCTGACTATCGCACAGGGGTAAGTGCGAAGGAGAGATTACGGAAGGAGGTGTCCGGTGGGCGGAAGCCTGTGGCGATGGGCTCGCGGTTTCTCAACAATAACCTCCGGATAGCGCAGACGCTCGTCAGCCTGGAAAGAACTCAGAAGCAGCGGTGCCGTCGCAAGCAGCATGGGTTGACACTGGGCTTGCCTTTTCGGGGGTATCCGCTGCGAACATGGGAATTCCAACTAAGAAAATCCAGAAGACACAGCGTGTGGGCGGGGCGTGGCATGTAACCGAACACCATACAGGACGTTTATTTCGCAGCCTCTTTGCGTGCAGGTGGGGAACTTGCTTGCGGTATTTCAAAGAAGGCGAAATATACGAGACGCTGCCCGCTATCACTCATGCAATTCTCATAAATCCAAAAGCCAGGGAAGCTCGCGAGGATGTAATCCAGCGCCTGCCGGAGAGTCACGTCGTGCAACTCTCCTGACATTTGACGCTTGTTCGGACCCGCATCGCCCGGCCAGCCCCAATTATCATCGAATGGACCGATGTTGTGATCTTTCCTAAATGCCTTTACCGCTGGATTCAATAAAACCACCCGCAGCGCAATATTTGGCCCCGCGAACATCTTGGCCCCCGACCCCTCCAGATTGAAGGAGACATACGGAATCCTAATATCTAGGAACTCGGTCGGGACATCTATTTCGGCCATTCGAATTCTTCCACTTGGGTCTCTCGTCACCATCATCTGTGGATCAGGCGCGAACACGTTTTGTAGCACTTCTTCCGGCGCACCTGAATAGTCGGAAAGGCTCCGCAGGTTCGGGAAGTCCGGATAGGGTTTCTGGAAATCGCATCTCCCCCAATACTCCAGAGAGCCTGAAACCTTTGCTTGTCCGAGAACATTTTTCAAGATGGGTAATGCCACCCTAGGATCTACGCCGGCTCTGTCTTGTCCGAGGCATATGGGCGCAAAAACCAAAACAGAACCGACAATTGACTTAATGCGAGACATAGGGATTCTCCGTTTTTATTCTAGTTCAAGCAAAACGAGGGTTGGTCGATTCTTCTCAGATTCCCCATGTAGTGGTCACGCTCCCTCTTACAGCCGTCCCACCATGTTGGGTGCCCGACAGCAAACCTCGTGGTGAGCAAGTGGTGGAAGTTCGCAGAAGGATGTCGCCGGAGAGGTGACCGTCGAGTAGGCGGCGACAGTTGAGAGTTGCTAACTCTCAAGTGAATCCCGGACAATCTTGTCAGAGAGGAATGACTATGAAAACGTGCCTCCTTGTCCTTGCTACGTTGGGGCTGGCGGTCGCTAGTGCGGCACATGCGCAGCAGGCCACGGAGTTTGCCTCGATTCAGAACTTCACGCAGGTCAGCAAGCAGTTCTACATCGGCGGCCAACCGGCGATGGACGATTTGGTCCGGCTGAAAGCGAAGGGAATCCGCACCATCGTGAATCTGCGGCGGCCTGCCGAATACAACGCCGCGGAGGAGGAAACCAAAGCGAAGGAACTCGGGTTTCGTTACTTCAACATCCCGGTTGATTCCGCCAGTCTCCAGGACTCACAGGTCGAGCACTTCCTGAGAATCACTTCCGACCGGCAGAACCTGCCAGCCTTCATCCATTGCCTTGGGGGACCTCGAGCCGCCACGTTCTGGATGATCCGGCGTGTCCTGGTGGACGGCTGGAAAATGGAAGATGCCGAAACGGAAGCGCAAAAGATAGGTCTGCACAGCCCGGTCCTGCTGGAGTTCGCCCGAAACTACATCGCGCGGCGGGTGCCTTCCAAGTCCGGTGAATAGGTCCGGCGGACCCCACAAATTTCTGAAACACGTTGGGAGGAGGAATGCACAGACTGCAAGTAGCGCTTTTTCTGGTGGTCATCTTTAGCCTGCCGATGTTCGGTCAAAGTGGCAAGGCAGAGCTGTTCGGGGGATATTCGCTGGAGAGGATTGCGGGCGGGTGCGGGTCTGACTATCGATGCGGAGTCGACGACCTCGGCGCCACCACTAATCTCAACGGATGGATTGTCTCGGCAGCCGGGTATTTCTATAGGTCGCTGGGTCTTTCGGCGCAACTCGGCGGAAACTATGGTAGCGCCGGCTTTGGAGGGGGAGGAGGAGGGCTCTCAAGCGTGCATCGCTACGCCTACCAATTCGGGCCCGTTTACACTTTTCGCCGGCAGCGTGCGAGCGCTTTCACGCATGCTTTGTTCGGAGGTGTGTCTCAGGGATTGGGTCAGGGAGCGATAAATGGACGCGCTCCGAGTTACACCGCATTCATCTGGTCTGTGGGCGGAGGTATTGATATAAAGCTCTCGAAGCATCTCTCGGTTCGCGCTGCGCAGATTGATTACGAGAGGCATCACGTTCCCGTCGAAGGCCCCAGCGCTCCTTCGACGTCACTCACCAATGGCTTCCGATACTCTGCCGGAGTCGTGCTGCGGTACTAACCATCGATTTCACCCGGCGGCACTCGTTGACCCAACTGCAAACTCTTCTCCAACCGCTCCCATTCGCGAATCAATTCCGACTGCCTTGTCTTTTGCCGCTCTAATTCATCCGCCTGGCGCTGGCTCTCGTCGGCGTTGACGAAATTCTGCAGCGCTTCTTCGCAGTGGGCAATGGCGGCTTCCACGCGGCTGATTTCCTCTTCCAGTTCGTGAGTGCGATCTTCCATCTGCTTGCGCTTGATCGGATTCAGCCGCTTCTTCGGTACCTCTGCGACAGGGTCGCCATTCCCACTTCTGGCAACATCGGCCAGAAGCGGGGCGCCCGCCGAAAAATCCCCACTTCTCCCAAAAGAAGGGAGAAATGGGGCACCCACAGTTTTGGTTGGTTTCGCATCTGGCACATCGTCGAGCGTGGGCGCGATGTGCTGCCCGCCCTCCTTGCGCCACAAGTAATCCTCGTAATTGCCGGGAAAGACTTCGACCTTGCCGTCGCCGATCTCAAACACCCGCGTGGCCAGCTTGTCGATGAAATACCGGTCATGCGAGACAAAGACCACCGTGCCGGTGTACTCC
This sequence comes from Candidatus Sulfotelmatobacter sp., assembly GCA_052326105.1. Lineage (GTDB taxonomy): Bacteria > Acidobacteriota > Terriglobia > Terriglobales > Acidobacteriaceae > Sulfotelmatobacter. The sequence goes on along the minus strand of JBKQRC010000024.1, from coordinate 80,132 downwards.
ATCAGCGCGCTCAGCAGAACGTCTTTGGCCCGCAGGTCGAGGTGGTTGGTCGGTTCGTCCAGCAGCAGAAAATTCGCCGGATGCAGCAGCAGGCGCAACAGCGCATACCGCCCGCGCTCGCCGCCCGACAAAACCCCGATCTTCTTGAAAACATCATCCTCAGAAAACAGAAAGCACCCCAGCAAGCCGCGCAGTTCCGTCTGCGTCGATCGCGGAGAAAGTTCGCCGAGGTCGTCCAGAATGCGCGCATCCTGGTTCAGTTCTTTGTACTGGTCCTGCGCGAAGTAGTCGGCCTGCACATTGTGCCCGAGGCGGAATTCCCCGCGCGTGAGCGGTTCGCTGCCCGCCAGCAGCTTGATCAGCGTGGACTTGCCCGCGCCATTCACGCCGACCAGGGCGATGCGGTCGCCGCGCTCGATCATGAAGCTGACGTTGCGGAACACTTCTTTGTCGCCGCCAGTTTTCCCCTCATAAGTCTTCCCGGGATAAGTCTTGGCCACGCCTTCGAATTCGGCCACGATGCGCCCGCTCGCCTTGGGCTGCGGGAACGAGAAATGAATCGTCTTTTCTTCCGGCGGAATCTCGATCCGCTCCATCCTCTCGAGTTCCTTGATGCGGCTTTGCACCTGCTTGGCCTTCGTCGCCTGGTAGCGGAAGCGGTTGATGAACACTTCCAGTTGCTCGATGCGCTCGCGCTGGTTGCGATAGGCCGCCTGCAATTGCTCGTTGCGCTGCGTCTTCTGCGCCAGAAATTTGTCGTAGTTGCCGGTGTAAAACCACAGGCGCTTGTTCCAGATTTCTGCGATCTTCGATACGGTCACATCCAGAAAGTAGCGGTCGTGCGAAATCAGCACGAAGGAATGCGGGTAATCCTGCAGATACTCCTCGAGCCAGTTGCGCGCTTCCAGATCGAGATGGTTGGTCGGCTCGTCGAGCAGCAGAAGGTTCGGCTTCTGCAGCAAAAGCTTGGCCAGCGCCAGCCGCATCTGCCAGCCGCCGGAGAATTCGTCGGTCTGCCGCGCCCAGTCTTCCTTGCCAAAGCCCAGCCCCATCAGCACCCGGCCCACTTCGGCTTCAATGGAGTATCCGTCGCGGGTGCGGAACTCATGCTCGACGCGATGATAACGGTCGGCGACGGCGGAATATTCCGGGCCGGTGTGATCGAGTTCCGACATGCTGTGGGTCAGTGATTCCAGTTCCTGCTCCATGGCGCGCAGATCGTCGAAAACCGACATGCACTCCGCGAAAACGGTGCGGCCCGAGAGCGTAAGGCCGTCCTGCGGGAGATATCCGGCCGACGTTCCTTTCGCGATGGTGAGGGCGCCGTAATCGAGCGTGTCCAGCCCGCAAAGAATCTTCATGATCGTGGACTTGCCGGTGCCGTTGGCGCCGACCAGACCGACGCGGTCGTGGTTGGTAATCAGCCAGTCCGCATTTTCGAAGAGCAGTTTGTGGCCGAAGCGTTTTCCGGCGCCGGCAAGCTGGATCATGGGCTGAAATCATCGTAACAGTTGCCAGTTGCCAGTGGTCAGTTGCCAGTGGAAAGCATCGCTTTGCCGTGGAAGAGTGGGATAAGCGTCCCCCGCAGGGACGGCAGTCATTCGCCCGCAGACTCTAACTTCCATCGCTGTTGCGTGGACTGGGCATGGAACCTCCCGGCCTCGAGAGGTGTCTGATCTAACAGACACGCGTGCCGGAGAGGGGAACATCCATGGCTTTCTCAATGGGAGGCGGAGGTGCGTCCCGAGCGCAGATCAACGTCACGCCGCTGATTGACGTGTTGCTGACCTTGATCGTGATGTTCATGCTGGTGGTTGCGATGGACCCTCAGTATGGGGAGAAGGCGCAGATTCCACAGCCGCCAACTGACGGCAAGTCCGACCCGCAGCCGGAGCGGACCATAATCATTCAGGTGGTGTGGACGGCGAAGGATCAGACGCCGACGGTGAAGATCAACCGGGAAGACGTGCGCTGGGAGGATCTGGAAACGCAGCTCGCGCGGATCTATTTGACGCGCGCGGAAAAAGTCGCGTTCGTGCGTGGCGACGCGGACATCGATTTTCAGTACGTGGCCGAAGTGATTGACGTGGCCCATCACGCAGGCGTCGACCGCATAGGACTGCTCACGCAGGATCGGATGGTGGAGGGGGAGTGAGGAATCTGCTATGAATTCCTCGCCCTGTTCTTGATCCAGATCGGCGTACCCACAAAACCGAACGCCTCGCGGATCTGGTTCTCCAGAAAGCGCTGGTAAGAAAAATGCAGCTTGACGGCGCGGTTGGTGAACAGCACGAACGTCGGCGGGGCAACCGAGGCTTGCGTCATGTAGAGAATCTTCACGCGCTGGCGCATGGGGACGGAGGCGCGGGCGAAGTCCACGTGTTCGATAAAGCGGTTCATCTCGGAGGTGGTCACGCGCTTGCGGCGCTCCGCGGCGACTTGTTCGAGCAGCGGGAAGATTTTCTCCGTGCCCTTGCCACTCTTGGCCGAGATGAAAACGATGGGCGCGTAACTAAGAAACTTCAGATCGTAACGCACACGCTCCTCATAGGCGCCGCGGTCGCCGGGGCGCTTTGACTCACGCATGCGCTCAGCTTTGGTGGGCCTCGACTCTTTCAGGCCGCCGGTGACGAGATCCCATTTGTTGATCACAATGATGATGGAGCGTCCGCGCTCGTGAGCGTAGCCGGCGATCGAGGCGTCAAGCTGGCTGACACCTTCAGTGGCGTCAATCACGAGCAGCGCGATGTCGGCGGCTTCAAGATGTTTGTGCGCCATGACCACCGAAAGTTTCTCCGCCATGAGGTGAGTCTTGCCCTTGCGGCGAATGCCCGCGGTGTCAATGAAGCGGAAGCGGCGTCCGTTGCGCTCGACAACTTCGTCCACCGCATCGCGCGTAGTGCCGGGGACAGGCGACACGATGGCGCGGTCTGAGGCGGTAAGGCAGTTGAGTAAAGTGGACTTGCCCACGTTGGGGTGGCCGATGATGGCGACCTTGACCTCATGCGGGGCTTCCCTGGCGGGCAAAGCGTCGTCGGTGGTTGGAGGTTGTTCGTTAGCCGTTTGCACTTCCTCTGTGTTCTTTGTGTCCTCCGTGGTTGAGGGTTCTGGTGGAAGAATCGCAATCACGGCATCCAGCAGATCGTCCACGCCGCGCCCATGTTCCGCCGAGACTGGGAACATCTGGGGAATGCCGAGGCGATGGAATTCGTCAATCAGAGACGATTGCTTCTCGCTGTCCGCCTTGTTGACGGCGAGGAACAGCGGCCGGTTCGCCTTGCGCAGCAGGCGCGCGAGTTCAAGGTCTGGACCAGCGAGTTCGCTACGGCCATCCACGACCATGATGATGGCAGCGGCCTCGTCGAGCGCGACCCGGGCCTGACGAAAAATCTCTGCCGGGATCAGATCTTTTTCTTCCGGCAGAATGCCGCCGGTATCCACGATGCGCAAGCGGCGGCCGCGCCACTCGGCATCGGCGTAGAGCCGGTCGCGCGTGATGCCCGGTTCGTCGCCGACGATCGCCCGCCGCGACCCCACGATGCGGTTGAACAGCGTGGACTTGCCCACGTTGGGGCGGCCCACGATGGCTAGCGTGGGAACCGCGGTGGCCAGGCTGTTGGTCGAGTTGTAAGTCGGCTGTGCCAAAGTGAGTCTTAATGTGGAGACAGCCGCCCCCGGCTGTCCGGTTGGGTCGAAGACCCGACTGCGTCCTGGTTGTAACGGAACCTCACAGCCGACACTTCGAGTCGGCATGGACGGCCGAGGGCGGCCGTCCCCACACGAGCATTGGCGCTGCCTGCTGTGGAAGCAGCTATTATAGAGACTCCTTGGCTTCCACGACATCAAACCCGTCCGCACCCAGCGGGATGAATGCTTCGCTCTATCAATTCTTCGCCCCCGGCGGAGTACTCTCGCGCACGCATCCCGCATATGAATTTCGCCGCGGGCAATTGCAGATGGCGCAGTTGGTGGAGCAAGCCCTGGAAGAGAAGCGGCATCTGATCGTCGAAGCCGGTACGGGCACCGGCAAAACGCTGGCTTATCTCATGCCGGTGATTCGTTCCGGGAAACGGGTCATCATCTCCACCGGAACAAAAAATCTGCAGGAACAACTTTTTTATAAGGATGTGCCGTTCCTGGAGCAGGCCTTGTATGCAGGGGCCACGGCTGGCGCAGGCGAACAGCCGGTTTCTCGCTCCGCTCGAAACGACAAAGAAACTGCGGGGCGGCTTTCGGTTTGTTACATGAAAGGCCGCAACAACTATTTGTGCCGCAAGAAACTGTACGACTTGACCAACCAGCCTGTGCTCAGTGGCCTGGAAGAGATCGAGCAGTACCGCGCCATCGCCGCCTGGGAGAGAACTACGGGGACGGGCGACCGCGCGGAACTGGCGGAACTGCCCGAGGCGAGCCTGCTTTGGCCCAAGCTGGATGCGCGCGCCGACGCCTGCATCGGGCAGAAATGCAGCCAGTGGGACCGCTGCTTCATCACAGAGATGCGGCGCCGGGCGATGGAGACCGACATCATCATCGTGAATCACCATTTATTCTTCGCCGATCTCTCTATCAAGCTGCAGGCTGACGGCGCGCCCGATGCGGGAATTTTGCCGGACGTGGGGGCGGTGATTTTCGACGAAGCGCATGAATTGGAAGACGTCGCCGGGAGCTACTTCGGGATTTCGGTGAGCAATCTGCGCTTGGAAGAACTGGCGCGCGACGTCGAGAATTCGCTCGTGCACAACCGGGCGCTCTCGCCTTCGCTCTCGGGGGCGCTGGGAAGTCTGCGCGAACGCTCGCAACTGTTCTTCTCGGTTCTGCCGCCGGGGGAGGGCCGTTTCGCCTTTGAAACGCGGCGCGAATTCCTGGAAGAAAACGGCGACGAATTCCTGGCCCTGAATCAAGCGCTGACGCGGCTGGCGGGGGAACTGGAGGGCTTGCCGCAGAAACCCGAAGAAGTGCTCAACTTTGTCCGGCGGGCGCAGGAGATTCAGATGCAGCTTGCGTTTGTGCTGGAATCCGAGGATCGCAACACGGTGTTCTGGATCGAGCGCCGGGGAAAGTCGTTTTCATCACAGAGGCACCCTTCGGCGGTGCTCAGGGCGGGGTCCGGCACAGAAAAAACAAAGGAGCGTTCCCAGGGCCGACAGAACGTTTTCCTCCAGGCCACGCCGATCGACGTTGGCCCCATCCTGCGCGAATGCCTGTGGTCGAAGCTGGAATGCGCGGTGCTCACATCGGCCACACTCGCCGTCGGCGGCGGGTTTGAGTACATCCGCCAGCGCTTGGGACTGGAGCATGCGCGCGAGACGGTGCTGCCCTCGCACTTCGACTACGAGAGTCAGGCGCTGATGTATGTCCCGCCGGATTTGCCCGATCCCCGGACTCCGCAGTTTGCCGCCAGCGCCGCCGCGCAAATTCGCAAGCTGCTCGAGATCACGCGCGGGCGCGCGTTCGTGCTCTTCACCAGCTACGCGCAGATGAACGAAATTCACCAGCGGCTGCTGGGCGAGGTGGAGTTTCCCATGTTGCGGCAAGGCGACGCTCCGAAAAGCGCGCTGCTCGAGGAATTCCGGCTCACACCCAATGCCGTGTTGTTCGCCACTTCGTCATTCTGGCAGGGCGTGGACGTGCAGGGCGAGCAACTCAGTTGCGTCATCATTGACCGGCTGCCGTTTGCCGTGCCCAGCGATCCGGTGGTCGCCGCGCGGGTGAAGGCCATTGATGCCGAGGGCGGCAACGCCTTCTTTCAGTATCAGGTTCCGGCCGCGGTGATCACGCTCAAACAGGGCTTCGGGCGCCTGATCCGCTCGCTGCACGACCGCGGCCTGCTGGTCCTGCTCGACAACCGCATCCTGAAAAAACAGTATGGCCGCGTGTTTGTCGAAAGCCTGCCGAATTACAAGAAGACGACCGAGATGAGGGTAGTGGAAGAGTTCTTCGGCGCTGGTGAATGACAAAGTGCCAGCTTCTTAGCTGATCAGCCGCATGCCTCCGGTCGCGGCTCTGCGGTCAAACGTGGCCGTGTACTGGCACTCCGCCGCGTGGCCAGAGCGCTCGATCAGGCAGTCGGCGAAGTCGGCGCGGCCGGCACTGAACTTCCTCAAGGCCAGCCAAACAATTTCGGATCGTTCAACGACCAGCCGGTCATTGCTCAACAGGGTCTCAAGTACGTGCGCAATCTCGTTCTTCTTGGCCCGGTAAAACGACTCGAGTACCCAAACTAGTTCAACGATGACAACTTGGGAAAGGAACCCGGGCTCGTCACGCGAGAGAGAGTCGAGCAGTTTTACTGCTGCCGTCGTTTGAGCAGGATCGTCGTGAGTGAGGTAGCGAACAATGACGTTCGTGTCGAGACCAATCATCGGGATTCGGATGCGCGTCGGGCGATCGCTGAATGCATTTCCTCGATTGATACTGGTTTGCTTCGCCTGCCTCGAAACATGCCCTTCAGTTCTTTCAACGATCGAGTGGCAGCCACGATAGCGAATTGCCCCTTCTTCACTTCCACGAACTCCAAACGATCCCCGGGTTCGACCCCCAACGCGGTACGCACCCGCACCGGGATGGTAATCTGGCCTTTCGAAGTAATAGTCGCAGCAGCCACGGCTGACGGTCCTTCCCTAGAATCCAACTCCTTACATTATAGTAAGGACTATCGCCCCCGTCAAATGGCGCTTCCCTAGTTCCCTCACTTGCCCTCCTCCGCCTCTCCCGGGCTCGGCACCACCTGCACCACGATTCCCGATGGCTGCGCTTTGCTGTGATAGACGCGTTCTGTCGCTTTGACGAAGTCAGCGGGCTTGGCGTCGGGGATGTTCACGAAAGTTTGCGGATTGCGGTCGGTCAGCGGGAACCACGAACTCTGAATCTGCACCATGATGCGGTGTCCGCGGCGGAAGGTGTGGTTGATATCCTGAATGGTGAAGTTGATTTCCTCGACTTTGCCAGGCGTGAACGGCTCCGGCTTTTCGAAGCTGTGGCGGAACTTGCCGCGGAAGGGTTCGCCGCGGACCAGTTGCTGATATCCAGCCATGGTAAACGACGGCGGCGGAACGTCCGTTCTGGGCTTGCTTCGATCTTCCGGCTTTGGCGCGTCGAGCTTGCTGTCGGGGTAGTCCGGCGGATACACGTCAATCAGCTTCACGTCCCAGTCGGAATCGGTGCCGCTGGTTGAGGCGAAGAGGCGCGGCGAGATCGGGCCGGCAATCGTCACATCTTCCTGCAGAACGGGAGTTTCGTAGACAAGCACGTCAGGCCGGCTGGCCGCGAAGCGCTGGTCTGAGACCATATATTCCTGGGGCACGTTTTGCGCGGTGTAATTAACGAAGGGCACGGGTTTGGCGGGATCGCTGACGTATTCGTCGAAGGCGGATGACTCGTTCCCCGGTGGATCGAACGAAAGACCGCCGCGCGGCTGGAAGTAGAGCGTTTTGGCCTCGGCGTTCTTCGGAGGCCAGGCCGAATAGCGTCTCCAGACGTTCGTGCCGGTCTCAAAGACATAGGCCTTGGGCAACTTCGCATCGCCCGCGCCCTTGAGGTACTGCTCGAAAAACGGAAAGAGAATGTTCTTGCGGTAGAAGTCGCCGGTGTTGGCGGCAAATTCCGCGCGGCCGAGGTGCTCGCCATCGTAGTACCCCCAGCCGCCGTGGACCCATGGCCCCACCACAAGCCCGTTGAAGATGCCGGAATTATTCTTGTCGATCGAGTGAAAAGTGGTGAACGGCCCTTGCAAATCCTCGGCGTCGAACCACCCGCCCACGGTGAGGACGGCGCAATGGATGTTTTTCATGTGCGGCGCTAGGTTGCGCGCTCTCCAATAATCGTCGTAGGTGTCGTGGCGCATCTGGTCATCCAGAAGCGCGCTCTTGCCTTCCAGCAGCTTGGAAAGATTTCCGATCGGTCCCACCTTCAGAAAGAACTCATAGCCATCTTTGGTGCCATAGTCGAAGGACACCGGCGTTTTCGGCGGAAGCTGCGGATTCTCCTGCGGCCTGAAGAAAGCGTAGAATCCGAAATTCGCGGCCAGCATAAACGCGCCGCCGTGATACGCGTCATCCCCCATGAAAAGATCGGTCATCGGAGCCTGAGGCGAAGCTGCCTTCAGCGCAGGATGCGAATCAATGATGCTGGCGGAAGTGAAGAAGCCGGGATAGGAAATACCCCAGATTCCCGCATTGCCGTTGTTGTTGGGGACGTTCTTCAGCAGCCAGTCGATGGTGTCGTAGAGATCGCTGGCGTCGTCTACGTCCTGGCTCGATTTCTTATTGTCAAGGTGCGGGCGCATCTCAATGAACTTTCCTTCCGACATGTAGCGGCCGCGCACATCCTGGAAAACAAAAATGTATCCCGCTTTATCGAAATCAGACGAAGGGCCGAGTTGCGAGCGGTACTGATCCACGCCGTAGGGGCCAACGCTGTATGGAGTGCGGTCGATCAGGAACGGGTAGGCACGGGCACTGTCTTTCGGCACGTACACCGACGTGAACAGGTGCGCCCCGTCGCGCATGGGAATGCGGAATTCGTATTTCGTGTAGTGCTCACGAACGCTATATTCCGGCGCGTCAGGCTTATTCTGGGCGAAGCCCAGGGTCATGGCCACGATCACCAGCAACAGAATCGAGGATTTGCGGCGCAGCATGTGCCTCCTTGGCATTAAGGGCAAATAGGCAACCTATATTCGGATGGCGAATCGAGTCAAGGGGATTGCTCCGGCGCCGCCGGGCAAGCGGTACAATAAGTGTTTCGCTGTCGAGTGCAACTGGGCCTGAGTTCACGCCCGGCCGCCGGGGGATCATGTTCGAGGTTACGGTAGAAGATTCGTTTGCCGCAGGCCACTACCTGCGGAACTACAAAGGCAAGTGCGAAAACCCGCACGGGCATAACTACAAGATCCGGGTGACCCTGGCCGGCGCGGAGCTCGACAAGGCCGGGCTGCTGCTCGACTTCAAGGATCTGCGCGAGGTGATGAAGCACGTCATCGAGCGGCTTGATCACCAGATGATGAACGATATTGAGCCGTTTACCGTGATCAATCCCTCGGCCGAGAATCTGGCGAAATATTTCTACGACGAGTCGAACCTGCGCCTGCAACGGATTACCAGCGGCCGCGTACGCGTGAAAGACGTGACGGTGTTCGAGACCGACACCACGACGGCGAAATACAGCGAGTAAGCAGTTGCCGGCCGCCAGTGGCCAGCTGCCAGTTGTCGCGCAAGAGGAAATCAACACTTGGGACGGTCATACAAGGATCTCGTTGCGTGGCAGAGGGCGATGGAACTCGTGACTGCCATCTATCGTGCCACTGCGACTTTCCCGAAAGACGAACTGTTCGGGATTACTTCGCAGCTCCGGCGTGCTGCGGTCTCCATTCCCAGTAACATTGCGGAAGGGCAGGGCAGACTCTCGGAGAAAGAGTTCCGATTTTTCCTCGGACAGGCAAGAGGTTCCTTGATGGAAGTCGAAACTCAGCTGCAGATAGCGGAAAATCTCGGCTACCTGCAAAAGGAACACACAAACAAGCTCTTGGAGGCGTGTGCCGAGTCAGGCCGCATCCTCAACGGACTCTTGGCATCAGTGTCGAAACAAGCGGAAGTATGAAACTGGCAGCCGGCAACTGGCGGCTGGCAACTGTTTTCCATGCAGATAACTGAGATCTACAAATCCCTGCAGGGCGAATCCACCTACGCTGGGCTCCCCTGCGTCTTTGTGCGCCTGACCGGCTGTAACCTGCGCTGCACCTGGTGCGACAGTGAGTACACGTTCCAGGGCGGACGCAGGACGACCCTGGAAGAGGTGCGAGATGAGGTTCTACGGCTGAGCCCGGGAGGCGGACTGGTTGAGATCACCGGCGGCGAGCCCATGCTGCAGGAGCGGGAGGTGGTGCCGCTGATGCAGCGTTTGCTGGACGACGGGTACCGCGTGCTTCTTGAGACCAGCGGAGAACGGCCACTGGAGCGGGTTCCGGCGCGGGTAGTCAAAATCGTAGACGTAAAATGCCCGGGCTCGGGCGAAGCGGATACTTTCTGCCTCGAGAATCTGAAAACGCTGATCGCTCACGATGAGATCAAGTTCGTGTTGAGCAGTCGCGCCGATTACGATTTTGCCCGCGAGTTCACTGAGCGGCATCGCCTGGCCGAGCGGGTGAACGCCGTCGTTTTCTCGCCCGCGTTTCGCAAGGACGCAACTGGGGCCCGCGGCAGCTCCCACTGCCTGCTCGATCCCCAGGAACTGGCCGAGTGGATGATCGCCGACAACGTCCCGGCGCGACTGGGACTGCAGTTGCACAAGTTTATCTGGGACCCGGCGGTGAAGGGAGTGTAGAGGAATTGTTGATTTCCGATCTCCAATTTCCGATTGCAACGCGGCCCCGATTCAATCGTCAATCGGCAATCGAAAATCGGCAATTGAAGCGGTGCACACTTGGCTGGTGAAACCAAATCCCGCGCGGTCGTCCTCCTCAGCGGTGGCATGGATTCCTGCGTTTGCGCAGCCCTGGCGGCGCGGGATCATGACGCGGCCGCGCTTCACGTCAGCTACGGGCAGCGCACCGAGCAGCGCGAACGGCAGTCCTTCCTCGCCATCTGCGAACACCTCAACATCTCCCGCAAACTCATGGTCAGAAACGAGGCGCTCCGTTCGATTGGCGGTTCGGCCCTTACCGACGAGGCCATCGCGGTCCCCGGGGCTGAAAATGTTGGGCACGGCATTCCCGTCACTTACGTTCCCTTCCGCAACGCGCATTTCCTGGCCGTTGCGGTCAGCTGGGCTGAGGTGCTGGGCGCGGAAAAGGTGTACATTGGCGCGGTGGAGCCCGATAGTTCCGGCTATCCCGATTGCCGCCCGGCCTATTACCAGGCCTTTAATGAAGTAGTAAAGGCAGGAACGAAGGAGGGGCGTATCGAGGTCGTTACCCCGCTGATCGCGATGCGGAAAGCCGAGATTATTCGCCTTGGCCTTGAACTGGGTGCGCCCTTGGATTTAACTTGGTCTTGTTACAGCCGCGAGGATCAGGCCTGCGGTGTCTGCGATAGCTGCGTGTTGCGTTTACGCGCGTTTGAGGCGGCCGGACTGAAAGATCCAATTTCGTATGCGGCGCCATAGAGATTGTTGATTGTTGAATTTGTGATTGCAGAATGAACCCCGTCAGGTCGCGAGGAGGTCTGACGATTTTCGATTCAACAATCAACATTCAGCAATCAAGAAATTAATCCGCCGGGAGGCAAAATGAGAAAGCATTTCGCAATTTTAGTGTTTACCGTATTGGCGTTGGGACTGTGCGCACCTCCGGTCTTCGCCCAAGCATCCGGGACGGTCAAGGGGACGTGTAAAGACAGCACGGGCGCTCCCGTCGTTGACGGGATCGTGGTCTACGCCAACCTCGACAACGGTCAGAAATACACTCTCAAGACCAACAAGAAAGGCGAGTACTTTTCGCTCGGCCTTTCGCCGGGGTCCTACAACGTCACGCTCTACAAGAACGCTGACGACCAGAAAGCCAACAAGGAGCTTTTTCATTTCAACAAGTTTCAAGTGACGCTGGACGAGAACAATCTCGATTTTGACCTCAAGAAGGAAACGGAAAACACGGCCAAGGGCCAGGGGTTGTCTCCAGAGCAGTTGAAGCAGATGCAGGAGCAGCAGGCCAAGGCGCAGAAGGAAACCAATACGGTCAAGGCCCTGAACGATAAACTGAACGCGGCCAAAACCGCGGCGGATGCCGGCGACTACGAAACCGCCATCGCGGCCATGAACGACGCCACCCAGATCGACGCGACCCGCGACCTGATCTGGTTCAAGCTCGGCGACTATAACCGATTGTCCGCAGTCAAGCAGACCGATCCGGCGGAAAAGCAGAAGCGCCTGGACGCGGCTGTGACCGCGTATCAGAAAGCCGTTGACATCAAGAAGAGCGCTACCAACGACAAAGACCCCAACGCGACCAAAAACCTCGCCGCTTACTACAACAACCTGGCCGAAGCCTACGCCAAGGCCGGCAAGATTGATGATGCGGTGAAAACTTATGAGTTGTCTGCCCAGACCGATCCGAGTGCGGCAGCGCAAGCCTACTTCAATACCGGCGCCGTTCTCACCAATGCCGGCAAAGCGGACGAAGCGCTCGCAGCTTTCGACAAGTGCATTGCCGCAGACCCCACCAGGGCCGAAGCGTACTACCAGAAGGGTGTGAACTTGCTCGGCAAAGCAACCCTGCAAGGGGACAAAACCGTTCCTGTGCCCGGTACGGTCGAGGCCTTCCAGAAGTATCTGGAACTCGCTCCCACCGGCCCAAACGCTCAGAATGCCAAGGATCTGTTAGCCAGTATCGGGGCCACGGTAGAAACCAGTTACGGCACGAAGAAGAAACCTCCGAAGAAGTAGATCTTCTTTTGTTGCAAGCACTTGCGCAGGAACAAAGGGCGGCTCCCGAAGCCGCCTTTTTTCTGTTCTCAACCTGACTTAAGACGTTACTAAGGGCTATGTACTGTCTGGCCTTCGCGCCGGGCCCACGGCGCGGTACAGTTAAGTAGCTGAGATTTCTTCCCTTTCTGTGGTGCATGCGATTCCTGGAGTGTGAGGACGAATGGCGGCACCGACGATTGCACCGATCTCCGTTGCATTAGAAGGCTTTTCGGGAAGCGGTAGAGTGGCCACGCCCGCCCTGCTGGGCGCGATGCTGCGCGCCGCGGAAAAAATCAGCGACCTGGTCTTCTCACCCGGCCGTCCGCCGCAAGTGCAGGTCTACGGGCAGATGATTCCGGTGCAGGTGCCGGGGCTCACCTTCCTGACCCCCGACGACACGCGCCACATCGCTGCCGACCTGATTGGTGACAATAAACAGGCCATCACCACGCTGCGCGAGCACGGGGCTTGCGACATTTCCTACGGGCTGCCGGGATTGGCCCGCTTCCGCGTCAACATCTTCATTCAGCGCGGCAGTTGTGCCGTGGTCATGCGCGTCATTCCGACAGCCATTCCCGATTTTGCGACCTTACGGCTCCCACAACAGCTCTCTGACGTTACCAAGCTGAGAGATGGAATCGTGCTGGTGACCGGAGCCACCGGGTCGGGCAAGTCATCGACCCTCGCGGTTCTGCTCGATTGCATCAACCAGGAAAAGTACTACCACATCATCACCATCGAAGATCCCATTGAGTTCCTGCACAATCACAAATGCTCCACCATCCATCAGCGGGAACTGCACAGTGACACGCCCAGTTTTGCTCATGCTCTGCGCTCGGCCATGCGGCAGGCCCCGAAAGTGATTCTGGTGGGCGAGATGCGCGACCGCGAGACCATCGAAATCGTCCTGGAAGCGGCCGAGACCGGCCACCTCGTGTTCTCCAGCCTCAACACCATGGACGCATCGAAGACCGTGGAACGCATTGTCAGTTCGTTCTCGCCGGCAGAAGAGCACTCGGTGCGGGAACGTTTAGCAAAATCTTTCCGCTATATCATCTGCCAGCGGCTCATTCCCAAGGCTGACCGTGGCGGGCGAGTTCCGGCTTTCGAAATCCTCAAGGCGAATGCCCGCACCCGCGAATGCATCGAGAAAGGCGAACGTGAGGATAAGACCCTGCTCGATGCCATGAAAGCGGGAGCTTCCGAGGGCATGCAGCATTTCGACGGCGAGATCGCACAACTGGTCCGAGACCGTGTCGTCGATCTCGAAACCGGCCTGTCGTTTGCCAGCAACCCGGCCGTGCTGGGGCAGGAACTGGCAAGATAAACATCAAAGATCAACGATCTAACGATCAACGATCAGGAACCGAAGCTAGCCGGTTCTCTGATCGCCGAACTCTTCCGCTTCGAAACCGCGCGCACGCCCCCGCTCTCAGAACAGCTCAGGGAATAACCGCTTTGACTGCGCTGGTCTTGCTGCTTTCGTGGTCGTTGATATCGACCGCAGTAACGGCATAGTAGTAGGTGCTGCCATTGGCGACGGTGGAATCGTCGTAGAGCGTCGAAGCCACCAGGCTGGTGTTGATCTTCTCCCAGGTGCTTCCGTCCGGGCCGCGATAAACGTTGTAGCCGCAGACGTCGTTCGTCGTCGAAGCCTTCCAGTTCAGGTCTACGACATGGTTGGCCGCTGGCTGGATGACGACTTCGTACGCCACCTTGGAGACGTGCCCGCCACATCCGGTGACCGAGATGGTGAAGGAATAGGTTGCCGCGCTGGCTGGAGTTCCCGAGAGATCCAGGGAAGTTGTGCCAGTGCCAGTTGCCTTCGTGACGCCCGCTGGCAGGGTTCCGGAGACGAGCGCCCAGGTGTAAGGAGTGCAACCGCCGCTGGCATTGATGATCGCAGAATAGGGCGTGTCAACCGTTCCGTTGGGCAGGCTGGTGGTGGTAATGGCGACGTAAGATGCCATGCAGGGCGACGCGATTATGATGAGAAGGAATAAAAACAGATAGGACTTCATAGACTTCATCGTGCCGCGGCTACGGCGTTCCCGACAGATAGGGAAGGTTTAGGGATTGTTGCGTAAATGGAAGGTTCAGAGACTCTCGGGTGGAACGAAAGGCCAGGGACTGTTGCGTCGAGTGTCTAAAGAGGAATATCCAGACCCAAACGGTAGACCCAAAACGGTCCTGAGATGACTTTTGCCTTCGCTCCGGTCAACTGACCGGCGATCGCTGCCATCTGCGCTTTCTTTCCTCTATTATTTCTGCATGCCCGCTTCACCGGTTCATGCCACCGTTCTGAGTTTTGAAGACGCTCGCCGCGCGGTCGAGGAACATGCGGCGAAGCTTCATCCCAGCGGAACCGAGTCGGTAGATTTGCTCGCTGCCGCAGGCCGCGTGTTGGCCGAGCTTGTATTCGCGGATCGCGACATTCCACCGTTCCCTCGATCCACGCGCGATGGCTACGCCGTGAGATCGGCGGACTTGGCCGAACTCCCCGCTACGCTCGATGTGATCGGGGAAATCAAGGCAGGCGAGAAGCTCGACCGGATCCCGCCCGAGGTTGGCCCGGGTCAGGCGGCTGCCATCATGACCGGAGCGCCGGTGCCCATAGGCGCGGACGCCGTGGTCATGGTTGAGTACAGCGTCGAGCACAGCACGCAGCACGGGCAGCGGGTCGAGATCACGAAGAGCGTAGCGCCCGGCGAGAATGTCGTTCCCCGGGGTGCGGAAGCTCGCCAGGGAAGTCTTCTGCTCGATCGCGGTCTGCGGCTGAATGATGCGGCGATTGCGCTGGCCGCATCCGCCGGCCAGTCGCGCTTGCAAGTGCACAAACTCCCGCGAGTCGCGGTCCTGACCACCGGCGACGAGATCGTGGACGTCAACGCCACTCCGGGCCCCACGCAGATTCGCAACTCGAACAGCTACTCCCTCGCCGTGCAGATTCGTCAGGCTGGCGGCGAACCGGTTTTGCTGCCCATCGCCCCCGACGAACCCCAGGCGCTGCGCTGTCTGATCGAAGAAGGTCTGAGGTCGGACCTGTTGCTGATGACCGGCGGCGTTTCCATGGGCCGCTACGACCTGGTCGAGCAGGTACTCTCCGAAATGGCCGCCGAGTTCTTTTTCACCGGCGCAAAGATTCAGCCCGGCCGTCCGGTAGTGTTCGGGCGAGTCCTTTTCTTGAAGAGGAGTGGCGCATCGATGGCCATCGGATCTGAATCAGCCGCAAAGCGGCGCAAGAATGCAGCCCACGGCGCAAGCCGTGGGTTATCGGCACGCTACAGCCGAGCCCCGAAGGGGCGAAAGATTGGAGCAGAACCTCAGGAGCGGAACTACTTCTTCGGCCTTCCCGGCAATCCGGTTTCCACCATGGTGACCTTCGAACTCTTCGCCCGCCCCATGCTGGAAGCGCTGGCCGGGCAGTCGCCGCGCAAGCTGGTGTTCGTTCACGCGCGGCTGAAGTCCGAAATTCGAATCAAGCCCGGCCTCCGACGTTTTCTTCCCGCCATGCTCACCGGCGAACTGGAGAACTCAGAAGTCGAACTAGTGGCCTGGCAGGGGTCGGGCGACATCGCCGCCACCGCGCGTGCGAATTGCTACGTAGTGATTCCCCCGGACCGCGAGCACATTGCCGCGGGCGAGTGGGTGGCCGTGATGCTTCGGTAGATGAGTCGCGAATGTAGTGGCCTTGTTAGCAACAACTATGCCGTGGAGCGTATGATCTGTCGTTGATGAACGATACTGCCCAAGACCTAGTCACCGAAAGGCCCTGCACGCAGTGTGGTACTCCCACTGATACTGGACTCATCTTCTGCAGGAAGTGCGGAGCAACGCTTCGACCGCCTGTTACCCTGATCCCATCGGCTGGAAACGAACCGCCCAAAATGCCTGAGGACAAAACCTCAAATCGCGACAGACATCGCTCAGTGGGTGGGCACGGCACTCTGGCTCATATTGCTGGAGAGCCACATTATCGCGCGCCCTCTCGTGTTCCTGATCGGACCGCTTGTGATGCTCTCCTGCATGTTTGTCATCGCATCGCCGATTCCGCCGAACAGACGGCAGCGACTGTTTCTTCTAACGGCGGTGATGTCGGGCGCGGGCTTCTTGTTGACTAAGTACGTGTTTCGCTGAGCGGTCCGCAGACGTGACATATCGGTTCCACTCATCGACCAGGTGAATGCAATGGGCCTTTTTGCCCCATCGCACCGGCACCCCCCGCCCAGCGCATTCATGAGTCCCCTCCCATGTAAACTAGAACTTCGCATGGCCAAGAAGCTCTCGCATTACGACCGCGCCGGGCGCGCCCGGATGGTGGATGTTTCTGGCAAACCGGCCACCCGCCGCGAGGCCGAGGCCAGCGCCTTTGTGGCGATGAAGCCCGCGGTGCTGGCGGCGCTGCCGGCCAATCCCAAGGGTGATCCACTCGAAGTGGCGCGGCTGGCCGGCATCATGGCGGCCAAGCGTACCGCCGAACTGATCCCCATGTGCCACCCGCTGCCGCTGGCGCTCGTTGATGTCCATGTGCGGCTGTGCGAGAATGGCGTCGCTATTACCTCCAAAGTTACGACCACCGCCGAGACCGGCGTGGAGATGGAGGCGCTGGTTGCCGCCAGCATCTCGGCGCTCACGGTTTACGATATGTGCAAGGGGATGGACAAGGGAATCGAGATTCGCGAGATTGTGCTGGAGCGGAAGAGCGGCGGCAAGAGTGGCGAGTACCGGCGCGCCAAGAAATAAGCGCAATCAAATTCATGGCTAACGACGTCAGGCTGCTGTTGGTGGACGACAATCCCATGGTGCTGGGGATGCTGCAACAGGCGTTGACTCCGCTGGCGCAGGTCGCGACCGCGACGGATTCAGCCGACGCGTTGTTGAAGGCGGTGGATAATCCACCGGACTTGCTGGTCTGCGACTACCGCATGCCGGGAATGGACGGGCGCCAGCTGGTCGAGAAGCTGAAGAGCCGGCCGGCGACGGCTAATTTCCCTACCGTGCTGATGGCCAGCAAAGCCGATATCGCCGAGCGGCTCTCGCCCCAGGACGCCGCCGATGACTACCTGGAAAAGCCGTTCTTCCTGAAAGACGCGACCCGCCGCATCAAGCGAATGATTGACCGGATCGCGCTGGAAAAGATGGCCAAGACGGCGCCTTCAGACGGAGTGGTGCGCGGCAGCCTGGCGCAGATGAACGTCATCGATCTGATGCAGTCGCTCGAAATGGGCCGCAAGAGCTGCCAGCTCACGCTCAGCAACGAAGCTGAGAAATGCGAAGTATTCTTTGCGGAAGGCCAGGTCAAGCACGCGACCTACGGAGACCTGGTGGGCGACGCTGCTGTATTCAAAGTGTTGCGCTGGACCGGCGGGAATTTCCAGCTCGACTTCGAAGGCAAGACCGACAAGGAAACCACGAAACTCAATACCCAGGGCCTGTTGATGGAGGGCCTGCGCTTACTTGACGAATCGCAGCGTGACGGCGGCGGCGAGGCTGAAGCCGTCCCGGAGGCGGCGGCGACGGCCACAACGCCCGCCGCAGCGCCCCCCGTCACTCAGACTGCCACTCAGACTGCGACTCAGACCGCGCCCAGCGCGGTGCCCGCCGCTGCCCGCCGGCCCGGACATGAAGAAGAGGAAGATGTCCTTCTCGACAACTGAGCCCCAGGCCGCTGATCTGCTCACAGCGGCGGTGGTGACGGTCAGCGATTCCTGCGCACGCGGCGAACGCGAGGATCTATCCGGTCCCGCAGTTGCTCAACTTCTCGAGAAGCTCCATTTCCAGGTCGTCGCGCGGGAAGTTGTTCCAGACGAGTTGATCCAGATTCAAAATCTCCTCATTCGATTGGCGCGGGAAGTGCGATTCATCGCAACGACCGGCGGAACCGGAATCGCTCCCCGCGATGTCACGCCCGAGGCGACGGCCGCCGTTTGTGACCGGCTGCTGGACGGCGTGGCCGAGCGCATGCGCAGTGAAGGGGCAAAGAAGACTCCGTTTGCCGCGTTGAGCCGCGGCGTCTGCGGCGTGCGGGGCCGCGCCCTGATTCTCAATTTGCCCGGCAGCCCTGCCGGAGCCGTGGAATCGCTGGAGGCCGTGGCCGGGCTAATTCCACACGCAATCGCCCTGCTGAGCGGCAAAACGGAACATAAGTAGCAAGTTAGCTTGTGTGGGGACGGGCGCCCTCGCCCGTCCATGCCGCGACGGTTTCTGTCGCGGCGGCGCAGTAAGCCCCTCAACAGCTCACTATTCCTTGCCAGAAACTCGACCCGGTCCCACCACCGCGCGCCCCGGGAACACATCCGGCACCATCTTACCCTCGTCGATCAGCACCGTCCCACCCACCAGCAAATAACGCACGCCGACGCTCGGTTCCATCGGCTTCTCATACGTCGCCCGGTCGCTGATCGTCTGCGGATCGAAGACCACCACGTCAGCGTCGGCGCCTTCCTGCAGCCGTCCCTTATGCCGTCCGGCCGGAGTCGAGCGCTCCAGCATCTGCGCCGGCATGAGAGTCATTTTGCGGAGCGCCTCCATCAGGGTGAGAGTCTTCCTTTCCCGCACATATTGCGCCAGCACCCGGGCATACGTGCCGGCGTTGCGCGGATGTCCCGCCGCGCCGTCGCTGGCGATCATGATCAGCGGATTCGGAATCGTCGCGTCCACCATCTCCTGGGTGTTGGCGAACATGAGTACAGATTGCGGCGTGGGCGAATTGTGCAATTCTTCGAAGCGCTCTTTTGTAAGATGTTCGCCCGTGTCGGGCAGAACCAGGCTGCTATAGTCGATGCCAAGTTTTTCGCGCCAGCCGGGATTGAACAACGCGGAGTTCAACACCGTCATGCCGGCGGTGTAAGGATATGCTTCGGTGGTCACGTCGAGGCCGCGAGCGCGGGCGCCCTCAATCAGCGACAGGCATTCCGGCGTGTCGAGAAGGCAGGTGCTGTTGATGTGAACGATGTGCAGCGCGGCCCCGGTAATCGCCGCCGCGCCGATCACTTCCTCGACCGACTCGATGTCGGAGCCGGGTTCGGTGTGCCCGAAGCTGCGGATGTGGGTGTAGACGGGCACCTTGCGCTCGGCCGCCACGCGGAACATGTCAATGACCTCAAGCCGCGTCGCTCCGGGCGTGTATTGAATGCCCATGCCTACGCCGAGAGCGCCCGCGTCGAGTTCGTCGCGCAGTCGCTGCTGAATCTCCTTGATCTGCGCAGGAGTGGCGGGTTGGTTCGTAGCCGGTCCGCTTTTGGGCAGGATTTCGGGGATGCCGATGCGTGGGTCTATACCTGTTGGATTCAAAGGCGCGCCGAATATCAGCGCTCGCGCCGCCGCATGGCTCGCGTTGGTTCCGTAGTTGATCAGCGAGTGTCCCTGCTTCGATTTTAGAAACTGGGCGGTGTCGGGGACACCGATTTCCATCTCCAGCGCCGTAGTCACGCCGTCGAACGCCTTCACCCGCTGGCTGTCAAGTTCCTGCCCATGCTGATGAAGGTCAATGAAGCCGGGAGCAACCACCAGCCCGGAAGCGTGAACCACGCGGCGGCCTTTCAGCGCGGTAGACGCGATACGGGCGATCTTGCCGTCACGGATGCCGACGTTGCGGGCCGCATCCAGTCCCGTCTCGGGATCCATGACGCGGCCACCCTCGATGACGAGGTCATATTGCTGTGCGGCCACAATGCCGGTCGAGAGGAGAAGAAGGCAGAGAGAGAAAATCAGCTTGCGCATGGTTGCTTCACCGGCAGTGATCATATCAACTCCGCAAAGATGAGGCTTGCTGCGGGCTTTTCCGTTCAGGAACGACTGCAAAGGGCGCACGGCAGCGTTCAGTTTGAATCACAACCCTCAGGGGCGTCATCCCGAAACCCGGCGACTTTCAGCCGGGTGAGGGATCTCAATCTGATCCTTCACCTGGGCCGAGCAGGCCTGACACATTTTTCTTCGATCACGTACACTAGCTGGTTCCTTTTGAAAGCCATCGGACACATTCTGGCGCGCTATACCGCGTGGATTTGGGGCCTGCTTAAGCTGCTGGGCATGTGGGGAGTGTTTGTCATTGCCTTCGCCGACAGCGCTCTGCTGGGCATGCCGGTGGATGCGATCGTTGCGACTTACGTCTATCAGGATCGCAAACGCCTCCTCTTTTACATTGTGATGGCGTCGTTGGGATCGGCGCTGGGCAGCATTCCGCTCTACATCATTGGCTATCTTGGCGGCGAGAAGGTCCTGCGCAAACGGATTTCCGAAGAGCGCTTCCTGAAGATTCATCGATCTTTTGAGCAGCACGAATTTTGGGCGCTGATGTTTCCGGGGATGTTGCCCCCGCCTACGCCGTTCAAAATCTTTGTGCTGGGCGCCGCCGTGTTTGAAATGCGCTTCAGCCACTTTTTGGCGGCGATCTTCCTGGGAAGGTTTGTCCGGTTTGGAGTTCTGTCGGTGCTGGTGCTTTGGTTCGGGCCGCAGATCGTGCAACTGGCGGGAAGCCTGTTCAGACGGCATTTCTACTGGGTGCTCGCGGCACTGGCAGCGATCGGGCTCGTCATATGGCTGCTGCGGCGGCGGGGGAGAGAGAGAATATCTGCCACCCAGCCCGCAAAGAACGCAGGCAGCAACTAGAAATGGTTCGACGAATAGGTTTTGGGTAGGGCCCGGCTTCAGTCGGCCGCCAAGGGCGCATAAACGCTGGGCTTGAGCAGGCGGCTGAAAAACTCAATGTGGCACCCGATTTTGGGTGGCTCAGGCCTTCCAGGCCTGCGATAAGGCTGACAGAAGGAATGGGCTTTAGCCCCTGAGGATTTGGCACTCGCCGCGCGCGACCATTTGTCAAACCAGTTCTGGTCTTTGGGTGACTGACTGATTGGCAGGCGAACTGATGACTCGCCGGTTATTGCCTTGCTTTCGATTTTTGCCGCTTGTTCGAGCGTCTCCTACGGCGCGACCGTGTGGTCCCCGGACCGCTGCCTTCTCTCGGCCAGCACGTTCAGCAGAACCGGCGTGGCAAACATTGCGGAGGTGAAGAGCAGGTCGCCTTCAGCGGCACGGCGGAAGAACGGCAGCCCCGCGTCATAGCAGGCCATCAGGCCCGCCCAGGTCTGCGGATACATGCTCCAGGCGGCCCACACCGCGAAATTGCTCAGCAGGAAAAAAGATACCGAACCGGCCAGCGCGGCGCCCAGAATTCGCAGCACTCCCGCATTCTGTTTCAGGCTCGTTCCCAGCCAGAGCATGCCGGCGTACCACGCCCAGGTGACGAAGTGATCCCACGCAAACGGATAACGGTAGACCAGCGTGGTGAGCACGACGTCCGATACCGCGAGCAGCGCCAGCGGTATCCATATCCGGCGGCGCGGTCCGCGCGCGCCAAAAAACAGCAGCGCCGCTCCCACGGGCGTGAACGCCATGGGATGAGGCAGGAACCGGGCAGCCACAGCTAACAGCACGAATACATAAGCCAACATGATCACCTCGCGAGACGAATTTCTATTCTGGCCGTTGCCGCGTCTGGCGTCAAGGGCGGATCGGCCAGGAGGGAGAATCCGGACGATTGTTGAATGTTGATTTCTGCAGATTACTCTCTGGCGACTGCCAGAGATGACGATCGCATCTAGCGCTGGCCCGGTTCCGGTACTACCACCTGATCTTTGTCCGTGCCGAAAACATCGCCCACCACGCGAAGGTTCTTGTCGAGCTCGACCGCCGCACTCAGGGCCCGGCGCCCCCGGCCGCGACTGACGACGCTCGGAATCTGACCGTAGCGCAGGTCTATAAAGTGAACGATGTAACCTCGCTGCGGCCCTTCGAGCGTTTCCGCCTCGGTGATGGGATATTGCGCCCAATCCAGATACACCCGGCCCATATACGATTGTTTCGCCGCCAGCGTGACCGGCGTCTCCTCCGGCTTGTAGCGAATCTCGAGATCGCCATCGGGATCAACTTCGGGCGCAAGGGAATCGACCGGCGCCAGGGCGAAGAAGGCGGGCGTCTCCACCACGCCATACCAGTGAAAAGGATTCGTCATGTTGGGATAGGCGGAAACTCGGGCCGGATCGGCGCCGTCATAGGTGCGCGCTTCCAGGGCGTGGATCGCACGCCGGTGCTCGTAATCACGCAGCCCCCACAGCAGCACGATCCCCAACAGCGCCAGCGTAGCCCCTATGCGGCCGCGGGGACCTCGGCGCGGCGCCCCGATCTCCCGGTCAATCAAAGCGAAGAACAACGGAACGATCAGTCCCGTCCCCAGAAGAACCAGCATGACCGGCTCGATGATGAAGACGATGTCCCACGAATACCACTTCTCGGAAAACGGCCAGAACGGGCGCACTCCGTAGTTATTGGTGAAATCAAGCAGAATGTGGCTGAGTCCGGCAAGACACGCGTAGAAGTACAGCAGTCCCCAGCGTGGCGGCAGCTTGGGGTTGTTCGTCCGGCGGCCACGCAGACGCCAGATCAGATACACAAAGCCGACCACCACAGCCGCGGTCAGCAGGATTCCGAGGAATGAGTGAGTGAATCCGCGATGATGAGCAAAGCCGAACGCCGGTCCGCGGGAACGCCCCAGCACGTCCAGATCCGGAGCCTCCGCCGCCAGCGTGAGCGTCAGTGTCGCCAGCGCCGTCTTGCGGTTCAGTCCGGCGCGTCCCAGGCACGCCCCGGTCAGGAAATGGGTGACAGGTTCCAAGGGTTCCGGAGAATTCTAGCAGGCCGCGGAAAAAGCCGTGAAGCGTGGCGCCTCTGGGGAAGAGCGGCCCTTCAGCGCCGCACAAGCGGCTAGAAATCAATGCGGGCTTCAGCCCCGGTGGTCATTCTCGTGGCGACGACGGACTTCTTCCGCATCCTGCCAGAGCGTTTCCCGAGTTGCTGTGGAGTACCGGTACAATTCGTATCAAGGCATGCCTTCAGCTGAAGGCATACCCTGATCCGGAGCTTGATTCACGAAAGGCTGCCTGCACGACGCGCTCGGCGCTATTGGCCGTTGGTTCTGCGAGCCTCAAACTCATCGCCCTTTTGCCATCCGATCAGCTTGGGCAGGCTGGCGGCTTCCCAGCCCAGGGCGAATCCAAATCGCGCCATGGCGGAGTCGCCGGTGAAGTCCATCTCGGGATGGTATTCGTCACTCGGCTGGTGGTAATGCTTCTCGACGAACTCCCGTTCCTGTTCGAGGCCCCAGGATTCCGGATGTCCCTTGTACTTCATGCCTTCGTTGATCGAAAACGCCGGAATGCCGACGCGTGCCATGCTGAAATGATCGGAGCGGTAGAAGTGCCCGGCCTCGGGGAGCGCATCCGGACGGATCGCCAGCCGGAACTCCCTGGCCATGGCTTCGACCACGGGATAAAAGGTCGTCCGCTCGGCACCGGAGACCTCCACTTCCTCGGGCGCTCCCAGCGGCTTCACGTCGTCATAATTCAAATCAAGGGTGATCTTGGACGGGGGAATGGGCGGATGCTTGCCCAGGTATTCCGACCCCAACAGGCCCTGCTCTTCGGCCGTGACGGCGGCGAAAAGAACGGACCGCCGCGGGCGCTGCGCCGCCCCTCCAAAGGCGCGCGCCAACTCCAACAGGATGCCGCAGCCGGTGGCGTTGTCGTTAGCCCCATTGAAAATGTTGTCGCCCGGCATGTCGGGACGGATGCCGAAGTGGTCATAGTGCGCCGTATAGATAACGGCCTCGTCGGCCACATGGCGATCCGAGCCGGGCAGGATGGCCAGCACATTGTTCGATTCGAAATTCCGGATCTTGCTGGCCATGTGTGCTTTAAGCTTCGTCCCCAGATTGAGCGGACGAAACTCGCGCGACTGCGCATCCTTCATCATTTTTTCCAGATCGGTCCCTGACGCCGACGCCAGCCTTCTGGCCACATCCAGGTGAATCCAGGAAGCCACCTTCAGCGCCGGTCCCTCGATCTTGAGGAACGATTTTTCCCCGGAATTCGAGTTCCGCACTACTTCCCAGGGATAGCTGGCCATGTCTTCCCTGTGGATGAGAAGCACTCCCAACGCACCCTTGCGCGCGGCTTCTTCGTATTTGTAGGTCCAGCGGCCGTAGTAGGTGAGGGCTTTGCCTTTGAAGAACTTCGGATCATCCGACGGCGGCTCGTTCACCAGCATCAGCAGAACCTTGCCGCGTACGTCTACGCCCTTGTAGTCGTCCCAGTTGTACTCTGGCGCCTCGATGCCGTATCCCACGTAGACAATGTCGGCATCCACATCGGATTGCGGTTGCTGGGTCTGGTCGTAGGCCACGTAATCGTCGAGCGGCTTCAGATTCATGGTCTCGCCCTGGCGGGGGACGAGAGAGAACTGGGTTTCGGGCAAGGGCGTGATCCCGACCAGAGGAACTTTCTGCATGTAAGTGCCGTGGTCGCCAGCCGGTTTCAGCCCGTATTCGGCAAACTGTGTGGCGATGTACTCGGCCGCGATGTCGCCGCCCCGCTGGCCCGTTCCGCGGTCCTCCAGCAGATCGTGCGAAAGATACCGGACATGCCAGCGAATGTGCTCGGGATTAATGGTCTCGAGCGCGGCATACGCCGCACCGGGCAGCCTGATCGATGGTGTTCTTGATCCCCTGGCGCCCGCGGCCGCACCGCCTTCCGCCCACACGGGGAGGCACAGGCACAGGGTCAGGCAGGCAGAGACAGTTTTCGCCATTCCTTGCATTGGCAGGTGTCCTCTCCCAACAAAGCGGCGTTCGCTGGAAGGCTCTTTAATTGGGGGAATCTGTGATGGATTGTAAAGGACGGAACGGTCCAAATTGTGTACGAAGTCGGGTCGGGGTAAGCACGAGAGTTCAGCCACTCCCGGAACCCGTACCGCAGGGCACTGTCCGGATGGGAGGGTTTTCTGTTGATCCTCTGCGGGCTCAGACGGCAGGTCCAGCGCCTGAAGGCGCGATTATAGCGCGGTACCTGCGGCATGCCTGAAGGCATACCCTGATACGAATCGTAGATACGAATCATGGGTACGAAGCGCGGATACGAAGTGCGGGTACGAAGCGCGGGCACGGAGCGTCGTTGCGCCACAGGCTTCTGGGGTGCTGTTAGCTCTTTTCAACGGTCAGCCTGCCGGACCGGCGGGCTAGTTCTTCGAGCTTCAACCCGCGCGGAAATCCGCCACACTTTCCCCGGGCTTGAATAGCGGGGCGACTGAAATCTTTCCCGCCTCGGCCATCTTGCGGTTGACCTCTTCGAAATCCGCCTTCAGCCAGCCCACGCTGGAGACTTCAATCTCGCCATCGGGAGCGATCCAGAACAGAGTGGGCACATTGGTCAGCCCCAAGGCATTCGAGACCGGATAGCGGCTCAACTCATCGAGCAGCACGGGAAAGGTCACGCCGAATTCCTTGTTGAAGGCCGCCGTCTCCCTGGCATCGTTCTGGGAAACGCCGACCAGTGTGTATCCCTTCTGCCGGTAGGCCTTGTGCAACCGTTCCAGGTAGGGAAAGGCGTACTGGCACACCGGGCACGAGACTTTGAAAAAGGCCAGCGCCACCGGCCCACGGGCCAGTGCTTCTCTCAAGGAAAACTGCTTTCCGTCTGTGGACTTCAACTCAAACTCCGGCGCCTTCGTTCCCGCCGCCAATGCCGCCATGGATCGTCCTCCCGTTCGTCCTTTCAGGATGTTGCGCAGCCAAGACATGAGCCCGCCTCCGGGCTGCCTTATTTTAGATGATGGGAGATGACCGCAGGACGGAGAAAGGCGAGGTCTGGTGTCTTTGAACCTTCTCCCAGGGCCTGAAGGCTATACTCTCCTGGCTCGTGTATCGACACGGCTGAAGTTCGTGCCCTGAATACTAAGCTCTAGATTGCCGAACTTCTGAAACTCACGACCTCAGGCGATAGGCTGACAGAAAGGCGGGACCGCAAAGGACGCGAAGAAGGGCTCGCTGCAATATCACTTTGATGCCGAGATCAGACCCGCTTTCCGCAAGATCTTCCGCGCCAAGCCTGTTAGCGCAATGCGTGCCAGTTGTTCCGCCGGAACCCATCGGCCCGGTGACCCCTTTGGCGCGGGCATCTGCCACACCCGCACCACATAGTCGGTCACTGTGATGGAATGCCGAAGGGCGAACAAAGGCCGCTTATTCTTGTCATTCCGACGGCTCGCAAAGCGAACCGGAGGAACCTGCTCTTTGTCAGCGCGCGTAACCGGACCATCCACCTCAGGCAGTTCCCACATCCCTGCCATCTGCGACGCATGGCGCGGCCGCTGCACCAGGAATACCTTCCCATCGCGGCGGCCTTCATCTCGAAAATCCAGCGCGTAATGAATCACGCGTTTTTCTTGCCGTGGCGCTTTGGAGGAGCGCGGCATCTCTCCGCGTGTAGCGCACAACTCCACTACCGGACACGTCAGACACGCGGGCGCCCGGGGTGTGCACACCGTGGCCCCCAACTCCATCATCGCCTGGTTAAAGTCCCCCGGCCGCTTGCGATCCAGCAGTTGCTCGGCTGCGTGCCACAATTCATCGCCAGCCAGACGCTCTCCCGAAGCACGCTGCAGGACCCGCTCGACGTTGCCATCCACAACCGCGATCGGTTCACCAAACGCGATGCTCGCGATCGCCGCAGCGGTGTAGCGGCCAATCCCGGGCAGCACCCGCCATCCGTCAGCGGTGGTGGGAAACTTCCCGCCCAATTCCCGCACGATTACCTTCGCTGCGGCATGCAGCATGCGGGCCCGCCGGTAGTAACCGAGTCCGCTCCACGCCGCCAGAACGGAAGCCTCTCGCGCTGCCGCCAGCTTCTTGACGGTGGGAAACCGGCTCAGAAACTCGTGATAGTGCTCGATGACCGCCGCTACCCGCGTCTGCTGCAGCATGATTTCTGACAGCCAGACGTGGTACGGATCGCGGGTTTCGCGCCAGGGAAGTTGGCGGGCGTGCTCGTCGTACCAGACGAGCAGGCGCGCGCGAAATGTGTGCTCGCGGGGCTCAGGATGCGATTTCGCTTCCGCAAGTTCCATCGCTCGACCTGCATTCTATCGCAGCGAAGAATTTCGCACCTCATTCGCGACCGCAGCGGCTGAAGCCGGCCTTGATTCTGCCCGCTTTACGCGGCGCTGAAGCGCCGCTCTTCCACGCTGCTGCAAGCGTTCGCGTTATTCGGCGGCCAGAACCCGTCGGCCAGAACCAGCGAAATCAGCCGCTTACCATTGACCCCGCCGCTCGGGCACGAAATAATAGTTGAGCCTGGCATCCGCAACAGCGCGTGAGGTCACTCACGCCCCAGCATCGCGAGGAGCACCATGAACGACTTCAACCGCAAGGTGGAAGACGCGTCGGCACGTGTGAGCAAGACCATCAACGACGCCGCCGAACACCTGGAAAAAGAGATTCCGGAATTCATCAAGTATCTGAACGACGAGGTCGTTCCCTCGGTGCGGACGCACTCCACCAAGGCGCTGCGCGTGGCCTCGCAAAAGCTCGCCGAGTTCGCCGACTACATGGAGAAGCATCAACCGCCCAAGTAGGCGGCAGTTTGGCGGCGAAGTTAGCAAGAGCCCACGTCTCGCAGAACCGGCGACGCCCGCCGACCCCGCTCAGGACAGGCGTGGCGCACCCAGACTTGGGGCAACCGGATGTGGCGCCCCCAAATGGGGTGAACCCAGCCGGGGGCTTTCCGGTGACGATACGACGCGGCGCTCACTTCGTCAGCGTCGTTATGATTCTGATCCTGCTGCTCGCGCTGGCTTTTCTTGCCGCTTGCGGACATCCCAAGCAGGCGCACGTGAACGTTCCGCCGGCGCCGTCGCTTCCGAGGTCGACCGCGGCCCCTTCGGCGCCAACGTCGCAACCCGAGCCGACTCCGCCGCCGGCAAAGGAAAATCCGGCCCCGGCCAAATCCGACGAAGCCGCCGAACTGGCTGAGCCCACGATTCCCCCGGACTCCAAGCCCATCACCACCGAGACGGGACTCGCGAGCTGGTACGGTCCGCCCTATCACAACCGTCGCGGATCGAACGGCGAAGTGTACAACATGAATGCCATGACCGCGGCCCACCGCACTTTCCCGCTGGGCTCGATCGTGCGCGTCACCAATGTGAAGACCGGACACGCGGCGCTGGTGCGCATCACGGATCGCGGGCCGTTCATACCCGGGCGCATCGTCGACCTTTCCCTCGCCGCCGCCCGCAAGGTGGACGTGTGGCAGCCCGGAGTCGCGCAGGTGAAAGTCGAGTTGATGCTCTCGGGCGCGCCGGCGGGTTCGGCGGGAAAATGGGCGGTGCAGATCGGCGGATTCTCCGAGGAAAAAACCGCCAGAAAGCTCACCGCGCACCTCAACCGCCGCTATCACACGGCCCAAGTCCTGTGTTTCGCCAGCCCCGCCGGAGATTGGTGGATTCGCGTGCGCGTGCTCGACGACGACCACGACCGCGCCCAAGAACTGGTGGCCGAAACCACAACTCCCGAGGGTGCGGTGTTCCTGGTAAGACTAGACTAATAGCGAATGAGCGCCGTCGAAATCATTCCTTCATCCACCCGCTTTCGCGGAGTCAAGCTGATCGCCGCGGCGGCGGCCATCTACGTGGTTCTGCGCCTGTCCGGTTTCCACAAGCTGTTTGAGAACGACGCGGAAGGGATTGGCGCGCTGCTGCAAATCATCGGCACGCTTTACAGCGTCGTCTACGCTTTCGCCACGTACGTCATCTGGGGACAGTTTGCCGCCGTCGAAGACGAAATCCTGAAAGAGTCCGGGGCGCTCAAAGATCTCATCCTGTTCAGCAGGCGGCTCAAGGAGACAACGCGTGATCCCATCGTTCGCGCCGTGCGAGCCTATGCCCGGGGAGTCGTTGAATCGGAATGGGGAGCGCTCTCCAATGGCGGAGACGTGGAAAGGACCGACAAGTTATTTTCCGGGATCATTTCGAGTGTCACGGACGCCAAGCCGGAAGACGAGTCGGAGCGCCCGGTCTGCGAGCGGCTGCTGGAGATCGCCAGTCAGGCCAGCGCGCATCGCGATGAACGGCTCGCGATCAGCGCCAAGCGCATGCCGCGCACGCTTTTTCTGTTTGTCATGATCACGGCACTCACAATTCTGTTCCTGCTATTTTTCTTCCCCTTTCATAACCTGGCGCTTGGCGTGGTGTCGGTCGCGATTACAACCATGCTGCTGTTCTTTGCCAACTTCGTGCTCACAGACCTGGATAATCCCTTCGAAGGCACGTGGAATGTGGACGTGCAGCCGTTTGATGATCTGATCACAAAGTACCGTTAGCAGCGCGGCCTGCTTCTTGCGGCACTGGGCTGACAAGTTTGCGGCCTGATGTTATGGTTTTCGCCAGGTGAGTGACCAGCCTAAACTGAATATGACCGAGCCCAATTGTCCATTCTGCCGCATCATGCGCGGCGAACTTCCCGCGAAAAAAGTTTACGAAGACGAACACGTCTACGCCTTCGAAGACATCCACCCGAAAGCGCCCACGCACGTGCTGATCATTCCGAAGAAACATTTTGCGGGATTGAAGGAAGCCGAGTCAGGGGATGCTGATGTCATCGGCCGCTGCCATCTGGTCGCCGCCGAGATCGCGCGCCAGCGCAACATCGAAAACGGATACCGCACCGTGCTCAACGTCGGGCCCGAATCCGGGCAATCCGTATTCCACCTGCATGTACACCTGCTGGGCGGGCGACGACTGACCTGGCCGCCCGGATAGGCCGGTCTTCCATGGGTGCGCAGGTGGCTAGGTCAGTCTCTCTGAAAAGGTGAGGATGGTAGTCGAGAACCGGGTCCCGATTCTAGCGCCGTATTCTCGTGTTATCGGGCGGGTGAAGGTGGTCGATCAGGAGTTCCTCAAGACCAGCAGCTTCCCACTCCATTGTCTGGGGCACCGCAACTGTGACAACAAACATCGGCTTCTCGGTCCATTTCATACTGACATCCGGTTCTGCTCCACAGCCAAAATAATCGAAAAGCCTGCGGCCTACGAACCATGATCTGCCGACGTAGAGCACCCTGCCACTCCCGCCACATATAACGTAGACTCCGACCCGCTTCGAGTGTTCGTATTCGGCCGGCCAGCAGGACGGCTTTCCTGCCTCTGCGGTATTGGGAAACAGGATGTAGCGACCGCTGATCTCGAGTTCCGGGACGTCCGACCGGCGGTAGTTTGTTTTGTAGTTCTCGAGTGCTCGCTCGAAATCTTCGACTGAAGAGTCCATGACAAAAGCCTCCCCTACTGCACTGCCGGGGTCTCATCCTCGGGCGCGCCATGCCTGCGTAGCAACTGGGGCAGATTCTGAGAGAAGGCCGAGCGCGGCAGGACCATGTCGCAGCCGACTTCGTGCGCCTTCTGCTTTAAGTCTCCCTGCACGTGCGACAGGAATCCGATGATGGACGTTCCCTTCTTCAACTTGCTCTTGAGTTTGGGAATCAGCGTCAGCGGCTTCACACTGTTGTTGTTCAGATCGAAGATAATCAGCGATGGCTTTTCTTCCCCGTTCTGCTGCATCTTCTCCATCAGATCCTTGTCCGTCTTCACGAACTCGACCTTCACGTTGAGCTTGCGCGCGGTCTCCTGAATCTTGGCCATGAAGAAGAGGTCCTCGATGAAGACAAAGATGCGCGAGTTCGCGTCGCCGTTGGCGGGCAAAGGTTCGGGCTCCGGTTGCGGATATTGGGTGGCAAACCCCGGCCGCTGCCTGCTGCCGTTGTTGCCTCCGGCCAGAGCGGCGCGGTAGCTGTGGTCCATAGGCGCGGTGTAGATGCCGTCCTGGTTTTGGCGGGCATTGCTCTGCCCCTGCCGTTGATTGTGCGGGCGCCGTCCGCGGCGCCGTCGGTTTCTTCCTCCTCCACCGGAGGCCCTGCCTGGTCCTGCGTTCATAGTCCTCTCAAGCTATTGCGTCACGACCCGCAAAGTTATGCATATCGCACGATGATCCGTCTGCGCCCTCAACCCTGCTGCACGCGCAGTCCACCTGGCGTGCGCCATCCCAATCTGCTGGCGTGCGGGTTGCGGCTGAACATTCCCTGAAACGAACCCCACCTGCTAAACGAACCAGTTACTGGAGAACGAATTTGCTACTTAAATTTAGTATCGGTTTTCCGCTTATCGGATCCGTGGGCGCCGCCTCGGAACGGCTGGCGCGGAAGGCCTGCGCGGGAACGAGGCCTCAAATCAGAACGTAATCATCGTACTCGCCTTGGCACGGCGGCGCAAGGCCCCCAGGTAACCGCTTTTGCACAGGAGGACATGCACTGGGGATGCCGGGACTCTGAGGGCCGCGAATTACAGCGCGTGAAGGCGCAACGATAACGCAGTACCTACGGTATGCCTGAAGGGCGTGCCCTGATACGAATCCCAGATACGTGTCCTAGACACGTATCGCACTCCGGGCTTCACATCCCCTCTGACATTTCTTCTTGTTCACACCACTCTCTCACACTACCGCTGAAACCTGGCGCGCCCATTGCTGCGCCTGCCAGTAGAATCCGGCAACCTCTTCGGAATCCAAGTGCAGGCTCCGGGTCAATTGCGCTGCCGCTTCCCACTCCCCGCTCTCATGCGCCAGCATCAACTGGTACACGGGACGCAGCACGCTGGGCTGACCCAACAGCACCGCTTTGGTCTCGTGATCCACAGGAATCTTCTCGAGCACGTCGGCCATGGGCATTTCCAGCATGGCGTCAATGAGCGAAAGCAAGCCGAGCAGGAACAGGTCTGATTCGCCGTGCGGCACGCGAGGCTGCAGCAGTTCGCCGAAGCGTCCGCGGACCAGTGCCGAGAGCACCAGGTCGCTGGTTTTCTCCTGGCCCGCGCCCACCGCTGCCACCAGGCGCACCCAGCGCCGCACCTCGCGCTCTCCCAGCATGGACAGCGCGTGCCGCACCGAATGAATTTCGCTCTTGAGGCCGAACACCGCCGAATTGAGGTAGCGCAGTAGCCGGTAGCAGACCGATGCTTCTGATTTGATGAATTTTTCCAGTTCGCCGACATCCAGTTGAGCCCGAGATATTTCCTGCAGCATGCGCAGATAATTCAGCCGGTTGGCGGGCATGTCGCGGGTGTTCAGCATTTCCGGGCGGCGGAAGAAATAGCCCTGGAAATAAACGAACCCGAGGTCCCGCGCCCGCAGAAAATCGGCTTGGGTTTCGATTTTCTCGGCCAGCATGCGGCAGCGCCACGGCCCGTGGCGCTTGATCAACTCGATCCGCTGCGCTTCGGTCGTGAGCGGCATTTCCACCTTGATGATGTCAGCGATTTCCGCCAGCGGCTCGCGCGCATCGTTGGCCACGTAGTCGTCGAGCGCAATCAGGTACCCTTCCTCTTTCAGGTTGTGGCAGGCGGCGATCACTTCCGCATCCGGCGGGACATCTTCCAGAATCTCCACGATCGTCGTGGCCGACGGAAGGAGCATGACCAGGCCTTTGATCAGCGTATCCCGCGTGCAGTTTACGAAGGCCCGGCGCCCGTCACAGAGCACGTCGAGCCCCATCAGCAGGGAACGATCGAGCGTAGCGCGCGAGGCCTCGTCCGTATCTCCGCTGAACGCATTTTCCAGCCCGTCGCGAAACAGCAGCTCGTAGCCAAAGACTTTCTCTTCGCGATCGAAGATGGGCTGACGCGCCACATAGCGCAACGGCTTTGCGTCCGTTGCGCGGGCTCGGGCCACGCCCTGTCCTGCAGACATATTGCTCACCTATGTGTCTATCGGCGGGAAGGTGGGAAAGCTTGTCTGGGCGGGCGGGCTGGTGCGGACGCGGAATATTGGGGGAATCTAATAAGGGGAAAAAGCTCAGGGATCAGCGGTCAGCCTTAGAAGCGCCAATCACGCAACTGACCCCTGACTCCTGTCTTTCAGTACTTGGGCACGGTCGGATCCACGCGGGTGGACCAGGCCGTGATTCCTCCCGCGAGATTGACGACCTTCTTGAATCCGGCCTGCTGCAGAAACTCGACAGCTTTGGCGCTGCGTCCGCCCATCTTGCAGTGGACGACGATCTCGCGGCTTGAATCGAGTTCGTTGACGCGCTTGGGCAAATCGTTCAGCGGAATCAGATACCCGCCGAGATTGCAGATCTGGTACTCGTGCGGCTCGCGCACATCGAGAACAAACAGGTCATCCTTCGCGTCCAGCCGCCGCTTCAGGTCTTCCACCTGGATTTCCGGAACTCCGCCGCCCACAGGCTTTTCCTCCCCACGAATGCCACAAAACTCGTTGTAGTCTATCAGTTTCGTGACCGTGGGATGCGTGCCACAAACGGGGCAGTCAGGATTCTTGCGCAGCTTGAGTTCGCGGAATTTCATGCCCAGCGCGTCAATCAGCAGCAAACGTCCGATCAGCGGCTCGCCCACGCCGAGAATCAGTTTGATGACCTCGGTGGCCTGCATCACACCTACCAGGCCGGGCAGAATTCCCAGCACTCCGCCTTCCGCGCATGAGGGCACCACGCCCGGAGGTGGCGGCTCGGGATAGAGACAGCGGTAGCAGGGCCCATCCTCGGTGGCAAACACGCTGGCCTGGCCTTCGAAGCGGAAAATTGAGCCGTAGACGTTGGGCTTGCCCGTGAGCACGCAGGCATCGTTTACCAGATAGCGCGTGGGGAAATTGTCGGTGCCGTCTGCGATGATGTCGAACTCGCGAAACAGTTCGAGCGCGTTGGCACTGGTCAGCTTGGTGTCGAACGTACGCAGATTGAGGAACGGATTGATGCCTTTCAGCTTGTCGGCAGCGGAATCGAGTTTCTTGCGTCCCACGTCAGCGGTCGAATGAATGATCTGCCGCTGCAGGTTGGTGTAGTCCACCACGTCGAAATCCACCAGGCCCAGCGTGCCCACGCCCGCCGCCGTCAGATAGAGTGCCAGGGGCGAGCCCAGTCCGCCGGTGCCGATGCAGAGCACGCGCGCCGCCTTCAACTTCTGCTGCCCCTCCATGCCCACCTCGGGCATGATCAAATGCCGCGAGTAGCGCAGGATTTCGTCTTTGCTCAGCGTGACTGGCAACTCGGTAGTGGTGGCCATAAACTCCTAGGAATTTTCGATTGTCGATTTCCGATTTCCGATCGCCGATTAGGCAGTGCACAAAAGGTTTGGCTTCTTCAATCGAAAATCGGAAATTGGCAATCGGAAATACCCCCAAATCCCCTATTAGGCCGCGCCGCCCGCAATCGACGGCACAATCGAAATGCTATCACCCTCCTTCAGCGCGGTCGCCTCTTTCTCGAGATAGCGGATATCTTCATCGTTGACATAGAGGTTCACAAATGCCCGCAGCTTGCCGTCCTCGGTATACAGATGCTTGCGCAGATCGGGATGCTGCGCCACCAGGGCGGTCATCGCCTCGCCGACGGTTGCCCCAGTTACTTCGACTGCAGCCTGCTTGCCCACATACTGCCGCAGGGGTGTAGGAATGTGAATCTTGCTCATAGACTTACTGTAAGAGATGCGGGGAGTGGAGGGCAAGATTCAGGGCGGGTTTTAGGTCGTGGGTCCTGGGTCTTAGGCTCTGGGTGGTGCGTCCCCGGTCTCGACTCACTTTCGGTACTCGAAGCCCGAGCCCTAAGACCTTAAGACCTAACAACCAAGACCCAACCCCCGGCGCATCGTCCCGGCCTATAATCGCCAGGAGGGAAAAACTACTATGGCGATCTTTGATCCATCACGCGGCAAAGTTATTGACGGCGGCGGCCACGGCGGCATGCTGCGCTTAATCGGCCTGGGCATTCTTGGCTTCCTGCTTGTAATCCTGCTCTTCAGTTCCGTAACCAAGGTGAATACCGGCCACGTGGGCGTGCTCACGCTTTTCGGCAAAGTGCAGACCGACGGGACTCTTGGAGAAGGCATCCACCTCATCAATCCGCTCAAGACTAACAATGAGATGTCGATCCAGACCCAGACCATCAAGGAATCGGCCAGCGTTCCTTCCAGTGAAGGTCTGATGATGAGCCTCGACACCTCGCTCATCTATCACCTCAACCCCGACCGCGCCGCCGATGTTTTCCAGCATATCGGCGCAGACTACGAGAACGTCGTGGTCGAACCGACCTTGCGCTCGGCCATCCGTGAGGCCACCGCGTCGCACACGGCCAACGCACTGTACACCGGCGAGCGCGAAATGGTAGCCAAGCAAATCACCGACCAGATCACTACCGAACTCAATAAGCGCGGCATTTCGGTGGAGAACGTTCTGCTGCGCGACATTCAGCTGCCCGCCACGCTCAAAGCCTCGATCGAAGCCAAACAGCAGGCCGAGCAGGAAGCGCTGGCCATGAACTTCCGTCTACAGAAGGAAACGCAGGAAGCCCAGCGCAAGCGCATCGAAGCCGCCGGCGTGCGCGACTTCCAGCAGATCGTAGCCCAAGGCATCACGCCCTCGCTGCTGGAATGGAAGGGAATTGAGGCCACCGAGAATCTGGCCAAGAGCGCCAACACGAAAGTGGTTGTGATTGGAAACAACAAAAACGGGTTGCCGTTGATTCTGGGACAATAACTGGGCTCGGGAAAAATTGATTCTCGTGTGGGGACGGCCGCCCCCGGCTGTCCCTCGCCCGAAGGGCGATTGCTTGCCGATGCTACCATGAATCCGTGCCTCCGCTCCTTGACGTCCACCATCTGAACATTGAATTCCCTCGACACGAAAACACAGCCGCCCTTCGGGCGGCCGGACAGCCGGGGGCGGCTGTCCCCACACAAACTCTTTTTGCAGTCCACGATCTCAGCTTCTCCATCGCGCCCGGCGAAGTGCTTGGCCTGGTCGGAGAATCGGGCTCGGGCAAATCCATCACTTCCCTCGCCATCATGCGCCTGCTGCCGCCACAGGCGCGCGTATCCGGCGAAATTCTATTTTCAGAAAACGGGACGGCTCGCAATCTCCCCGAACTTCCAGATGAAGCGATGCGCCAGCTGCGCGGTTCCCGCCTGGCCATGATTTTTCAGGAGCCGATGACCGCGCTCAATCCGGTTATGCGCGTCGGCGATCAGATTGCCGAAGCCGCGCTGGCTCACAATTCCATCTCGAAGCGCGAAGCCTGGCAACGCGCCGTCGCCGCCATGAACGACGTCGCGATCCCCGACGCGGACCGCCGTGCCCGCGACTATCCGCACCAACTGTCAGGCGGCTTGCGCCAGCGAGTCATGATCGCCATGGCCATCGTCAATCGGCCGCAGTTGCTCATCGCCGACGAGCCCACCACCGCGCTCGATGTGACCATCCAGGCACAGATTCTCGATCTGCTCGCCGAGCTTCGCGCACGATTCGGGCTGGCCATGCTTTTCATCTCGCACGATCTGGCCGTGGTCTCGCGGGTGGCGGACCGCGTCGCCGTCCTCTACGCAGGCAATCTGGTCGAACTCGGCGCCCGGCGCGACATCTTCCAGTCGCCGGCCCATCCCTATACGCGCGGCCTGCTCCACGCCGTGCCTGATCTCAAGACCGACCGCGCGCGCCCGCTCGAAACCATCGAGGGCGCGGTTCCTGCGCTGCACCTGGTGCCGGCGGGATGCCCTTTCGAACCGCGCTGCGGATTCCGTGTGCCGGAGTGCGCGGGCGCGCTGCCGCCTCTGGTTGAGGTCGCAACGGGACACTGGGCGCGATGCCCGGTGGTAAATTCCTAGCTGACGCGTTCGAGTTCGTCGCGATGAAACCACATAATCAGGAAGATGAGGGCGAGAAAGACAAAATGCGCCCAGAAGCCGTAATCAAAATATCTTCCCAGCCAAGGCTGAGTGAAATAAACGGCGCCGCCCCTGAAGCGAATCGCATAAGAATGAGCAGCATCTGGCCGGATGGGCGACCAGCGCGGGATTGCGAAAGAGGCCCCGAACTGCAGCAGGAAGTTGACAGCGAGCAACGTGAAAAGCACTTTGAAGGAAGCAGGCGCTTCGCTCTTGAACTGCCATCTCATTGGCACCGATTCTACCGCAGGTGTCGAGAGCGGCTCGACGCGTTAATATCGGTCTTGGTCTATAATCCCGACTTTGTCCGGGGTGGTCTTGCGCATACTCCTGCTCAGCGACATTCACGCCAATCTCGAAGCGCTGGACGCCTGCCTGGCGGCCGCCCCGCCTTACGACCTTGGGGTCAATCTCGGCGACATCGTCGGATACGGCGCCAGCCCCAATGAGGTGATCGACCGTTCCCGCGATCTGGGGAAGGTCTTCGTTCGCGGCAACCACGACAAAGCTGCCACCGGGCTCATGGACCTCGACGATTTCAACCCCATGGCTGCCGCCGCAGCCATCTGGACGCGCAATGAATTGACCCCCGAGAATCTCGACTGGCTGCGCGCCCTGCCGCACGGCCCCGTGTCCGTGCCGGACGTTCCGCAGGTCCAACTGGTGCACGGTTCTCCCAATGATGAGGACGAGTATGTGGTCTCGTTAGGCGACGCGCTGGCTCCGCTCATCACCCTGGCGGCGCCGCTGACTTTCTTCGGGCACACGCATCTGCAAGGCGGATTCTTTGCCAACGGTTCGGCGGCTGACGGATTTCACCCCGAGTACCGCACGGTTGGCAAAGCGGAATCCGTCCCTCTGCAACTGAAATCTTCCGCGCGTTATCTGATCAATCCGGGTTCGGTTGGCCAACCGCGTGACGGAGACTGGCGCGCCGCCTACGCGCTGTTCGACAGCGAGGCGCAGGTGGTCCATTTTCACCGCGCGCCGTACAACCTGAAGTCGGCACAGGATCGCATCTTCGCCGCCCAGCTTCCGCCGCGGCTGGCGACGCGGCTGGCTGCGGGACGCTAACGCGGACAGCGGACAGGAACATCCATGTGGGGACAGCCGCCCCCGGCTGTCCGGTCGAGCGAAGCTCGACAGCCTGCGCCACCGTTCCCACCATCGTTGTAAACTTCGATCATGCCCTCACATTCATCCCGCAGCGCGGGAACTCGACATCTCTTCGAGCCCCGTGAGAATCCGCCCGAGCACTATCTCGTCGCTCACAGTGACGGCGGCGCGCGGGGCAATCCCGGTCCCGCCGGATACGGCGTTGTGATCAAAGATGAGTCTGGACGAAGGGTCGCCGCGCTCAGCGAATATCTCGGCCACCAGACCAACAACTTCGCCGAGTATCAGGGACTGATCGCCGCCCTCGAATACGCGCTCCAACGCGGCCCCAAAGCGCTCAAGCTCATCAGCGACTCGGAACTGCTCGTGCGCCAGATCAAAGGCATTTACAAAGTGAAGAACGCCACGCTGCGGGACTTGCACGCGCGTGCCAACGAATTGATTGCCCAACTCGACTGGTTTTCCATCGGCCACGCTCTGCGCGAGCACAATCAGGAAGCCGACCGTCTGGCCAACGAGGCCATGGACAAGGGCACGGGGCGCGCATAGCCCTGAGCTGCGAGCCATGAGTCACGAATTCTAGACTCAAGCCTCGCAG
Organism: Candidatus Sulfotelmatobacter sp.; assembly: GCA_052326105.1. Taxonomy (GTDB): domain Bacteria; phylum Acidobacteriota; class Terriglobia; order Terriglobales; family Acidobacteriaceae; genus Sulfotelmatobacter. Next base: position 41,419 of record JBKQRC010000024.1, on the reverse strand, counting down.
CTCCAAGCTCGCAGCTATTCCGCCGCCGAGGTGTGGTCGTGCACGATCTTCCAGCCGTCCGGAAACTTGCGAAACACCAGCGTGAACAATCCATGCGGAGTCTTCCCGTCCGGCATGGTCAGGTGAAACTCGCCTCGCACGAATGCTGCGTCCTGTCCCAGCATCTCGACGCGCAAGTTCGCGAACTCCAGCTTGCCCATTTCATGGCCGGGGCTCTGATAGGTCGCCTTGTAGCGATCCATCGTCTCCTGCCAACCGCGTCGCTCCGTTCCGCCCGAGAAGAACGTCAGCTCCGCGGAATTCCAGTACCCCGCCATGAAGGCGTCGAGGTCGTGACGATTCCAAGCGTCCTGCTGCGTGCGAAGAACCTGCTTGATGGCAGCTTTGGGGCCTTGGGCCGAAAGCGGCCTCCGCGATGGAAGAAGAGCGGCTATTACAACCTTGCCCGGCGCCGTCTCCAAAAGCCGAGTCGCGGGAGGCGTGGATGGATTGGTCGGGTACGTGGTGCCGTCAAACGAAAGCTTAGCCTCGTAGGCGCTTAAAACACCTCCGCCCGCTACGACAACGCTGAGATCGTGCCAGCCGTTCGTTTTGGTCTCCAAGACGCGGATTGGAGGGCGCATAATCGTGACCTTCGTAACAACCTCAAACGTTGAACCCTTGGGGGCCAATATCAAGGTCGTGCAACCACCGCTGCCACACCCATCACTATCCGTAATGTAGACGACAGCTTCCTTACTCCCATCATCCCTCAGATCAACGAATGCCAAGCGATACCCGCTCTCTGCGCTCGGAGCAGGGGTTCCCAGGTAGGTCTCAAGAAACCTGCGGAGAGAACTTCCGTCGCCCGAATTCTCCCGCGTATGCGGCGCCAGTTCAACCGCCATTGTCGGGTCATCGCCACAGAGTGCACTTGAAGTAAGGATTGCCAACAAAATCACGAAAAGCGCAAGAATACGATTCATAGTCCCACCAACCGGCTGTAACCCTTGGCGTGATCCGGATTCGCCGCCTTGATCCGCGAATATCCGCGTAAATCCGCGGAGAAGAATTGTCGTTTAGTGCGCTTCTTCCGTCGCCGGCGCGGTGTCCGGCGTATCGACCTTCTGCGCGGCGTGCGGCGTGGTGGGCGGCGGTTGGAAATCTCCCGCATCTTTCCCTGCCATCGCCGCGGTCATGAAGTTCATCCAGATCGGCAGGGCCGCGCGCGCACCTGTCTCCTTTGCGCCCAGAGATTTCTTCTCGTCATAGCCGACCCACACTCCGCAGGTCATGGTCGGGGAAAATCCCACGAACCAGGCATCGGTAAAGTCGTTGGTCGTGCCGGTCTTGCCCGCCACCGGAAACGGCATCCTCGCCGCCCCGATTGCCGTGCCGTGCAGCACCACTTCACGCAACATCGAGGTCATGATACGCGCCGTGCGCTCGCTGACCACATCCTTCACTTCAGGAAAATCTTCTTCCAGCACGCGCCCTTCGTAGTCGGTCACGCGGGTGATGTAGCGCGGGGTCACGCGCACGCCATCGTTGGGGAAGACGCTATAGGCCGACGTCTGCTCCAGCAAAGTAATCTCCGCCGATCCCAGCGCCACCGGCAAATACGGCGGAAGCCTGGAGGTGACGCCAAAACGCTCGGCGTAGTCAATCACGCTCTTGATCCCAACTTTGTCTGCCAGCTTAAGCGCGGGAATGTTGCGCGACTGCGCCAGGGCCCGCCGCAGCGTAATGATGCCTTCAAATTTCTCGTCATAGTTGTGAGGCACATAAGGGCCGGTAGGAGTTTCAAAGCTGATGGGCTCATCCAGAATGGTGTCGTCGGGACTGGCCCCTTCGTCGATCACGGTCGTGTACACATAGGGCTTGAACGACGAGCCGACCTGGCGCAAGGCCTGCGTGGCGCGGTCGAACTTGGAGTCGTTGAAATCGCGCCCGCCCACCAGCGCCTTGATCCCGCCGCTGGCATTGTCAATGGCCAGTAGAGCGCCTTGTGCGCCGGAATCCTGCTCCAGGCTCACCCGCGCGGCGCCGTTCGCACCCAGCGCAAGAATCTTCACGTAACAGAGGTCGCCCGCCTTCAGAATGTTGGCCAGCTTCTGCCCAGTCCAGGCGACGTCGGCCTGTCCCAGAGCCGCGGTATAACGGCCGAATCTCAAGGTGGCGATTCCGGTTCCGGCAGCCGTCACCAGCGCGTGGAAATATGCGCCGACTTCCGGTTCATCGTCCCAGTCGGGGTGGGAATACTTGTCGAGGACCACTCCCTCTGCCACAACGTTCTCCAGAGCTCCCTTCCATCCGTGCCGCCGTTCATACGCCGCTAATCCGTCGAGGACGGCCAGGTTCGCGGCATTCTGCAGGTCTACATCGAGCGAGGTGAAGACTTTCAGACCGCCCTCATGCACCTGGTCGGCTCCGTACTTGTTTTCGAGGTAGCGGCGAATCTCCTCCACAAAGTAGGGCGCCAGCGAATTCGGATCGTGCGCCAGACGCAGCACGACCGGCGCCGATCGCGCTGCAGCGGCCTGCGCGGCCGTGATCTTGCCGTCTTCCAGCATGGCGTTGATCACCAGATTGCGCCGCTTCTGCGCCCGGTCCGGATGGTTGATCGGCGAATATACGGCCGGCCCCTTGGGTAAACCGGCCAGCAAAGTCGCTTCTTCCAGGGTCAGTTGCTTCGCCGGCTTGCTGAAATAGAATTCCGACGCGGCTTCAAACCCGTACACGCCATGGCCGAGAAATATCTGGTTGGCATAGAGGGTGAAGATCTGGGGCTTGGTGAAGTGGCGCTCGATCTGGATCGCGAGCATCGTTTCCTGCACCTTGCGATGGAATGACCGGTCGGGCGACAGAAAAAGATTGCGCGCCAGTTGCATGGTGAGAGTGGACGCGCCCTGCACCTTTCCGCCCGACTCAATGTCGCGGTACGCGGCGCCGATGATGCGCCAGAAGTTGACGCCGGAGTGCCGGTAGAAATCCTTGTCTTCGATCGAAACCAGCGCGTCGCGCAGTACCGGCGGAAAGTCGTCGTAGCTGGCCACCACCCGCCTCTGCAGCGCGAACGAGCCCACCACGCGCCCGTGATCGTCGTAGATTTCGGTGATCGAACTGGGGCGGTAGGCTTCGAGCGCATCCACCTGCGGAAGGTCGGTGGTGTAAACCAGCAGCAGGCCGGCGGTTGCTCCCACCAGCGCCGAAACCAGCACCAGCAGCCCAAACAGGACACGCCCCACGAGCTTGCGCCCGCCGATCTCGACCGATGGAAGATTTTCGTACAGGGACATCATGAGCGGTCGAGGTCAGGATAGCACTTCGGGCGAGCCGCCTCGCACTGCGCCGGGCAGGTACTGGCCCGTTGGAGAACGATTCGTATCAGAACACCGCTTGAAGCGGCGCCGTCAGGAGGCCGAACCTCCCACGGCTTTAGCCGCGTGGTTTGCCCGCGACGAGCGCAGCGGCTGAAGCCGGACCTGCGTTGGCGTGCGGCTACGGCATGCCCGAAAGGCATGCCCTGATACGAATCGTTCTTCTCATACAGCAGCATTGCCTCCCTAACAAAAGAAAATCGCGCGCCGTTTGGCGCGCGATGCGGTCCCGGTTTCAGCCTCAGGGGCCCCTACCCTAGCTGTTGCGGCTCTTCAGTACTTCCACGGCTTTGTTCAACTGATCATCCACCGTGTTCTTGGGCTTGGCTTCCTGCTCGGGAGCGGCGGGCTGTTCCTCATCTTCGGGAATGACGGAGTCCTCGGCGTCCGCTACCAGCACATTGGGTGTGATGGCTTCGTCCTGAATGGCCTTCCCGCTGGGCGAGTAGTACTTCGCGACCGAGAGAATCAGGGCGCCGCCATCGGGCAGGTCAATCGTTTTCTGCACCGAACCATCGCCGAACGTCTTGTCGCCAACCACATCGCCGCGCGCATTCTCCAGGATCGCAGCCGCTACAATCTCGGCCGGTCCCGCGGTGGCTTTATTGACCAGGACCGCGACCGGCAGGGTAGTGATCGCTTTCGCCGGATCGGCATTGAACGCTTCCCGCGGATATTTCTGCCCTTGCAGATAAGTGATGGTCCCGTGATTGAGAAACAGGTTCGCGACCGCGACGCCCTCGGCTTCATCTCCCTCGGCACAATCGCGGAGATCCAGCAGAATCTTCTTCGCCCCCATTTTCTGAAGCGCGTTGATCCTGGACGCAATCTCCTGCGCCTTGCCCCGGGTCAACGCCGCGGCTTTGAGATATCCAATGCCATCTTCCATCATTTTGTCGGTAACCGCAGGAACGACTTCCACCTCGCGCGTGATTACGACCTTCTGCGGCTCTGCCCGGCGCGCCCGCACGACGGCCACATTCACATTCGACCCCGGCGTGCCGGCCAGCAGGTTGCGAATCTCGGGCAGCGACATCTCCCGCGTGCTCTGCCCTTCAATGGACTCAAAAATGTCGGTCGGCTCAATCCCCGCCTTCTCCGCGGCCGAGCCCGGCAACACCGAAACCACGTCCGCATATCCAAAGCGCTTTGAGATCACGGCCCCGATTCCACCCTTGGCCACGGTCTGGTGCTCTTTGTACGCCTTGTAGGCATCCGCCGACATGTAGCTGGAATTCGAATCCAGGGACTCCAGAAGGCCGTGCAGCGCCCCATCCGTAACCTTCGGAATGTTCGGCTCCTCGACGTACTCGTTCTGCACGCGCTCGAGCACTTCGCTGTAGACCTGAAGTTGGTGGTAAGAGCCGTCGTTCGAGGACGCGTGCACGCCGCCCAGCGAACCCACGACGACAAACAGTAATACGGCAAAGGAGGTAACGAGAATCGCAGCTTTGATTTTCATGGACATCAGTTTGGCCGTCTTCTGGAAGGAGGTACTTCCTGAGAAACTCCTTGCATTATATATCCATAGATGCGGCTTGCCATCCTCCGGCTGCCCCATTTGAGCCTCGTCGGTAACGCGGGGCCTGCCTTGGGCTTGGACACACTGCTGAAAAACTCAATGTCGCACCTGATTTTGGGTGGCGCAGGGCCTTCCTGGCCTACGGCTAAGGTGGCAGAAGGAATAGGCTTTTAGGCCCCGGATGTGCCTCATCGGCTGAAGCCCCTACTTGAAAACAGATCCCAGATCGCAGCGCTTGAAGCGCTGCGCCACCCCAAAATCGACTATGACGGCGGTTTGAAACTAATCGTCAGCTTGGTTTGCGTTGACGCTGCCCGCCCGTTCATCATGTAGGGCTTGAACTTCCACTGCTTGGCGGCGTCAATGGCGGTGCGGGCAAACGCCAGCGAACCCTGCAGGAACTTGGCATCCTGCACCGTGCCATCGCGGCCAATCAGGACTTGCAAAACCACCGTCCCCTGCTGACCCTTGGCGCTGGCCGGATAAGCGGGCGCGGGCTGATCGGTGAGAAGTCCCCGCGCCGTATCTTCGGGAATGTCTACGGGCTCAATCGAAGGCAGCGCGGCCTCCACCGGCTTGTTGCCGCTGGCCTCAGGCGTCATCGAGGCGATGGCCGACTTCAAGCTGGAGGGGATTCCGGCAGGAGTGGTCGCGGGTGTCGACACGGAATGCGGCAGCGGACTCATCGGGGGCGCGGGCTGCGTCGGAACCGGAGCGACCGGAGGGGGCGTCGAGGAAGCGGCCGCCACCGTGTCAGCGCGCAGTTGGTCGGCAGCAGCAGCGGCGGCGCTCGAGGCCGGGGAAGCAGTTCCGCCGGTGGCCGGTCCGCCGGCTGGTGGGGCCGTTCCAGATATGGGCTGAACCGGCGGAGTTCCCTGACTCTGGGGCGCCTGAGTCTGGGTCGCGGGAGCCTGGGGCTGATCGCCCGGATTCGTTCCTGTACCTTCCGCTGGTGCGGCAGTCTGATCGCCGTCCGTTCCTTGGCTGTTGGGTTTCTTCGTCGGATCAACCACCGGAACTACACGAATCTGCGACGGATCCGTGGTGGCATCGGGAATACTCTCGGCTACCGGCAGCTTGTACTCGTCGCCCGGCCGTCCGAAGTCTTCGTGAGAAGCTGGGGCTTGTACCGGTGTGACCAATTGCGGGTTGAGCCAGGCGTGGACGGTCTGCTGCCCACGAGTCCAAACCTTTCGCACCTCGGGATGCCAAGGCGCTTGTGGCGCGACCGCAATCGCACAGCCGGCCAGCACCAGTGCTCCCACGATCGCTCTCTTCCCCGGGAGGAAACGTGGGCGGTCCTTCTCTTCAGACTCTTCATGCCCATCCGTGATATAGGCAAAAAGTTGTGCTTCCTCCTTCTGCTCGTGGGCGTCGTGCTGCGGCTGCGGAACTGGTTCGGGGGCAGGTTCCGGGCCCGGTTCCGGCTCTGGGGCCGGGCTCACCGCAGGCGCCGGGACATGCGAAGGTGTCTGATCGAATCCGATCAGTTCGGGTTTCCCCGGCGCGGGGGCGGGAGTTGCTGCCTCGGGAGGCGGTACCGGGGGCATCGTTGCCGCCTTCCGGTTCAGGTACCACGCCAGACCACGCGGTTCGTCGGGCTGGGGCGGCGGAGGGGGAGCCGGCTCTGCCTGCACTGAGCCCGCCATCGGCTCCAACTCCTTCAATTGACTTAATTGTTCCGTTGCCTGTTGATGGAGGGCCTTCTGCGTTTCCGACTCCACCACAAACTGAGCTCCGGGAGCCGGAGCGGTGGATTGCAGGAACTCTCCAGCCCGCAGATGGGCTTCGCCTGTCTGTTCCAGATAGGCGGGTCGCGCGGACGCGCTTGCGGCCGCTGCTGCCGCCGCGGCTGCTGACTCCCTCGCCCGGAGCAGGTCGCGCGCCGTTTTCAGCGTATCCTGGGCCTGGTTCAGCAGAACGGGCTTGCGCAAAATCGAGTTTGCGCCCGCCTGCAGTGCCTTCGGCACGCTCACATCGTCACTGACGATGGCCAGCGTGAGCGGCCGTTCGGCGGCTTTGCGCTCGCGCGCCGTGGTCAGGAGCAGGCCGGCCTCGGGCTGCATATCCCAGTCAATGATGACGATCTGGAAAGACTGCTGGATGACTTTTTCGACGGCCGCTGGACCCTCGGAGCAGGACTCTGCCTCCACGCTAAGACCTGCCAATACCTGGCAGATCAGCGCAGCGGTTGGCTGGTCCGAAGAGAACAAGAGGCAGCGGAGGCCCATTCCACTCCAGAGTAGGAGGAGCCAGTAACAGCAGCAAGTTACCGAGGTGGCCGATTGGCCGCTCTGGCTTCGCCGCTCGTACATGTACCGCCGTGCGCACCCGCGCTACAATGCTCGGTCGACGGCCGTTGGATTCTGTATCCCTCTGTGCCTCTTGCGGTTAAGGGTTTAGTCGATAATGGGATCTCGATGGCCCTGAAAGAACACAATTACTGGCTTACCACCGTAGAATTCCCCGCCACGGACGCCTCCCTTCCTTTGCCGGAAGTCGTGGACGTGGCCGTGATCGGAGCCGGATTTACTGGCCTCTCCGCAGCTCGCACGCTCGCCAAACGCGGCGCGAAGGTCGCCGTGCTCGAATCGGAAACGATCGGATGGGGCGCCAGTTCCCGCAATGGAGGCATGGTGCTCACAGGCATGAAACTGGGCGTCAATAAGCTGATCTCCAGGTACGGACGCGAACTGACGCAGCGCATGTATGCGGCTTCGCTGGCTTCCATGGATTGCGTGGAACAAATCGTCCGCGAGGAAGGCATTGATTGTGATTTTTCCCGCTGCGGTCATCTCGAGGTCGCCTGCAAGCAGAAGCATTTCGACGATTACGCCCGCCAGGCCGACGTCATCGCCCGCGAGTTCAACCACACGTTGCGCGTGGTGCCGAAACACGAACTAAGTGCGGAGATCGGCTCAAACATTTATTACGGCGGCATGGTGGACGAAGTCAGCGCCGGCTGCAATCCTGCCCGCTACGTTGCCGGACTGGCGCTCGCAGCAATGAAAGCGGGCGCCGGAATTTTCGAGCATGCTCGCGTTGAAATCATCCACCGCGACTCGCGCCAGGGTGAAGCTGGATGGAGACTCTCGACTTCGCGTGGTCCGCTCTGGGCGCACGAAGTTTTCGTCGCTACCAGCGGATACACGGGCAGGGCAACCCCCGCTCTGCAGAAAAAAATCATTCCCATCGGCTCGTTCATTATCGCCACGGAAGTCCTGCCGGAAAAGCTGGCGCAGGAACTCAGCCCGCGCAACCGCATGATCTACGACTCCAAGAACTATCTCTACTATTACCGTCTCACACAGGACCGGCGCATGCTGTTCGGCGGGCGCGCGGCATTTTTTCCGGAGAACGATCAGACGGTGCGCCGCAGCGCTGGAATCCTGCGCCGCGGCATGACCGGCGTCTACCCGCAACTTGCCGACGCCAAAATTGACTACGTCTGGGGAGGCACGCTCGACTTCGCCTTTGACATCATGCCCCACGCCGGCCAGATTGACGGCATGTACTACGCGCTTGGCTACGCCGGACACGGCGTCGCGATGGCCACGTATCAGGGCCAGAAGATCGCCGAAATGATTGCAGGAGATAAACCGGAAAATCCGTTTGTCGGCATCCCGTTCCCCGGCGCGCCTTTAGGCCTGTATAACGGCAAGCCGTGGTTCCTGCCGCTCGCCGGCGCGTGGTACAAGTTCCTGGATTGGGTGAGCTGAGTCGTAAATCGTTAACCCGGTCTTCGAAACCATCACAGCACCGATCCCCAAGGTGCCCTGTCATCCTGAGCGAGGCGAAGGACCTTTGTAATCTCCCGGCGGATTGCATAGTTCCTTCGGCCCGCAAAGAAGGCGGGCCTCAGGATGACAAGACTTACGGGGAAGTCTTCAAATCGTACGACGTCGCGCTGCGAGGTACACCGCCGGCCCCAGCGCCATCGCGACCGCGCCGCCGATCAGGCCGAACCGGTCGCTGCCGAGCAGGGCGAGGATTGCCATCACCACGGGCGCGCCCACCACGTAAAGCAATCCCGCGCGCCCGCCGGGAATAGTGAACGAACGATTCAGCTCCGGCTGGGTGCGCCGCAATTTCCAGGCTGACAACACCGTGAGCACCGTGGTCGCCGAGCGCAGCCAGATGTACACCGAAATCAATTGCGCCAGGTTCTGCCACGCCAGCAGGCTGTAGATCACTGCCGACACTACGATCGCCAGCCACGGCGTCCCGTAACGGATGTGCCTGCGGGTCAGCAGTTGCGGCAGATATCCGTCTTCGGCCATGGCAAACGGCATGCGGGTCGTGGTCAGGATCGTGCTGTTAAGCAGCGCTACGAAGCCCACCATCGCAGCCAGCGTCATCCACGTGCCCAGCCACGGCCCGCCGATTATTTTCGCCGCATCGGAGAAAAATCCAGTGTGCCACTTCTCCCAGTTACCCGCCGACGCCAGCCCCGCGAAGGCCGGCAAGAAATACGCCGCTATCGAAAGCGGCACCACTAGTGCCAGAGCGCGCGGATAAGCCCACTGCGGGTTCTCGACTTCTTCGGCCACGGTTGAGAGCTGTTCATATCCCGAATACAGCCACAACCCCAGCGCCAGTCCCACGCCGAAGACCTTGAAGGTCGGCTGATGCGGCACCATCCACGGCGTGAACGGATTGTGATGCCAGTGCGCCAGCGCGATGACGATCATCGTCGCGACCGGTACAAAGATGAATATCTCCAGCGCGGTCGCAACCTGTCCCACTGCCTGAATGCCGCGCACGTTGATCCACGTGAGCAGCGCGATCAGCGCCACGGAAATCAGGTAGTGCTCCCACCACGTCATCCTGGGGAAGTAGTAGACAAGATAATCGGTGAACAGTACGGCATAGGCCCCGCCCAGCAGAAACGACGCCGTCCAGTTCCACCATCCCGCAAGGAATCCCCAGAAGTCGCCGAACGCGGCGCGAGTCCAGCGATAGAAGCCGCCTTCCACCGGCATGGCCGTGGTCAGTTCCGCCGACACCAGCGAGACGGGGATGCACCAGAACAACGGCAGGAGCAGAAGGTAAAGCAGCGTCATCCCCGGCCCGGAGGTCGTGACCATGTCTTCGAGCCCGAAGGGCCCGCCCGTGGTGTAGGAGAACATTACGAAGACGAGGTGGAACAGCCCCGCCTTGCGCAGCGTGGAGGATTTGGGTTGAGTCGTCAAAGATGCGCCTTGGGCTAGGAGGAATTGTTGATTTTTGATTGTTGATTGTTGAATGAAAAACAAACCTGCGTGAATTCCTCCGCGACATCTACGGCTTGGTAGCCCTTTCCCGAGGGCTCAAGTCCGCGTAGTCCCCCCTTCAGCCGTGCGCCCAGAACTGTACCCCAATGCTCAGCCAACTCATGCGGGCTGTACGCGTGAAGAACCCGCCCATCGGTAGTGGACAGTAGATAGCCACCGAAATATCCTCTGGGACCGCAATCGCTGTCGGGAACGATCTCGGTTACAAGGAGAATTCGGTCTGATCCGTCCACCCACCCAAGCCCCGCAACATTCGAGCGATTTTCGTTATATCTCTTACCCTGGAAGGACTGCAGGCAATCGTGGCGGTGATCAAGCTGCTCATGTACGGTTCGGTCCAAGTTCGGTAGCTGTTCTACGCCCTGTTCGTTCACGCGGTACGCCTCGGTGTGAAAACCATCAATTTCACTGGTTGCATCGCTCTGCGTCAGGTAGAACGCTCTGCTGTCAGGAGCCCACGACAGTTCGGCTGGATAGTAAGAAACGTAGTTATTCTCGGGTCCAGGACCCACATCCCTGCCGTCAATCTCGACGACCCACCGATCATTCACGACATGAACTGCCTTCCGGCGATCAGGGGAGTAGCCCCTCACATCGCGAGCGAGATCCTGCGGCGAGGCTTTGCCAGTAGTGTGCGAGCAAAGATAGGTGGCGGTTGCCGACCAGATCCCCGGTTTCCCCTCAGGCGGGCATTCGGTTGCATGGGCGGAACCCGAAATCGCAAGCACGACAGCAATAATCCAACACCTACCGTGCAACATGATCCTCTCCGTTGGCTTTATTAACCGCCTCCCTCTCAGATATGTCACTTTTGAACCGGCGCTCAGGCTTTTCAATCAACAATCAGCAATTCCTACGCGACCAACTTTCCGGTCACCGCGCCTTCCAGTTCCAGCAACTTGCGTTTCACGTCGAGCCCGCCGCCGTAACCGCACAGCGTCCCATTGGACGCGATCACGCGATGGCAGGGAATGGCGATGGCTACCGGGTTGCGGTTGTTGGCCATGCCCACGGCGCGGAATCCTTTAGGGTTGCCGACGGCTCGGGCAATATCCGCATAGCTGCGGGTTTCGCCGTACGGAATCGCCAGCAGCGCGCGCCAGCAGGCCAGCTGAAAATCCGTCCCGCGCAGATCCAGAGCGAAGCTGAATTTGCGGCGCTGGCCGGCGAAATACTCCTCCAGTTCCGCGACGTAGGGCCACATCGCGTCGCGGGATTCCTTGAAGTGAATGCCCCCGGTCTCAGAGCGCTCGTTCTTTGTATCCGCACTCTCGGCGCGCAGATCGCGCGGGTTGGGACGAATCGTCTGCTGTCCGGGCAGCCGCGCGTCGAACTCCAGGGCGACCAGACCCTTCCCCGATGCGGCCAAAAACAAAGGCCCCACGGGAGATTGCAGCATGGTGGAGTAGAGCGTTTCCATGAGTTCTCGTTTCTGCCCAACCACATTAGCACGACGGGAATTCTCGATTGTTGATTTTTGATTGTTGATTGGAAGCGGGGAACGGAGCCAGGGGCAGGGGTGCGGGTTGGGGAATAGCGATTCGTATCAGGGCATCGCTTCAGCGATGCCGCCCGTGGCGCGGGATGCTAACGGCTTTAGCCGCTGGCCTTTGCCGTGCGCCCGCGGCGGCTGAAGCCGGACTTGCGGGGCTCGTGCGCTTGCGGCATGCCTGAAAGGCATGCCCTGATACGAATCCCTCAACCCCCACCTCGCGGGCGCCTTTCCAGTTTGACAAAATCGTTCTTTTAGCCCAAAGTTATGGGCTGCAATAAGTGCTTGGGAAAGCCCGGGTTGAAAAAGGCCCTCCTCATCTTCGCCGTAGTCGTGCTGGCCCCGGTGCTGGTCGTCAGCCTGGCGGTCTTGGCCGCCGGAGACTGGCGCACCATAGGACAAACCGAAGCCGGCGATACCGTCTCCGTCAGCTCCATTCGGGTGCTGAAGAGCAATCAGCGCGTCGCGTTGGTCCGTGTCGAATACAAAGAACCGGCCAAGCTGCCGCAAGGCGGGCCGTTTGTCGAGATGCGCGCCCGCGTGCGTTTCAACTGCTCGAACGGCGCCGCCTCCCCCACCTCTGAATGGTTCTACACGCGAGATCGCAGCGGACGCTGCGTCGTCAGCAAGAAAGCGAGCCGCGACGACCAGTTCGGCAAAGGCCTCGAGGGCGGCTTCGCGGATATGGCCAGCAAGAGCGTTTGCAGCCAGAGCAAGTAGGCCGCCGCCGCACTTCGACGTTTTGCACAGCCCCTGGAACCTCCGTAACCTCGCAACCACTTCCGCGCGGCCGGCTTTCCGCTTATGCTGATTAAAGAGTCGGGCGCCCGCCCGATTTCAACCCGGGTATGGACTCACTTCGACTGTATGGACTGGTAGCAGCGGGCGGCGTCGCCCTGGTGGGAGCGTACGCGCTGCTGCGGCGTAAGCCCCGGACGGCTGCCGATCTGGAGCGCGAGCGCCGCGCCTGGCTTCAGGGCGCCGGCCGCATCACCGACGGCACCGTGATTGACGTGCAGGAACTACCCGCCGCCAGCAACCATCACGCCGCCGTGATGCTCATCTACAAGTATGACGTGGCCGGCGTCTCCTACGAGTGTTCGCAGGACGTGACCTACCTGCGCCACTGGATCAATCTTCACTCCTGCCGGCTGGGCCTGCACACTTCGGTGAAGTACGATCCGCAGAACCCCGGCAACTCGCTGGTGGTCTCGGAAAACTGGATGGGATTGCGGCAGTAGGGTCCACCGCAGGTAAAAGGCCTCGATACTAAGGGCGGGTACGCGGCGCTAAAACCGCCGCTCTTCCACGGTTGCAGAGGCATCTCTGACCGGACAGAACACCCTTAGAGTGGTGGGATTCCCTTCGGGGGCGAGACGCCCCCGCGACAGCCGCCGGGATGGCGGCGCTATTTTACGGCAGAATGATCCGGCTGCCGGCTTCCTGGGGCGTGACCACGGCTGGTTCTTTCTCCGGAAACTGGGCAAACAGAAATTCCACGAAGGCCCGAGACTTGGGCCGCCCTGACGTCCTGCCATGCGCCAGCCGCAGCAGAAAAACGAGAGCCTTCAGCACATCCGACTCCCGCAGGCTGGAGTAGCCCATATGCTTCTGCTCGGCCTCGCGGTACTCCTTGACCATGTTTTCGATCTCGATCGCAGCCTTCCGCCGCGATTCGCTGGTCAGCGGCTGCTCGTAGTGCAGGCCCGAGTTGACCCGGCGTTCGTAGCTCGTTGCCAGGACGGAGATTGCGGCGATCAAGTCCTGATCGTTCAGGCTGCGATCGGCGCGCGCAGCCTTGGCCAGCGCGTAGGTCAGGCCCATGAGCAGATGTTCCTTCTCATACATGAACTGATCGGGAAGTTCGACCTGCAGAAACAATCCGGCCGGATCAATCTGGTCCGCCGGGCGCGGTTTTTCGTGCTCGCGGGCCTGCGCCAGATAGGGGCAGTCGCCGGGACAATCGAGCGTGACCTCGCGCTGCTCGCCGCAACACTGCGGGCAGATGCGCCCATGAACGGCGGGGCAGAAACGTTTCTCCTTGCGGGTTTCACAGATCGCGCAACTCAATCGTTGGCTCCTCGGAGCATTATGGCATCTTGTAACGAGATTCCACCACCGAGGCGGAAATGATGGCCGATTGAAGAGTGCAGACTGCCCATTTCAGAGTGCGGATTGAAACCCTGAGCGCCGGGGTTCAAATCTGCAATCTGAAATCTGCGTTCTGCATTCTTCTTCGAACCCCTGTAAAAATGCCCTCTCGGACACTCAGGAAATGGGAAACCCGCATAAAATATGGTGTTTTCCACAGGGCGGCGGGTATAAGATAGGCCCCGCTGGTATTAAATCGATTCTTGCGAGGAGGAAGTAATGGCAGCTGGCATGACCAAGACTCAGCTTATTCGGCATCTGGCCGAGAAAACCGAGCTTCCCAACAAAACCGCGGCGGCGTTTCTCGAGCATCTGGCTGACACCGCTATCAAAGAAACCAAGAAGAACGGCGTATTCGTGGTGCCCGGCCTGGGCCGCCTGGTGAAGGCGCACCGCAAGGCTCGCGTCGGACGCAACCCGCAGACCGGCGAACCGATCCAGATCAAGGCCAAGACCGTGGTGAAGTTCCGCGTGGCCAAGGCCGCCAAGGACGCGATCGCCCCCAAGAAGTAGTTTCGGATTTCGCTTGACCTCAAAGGCCGGCCAGCGCCGGCCTTTGAATTTTGTCTTAAGGCAGGTTTCAAGGCTGCAAAGTTTCAACGTTTCTAGGAAAAAGAAACGGTGACTTCACGCTGCAACTTTGAAACCTTGAAACTTTGCCACTTTGCAACCTGCCGCTCACAACTGGATCGTCGTCGGCATCGGCGACATCACGACTCGCCGCGTCATTCCTGCCATCCTGGCCGAAGCTCGCAGCTCGCTTTACGGGGTCGTCACTCGCGATCCCGCAAAAGCGGCGCGCTACAACACGCGGGTTTGGACCAACCTCGGCACAGCGCTGTCTGATCCCGCGGTGGACGCCGTCTACGTGGGCACGCCGGTATTCCTGCATGCTCCCGAGACCATTGCGTCACTCCAGGCGGGCAAGCATGTTTTGTGCGAGAAGCCGATGGCGATGAATGGGGCCGAAGCTCGCACCATGATGCAGGCTGCCGACAGGAGCGGAAAGACTTTCGGCGTGGCCTACTATCGCCGAACTTACCCCAAAGTTCAGCGAGCGAAGGAACTGCTCGAAGCCGGAGCCATCGGCATGCCCATGCTCGCCGAACTCACCTGCCATGCCTGGTTCGATGGACAAGGCAGCCGCAGTTGGCTGGTGGATCCCGCGAAGGCCGGAGGCGGACCGCTGTTCGACATCGCCTCTCACCGCATTGACGTTCTCAATTTTCTTTTCGGACAGCCCTTGCGCGCTACGGGACAGCTCTCGAAGGTAGTGCACCACTATGCGGTGGAAGACAACGCGACCGTGATGATCGAATACGCGGGCGGAGTGCGCGGCGTTGTCGATGTGCGCTGGCATTCCAGAGTCAGCCGCGACGAATGCCGCATCCGCGGCACCGACGGCGAGATGGAACTATCTCCGCTGAACGGTCCCGATCTGGTCTATCCCGGCGGACGCGAGAATCTTCCTGCTCACGCCAACCTGCACTATCCCATGATCGAGAACTTTGTGGATGCAGTGGAGGGCAAAGCGCCGCTGCTATCCAGCGGAGCAACCGCGTTCTGGACGGATTGGGTCACGGAGCAGGTCGCAAAGTTGGAATAGACAAAAATCTTAAACCGCAGAGGACGCGGAGTACGCGGAGGAAGTTCGTAGGTTCTGGAAGCTGGAGCCCTGCTCTACTCAAACCGATTTGTGAAACCCTCTCCCGGCACTGACGGCTGATCACTGACGACTGACCAGCCACTGGTCCCTTCGGCGCGGGGCTGAGACATTTCACTTCCCGTATTCGTTCTTCACCACCTCGCCGCCCTTCATCACAAATTTCACTCGCTCCAGAGTAGTGACGTCTTTGAGCGGATCGCCATCCACCGCAACCATGTCCGCCCACGCCCCCGGGTCCAGAGTCCCCACCTTGCCGGACCATCCCAGCAAGTCCGCGGCATTGATGGTTGCTGCCTGGATCGCCTGCAGCGGGGTCAGCCCGAGCTTCACCATGACAGCGAATTCGTGCGCATTCATTCCATGCGGATACACGGCGGCATCCGTACCGAAGGCCACTTTCACTCCGCTGGCGAACGCGTGGGCAACGTTCTTGCGGGCCGCTGGAATCACTTGTTGTGCCTTGGCCAGAAGCGGCGGCGGCAGGTGAGTCAGTCCCGCGTTATCAATCATCCAGTCGCCCAGGTAGAGCGTCGGCACCAGATACGTCCCTTTCTCCTTCATGACAGCAATCGCGGCATCGTCAATGTAAGACCCGTGTTCGATCGAATCGACGCCCGCCTCAGCCGCCCAGCGGATTCCTTCCGCTCCGTGGGCGTGGGCCGCCACTTTCCGGCCCAATCGGTGCGCGTCGGCCACAATGGCTTTCATCTCCTCCAATGTGAATTGCGAGGCCTGCGGATTGTCTCCCAGAGACAGCACGCCGCCGGTCGCACATATCTTGATGAGATCGGCGCCGTACTTGATGTTCTGGCGCACCTTGTGCTGCACCTCGGCGATGCCGTCTGCAACGCCATCGCCCACGGCGTGATACTCGAAAGGCAGCATGTTGTTGTCGCAATGTCCACCCGTGATGCCGAGTGCCGGCCCGCTGACCAGCATCCGCGGCCCGGGCACGTCGCCCGCGTTGATGGCGTCTCGCAATGCGACATCGCTGTAGCCGTCGGCATGAACGTTCCGTACCGTGGTGAATCCGGCCAGCAGAGTTACGCGCGCATTCTTGGCGCCGATCAGCGCTTCCCGCGGCACGGAAATTGCCAGCCGGTCGTAGCCGAACTTCGGATCCATGGTCAGATGCGTGTGCGCGTCGATCAGCCCGGGTAGAACGGTCGCGTTGGGCAGTTCGATCCGCACCGCATCGGCGGGAACTTTCGTCTCCCCCGCCGCGCCCGTGCTGACGATCTTTCCGTCCTCGATCACCAGCATCTGATCAGCCAGGACCTTGCCGCTCTTCACGTCGAGTAGATGTCCCGCATGCACCACCACGTGCGGGGACGTCTGCGCCATTAACTGCACGCCCATGCAGACCACAGCAATTGCAAGCGCTACACTCTTAGCTCTTTTGATCATTCTTTTTCCTCGATTTTCGATTGATAACAGTAACGGAGTTCAAGATTGGTCTGTCCAGGCCAGGAAGTGCTTGTAGCATCAGAAACTGGAAGCTGATAAGGAACACGGAAACGAACCCATACTATCACCTTAGAAAGGCGGAACAAGCGGGGCCATCGAGTTCCCGAAGGGACGCAGAAGGACTCTAGCCTCCGGGCCCGTCATTGGAGACATATTGCTCGAGCGACTCCAACTCCCGGCTGAGGTCGTCCACGCGCCACTCCAGCAGATTGCGGATGGAGAGAATTCCCAGCAACTTGCCGTTATCGTCGGCCACGGGCAGATGACGGAAGTGCCGCTCCAGCATGATGGTCAAAGCTTCCCCTGCCCCAGTGCTCCGCGTGGCCATCTCCACGGATGTGGTCATCAACTCGCGCACCGGAGTGGTTTGCGGATCCAAATGGCTCAGCGATAATCTCCGCAGAACGTCGCGCTCAGTGAACATCCCCGCCACCCGGAAGTCACTGTCCACCACCGCTACCGCCCCCACGTGGTGGTCGAGCATCTTGTGAATCGCGTCGGCCACGCTGGCGTCCAGCCCCACCGCGGCAATCTCCCGCCCACAAAGTTCCAGAACGCTCATAAATGCCTCCTTCGGCCCGCTGCGTTCTGGGGCCGACCGACCGAAGTGGATTGAGGCATTATGACCGCGGCGAAACGGATGTCAAGGGAATTTGCGCAGGATGCCGCCTTAGTGAGAAGGATGAGGACAGCCACGTGCACGGCGTTAGGCTTAGGTCTTAGGTTCTAGGTTCTGGGTGTTCGATCTTAGCCCGACTTGTCTTTTACACCGAACATCGGATCTGAGACCCAAGACCTTAGACCTAACCCCTATGCCTCCACCACCGCGTCGGCCTCAATTTCCACGAGAATCTCGGGAGAAATCAGAGCGCTGACCTGGACCATGGAAGTCGCGGGACGAATGTCGCGGAAGAATTCGCCGTGCGCTTTGCCGACCTTCTCCCACTCTGCAATGTTGGTGACGTACATCCGCGTGCGTACTACGTCCTTGAGGCTGGCACCCGCCTTGTGCAACGCGCTCTCGATGTTCTTCAACGTCTGCACCGCCTGCGCATAGACGTCCCCGATGCCGACAATCTTCCCATCCGGTCCTGTCGCCGTTGTGCCCGAGACATGGACCTGAATCCCGATCTTCACCGCACGAGAGTAACCGACAACGGGCTCCCATGGCGTGCCGCTGGCAATGTTCCGTCGTTCCATGTGATTCCTCCGTGGCGGATGATTCTACAGGGTAGGCCGGCGGTTGGTTTTGCATAGGGCACCGAGCGTGGGATCGATGGAATGAAATGAGGCGCTTACGCGCGTTCAGGCCGCTCGATTAGCAGCCGCGACGCGTCAGTGCCAACAAAAAAGCAGCGGCAACTCGGCAGCGAGCGAGGTGTTCTATCTGATTAGCGAAATGAATCGCGCCGATAAACAAAAGTCACTTGCGCGGGCGCACCGAAGTGATGTATCTAGTCCGCAAGCGGCTGAACGCCGCGCATGAGGCCGAGGTCAGAGGTTTGAGAGCATGATTCCGGAATCGCATCCGCTGACGCAGTTGTTTCAGGACCTGGTGGGACGGCACTACGCTCATGAGATCGGCATTCGCGATCCCCAGATTGTGGCGTATGTCTCACACCTGCTGGCGGAGTTCTGCGAGTCCGATCAGCTCCACAAAGTCCGCGACGCCTCGAACCGTCCGCTGGCCGACGTCGGGGAAATGCTATTGGAATCGGATCCGGTCTATGGACCGGCGCCGTCGTTCGATCGCGAGCGGCAGGTACGCAAGCACATCGGGGACTACACACTATTCTTCGCCGGCATGTTCCCGGAAAGCATCAATCATTTGCGGCTGCGCCGTCAGCGCCTGGAGAATTTTGTCGAGTGGATTAAAGCGGGAAAGGAAAGCTATTACATCGTCTCCAAGTTCGAGCATTTCGAGTATGCGAAGGTCGCGCCGCTGTTCGCCAGCCTGGCGCATAACTTCGAAGGCTGCGTCTACGGATTGAACATGGTGAAAAACGATCTGGAAGAGATGCAGCACCCCATCATGCGCCGGCCGGACGACTTGATCATGTAGCGCTTCGTGGGAATCTTAGAGTCAGTTTCACAAATGCGCTGGCCACTCAACGACCAGCCCTCAGGGGCTAAAGCCTGCATTATTTGTGGCCCCATCGGTGCGGCTGAAGCCGCGCCCTTTCAAAACGAGGTCGAGTTTAATCAGCAGTCGGTTAGTTTCGTACATCTGCCGCGCTCGCCCTGCGGTAGAAACTCAGCGCCGCGTCACCCTGCACTAACTTGCGAAAGCGGCGCAGGGGGCCGAACTCCTCTCCCGGATCAAACTTTTTTTCGTGCTCGGCAATAACCATGGACATCGCCCACAGCACCGGCGATTCTGCCAGGGCGCGCAGGGTTTCGCGGTAGGCTTCTTTCATCCGGTACGGTGGGTCAATGAACACCACGTCGGCCGCGACATGCTCCCGCTCCATGCGCCAGAACGCCCGCGGCAATTCCTCCTGATAAAGCTTGAACCCGCTGTCAATGTCGAGGCTCTGCAAGTTGTGCCGGATCACGTTGGCCGCTGCCGCCGACGACTCGACAAAACACACCTGCCTCGCTCCCCGGCTGAGAGCCTCGATCCCCACGGCGCCCGTACCGGCGAACAAATCGAGCCACACGCTGCCCTCGAGCGCCGCTGGATTCCCCGAGGTCAGCACATTGAACAGCGTTTCGCGCAGGCGGTCCGAGGTGGGGCGAATGTCCATCCCGCGCAGTGAGCGCAGCGGCCGGCTCCGGTATTTCCCGGCGATCACCCGCATGGCTCTGAACCTCCGGTCACCGAACTAATATATCCATCCATGTAGAATAAAAGCAGCTAACCCCTTATGCGAAGCTGGTCCATCCCGGTGGGACGCTTGTTCGGCGTAGATGTGCGCCTGCACCTGACGTTCTTCCTCCTGCCGATGTTCATTTTCTGGACCGACTACAATGCGCATCACAATGCCAACGGCACTCGGGATCTCGCTCTTGCGGGCATCATTCTGGCTTGTGTGGGGGCTCATGAGTGGGGGCACATACTCGCCGCCCGGCGCTTTGGTCTGATCCCGAAAGCGGTGATCCTGCTACCGCTCACCGGGGTTACGCTCTACGATGAACCGCGGGGCGAAAAGGCGCAACCGGCCACGCCGTTCTGGAAGCGGGAAATTCGTCTTGCCCTGGTCGGACCACTGGTGAACCTCGCCCTGGCCGGGTTCACAATCGCGGCCGTCACTGCATCGGGACGCGGCATCGAGCTGTGGAAGTGGCCTCTCCTGCAGGCTGCCAATTTGCCTCGCAGCCTGGTGGGGGCCAACCTTTATCTGGCCATTCTGAATCTCATCCCCGCCTATCCGCTCGATGGCGGACGAATTTTGCGGGCCGTGTTTTCCCGCACGCTCGAACTGTCCGCAGCGACCCGGCGCGCCGTTTCCATCAGCACCGCGATCGCGATGGTGCTCATCTTTGCCGGCCCCTTCAGCGACATCTGGCTCACGATGGTGGGAGTGATCGTATTCTTCGCGGCTCAACTGGAAGAGCGCGCGCTGGTATTCCAGTCGGTGCTGGATAACGTCCGCCTGGAGGAAGTGATGCTGACCGACTTCGCCACGCTCTCACCGGCTGACACTTTGGAGGATGCGCTGGAGAAAGCGGTTCACTCCCTCCAGGACGATTTTCCCGTGGTTCGGGGCAGCGATATGGTGGGAGTGATTTCGCGGCAGCGCATCCTTGACGCGCTGCGTGCCGAAGGTAACGGCTACGTGCAGGCGGTGATGAACAAGATTTTCGAGGTCTCGGTGCGGCAGGAGTCACTCAGTTCAGCCTTCCGCAAACTCACGACCCGTAATTCCAGCATTATTCCCGTGGTCGAGGACCAGCGCCTGGTCGGCATCGTCACGCTGCAGAACGTGATGCATTCCATGGCCCTGCTGGCGGAAAGCCGCAAGCTGCAGCGGGACGGAACCGAATCGTAGCCGAAGTCAGAATGCAGAAGTCAGATTGCAGATTTCAGCAGTCTGGCTGTCTGGATCCGCAATCTGAAAATCTGCAATCTTAAATCTGACTTCTTCGATTACTGGGCTTTCTCCAGTTCCGGGCTCAGCTTCACGTCGCCGCCAGCCAGCTTGATGGTCCGCTGGTAGGGCTTATAGCCCACCTTAGTTACGACAACCGTATGGTCGCCGGGGGCGAGCTCAACTGCGGACGGGGTGTTTCCGCGGAAACTACCATCCACTTCGATATCAGCCCTGTCCGGCACAGATTCAATCAGCAGTTTTTGCCCCGTGGTTTTCACGGTCTCCGGCGCGGGCACAGCCGCCGCTGCTGTGGCCGCCGCGGTCGGCGCGGTCTCATCAACTCCTGGTTTCCCGAGCAGCGTGCTGGCCTTCTGAGTCTCCCTGGGCTTCATCTCCTCGACTTTGGCCCAGAAGTTATCGCACTTGGGAATACCCCACCCTTTCCAGAACCGAAGTTCGTAATAGTAGGTTTGACCTGGTGCCAGAGTGCTGGTTAGGCCTTTATCTTTGTGGCTGTCATCGCTGAAGACGTGAACTCCCGCTGGGACGTCGGTTTGCCAGATGTGCCATTGAAAAATCTGGTGCACGGTGGCGCCGTCAATCTGAATGCCCACCTGCTCCATGCAATCTTTGATGGGCACTGGTCTGCTGTAGTAGAAGACTACCTTGGCTTTTGCCGGCTGACCGCTGGCGCCGGCCGCAGGAGCTTGAGCATACGCGCCAGTCACAAAAAGAAAGAACTCGGAAATCTTCAGAACAGCCGCACGGCTTTGGCGGTGTGCACGGCTGGAATCTGGCGGAGCTTCGCCAGTACTTCTGGCGGCACGCTTCCGTCCACGTGGACCACGGCGATGGCTTCGCGCGGCTGGTCGGAGTCTTTATCGGCGCTTCGCCGACCCAGCGAGAAATCGGCGATGTTGATGGATTCCTCGCCCAGAATCGTCCCCACCTTGCCGATCACGCCGGGAACGTCGCGGTTCCGCAAGTAGATCAGGTTGCGCTCGAGCGGAGCTTCCACATCAATGCCGTCCACATGGAGCAACCGGGGCGCGCTCCCGTGCAAGACAGCTCCCTTCACCATGTGTTCTTCCGTCGAGCTTTTCAGAAAAATGGAGAGCACACTGCCCGCCCCGCCGGTGGACGACTTTGTCTGGGGTGACTCATGCACCCGCAGCCCGCGCGCGGCGGCAATGGTGGCCGCGTTCACCAGGTTCGCTTTCTCCTCCAGCGCCTGGTTCAGAATTCCCTTGATCGCCCCGTTGCGAATCAGGTCTGTCTTCCACTCGGCGATGTGACCGCTGTAGCGGATGGAGATTTCCTCGATCGTCCCTTCGGACACTTGCGCCAGAAACGCTCCCATGCGTTCCGCCAGCACGATGTAGGGTTGCATCGCTGCATACTCTTCGGCCGAGACCGAGGGAACGTTCACCGCATTCTGAATTACGCCGTGTTGCAGATACTCCTTCACCTGCTGCGCGATCTGTACCCCCACGGCTTCCTGCGCCTCCTGTGTGGATCCGCCGACGTGCGGCGTGAGCACAACGTTGTCGAGCGCGAGCAAGGGCGAATTTCTGGGAGGCTCTTCGGCAAAGACGTCGAGCGCCGCGGACGCCACGTGGCCCTGCTTCAATGCCTGAGCCAGATCGGCTTCATTCACCAGTTCGCCACGGGCGCAATTCACCAGCCGCACGCCTCTCTTCATCTTTGCGATGGATACCGCATTGATCATCCCCACAGTCTGCGGCGTCAGCCCAACATGCAACGTGATGTAATCCGCGACAGCGTAAAGCTCATCGAGTCCGGCCAGCCGAATCTCCTGCTCCTTGGCCACCGCGACCGACACGAAGGGATCGTGGGCCACCAGTTCCATACCGAAGGCCCGCGCCCGCCGCGCCACTTCCAGGCCGACGCGTCCCAGCCCGATGATGCCCAGCGTTTTCGCACGCAACTCGGTCCCCTGCAGCGATTTTTTCTCCCACTTGCCCGCGTGGGTGAGCGAGTCGGCACGGCACAGATGGCGGGCCATGGCCAACATCATCCCCAGCGTCTGCTCGGCGACCGCCACAGCGTTGGCGCCCGGCGTATTCATCACCGCGATGCCTTTATGGGTGGCCGCTTCCAAGTCAATGTTGTCCACGCCGACGCCGGCCCGCCCGATCACGCGCAGTTTTTTGGCATGAGCCAGCAGGGTGGCGTCGGCTTGCACTGCCGAGCGCACGATCAGCGCGTCAGCCGACTCCAGATGTTCGGCCAGCGTGCCTTCGAGCTGATCCGCGGTGAGAACGGTCCAACCCGGCTCTCGCAGGTGCGCGATTGCCGATGCCGAAATTTTTTCCGCCACGATAATTTTCACGAAATGGTCAATCCTTTACCCAGACTTTTGCGCAAGCGACATTTTAGAAACCTTGCCTTGCAGCCAAGACATTGACAGAAAAGTGACAGCGCCCTGACACGTCAGGCCCGGCTGAATTTCTACACTCTCACAATGGAGACGACCATGCCGGCTATTTCACAGCTGAACCCGGCCGATGCGACCGCCGGCGGCGCTCAGTTTCAGCTCGAAGTCGATGGGACCAACTTTGCCGCAAATGCAATCGTCTATTTCAACAGTGCGGGCGAGCCCACGACCGTGGTGAGCTCTTCCAAGCTCGAAGCGATGATCCCGGCCTCCGCCATTATGAAGGCCGGCATGGTGCAAGTCACCGTCACCAACCCCGCATCGGCCGCATAATGAACCTCCTCATCAACCGATCCTCATAATTTGGATGGATGGATGCCCCATTCTTTGCCCCACGCCCTGAACGAAATCCCGGCCCGCTCAGCGGACGGCCAGCGCGGCCTCGGCGATACGGGCATAGACTTCCTGCGCCGCCTTGACAGCCGCGCCATAGGCGACTTTCTTGTCGGTCACGCGCGCCAGCACGTGTTCGAGCGCGCCCAGAATGCCGATGGTGTCGAGGTAATCGTAATAGCCAATGTGCGCGATGCGGAAGATCTTTCCCTTCATCTCGCCCTGGCCGTTGGCCACCACGGCGTCGAAAGACTCGCGAAATTCCTTCACGATCTTTCCCGAGTCGAGCCCGTCCGGCGCGCAAATCGCGGTCAGCGCGGCCGCAGGAGAAGAAGTATAGAGCTTTAATCCCAGAGCCTTCGCCCCCGCGCGCGTCATCTCGGCACAGTACTCGGCGTTGTTGACCAACTCTTCGCGTCCCTGGGCAAGATTGCCCTTTCCCATGGAACGCACGAATTCCAGAGCCGCGCCCAGCGCGGCAAACAGCGAAGTCGCCGGAGTGTAAGCGGTCTCGCCTTTGGCGGCCGATTTCCGCTCTTTGCGCAGATCGAAGTAATATCTGGGCGAAGTCGTCGTATCCATCCGCTTCCAGGCGCGCTCGCTCACTGCACAATAGGCCAGCCCGGGAGGCATCATCAGCGCCTTCTGCGATCCGCCGATGATCACGTCCACCCCCCAGCCGTCCACGTCGAGATGGGTCGTGCCCAGGCCGGTGATCGCGTCCACCACCAGCAGCGTTTCGTTTTCTGAAACCACGCCTGAAGCCCCGCCCTGAGCCCGCACGATTTTTGCGATGCCCTCGATGTCGTGGCGCACTCCGGTGGAGCTTTCGGTCGCCTGCACAAACACGGCCCGCACGTCGGGC
This sequence comes from Candidatus Sulfotelmatobacter sp., assembly GCA_052326105.1. GTDB lineage: Bacteria > Acidobacteriota > Terriglobia > Terriglobales > Acidobacteriaceae > Sulfotelmatobacter. The sequence goes on along the minus strand of JBKQRC010000024.1, from coordinate 16,799 downwards.
TTCAACCGGGCCCGGACGTCGTCGAGCGAAAACGTCTCGCCATAGGGAGCGCTCAGCGCGTCTGGGTTGCACCCAAACGCCTTGGCCAGCCCCGTCCAGCGCTCGCCGAATTTCCCCGCCGTCAGCACCAGAACTTTATCGCCCGGCGAGGTCAGATTCGAAACCGCCGCCTCCATCACACCGGTGCCGGAACAGGCCAGCACGAGAACGTCGTTCTTCGTGCCGATGAATTCCTTCATGTCTCCGAGTACGCGCTGAAACAATGCCTTAAAATCGGCTGTGCGGTGATGCGCCGTGAATGAAGCCATGGCCGTCTGCGCCGCCGGCAGCAGCGGCGTTGGCCCGGGAGTAAAAAGACGGTTCTTGTGTAACATAGCCAGAATCCTTAACGAGCAGGAGATAGTCTGTTAGTGTACCGGAAGCTTGCCCCGCGAGGCACCCGGGGCCTGGTTCTCGAACGTTCTTAAGGGCTACGCCGGTACTTCAGTTTTATGTGCGGAGGGCGCGGCAACCTCGGTGGAAGCTTTCAGCGACTCGGCGATCTTGGCAGCCCAGGCGTCAATGTCGTTCCAGTCGCGGAAGTCACCATCGGGAAGAAGCGGATCGTCAGCTTTAGTAAACAGCTTGAAGACGAGTCCGTGTGTGAACCCCAGCTTGTTACGGTGCAAGGCGCCGAAAAACACGCGATGGTCGCGGGGGTGAATGGCCTCGGTGAACTCAGCGATCTCCCTGGGCACCGTAACTGTGAGGAGATCGCGGCCCTGAGCATCCGTGGTCTTCGTGCCGAGGGGACCGCTGCTGAACAGCCACACCGGCCTCTCGGCGAGCGCGACGCGGTTGCGGTGCACGAACGCGGAGGCCTTCTTCATCCAGTGGAAATAGTAAGTGGCGCTTCCAATCACGACGGCATCGTATTGTGAGGGATCGCCGGCATCCCGTACCGGCTTCACAGTGGTCTCGATGCCGTGCTGACTCAGGGTGGTGGCAATGCGCTCCGCAATGCCTTGCGTGCTACCGTAACGGCTGGCATGGACAATCAGAACTCGCATGTTCAACTTCTCCTGCGCTCTATCGTGGGGGGATGCATGATCTATGCGGCGAACTTTCCCCAAGTGTCGCGACATGCACGCAGATTACGTCTTGTCCCTGCTCGCCGCCGTGATGGAGGTCACAGCTCGCATGCCCGGTACCAGCGGCCACACCGTCGCCTGACTCTTTGCGGTCGCGGCGTCCTGATCTCTTTGGCCCAACTCGCGGGTGCTACAGCCTTTGGGTGGCGCAGCGTTTCCAGCGCTGCGATCAGCTCCCAGTTTTCTCTACGGGCTTCAGCCCCTGAGGCGAGGCGCTCCCATCTATAATCCCCACATGAGCTTAGTCGAACAAATTCAGAAAGACATCGTCGCCGCCATGAAGGCGAAGGACGAACCCCGCCTCTCCGCGCTGCGCATGGTCAAAACCGCGCTGAAGCTTCGCGAAGTCGAGAAGATGTCCCCGCTCGACGAAAAGGAATCGCAGGCCGTGCTGGCCACACTGATCAAGCAGCGCAAAGAGTCGGTCGAGCAGTTCACCAAGGGCGGACGCCAGGAAATGGCCGACAAGGAAGCCGCCGAAATCGTCCTGATCGAGGCTTTCCTGCCCAAGGCCGCCAGCGAAGCCGACGTCGCCGCCGGAGTGAAAGCCGTCATCGCCGAAATGGGCGCGCCCACCATGAAAGAGATGGGAACGGTCATGAAGAATGCCATGGCCAGGTTCTCCGCCGCGGGAACCAGGGTGGACGGGAAGATGGTGAGTGAGATGGTGAAGAAGGAACTGGCAGGGAAGTAGCAATGCCCATGTGGGGACAGCCGCCCTCGGCTGTCCGGTCGAGCGCAGCTCGACATCGAAGCTAGAGGAAGGTTCTGATATGTCCTCGGCCGTGTGAAGCTTGCTCTTTGCCTGGCGCTTGCGGCATGCGCTATCTCCGTTGCGGAAGACAAGCCTGAGCGGATTGAGCCGGACGTCGCAGGCCGCAATTTGACGAAGAAGGTTGATCCCGCTGTTCCGCCGTTGGCCAAGGCCGTCGGGGTTGGCGGCACTGTCGTTCTGGATATCGTTATTGATCGCACTGGCAAGGTCAGCTCGGTCAGTGTGGTAAGTGGTCACCCTATGTTGGCACCGGCGTTCGTTGAGGCTGTCAAGAAGTGGGAGTACACGCCATTCCTGAAAGACGGGCAACCAATCTTAGTCACAACCAGAGTGGAGTGGACGGTCGCCAGCCCCCAGTATTCGGAGTCCCAGGCGAAAGCACTGAAGGACTACTATCCGGCATTCCGAAGCTGCTACGACCTAGTCAAACAAGGAAAGGGTACGGATGCAGAACAGAAGTGCAGGGAAACGCTGACGCTTTCGGATCAGCTTCCGGACAACAGAATTTTGGAGAGAAGTGACGCCAGAGTGTTTCTCGGACATGCCCTTTTTCTACAGCACAGATACGCCGAGTCGGTACCGCTGTACGAGAAAGCTGTCGAGATCAGAAGGCCTTACGAACACAGCGATAGCGACGCCGATTTCGCATCTGAGAACGCGAGCCTTGCCCGCGCTTACGCAACTGTGGGTAACCTGTCTCAGTCCGACATCTACTACTCCCGCGCCGTCACAATTTTCAAGGCAGCAATAGTGAGCCTGCCCAGCATGAAAGACAATTACACCGCCCGGTTGAAAAGCACCTTGCTGGAGTATGCAAAACTGAAGGCAGCGCTCAGGCAGAATGACGAAGCATCGCGTTTAGAGAAGGAAGCTGCAGAGCTCTAAAGAGAACCCCGACGTTGCTATTTCTCCCTCTGCCACTCTCGATACACCTCGCTCTTAGACACTCCCCGCTCCTTCGCCACCTTCTTCAGCGCGGCCTTTTCGTCGATCTTCTCTTCGGCCATGATCTGAGCCACGCGCTCGCGCACGCTGGGACGGGCAAGAGTGCCCGTCCCCACAGCGTCCGCCCCTCCGCGAGCATCGCCTTCCTCGGCCTTGCCGATCAGCAGGGTGATCTCGCCTTTCACTGCTTCTCGCGCCTTCAGGTTCTCCAGCACTTCGCCGGCGCGGCCGCGCAGAAACTCTTCGTGCAGCTTGGTCACTTCGCGCGCGATCACCACATGCCGGGCGTGGCCGAGAACTTCGACAACGTCGGTCAGCGTCTCGACAATGCGGTGCGGAGCCTCGTAGAACACCTGGGTCCGCGGAGAATCCCTGATCGCGTCCAGCAACGCCCGCCGCTCTCCGCGCTTGGCCGGCAGAAATCCGCTGAAGCGAAACGAATCCGTGGGGAGGCCGCTCGCCACCAGCGCCGCCAGAAATGCCGACGCGCCCGGCACCGGCACCACCGGCACGTGATGCCGGATGGCCAGCGTGATCAGCCGATACCCCGGATCGGAAATCCCGGGCATGCCCGCGTCGGTGACCAGCGCGACGCACGCGCCCTCCTGCAACTGCTTGACCAGCTCGGCCGCCCGGGTCATCTCGTTGTGCTCGTGATAGCTGGTGGTGCGGGTCGCGATCGCGTAATGATTGAGCAGTTTCTGCGTCTGCCGCGTGTCTTCGCAGGCGATCACATCCACTTCTTTGAGCACGCGCAGCGCCCGCAGCGTGATGTCCTCGAGATTGCCGATCGGCGTGGCGACCAGGTAGAGGGCCGGGCCTGCATCCTTCATGGCTGGAAGTCTAGCACCGGAGAGAGACAAGGATTCGTATCAGGGCATGCCTTCAGGCATGCCGAAAGGGGCGAAGCACGCTCCGGCTTTAGCCGCTGCGACCGTGGGCAAGAGCCAGCGGCTGAAGCCGTTCTCCATCCTGACTCATCCTTCGGCATCGCTGAAGCGATGCCCTGATACGAATCGCTGCCTGGCGCGTCCGTAACGTTCCAGGCCTCTCGCGGTTTGTGGTACGGGTTTATGCTACGGAAGATACCGTTTTTTCGAGACCGCCCATGACCGCTAAGGATTTCCGCCAGATCGCTCTCTCGCTGCCCGAGACCGAAGAGCGCGTTCACATGGACCATCCTGATTTTCGGGTGGCAGGAAAAATCTTTGCCACGCTCGGCTATCCCGACAAGACCCGCGGCATGGTCAAGCTCTCGCCCGAAGCGCAGCATTACTTTTCCAAAGACTATCCCGACGTGTTTATTCCGATAAAAGGAGCGTGGGGACGACGCGGCGCCACCAGCGTGATCCTCAAAGTCGCGAAGAGAGAAATCCTGCGCAAGGCCATTCACGCTGCTTGGCGTAACTCCGCGCCCAAGCGCCTGCTGGGACAACAGTTGCGGCCTCGGCCGACCGCCGATCCGGCGTTGCACTACCGTAACTACCCGCGCCGCCGATTTTCGCATCAAACTTGGAACCATGCGGAGTACGGTGAAGGCGGCGGCAGTGGCAGTTTTTTGCAGCCTGGCTCTGTGTGTCTTGTCAGCGCAGCAGACGCCGCAAGACAGCAGCGCGCCGCGAGCGACCGCCAACCAGAGCCACACCCGAAAGACGCTCACTCGCCACGACGGGCAGTCTGTGGTTGCTGTGGCGCTCCACTCCAAGGTGCGGCGCGATTCGGCCCACGATTGTTCTCATCTGGTTCATGAGATTTACCAGCGCGCGGGCTTCCCTTACGTCTATGCCAGCTCGGACGACCTCTACGACGGTGTGGAAGGATTTCGCCGTGTCTCAAAGCCGCAACCTGGCGACGTGATCGTGTGGCCGGGGCATGCGGGGATTGTGGTCCAGCCTTCGCAGCATGTCTTCTTCAGCTTCCTGACACGAGGGCCCGGGACCGACGACTACCGCTCCCGCTACTGGATCGCGCGAGGTCAGCCCCGCTTCTACCGCTACATCAAGAACGATCCCTGCGCGGGTTGCACCTCAGCGATCGCGCTGCGGCAGGACCGGTAGGGACACGACTCATCGTCTAACCAGCATTTCCGTGGGGCGGCAAAATTGACGCAATCGCCGCCGGGCCCCTAGAATCAATATGAAACAGGGTTGTCCCTCACAACCGTCTGACACTCATGCCACTTTACGAATATCAGTGTAAGAAGTGCGGCCACCGCTTCGAAAAAATCCAGAAGTTCTCGGACAAGATGGTCAAGAAGTGCCCCGATTGCGGCGGCCAGGTAGAGCAGATGATCTCCGCTCCGGCGGTGCAGTTCAAAGGTTCCGGCTGGTACGTGACCGACTACGCGAAGAAGTCGCACGCGCCGGGATCCTCCGGCAGCGGCGATTCCTCGTCGAAAGATAAGAAGGAAGAAAAAGGCAAGTCCGAGAGCGGCTCGAAAGACAGCTCGTCGAAAGAGAGTTCGTCGAAGGAAACCTCCTCGAAAGAGAGTTCCGCCAAGGAAACTCCGCGCAAAGGTTCCGGCAGACACAAATAAAGCGGCTCCGGATTCACCGAAGCCGCCGGAAGATTCCGATCTTCACTGAACACTAATCGCTAGCCACGAGCACGATCCCTCCCGCGGGGGATCGGTTCAGTTGACTTTTTCCTCTGGCGCGCAAAGGTCCTTAGGGTCGACTCGATCCCACCAACCTCCACGCTCGCCCGGCAGAACGAGTGAGTATATCTCGCCGGTTTCCTTGTCCCGACACCATTCTTCGTTGGGCGAGAGTCTACTAGGTTTCGTTACTGCTATCTGTTCGACCGAACCGCGTGAAATAGCTTCCAAAAGCTTGCGCTTCAGCTCTCGAAATTCTGCCTTTGAGCCGATTACCCTCAGTTCGTGTATTTCCGTGAAGATTGTCATTTTCGTATTCTGGCAACTGATTTACTTCAACTCGCGCTCGAAATGTTCCGTAATCATCGTGAACAGGTGCACGCGCGCATCTTTCCCGGCGATGCTGTGGGTTTTGTTGGGATAGATCATCAGCCGGAACTGCTTCCCGGCCTTGATCAGCGCATCTACCATCTGGACGCTGTTCTGGAAATGCACGTTGTCGTCGCCGGTGCCGTGCACCAGCAGCAGCGCCCCGTGCAGCTGGCCGGCGGATTTCGTCACGTCCGACTCGTCGTAGCCTTGCTTATTGTCCTTGAGCATTCCCATGTAGCGCTCGGTGTAGATCGAGTCGTAGTTCTGCCACTCGGTCACTGGAGCTACGGATACGCCCGCGCGAAAGCGGTCCGAGTGCGTCATGGCATAGAGCGTCATGAACCCGCCATAGGACCAGCCCCAAATGCCGATGCGATCCTTGTCGAGTTGCGGATACTGGGCCAGCAATTGATCCAGCGCCGTGAGCTGATCTTTCAGTTCGACCGCCCCCAGTTCGTGCCGGACCGCCGTCTGGAACTTGCGATCCCGCCCGGCGGCTCCGCGATTGTCCAGCGAGAAGATAGCGAAGCCCTTGCGCGCCATGATTTCGTCGAAGGCGTCGGGCGTGCTCTTCCTGACTTCCTGCACACCCGGCCCCCCATAGATGCTCACAATCAGGGGAATCGTACGCACGCGATGAGCCTCCTGGACCATGCCGCCAGGGAGTTCTTTCCGGTCCACGATGGTCGTCTGGACGATGCCCTCTCCTGGCGGCAGCAACAATCGCCCGTATAGAGGCGTTCCATCATCCGCCTTGAACTCCAGGTACTTGGGCGAACGCAGGCCGTACTCTGCAATTTCATCGTGCGCCTCCCACACGGGCTTGCAGGCTCCCTCGACGGCACAGAGAGTCAGCGTGGGCGCTCTGTGGGGCCCGGAATACATATGCGTATAATGCTTGCCGTCATCGCTGAAGTTCCCGTGGTGAATACCTTCCTCCGGCGTGAGATTGTTGAAGTCTGAGCCGTCCATTTTCACGGAGTAGATGTGCTCTTCCCGCGGATCACCCTTATCGGCTTCGAAGAACACCGTGCCCGCGGCCTCGTCCACGCCTTCGATTCCCTCCACTTCGAAATCGCCCTGCGTCAGCTGCCGCTCCAGCCTGGCGTCCGCGCCCAGCGGATTCTGTTTGTCAAAGCTGTAGAGATAAAGATGCATGTTCCCATCGCGCCAGCTGGGCCACAGGAACTGGCCGCTGGAGGGCAGAAAGCGCGCCTCCACATGCTCAAAATCGATCCACGCCCCCGGCGTAGTCTCAGTCAGCACGATGCGCGATTTCCCCGATCTCGCATCTGCGAAATAGAGGTCCATCTTGTCCTGAGTGCGGTTCAGCACTTCCGCCCAGATCACTCCATCGCCAGCCCAGCCGAACCGCGGAATGTAGGTATCTTCGTCGCTGTCGCTACTCAGAGAAATCCAGCGGACTTTTCCCTTGTCGGCATCCACCACCCCCAGCTTCACCACCGGATTCGGATCGCCAACTTTCGGATATTTCTCCTGATCCACGCTGGGGTGCGTCGGCGTCCAGTCGGTGATGGGATAGGCAGGGACCCTGGTTTCGTCCATGTGCAGAAAGACAATCTCCTTGCTATCGGGCGACCAAAAATAGTTGCTGCGCACCTCCAACTCTTCCGCATAGACCCAGTCAATGTCGCCGTTGAACAGGTTGTCGCCGGTGTCTTTGGTGAGCTGCCTTTCGCCGTTGCCGCTCACTGGCCGGACATACAGGTTGTGTTTGCGGACGCAGGCCACATGGCTGCCATCGGGTGAAAACTTGGGATCCCCGCTCGGATCGGGCGCGGAAGTGAACTGCACGGCGGTCGCGGTTCCGAGATCGTAGAGCCAGAGCTGGCCTTCAGAGTCGAAAAGCAGGTGCTTCGAATCAGGCGCCCACAGGTACGCCGCCACGTGATAGCGGGTCAGCCGTTCCTTCTCGCGCTCATTTGTCACCTTGTTGACGTCGGGGGCCAGGGATGCCAGTTTCTCGGCGCTGACCAGCACCTTCTTTTCGCCGGTGGCCACATCCACGTACCAGAGTTCGCCATTCTCCCCCCTTGAATCGCGTTGCACGAACGAGAGCTTGGTGCCGTCCGGGCTCCACTCCAAGGTCTCCGGACCGCGTCCTGCCAGTCCTCCGGGCTGATAGATCGCTTCAATGGTGAGCGGCTTGGGGGGCGCAGTCTGAGCATGCGCTGGCGCCGAAACGACAGGGCCGAAAACGAGGGCAAGGAGCGCAAAACAAGCAACGAGAAAAACCCGTCTTTTCACGAAGCGACCTCACAGGCAAGGAATAGTTACAGTGCGAAGGAAAGAGTGTACACCGGCCCCTTTGCGGCTCTCACGGCGGTCTCCTCCCGCAGCGTCTCAGTTTGGCGGTTCATACCGGACTGAGCTGTCGAGCTTCGCTCGACCGGACAGCCGGGGGCGGCTGTCCCCACACAGTTGTTTCTGCAAACTGAGAGATCACCCCTTCCTTCGTGTGAGTTCGTGTCTCTCGTGGTTTATTTCTCCTCCTCAGCAGAACGTACCTTGACCGCCATCTTCGGCGGGACCCAGAAATCCGCGGTCCGCCGCATGTTAGAATCAACGCAGACACAATGACGGATGCTTCCTGACATCGAAAACCTGCTGAAACTGCAAGATGCGGACAAGGAAGTCCGTCGCCTGCAGGATGAGATCGCCGAACTTCCCAAACGCGTCGCCGCCATCGAACAGCAGCTTGCCGGTACCAAGGCCCAACTGGAAAAGGCCCAGGCCGCGGTCAAGGCCGACGAGGCTGCCCGCCGCAAGCATGAGACCTCCATCACTGACCTTCGCAGCAAAATCTCCAAGTATCGAGACCAGTCTCTCGACGTAAAGACCAACGATCAGTACAAGGCACTGCTGCACGAGATTCAGTTTGCGGAAAAGGAGATCGCCTCCACCGAGGACAAGATTCTCGAACTCATGGTGGACGCCGATACCCGCGCCAATGAGGTCAAGGCCGCGCAGGTCGAACTCAAGGTGGAAGCCGCCGAAATCGAGAAAGAGAAAGAACAAGCGCGCCAGCGCACCGCCGAAGACGAGAAACTGCTCGCCGAATGGCGCGGCAAGCGTGACCAGCTTCGCGCCGGCATTGACGCCGACCTGTTGCGCCATTACGAACGAGTCTTTAAGTTCCGCGGCACCGGCATCTCGGAAGTCCGCGATCACAAATGCATGGCCTGCCAGGTCATGCTGCGACCTCAGACCTACAACGAAGTCCGTTCCGGCCAGCAGATCGTGTTTTGCGACTCCTGCCAGCGCGTTCTTTACTTGAATCCGGCCGATGAACTGGTTGACCAGAAGCCAACCGTCCACCATCCGCGGCGTCACCATCCCAAGATCGACGCGCCCCAGGCCTGGTACTACCGCGCCGAGTTCGCGGAAGCCGGCGAAGTTTACCAATGTTTGACCAACGCCGGAACCCAGGCCAGCCGCCGGGTTTACGAGATTCACACCGGCCGCGTGATCGGCGATGTTCTGATTCGTGAGGGTGACTACCGGCTAGCCTTTCCGGAGGACATCACTGGCTCCATCCGCCTGAACGGCGCCTGGACCGAAGAGGAACTCGACGGCTGGGGAGCCGAACTGCCCATGGTCGTCCTCGACTCATTGCTGGCCGACCTCGAAGCCGCCCGCTACGAAATGACCTCGCGCACCTCGGCCAAGCACGAAGCGCCAGCGGCGACCGTTAGCCCCGAGCAAGCCGCCAGCTAGAACGGCACATGTAGCGACGGACGCATTCGTCGCCGGTCGAGCGCAGCTCGACTGCTTTCATTCCGCATGCTGGAGGACGTCTGCGTTTAAGATGTCCGAATGTCTCAGATTCCCGATTCCTCAGCTTCCCCTACAGTGAAAATCTCCCCTCGCGGAGCTTCCCGCCTGAAAGCTGGCCACGTCTGGGTTTACCGCTCCGACATCGTTTCCGCTGACGGCGTTCTCCCCGGTTCTCTGGTCGCCGTCGCCGACCAGCGCGGCAAGCCGCTCGGTGCCGCTCTCTATTCCAGTTCGTCGCAAATCGCTATCCGCATGATCTCCGGGGAAACGATCTCGCACGAACCGGTTGCGGATTTCCCAGCTCTGCTGCGCCAGCGCATCGGCGCCGCGGTCGCGTACCGCGAGAATCTCCTCCGGGATACCGACGCCTACCGCGTCGTCTTCAGCGAAGCCGATTTTCTGCCCGGCCTGATCGTGGACCGCTACAACGACATTCTTTCCCTCCAGATGCTGACCCAGGCGATGGACGCCAGTTTGGTTCGTGAAACTGTCATCTCGGAACTTACCCAGCGCCTGAACCCCGCTTCGATCATCGAGCGAGTCGATCCCCGGGTGCGCGAGCTGGAGAGCCTGCCGCCTCGCGCCTCCGGCCTGCTGCAAGGTGAGAAAACCTCCACCACCTTCGCGATGAATGGCGTCCGTTTCATTTACGACGCGCTGGAAGGCCAGAAAACCGGAGCCTTCCTCGACCAGCGCGAAAACTACGCCGCCGCTGCCCAATACGCCCGCGGCGAGGCCCTCGACGTCTTCTGCTATCAGGGAGGCTTTGCCCTGCATCTGGCTCCGCACTGCTCGCAGATCACCGGAGTTGACAGTTCTCGTCCTGCCCTGGAGGTCGCCGAGCGAAACGCTGCCCTTAACCGCCGCGACCCGAGCCAGCCTGAGATTGAATGGATCGAGGCCAACGCCTTCGACCTGCTCAAGGACTATGCCTCGTCCAACCGCCGTTACGACACGATCGTTCTGGACCCGCCAGCGTTCGCCAAGTCGAAGCGCGACCTCGATGCTGCCCTCCGCGGCTATAAGGAACTGAACCTCCGCGCCCTCAAGATGCTTCGTCCGGGCGGTATCCTTGTGACCTGCTCATGCTCGTATCACATAAGCCTGTCCAATCTCCTCGAAATGCTTGCCGATGCCGCCCTCGACGCCCACCGCACTCTCCGTCTGATCGAGGTCCGCGGACAGGCGAAAGACCATCCCATCCTCCTCAATGTCCCCGAAACAGCCTACCTGAAGTGCGTGGTTGCGTCCGTAAACTAATGAAAATAAAAGCTATTATTGTACATGACTATATTACACGCATATTTTATGCTCCCTTCACGCTAACCACGCGTCTAATGAAGTGGCCGTAGCCTGAGGGCTCGTTTTCCCAGGCTGGCCACGAAATCAAGAGGTCCCCTGGACCAAACAAATTCTGAAGGAGGATGTAGTCATGACCGTATTAACCCGTTGGGAGCCGTTCCGTGAGTTCTCGACTCTGCAGGACCGTATCAACCGCGTGTTCCGCGAGTCCTACAGCGAATCGGGCCGGGACGAGTCCCTGACCACCAGCACCTTCGCCCCCGCCGTTGACGTCTACGAAGACGAGCACCAGGTCACGCTGAAGATCGAAGTGCCCGGAATCGACGAGAAGGACATTGACGTTCAGGTGGAGAACAACACTCTGACCGTGCACGGCGAGCGCAAGATCGAAAAGGAAGAGAAAGAAGAGAATTACCGCCGCGTGGAGCGGCAGTACGGCAGTTTCACCCGCACCTTCACCCTGCCCCAGACCGTAGACACCGAGAACATTTCGGCGAACTACGACAAGGGCGTACTGCAGATCACGTTGCCCAAGAAGGCCGAAGCCAAGCCCAAGCAGATCAAAGTCAGCGTGGGCTCGGAAAAGCCGGTTTCTGCGCAGACCCTCGAAGGCAAGGGCCCCAGCAAGGCCGCGTGAACAGCGATGCTCATGTGGGGACAGCCGCCCTCGGCTGTCCGGTCGAGCGAAGCTCGGCAGTCTACAACCAGCGGGAGGCGGCAGAGGTAACCGCCCCCCGTTAATTTTATAATGCGGAAATCTGGCAAGCGCGAAGTTGAACTCCGCAGGTTTTCAATTGCTCAATTGCCAAATTGCTAAATTACACAATGGAGTAACCCATGCCCATCCGTTGGGACAAATTCACCGTTAAAGCGCAGGAGGCGGTACAGCGGGCGAACCAGATCGCCTCCGAGCATGGCAATCCCGAGTTGTTACCCGCGCACCTGCTGGCCGCCCTGCTCGAAGATAAAGAAGGCATCGTCCCGCCGGTGCTGGAAAAGATCGGGATTGGCCCGCAGGCGGTACTGGCCGAGGTGTACAAGGAACTGGAAAAGCTTCCCAAGGTCGCGGGTGAAGCGGCCCAGCCCACGCTTTCGAACCAGGTCAACAAGCTGCTGGAGCAGGCTTTCAAAGAAGCCTCCAATTTCAAGGACGAATACGTCTCGACCGAGCACTTGTTGCTCGCCATCACGCACCTCAAACAGGACGCGGCCCAGCAGATTTTGAAACGCCAGGGCGCCACCTACGAGGCAATCCTGAAGGCTCTCACGGCCGTTCGTGGCTCGCAAAAAGTCACCGACCAGAATCCCGAAGCCAAATATCAGGCCCTGGAGCGCTACGCCCGCGACCTGACCGAGCAGGCGCGCCGCGGCAAGCTCGATCCGGTCATCGGACGCGATGAAGAGATCCGCCGCGTGGTTCAGGTGCTTTCCCGCCGCACGAAAAATAATCCGGTGCTCATCGGCGAGCCGGGCGTCGGCAAGACCGCCATCGTTGAAGGCCTCGCCCAGCGCATTATTTCCGGTGACGTGCCTGAAGTTCTGAAGAACAAGCGTGTAGTCGCGCTCGATCTCGGAGCCATGCTGGCGGGCGCAAAATATCGCGGCGAATTCGAGGACCGCCTCAAAGCCGTTTTGAAGGAAATTGAAGACTCGCAAGGCCAGGTCGTTCTTTTCATCGACGAACTCCACACGCTGGTGGGCGCCGGCGCGGCGGAAGGCGCCATTGATGCTTCGAACATGCTGAAGCCGGCGCTGGCCCGCGGCGAACTGCGCGCCATCGGGGCCACCACGCTTAACGAATATCGCAAGTACATTGAGAAAGACGCTGCCCTCGAACGGCGATTCCAGATCGTTTTCGTCGGCGAGCCGAATGTCGAGGACACGATCGCCATCCTGCGCGGCCTCAAGGAAAAATACGAAGTGCATCACGGCGTGCGCATTAAAGATTCGGCGATCGTGGCCGCGGCGACGCTCTCGCACCGATATATCTCCGACCGCTTTCTGCCTGACAAAGCCATCGATCTGATCGACGAAGCGGCCGCATCGCTGCGTATTCAGATCGATTCACTGCCTACCGACATCGATCAACTGGAACGCAAAGCCACGCAGCTGGAAATCGAGAAGCAGGCGCTGAAGAAAGAAGATGACGCGAACTCCCGCGAGCGGCTCGGCGTTATCGAAAAAGAGCTGGCCGAGATTCGCGAGAAATCCAACGCTTTGAAAGCCAACTGGAAGAAAGAAAAAGATCTCATCGCCCGCGTTCGCGCCCTCAAAGAGCAGATCGAAAAGTTGAAAGCGGAAAACCAAGCCGAGACACGCGGGGGAAATCTTCAACGCGCATCTGAAATTCAGTATGGTCTAATCCCTCGGGCAGAAGATGAATTGGCCAAGCTCAGCAAGCAGATGGAGGCCCAGGGCGGCAAGCGCATGCTGAAGGAGGAAGTTGACGAAGAGGACGTCGCGCGCATCGTCTCCAAGTGGACCGGCATCCCGGTCTCGAAGATGCTGGAAGGCGAAGTCAAGAAGCTGGTCAACATGGAAGATCGCTTGCGGCAGCGCGTCATCGGCCAGGATCCTGCGCTGGAGCGGGTAGCCAACGCCATTCGCCGCTCGCGGGCCGGCCTCAGCGATCCCAAGCGTCCGATCGGATCTTTCATTTTTCTGGGTCCCACCGGAGTCGGCAAGACCGAACTCGCCCGCGCTCTCGCCGAGTTTCTGTTCGATGACGAGCATGCCCTGCTCCGCATTGACATGTCCGAGTACATGGAAAAGCATTCAGTGGCGCGCCTGATTGGCGCGCCTCCGGGCTATGTCGGCTATGAAGAAGGAGGGCAGCTTACCGAACAGGTCCGCCGGCGTCCTTATGCGGTTGTGCTGTTCGATGAAATCGAAAAGGCGCATCCGGACTTGTTCAACGTTCTTCTGCAGATGATGGATGACGGACGGCTGACCGACGGCAAAGGCCGCGTGGTCGATTTCAAGAACACCATCATCATCATGACGTCGAACATCGGGTCGAGCTACTTGCAGTCGGACCATGTGCGCACGCCGGAAGAACTCGAGAAAGCCAGCGAGCAGGTCATGAACCTGCTGCACACGCACTTCAGGCCCGAGTTCCTGAACCGCGTGGATGACATCATCATCTTCCGACCGCTGGGCAAAGAGCAACTGGTCAAGATTATCGAGTTGCGGCTTGAAGACGTGCGCCGCCTGCTCGCGGATCGCAAGATTTCGCTGGAACTGACCGATGCCGCGAAAGACCTGCTCTTCACCCAGGGCTACGACCCGAACTTTGGGGCGCGTCCTCTTAAACGCTCCATTCAAAAGCTTGTGCAGGATCCGCTGGCCATGAAGATTCTGGACGGCGAAATCCTCCACGGCGATCACGTCGTGGTGGATGCGGACAAGAAAGCGGGCAAGATGAAATTCGAAGTCAGCCAACGCGTGGGACAGAAAGAACCGGCCAAAACAAAACGCTAACCGCCACGGATTTCACGCATTGCCACGGATAGATCCATTACTTGAAGTTGATCCGTGTGAATCCGTGCCAATCCGTGACAAAGGTTTATGATTGGCCGACGAGGCCCACTCATGCACAAGTATCGCCTACCGTTGGTCGCAGTTGTCACGCTGCTCACTCAACTCTGCACAGCGCAGGTTTCAACCCAGTGGAAGATTCACGATCTCAACCGTCCGGTGCCCCCGGTGATCGATCCCGGTACGGCCAGCACCCCGGACGTCCCCGGCCGCGCTCCATCGGACGCGACCGTACTTTTCGACGGCAACGATCTTTCGAAATGGAGCGACAAAGCAGGCAAGCCGGCAAAATGGAAAGTCGATAACGGCTACATGCAGGTCGTGCCCGAGACGGGATACATTTTTACGCGCGCTGCTTTCGGCGATTGCCAGCTGCACGTTGAATTCGCCGAACCAACGCCGCCCGAGGGAGAAAGCCAGGACCGTGGCAACAGCGGCGTCTTTCTGATGGGCCTGTATGAAATCCAGGTTCTCGACTCGTACCAGAACAAGACCTACGCCGACGGCCAGGCTGCCGCAGTCTACGGACAATATCCGCCACTGGTCAATGCCTCGCGGCCGCCGGGCGAATGGCAAAGCTATGACATCGTGTTTCACGGACCGCGTTTCACCAAGGACGGTAAGCTCTTGCACCCCGCTCGCGTGACCGTCCTGCATAACGGGGTGCTGGTGCAGGACAACGTCTTGCTCACCGGCCCGACCGCTAACGGCAAACGTCCGCCTTACAAGCTGCATCCGGAGAAACTGCCGCTTTCGCTGCAAGACCACGGTGATCCGGTACGCTTCCGCAACATTTGGATTCGCGAATTGCACGAGGACTAAAAGCCAAGCCACGGATTTTCACGGATTTCCACGGATAATTCCAATGGTTGAATTTAGTCCGTGAAGATCCGTGTAATCCGTGGCCAAGGTTCTCTGTGGCACACTAGGGTCATGCACCGGCTTACGCTTGGCGATTTCGAACTCAGCATTTTTTCTGACGGCACGTATCCGCTCGATGGCGGAGCGTTCTTCGGCGTCGTGCCGAAGGTCATGTGGTCGAAGAGAGTCACGGCCGACGAGAAGAATTACGTCACGGCTGGGCTTAACTCGCTGCTGATCCGCACCGGCAAAGAGACTGTGCTGGTCGAAACCGGCATGGGCAACAAACTTTCCGAGCGCATGATCAAGTTCTACGGGCAGCCGGCCAAACTGCTCGACAATCTTGCGGCAGGGGGAGTGGCGCCGGAAGACATTGACATCGTCATCAACTCGCATTTGCATTTTGATCACTGCGGATGGAATACGGTGCGCGACAAGAATGGCAAGATCGCGCCCACGTTTCCACGCGCGAAATACTATGCGCCGGAGGGCGAATGGCAGTACGCGCGGCGGCCGAGCGAACGCGACGCGATCAGCTACATCCCTGAAAACTACGATCCGCTGGTCGAAAGTGGGCAGATGACGCTGCTGAAGGGCGGCGAGGAAATCGTGCCCGGTATTTCGGTCAAGACTTTCCCCGGGCACACAGCGCATTTGCAGGCGGTGATCGTGACCACCCCATCAAAACGATTGTCATCCCGAGCGAAGCGAGGGACCTCGGTTTCGTCGGCGCAACCCTCGCCCCACGCTCATGAGGAAGCGGCTCGGAGCAACAACCCTATTGCCTGCTACATCTCCGACCTCATCCCGACGACGGCACACATTGACATCACCTGGGGCATGGGATTCGATCTGTATCCGCTCGACACCATCGAGAGCAAGAAGCGGTACTACGCGCAGGCGATCCCGGAGAAGTGGCTGACCGTCTTTACCCACGATCCGAAGACGCCGTGGGCGTATGTGGAGAAGGATGATGCGGGGAAGATGGTGGCGCGGGGCGCATAGAGAGTATGGCGTCATGACGCGGTTAACAGCGGATTCCTCGCGTTGCTCGGAATGACAACGTTAGGATTCCCGCTGTTCTCTGTGTGCCGTTAGGGACAGACCTCGCGGGCGAGAGTGCCCGCGCCACACAACCTTGCTTCGAAGAACTCTTCTACCCGCCGCAGAATCTCCACCGCGCTCTTCGATTCGTAGATCGCCTTGCGCAATCCTGCGCCGCCGGGGACGCCGTGGGTGAACCACGAGGCGAACTGCTTCATCTTGCCCGAAGCGTCGGGGAGTTCTTCTTCGATCAGCATCTGGAAGTAGGTGCGGATCATCTGGTAGCGGTCGAGCTCGGTGGGGTGGGTGTAGTCTCGTGTGGGACTTGAGCGTGCCTCACCAGAAGAATGTGTGGGACCGGGTCTTTGACCCGGTCGGGCCGGGCCAAGCCCGGCTGGCTCGGCGCTGACTGAAGCATTCGGATTCTGGCCAGAGAAAC
>JBKQRC010000023.1:0-2618 GCA_052326105.1 Candidatus Sulfotelmatobacter sp. | reverse complement strand
CGGTGGTCAGCGCGTGCCAGTCAGCGATAAAGAAAAAGCAGTCGTACTCGTCCTGCATGCGGATCCAGTTTTCGAGCGCGCCAACGTAGTTTCCCAAGTGCAGCTTGCCCGTCGAGCGCATTCCGCTTAGCACGCGTTTCTTGGAAGGAGTTGTCATTCAGAATTTCACCAGCATCCAGAGATAGAAGTGAACAAATGGGCGGATCAAACTGCTGAGCAGTCCTCCGCCCAGATACACCAGCGCCAGCAGAGCGAAGATACCGATGCGGTCGTACACCATTCGCACTGGCTCCGATAAGAAATGCCGCAGCACGTGGCTGCCATCGAGCGGCGGCACGGGAATCAGGTTAAAAACCGCCAGAACTATGTTGATAAACATGAGTTCAAACAGCAGCATAGCTACGGGCGCCAACGCCGAATCGGAAGCACCGCCGTCGCCTCCCGCCACCAATCCCATGACCAAAGTGTGTCCGGAGGCCGATGAAAGCGAGATGCCACCCAGCAGCAGAAGCGCCCCAGTAGCGACGATGAAGTTGCTGACTGGACCCGCCACGGAAACCAGAATGTCATCCATCACAGGATGGCGAAAATTCCGGGGGTCGACCGGCGTAGGCTTCGCCCAGCCAAGCAATGGTATGTGGCTGAAGGCCGCGACTAGCGGCAGCATGATCGTGCCCACCAGATCGATGTGGCGAATCGGATTCAGCGAGACCCGTCCCAACATGCGAGCCGTCGGATCGCCACAGCGCGACGCCGTCCAGGCATGGGCGGACTCGTGCACGCTGATCGCAAACAGGAACGCGATCATCTGATAAAGGATCTCAACGATTCTCGGCGTCATTGGCGAACCCTGATTCTAACAAAGCCCGCAAAGATACTGAGGCAGGAAGTCGAATTGCAGCAATAACGCCGCAAAGCTACGAGGATTAGAAGTGGAATCTATTGCCCGGCGCGCATGGGCGATACGATCAGTGGGCCGCCGGCTCGTTTCTTGCCGTCGCCCTTGTCGTGCTGGTAGAGCAGCGAGAGCGCGCCTTCGCCGGACGTAGTCGCGGCGGCGAGTTCCGCGGCCAGACCCTGGTAGGAGCGCCCGAGTTCGTTATTCCCCTGTGCCGCCACTGGGCTGCCCTTGTCAATTGCCGGCCCGATGACCTGGTAGTTGTTGGGCACCTTCCAGAGCACCTTACAATTGGTGGCTTTCTCCACATCCTCGTCGGTGAAGCCCGGGATCTTCTTGTAACGGTTGAGCACGACCCGCAGGCGATCGCGGCCCGCTCCTTCCTGCAGGAACGCCTGTATCCGGCCCGCGCTCCACAGGGATACGACATCGGTCTGCGCCACCAGCAGCACCGCGTTCGAGAGATCGCAGATCATCTGCATCGTGCCATCCATCCGGCCTGAGCAATCGAGCACCACGAAGTGATACTGGTTTACCAGCAGGTCGAAGAGGCGAGCCAGTTCCGACGTGCTCGGGATATTATTATGCGGTTGCTGCGCCCCGGCCAGCAGATGCAGGCCATTGCGATAGGGCGTCATCAGGCCGTCGAGCAGCGAGCCGTCCATGCGATGCAGGTTCTGCAAGGCATCGATCAGCGTGAATTGAGGCCGCAGATTCAGTTGCAGGGCAGCGTGCCCGATGGGAGCGAAATCCACCAGCACCGTGCGCCCGTGAGTCTCCTGCAACGCGACCGCGGTATTCACCGCGACGGTGGTGGCGCCGGCTCCGCCCTTGGCGTTCAGAAAAGTGAAGACTCGGGCCTTGCTGGAACTGCGTTGCGCACGGCTCAACGTGGCCGTGAAGCGCGTGAAGGCTTCGATCAAGGCTTCGCGGCTGGCGGCATGATCCAGAAACTCACGCGCCCCGGCTCTCATGGCGGAAACAATGTTCGCGGGCTGGTTCATTTCGCCCACGGCAAAAATCGTGACTTCGGGAATGCTGGCGTGGATCAGTTCGATGGTGCGGATGGCTCGCTGCGGATTCTGCGGATCAATGTTCACCAGCACAACTTCGGTGCGCTGATCCTGCAATTGACGCAAAACGGCGTCGCTCGGTCCCGCCGGGAGACCGACATGGCTCAGCACCGTACGGGCCAGGTTGGTGCTCTCCACCCGGCTATTCAGTACGACGGATTGTTCGCGGTCCTCGGTAAGGAGGGCGACAGCGATCCCGGGCATAACTCGATTTCCAGTGTTCATTGTCATGCTACGAACTTCCAGCGTCGGGGCCAAATGACCTTCGTAATCGAAGGATACCTTAGACGAAGCGGCAGGTCGCCAGGCTGGTTCCTCAATCAGTGGGAAACAACCCTCTGGACTACTGGGTTACCTAATTGTAAGGCAAAGGCGAGCGATTGAAAAGACGAGAGGCGTCGGAAAACGAGCCCTCAGCGCGGGATCAGGCCGGAGATCGCTCCGGCAGCACTTGCGGCCGAAACTCGCACCAATTGCGAGATTGGCTCTTCGGAGGGCAAGTACTCGTAGGCATCGAGTTGCACGGCGATTCCGTTTCGTTGACCGGCCGGGGAGGCCGATGCGCGCAACACCCGACCACGGCAGCGAACCGGCATGTTTTCCCCCAAGGTGATTTCGGAGGGCATGGTAAAAGTCAATTCCACGAC
>JBKQRC010000022.1:0-6593 GCA_052326105.1 Candidatus Sulfotelmatobacter sp. | reverse complement strand
CTCTCGTCAAATCGGTCTACCGCCTTGCGCCAGATGGCCGCTCGCCCGATGCGAATGCCACACCCCGCTGGAACTGGCAACCAAGCTCGGCGAGCGCGGCTTCTTCACCTGGGACGGAAACTACTATGCCCTGAACCTGACCGAACAGTTAGACGTCGAGCGCCTTGGAGGATTTCTGCGCATCGGCCTGGTGCACTACAACACAATGGAGGAAGTGGAAAGGCTGCTCGGGGCGCTGCGGGAGATTGTGGGGATGAGAGCATCGGCAACCCCCACGTAGGGACGGCCGCCCTCGTGAGCCTGCCCTGAGCGAAGTCGAAGGGTCCAGTCGGGCAAAGCCGACCGCGCTTCCGCCTGCTAGGGCCGCAGTTCTTCCACGCGGCCTCCGCGTCCTATTAGCGCCAACTTCGCCAGCCCAATGAACAGGCCGTGTTCGACGATGCCGGGAGTATTGCTAAGTGCAAGCGCCAGCGCCGGCGGATCGTCGATCTTCCCGAAGCTGCAATCAAGAATCTGATTGCCGTTGTCGGTAAGGTAAGGACTGCCGTCGGGCCGCGTGCGCAATTTGGGCGACGCGCCGAGCGCCACGATTTTCTTCTCGACCACGGTTCGAGCAAACGAAATTATCTCAACCGGCAAAGGAAATCTCCCCAGCACGGGAACAATCTTTCCCGAGTCCGCGACCACGATCACCCTCTTGGAAGCGGACGCGACGACCTTCTCGCGCAGCAGCGCACCGCCGCCGCCTTTGATCAAGCGCAACTGCGGATCGACCTCATCGGCGCCATCGATGGTGATGTCGATCTCCGGATGTTCGTCAAGCGTGGTCAGCGGAATGCCGGCTTGGCGCGCCAGATCGGCGGTCTGGACGGAAGTTGGGATCCCGATGACTTTCAGTCCCGCTTTCACCCGCTCGCCCAGAGCGATGACCGCGAAGTAGGCGGTTGAGCCAGTGCCTAATCCAACGATGTCGCCATCGCGCACCAACTTGGCGCCCGCGCGCCCTGCGGCTTCTTTTTCTTCTTCATTTGCCATGACTAGCTCGTTTCACGACTCACTCACTTATTGAAAATCTCTATGTAGGCAAGATAGCCCGCCAGCACCAATCCGAAAATAGCGAGCAGGTAAGACACGAGGTCGACCACAAATCCGGCGGGCTCGAAAGTGTTCGAATCAAGTTGCATCTTGGTCTTACGGTAGCGGCCGAGACCGGCAAGGATAAGCAGTACTCCACCGGACGCGGAAATAATCCCCAGCCATGTAGTAAAGCCGGGGGTGGCCGACTTGTATCCCTGAAGCTTCATGAATTCGCGCAGTGCGATGGAGAACCGTCCGATGGCGAATCCGAAGATGATGGTCGCGACGCCGGTTCGCACCCACGCCAAAAAAGTGCGTTCGTTGGCCAGGTGGTCGCGCGCGCGATTGGCGTTGGGATTCTCAGGCATGCGCTTGAGCAGGCAAGTCTAGCAAGCCCGCTATTATTCCACAGCCTTCTGAATCAGCGCAGGGATTCCGGCGATGTTTTTCAGGAGGTCGGCGGGAAAGCCGTGACGCTGCTGAAGGTATTCCGGTGAATTGTAGGAGAGCCACACATGGCGCTGTTCGTCTTGCCACGCCAGTGCTTTCAACGGAAGGTCGATAGCCAACCGGGGCGCGGCAACCATCAAAGGCGTGCCACCTTTCGGACTGCCGAAGATCAGTAACTGCGTCGGGCGCATTTTGAGGCCTACCTTCTCCGCCTCACCGCTGTGGTCAATGAGGGCGAAAACCGTTATGCCTTTTTCTTTGAGGATCGACTGCAACCGCGCCAGTGTGTCGGGCACGGAATAGCGACTGCGCACATCAATGATTCCTACGTCCATGCGGCACCTCCGATTACGAAAGTGGAGAGCCGGGCGTCCCCGCCCGGCCGGACGGGACGCCCGTCCCTCCATAGCATGACTTCTGCCTGAATCGGCCCCACGAGACCGATCATCCGTTATTCTATAGAGACCTTCTATGGCGACTTCAATTCGAAATAGTAGCAAAGGCGCGGCCCCTCCAATCACTCAAAACGGCGAACGGGAACGTGTGTTTGAGCTGTTCCGGCAATTTGGATATCTGGAGGCCGAACTGAACCCGCTCGGCCTGCTGCCTCCGCAACCGCATCCCGACCTGCGGTTTGATAACAATATCGACAACGACTGGGCGCGCGAAGCGCGGCGCATTTATTGCGGAAGCGTAGGCGTGGAGTTCATGCACATCGCCGACCCAGAGCGGCGGCGCTGGATTCAGGATCGCATCGAAGCTCGCATCGAGGCCGAACCCGCCGCCGTCGACCTCGACATCGACCACGACCGCGCGCTCGACCTGCTCGTGCGCGCCGAGTTGTTTGAGCAAACGCTGCAACAGCGCTATCTGGGCAACAAACGTTTCTCCCTCGAAGGCAGCACGTCTTTGTTGCCGGCGATGGATCAGGTTCTGGACGTGGCCGGCGAACGCGGTGCGGTGGAACTGGTGATGGGCATGAGTCATCGAGGGCGGCTGAACGTCATTATTCATTTGGCAAACCGCCCGCCGGAGCAAGTCTTTGCCGAATTTGAGGATGTGGATCCACGCAGCGTATTGGGGTCGGGCGACGTGAAGTATCACATGGGCGCGACCGGCGAGTACGTCACCAGAAGCGGGAAGAAAATTCATATCCACCTGGCGTCAAATCCCAGCCACCTCGAAGCGGTCGATCCGGTGACGGTGGGACGCACGCGCGCCAAGCAGGACCGCGCCGGTGAAGGCGGCACTGCAAAGTATCTGCCGCTGCTGGTGCACGGCGACGCCGCCCTCGCCGGGCAAGGCATCACGGCTGAGACGATGAATTATGCGGACCTCGCCGGCTACACCGTGGGCGGTACGATCCATGTAATCGTCAACAACCTGATCGGCTTCACCACGAACGCCCGCGACGAGCATTCCTCGCGCTTCTCCGCGCAACTGGCGCGGCGGCAGGCGATTCCCATCTTTCACGTGAATGGCGAAGACGTGGATGCCGTGATGCGCATCGCGCGCATCGCCACCGAGTACCGCTACAAATTCGGCACCGACGTGGTTGTGGACATGATCGGCTACCGGCGCCATGGCCACAGCGAGGTGGACGATCCCACGGTCACCCAACCGCTGATGTATAAGGCGATCAAACAGCATCCGCCCTTGTATCAGATTTACGCCAAACAACTCGGCATGAATGATGAAAATATCGCCGCGCGAGTGCAGAGGGTCAAGAGCGAGTACGAGGCCGCGCAGAAGAGCGCGACGCAAGTCACCAAGAAGCCGCTGATGCGCGATCTGCCAAAGTACTGGGACGACTATTTCGGGGGCCCCTATAAACCGGATTACGAACCGCCCACGGGCACGGGCATTGACCGCGAGGAACTGGCGGAACTCACCGAGCGTTTGACCACATATCCGGAGGATTTCCGCATCCATCCGAAAGTGAAGAAGTTGCTGGAGCAGCGCCAGGAAATGGGGACGGGCAAGAAGCCAGTCGACTACGGCATGGCGGAGGCGCTGGCCTTTGCGAGCCTGGTCAAGCCTACCTTGGGGAAGCAGGGGATTCCCGTGCGCCTGAGCGGGCAGGACTCGCGGCGCGGGACATTCAATCAGCGGCACTCGGTGCTGCTCGATATCGAGGATGAGACGGAATACATTCCACTGCGCCACATCGCACAGGGCCAGGCGGCGTGCGACATCTACAACTCCCCGCTTTCGGAGGCGGGCGTGATGGGATTTGAATACGGCTACAGCCGCGATTATCCCGAAGCGCTGGTTCTGTGGGAAGCGCAGTTTGGCGATTTTGCCAACGTTGCGCAGGCCGTGATCGACCAGTTTGTGTGCGCCGGCGAGGAGAAGTGGAAACTGTTATCAGGACTGGTGCTGTTGCTGCCCCACGGCTACGAAGGGCAGGGACCGGAGCATTCGAGTGCTCGCATCGAGCGATTCTTGCATCTGGCAGCGCGCGACAATATCCAGATTTGTCAGCCCTCGAATGCGGGGCAGTATTTCCACCTGCTGCGCCGGCAGGCGCTGCGCAAGTGGAGAAAGCCGCTGGTAGTATTCACGCCGAAAAGCATGCTGCGCCATCCCGATGCCCTGTCTCCGCTGGAAGACCTGACCCATCAGAAGTTTCTGCCCGTGATCCCGGACACCGAAACGCAGGACGTCAAGCGCATCCTGCTCTGCACCGGCAAGATCGGACACGAACTGCGGACCGAGCGGCAGAAGCGTAAAGAATTAAGCACCGCCATCGTCTTTCTGGAGCAGATGTATCCCTTCCCGGAGGCGGAGCTGGCCGCAGAATTCGAGCGCCATAGCACAGCGCGAGATATTGTATGGGTGCAGGAAGAGCCGTCCAACATGGGTGCGCTTTCCTACATGCTGCCGCGCTTAAGGTACATCGCAAATGACCGCCCCGTGCATTCGGTGAAGCGTTCCGGCAGCGCGAGCCCAGCCACCGGTTCGGCAAAAGCGCACGAGGTCGAGCAAAAGACGCTCTTGGCGCTGGCCTTCACAACTCAGGACTGAAAAGGCTGCGGAACGACTCGGTGCGGCCCCGGATTTGGGGTACTCCGGATTTGGGGTAGCTCCGGATTCGGGGTGGCGCAGCGCTTAAGCCGCTGAGGTGAGACTACGACGCGCAGGATGCTTTTTCGCAGCCTATGAAAACTTGGCAGCGTGCGAACAAAACAATAGCCCAGGAACGGTCCGATCCTGGGCTCTTTCACTTGCGCACACACGGGGCAAGCCCCGCCTGGACCGCGACCAGCGAACTAGCCTACGGCCAGCGCTTGGCCGCCTCTTCCCATCCCGCGACCCGCGTCGGGGCATTTGCCGCCTGCGCGGCAACCACTGGCGGAATCCGCACCGGTTGCTGCGGCGCGGCGGTCAAGGTCGGCTTCGGCGCTTCGGCCAGCGATTCTTTTTCGTCCGAAAGCAGCGGCGCTGCAACGCGCAAGGCCTCAACTTCTTTTTCCAGCCGGGTCAGTTCAAGTTCCTTTTGTCGCAAAACTTCGTAAACATTTTTCATGTTTGCCACCTGTGTTGAAACAAGAGATTAAGCGCAGAGTATGGGTTCCACCGCAATCTGTCAAGGAAAACAGGCGCTCCCGGGTGCAAAGGTGGTTATCGAAACACCACCACCGCGACCAGAATGCCCACGATCACCACGACGATCGCTAACAGATTGACGTGGTTCGCCAGCCACGATTCTTTGACTGGCACTGAGTTTGCCAGGAAGGCCGGCACGAATTCCTCCGCCATCGGAGCCCCGGAGTCGGACGGTGTCTCCCGCCACGGCTCGCCTTGTGCGATCTCGCCTCGCTCCTTCTCAAGCGCCTTCCTTCCGGCATCCTTCTGCTCGCAATCGAGGCAGAGCGTTCTCCCCTCGGAAATGGGGAATCCGCAGAAAGGGCATTTTTGCACGCGCAGCATGGCCTCAGGGACGGCAGTGTTCTCTGTCGGCGAAATGACGGGCGACTCGCCGGGCAGAACTTGGGGTTCAGCGAATTCCGCATGAACAGGAACGCGAAGGGGAACAGCGGCTGCCTCCGGCGCGGTCATCGTCGTTGTCGTTGCCGCAGGAGTTCCGACGACCTTTCCCGGTTCGACCATGGGCTCTGGCGCAGGAGCGAAGTTCTGGCGCTGCTCGGCCATGTCGAGGGCCGTCAAAGTAAGATCGGCCATCCGTTCAAGCGCGATCAGATCCCGTTCTTCGAAGGCGTACGGATGATCGGAGAACAATTCAAACAGCCCGCGAACCTCGCCGCTACGCCGCAGCAGCGGCAAAACAATGATGGATGCAATGCCCAGGGCCCGGCAAGTTTCCAGATTCACTCGCGGATCGGTCTCCGCGTTGTCGCAGCGCAGCAATTGCCGGCGGGCGATGCTTTCGCCGGTCAGTCCGGAACGAACCTGCAAGCGCACTCCGACTGCCGGTGCCGAAATACCAGCGCTGGCGCGGCAAACCATCTCCTCACCCTGGGGTAATGCCAGGGCAGTTCCGGTAGCGCCGGTGATGTACTGCGCCCGCTCCACCAACAACTGGAGTGCCGAGTCCAGCTCCGTTTCTTCCAGCGCGCGTCCCCCGTTGGACTTGTCGCCGACGGCTCCCATCGAGCCGCCAACTGAGACTGAGGAGGTTCGATCCATCCCAGCGGTCGTGTCGTCTGCGCTCGCCGACGGAAATCCCTCTTCGGGTTGGATGGATCCGTGCATGGAAAGGCTGAACCGAGTCTCGCCTCGGAGACTCCGGCTGTCAAGAGTGTGCGGGGGTAGGCTTATAGGAACGGGAAAACTGCTACACCCCCCCCACCACCGTGGGGGTCAACGGTCCCCGATTTCAGGTAGACGAACGCCCGCTGAGACCCCGAGCAGAACGACCCCCAGCCCAACCGCAAGACCCAGGAGTACCTTCCAGCCACTTCCCGAATCCTTCGTGGAAACTGGGTCGGGCACAGGCATGGGAACACTCGGGTATCCCGACCGCTCCGCCTGCCTCAGCGTTTTCCGCATGGCGTTTCGTTGTTCGCGATGTTCTCGTTCCCACTGGCGCTTACGTTCTGGAT
>JBKQRC010000021.1:0-21882 GCA_052326105.1 Candidatus Sulfotelmatobacter sp. | reverse complement strand
GCTGGCGATGGCGGCTTTTGACGCGTCCCCGACTTTTGATCGGTACTTCAATAGCGGCAAGCGCACGGGATCCACGTGTCTGTTTCTGACCGTCGAGCATCTTCTTGCTCTGCTCGCGCTCGGATGGTCATGCTGCGCCACGCTCTACTTCGCATCAAGTTTTTTTGAGCGAGCGCTAGCCCGCCGGAAAGCCGGCTGGAAGTACTCCTGCGCAGGAATTAGGCACGAAGTCTCTGTGTAATGGGTGCAAACTGGTGAGATTCGGGGGGACAGGAAGGTGTGAAATAATCGATTTTTCGAAAGGTCTGCACAACGCAAGCCGCAGAAAACACGCAAGGCAGAAAATGCTTTTGCCGATTATTTCACACCTTCCTGTCCCTCCAATGCTCAACGTCTCGGGCTCGCCGTTCCACGCGATCACAACGGGTGGTCATGCAAATTCTATCTCCGGCGCCCATCTGGCCGGAAGTGTATAATACCACTCCCCTGTACATGGTCCCGAACGCGAACGGCGTCAAGGCGATTCCGTTCTTTCCGCACTGAGCGGCGGGTTGTTTACCCGCGTGAGCATAGAAAGGAAACACAATTATCATGCATGGCGCATTTGCGCTCAGGATCGTCACCGCAGTGGGACTGATGGCTGCGACTAGGGGGCCAGCGCTCGCTCAGGCGCCCTCGGCTGAGGAGGTCTTTGCGCGTTTCTGCGAACTCGATTCGCAAGGCGGGCAGCTGACTCCAGATGGCTGGCAGAAGATAGCCGCTCTATTCGTGAACCCCGGAACACCTCGGCATGACAGAATAATCGTTACCGACCGAGGTGGCCAACTCCGTCCGGCGCCTGAAGGCGGAAAGGTCGGCGTCGGTAGGGAGTACATCCAGTACGGGCAAATTGATCTTCAGCAGGTCCGGTTTTCCGCAGTGGACGGGCTCCCACCTGGGGCGAGGATCCGTGAGGCCTTCATGTATGTGGTCAAAGTGACAGGTCCCGGAGGAGCGGGGGAGTGGCGGATCGAGGGCCCGGTGCCCGAACCACACCTTACTGTCGACGCGGCCATCCGGTACGTCACTGAAATCCGCGCGGACACAAAGGACGCCGCCACCAGGAGGAACGCTGACCGGACGCTCGCTGCATTGAAGCACATCCGGAAATGAAAGGCCGAGGGGGAAAACCGGGACGGCCTGAGAGCCTGTCGGAGATAGAATTTCCACAACCATCCGTTGTGATAGGCTGAAGCAGCGACCACGAGATATTGGGGTCGAGATGGCTAAAAACCGTTCACTCCGACAGGCTCCTGAACTGCGTGGATTTTCTCCTCCGACCATCGTGACCCTCTCGCCGGATGACCCGCCGGTCCTCACCGCCCTCACCGCCGGGCACGTCACCATCAGCACGGCGACCGCCGATGTCACCGTTTCCGCTGGCCCACTTCCCCTGGGCACGGTGATTTGATCCAACCTCGGCGACGGATCCGGGTATCGCTCGACTGGGCCGACCGGCCTTCGCGAAATGGCTTGACATTCCCGGCGCTCAGGTCCAAGCTACCAGTAGCTGAACTATGGGAAGAGACGCAGCCACGTCGCGGACCGAGATCCCGCCGGGAACGCTTTACATGCTCATCCTCAAGACTTTGACTCAACTCGGGCCGATGCACGGTTACGGCATTGCACAGCACATCCAGCAAACGTCCGAAGCCGTGCTCCAGGTTGAAGAGGGCTCGCTTTACCCGGCGTTACAGCGAATGCTGATCAAGGGCTGGGTGATCGCCGAATGGGGTCAGTCCGACAACAACCGGCGAGCGCGGTACTACCGGCTCACGCCCGCAGGCAAGAGGCAGTTAGGCGTGGAAATCTCGGAGTTTGAAAGGGTGATGCGGGCGATCACACGCGTGATTCAGCCAGCGTGACGGTGGGCGTATGGAATGGCTTGGCGAGTTGTGGCGCAAGCTGCTGTTCGGGTTCCGGCGGCGGCGATTCGACCGCGATCTCGAGGAGGAGATGCGGTTTCATCTGGACATGCAGGCCGCGGAGCTCGGCGCGGCGGCGGCCCGAAGGAAATTCGGGAACACCACTCTGCTGCAGGAAGACAGCCGCCAGGCATGGGGCTGGGCGGGAGTAGAGGCGTGGGCTGCCGACGTGAAATACGCCGTTCGCGCCTTGCGGAAGAACCCCGGATTCACGGGGGTCGCGGTGCTGACGATGGCGTTGGGCATCGGCGCAAGCACGGCGGTTTTCTCCGTCGTGAACGCGGTGCTGCTGCGGCCGCTGCCATTCCGTGAACCGGCCCGGCTGATGATGGTATGGGAGACGCGAGAGACGCTCGGCGAAGACCGCGTCGTGGTCTCCTACCAGAACTTCCGCGACTGGAAGGAACAGAGCCGGTCGTTTCAGCAGATGGCGGTGTTCGTTGGGGACGGCGTACGAATGAATGTGGGCGACGAACCGGTGATGATCCGGGCATCGCGCGTGAGCGGCGATTTTTTCCCGGCGCTCGGCATCCAACCCATCCTGGGCCGGACTTTTGTGCCCGAGGAGACGCGCGCTGCCGCGGCGCCGGTCACCGTGCTCTCGTACGGTTTGTGGCGGCGGTTGGGCGGCGACCGCAATTTGGTGGGCAAGAGCGTACAGTTCGACCGGGAAGTCTTCACGGTAGTGGGCATCATGCCGCGCGGCTTCGCTTTCCCGTCCGACTCCGAGTTGTGGTTTCCTTTGGCCAGTGACGACAACCGGAACCAAAACGGCGCACATTATTTGCGGGTGATCGGGAGACTGAAGCCGGGCGTCACCGTGACAGAGTCACAAACCGAGATGCGGACCATCGCGGCCCGGTTGAAACTGTCGCATGCGGAGGCGAACCAGGGAATCGGCGCTAATGTGGTGCCGCTGACGGAGCAGACTGTAGGCGAGGCGCGGCGGGCCCTGCTGGTGTTGATGGGTGCGGTGGGCTGCGTGCTGCTGATCGCGTGCGCCAACGTGGCGAACCTGCTGCTGGTGCGCTCGACCGGGCGGCGCCGCGAGCTAGCGCTGCGCCTGGCGCTGGGCGCGGGCCGGTGGCGCATCGCGCGCTGCCTGCTCAGTGAAAGCGTGCTGCTCGCTCTGGCAGGTGGAGTGCTCGGTGTGGCGGCGGCGTACTGGCTGGTGCGCGCCTTCGTGGCACTCGATCCGATTCACCTTCCACGCATTCACGAGGTGGCGATGGATGGCGGCGTGTTGCTGTACGCCTTGGGCGCGGCGATAGCGACGGGGCTGTTGTTCGGACTGGCTCCGGCACTGGGCGCTTCGCAGCCTAACCTGGGCAACTGGTTGAAAGAGGGACCGGGGGCGCCAGGCGGGGGCGAGTTCGGGAAGAATCGCGGGCGGAGTCTGCTAGCGGCGGCGCAGATCGGGCTGGCCGTGACGCTGTTGATTGGCGCCGGTCTGCTGCTGCGCAGCTTCATGATGCGGGTGAGCGTGCCGCTGGGGTTCCATCCCGAGGGCGTCCTGGGAGCCGAGTTGCCCTGGTACGTGAACCCGCACATTGACGATTTGCTGGCGCGGCTGCGCGCGTTGCCGGGCGTGCAGGCAGCGGGGGCGGCGACGGCTTTCCCGCAGAACGCGGCCGGCTCGTCTTGCGACGGTTGTCTTGAAATCGAAGGCCTGCCGATGCGCGAGGGGAAGCAATGGGTGACTGGACTGATGGTGGCAACACCTGGGTTCTTCGGCGCCGCCGGTATGACCATCGAGCGTGGCCGCTTCTTCACCGCAGCCGATGGAGAGACGGCGCCGAAGGTGGCGGTGATCAACGCGGCGCTGGCGAAACGCGACTTCCAGGACGAGGACGCCATCGGGAAGCGCGTGCGATGGGGCACGCCGGACTGGGCTACGGTGATCGGGGTAGCCGGAAACGTGAAGGGATTCGGCGTGGCTGGCGATCCGATGCCGGCGATCTATTTTCCGAATCGCCAGGCGGATTGGGGTAATGGCGTGCAGGTGCTGGTGCGGACGGCGGTACCGCCGTTGAGCCTGGCGGGCGCGATTCGCAAAGAGATGCGCTCGTGGAACAAGCGAATGATCATCGGCGAGTTTGACACGCTGGGCAACATGCTGGCGGAGTCGGTCGCGGTTCCGCGATTCTATATGGTGCTGGTGGCGGGGTTTGCGGCGCTGGCGCTGGCGGTTTCGGCGGTTGGCGTGTACGGCACCGTGAATTATTCCGTTGCGCGCAGAACCCACGAAATCGGGATACGGATGGCGCTCGGCGCGGAACGCCGCGACGTGCTGGCGATGATCCTGAGGCAAGGCCTGGGACTCATTGTCGCGGGTGTCGCGCTGGGACTGGCGGGTGCGTTCGTATCGACACGCGTGTTACAGACCTTACTTTTCGGGGTGCAGCCGATCGATGGCGAAGCTTTCGCGTCCGGCTCCGGCGTGCTCATCCTGGCGGTCCTACTGGCGTGCTATGTTCCGGCGCGGCGAGCGACAAAGGTCGATCCCCTGGAGGCGCTGAGGCATGAGTGAATGGACCGTCCGTCAGTCTGAAACGGCAAGGACGCTCCCATAGGAGCCGCGACACAGAATCGCCGGCAGCCAACAATCGGTCGGCCGGAACGGTGAGCGTGCAGCCGGGCGGGTCATCGGGTGCCTCCGGGGTTGTCGCCGGTCGATCGCCGGGCTGAATTGTTTCTGGAGATTTCCCCACGCCGCTGTCATAACACCTTCAGGGTTTCTTCAGTGCCATGAGCGCTCGGCCAGCGGATATTCTGCAATTGAGCACGCAACAAAGTGCATCGCCGTGCGGCACCGCCTTCCATGACGCTTTGGCCGGCTTTCGCGGCGCGCCGCGAATCCTCCGCCGATTTAGTGTGCAATCCTGTTGGGAGTGGGAGGCCGGCACCCGCCATAAGATGGGGAACCGGAGCATGCGAGTATTGATCGTCGAAGACGAAGAGAAAATGGCTGACGCGTTGCGTCACGGCCTGGAGGCCGACCACTACTCAGTGAGCGTGGCGCACACCGGCGAAGAGGGATTCTACCTGGTTTCCACCGAGGCCTATGACCTGGTGATTCTCGACTGGTTGCTGCCGGGCCGCGACGGTATCGAAGTTCTCACCCAACTGCGCCAGCGGGGCGTGTCCGTGCCGGTGCTGTTGCTCACGGCCAAAGACGCAACCGAAGACCGCGTGCGGGGCCTGGATGCCGGCGCCGACGACTATCTGGTGAAGCCCTTTGCCTTCCCGGAGCTGCTGGCGCGCACGCGCGCGCTGCTGCGGCGGGGAATCGCCGACACCACCAACCGGCTGAGTGTGGCCGATCTGGAAATGGATGTGGCCGCGCACAAGGTCAAGCGCGGAGGAAGGGACCTGGCGCTCACGGCCCGCGAATTCGACCTTCTCGAGTACCTGCTGCGCCAGCCGGGGCGCGTCGTCTCGCGGGAGATGCTGGCCCGCGACGTATGGAAGGAGAGCGCGCGGTACACGCCGCTCGACAACGTGATCGACGTGCACATCGCCCGGCTGCGGCGGAAGCTCGACGATCAATCCGACAAGAAGCTGCTGCGCACGGTGCGCGGCGTGGGCTTCGTTCTCGACGAGGATGGCGCGTGATCCGTTTTCGCCCCCGCCGCGTCCGGGCTCGCCTGACGCTGTGGTACTTGGCGACGCTGGCCGGCGTGATTGGCGTCTACCTGGCGGTGGTGTCGGTGCTGCTGTTCTGGCAGATGAACCGTGTCCTGACGCACCTGGCCGAGGAGGACCTAGAGACCGTCAAAGGGTTGCTCTACTTTCACGCCGACGGCCGGATGGACCTTCACGAGGAGTATCACCACCACGCGGAATGGCGGCAGACGGAGGAAAGGCTTCTGGAGGTTCTGACACCCGACGGCCGAATCCTGTACAGGAATCAGAAATTGGGCGCCCGTACGATGGGTGGGCCGCCGTTTCCGAATGAAGGCGAACGGGCGTACTCGGAACGTTCCACCAGGATGTCGGACGGAACCCCGGTGGTTCTGGTCAGCGGCAGATACGACTTGCAAGGCGTACCGGTGCTGATTCGCGTGGCCTACAGCGAGGACCTGATCTGGGGCAGGCTGCAAGAAACACTCGCGATCCTTTTGCTGGCCTTGCCCGTGGCACTGGCCGCGGTGGCTCTGATCGGCTACAAGGTGGCCGCGCGCGCCCTGGATCCGGTGGAGAAGATGGCACGGCGGGCACAACAGATCAATTCTGAAAACCTCGATGAGCGCTTGCCCGTCGATAACCCGGACGACGAACTGGGCCACCTGGCCACCGAATTCAATGCGGCCATCGCACGCATCGGCCAATCCTTCGAACAGTTGCGCCGCTTCACCTCGGACGCCTCTCATGAGTTGCGCACGCCTTTGGCGGCCATTCGCAGCATCGGCGAGGTGGGATTGCAGCAGGATGCCGGGCGGGAGGAGTACCGCGACACCATCGGCAGCATGCTTGAAGAAGTGAACCGGCTTACCGGCCTGGTGGACAATTTGCTGACGCTATCGCGCGCCGATGCCGGCCATATTGCTCTCCAGCCATCCGTGTTTCCGTTGATGCCGCTATTGCGCGAAGCCGCCGGTCTTCTCGATGTGCTGGTCGAGGACAAGGGGCTGAAGGTCGAGTTGGCCGAGGAGGAAGCGGTTTGCGCGCTGGCGGATCGCTTGTCTTTGCGACAAGCGATCGTGAACGTTCTTCATAACGCGGTTAAGTTCACGCCGGTGGGCGGCGTGATTTCGGCCAGTGTTTATCGCGAAGCCTCCTGGGCCGTGCTTGCCATCAGCGACAGCGGCCCGGGTATTCCCCCACAGCATGCCGGGAGAGTTTTCGAACGCTTTTATCGGGTGGATGAAGCGCGCTCGGGGGAAAAGGCGGCCGGCCTGGGGCTGTCCATTGCCCAGTGGGCGGTGCGGGCCAACAAGGGCGAGATCGGATTGGTCAGCCCGGCTGGGGGCGGTTGTACTTTCTGGATTCGGCTTCCCGCTGTGCCCTGTCCGCCCGCCGCCCAATCGTGACCGACGTTTCTGACGGTTTCCTTACTGTTTCATGACTGCAAACCTTGCGCGCTGCCTGCCCCGATATTCAGGACCTCTTCAGTGGCGCTGGCCCGGTTGGAGATTTAGAGTCGAATCAGAGCCCCCCTGAAAGCGGGCCGAACCTGACGGAGACAGTGGCGAGGGGTCTTCCAGGGAGACTTCGAATCGCTTCGCCATTTCAGCATTCAAATCCTGTGCCCAATCTCTCTCGCGAGCAGTTGGAAAAACTAAGGCAGTTCGACACCTGCACCTTGTCCAACGCTATTGAGCGGCTCGACATTCGCCCCCGTAACGAAGGCTTTATCAGGAATACGGCTGCATGCCGGTTCCCGCAACTCCCACCGGTTATCGGCTACGCCGTCACGGCCAAGGTGCGGGCGTCGATGGCCCCGATCCGGGGGCGTTGCTACTACGAGCACGCGGACTGGTGGCGGTATGCAAGTAGGGTGCCGGGCCCGCGAATCTTCGCCATGCAGGATGACGACGACCCGCCCGGCGCCGGCGCCCTGTTCGGCGAGGCGTACGCGCGGATTGGCCGCGCCCTCGACTGCGTCGCCTGCGTGACCAACGGTGCGGTGCGCGATCTGCCGGCGATCGAGGCGCTCGGCTTCCAGTTGTTTGCCGGCAGTGTCTCGGTTTCGCACGCCTATGCGCACGTGGTGGAGTTCGGCGTACCGGTGGAAATTGGAGGTCTGAAGATACGCTCCGGGGACTTGCTGCATGGCGACCTGCACGGCATTCATTCCATTCCGTTAGACGCGGCCGCCGATCTGGATGTAGTGGCGGAGCAGGTTATCGAATGCGATCGGGCGCTAGCCGCCTTCACCGGCCGCGAGGACTTCTCGGTGGATCTGCTGGCCAAAATGCTGGAGGAAGGAGAGCACAAACACCTGTGCGAATGACGATGAGCGCCGGACCGCGTGCCGCTCGCGATCTCGGCCTGCAAGTTGGCTTGCCAGTGCTTTTGGCGCTGCTGGCTTCGCTCGCGGCCTGTTCCGGCCGCGGCACGGCGCGCGCGGACGACCGCAACGAGGAATCGTTGGCGACGGTTGGGTTCACATCCGTGACCCGCAAGCCGATCATGCGGCAGCTCACGGTTTCCTCCGAGCTGGTGCCGTTCCAGGAGATCGATGTCTACGCGAAGGAATCCGGGTATGTGAAGCAGTTGCTGGTCGATTACGGCACGCACGTGCAGCAGGGCCAGTTAATGGCCGTGCTCGAGATCCCGGAGTTGGAGATGCAATTGCGTCAAGACACTGCCGCCATCCAGAGCGCCACGGACCAGGTCACTCATGCCGAACACGAAGTCAACCGCCTGGAAGCGCAGCATCGCGTTGCCCAGTTGCAGTATGACCGGCTGAACGGCGTCGCCACGACTCGCCCGGGCCTGGTGGCGCAGCAGGAGATCGACGATGCGCAAGGCAAGGACCTGGCATTAGAGGCCCAGGTGGAGGCCACTAAAGCGGCGCTGGCCACCGCCCAAAGCCAGCTCGACCTCGCCAAGGCGAATCAGCAGCACGACCAGGTGTTGTTCGACTATGCGCAGATCAAAGCGCCCTTCGCGGGCGTGGTTACCCAGCGTTATGCGAACCTGGGCACGCTGGTGCAAGCCGGGACAGGTTCCAGCACCCAGGCGATACCGTTGGCGCGGCTTTCCGAGGACAGCCTGTTTCGTCTTGTCATCCCCGTGCCAGAGTCGTACGTGAAGTACATTCGCGTCGGCGACCCGGTGCAAGTGCGAGTGCCGTCGCTGGACAAGGTCGTTCCCGGAAAAGTGGCGCGCTTCTCGGTGGATGTCGCCGAAGACACGCGCACCATGCATACCGAAGTGGATGTACCGAACGCCTCGCACGCCCTGATGCCGGGACTTTACGCCGAGGCGACGCTGACGCTGGAGCAAAACAACGCCGCCCTGGTGGTGCCCCTGCAGGCCGTGAGCCAGGCGGGCGAACGGGCCACCGTCTTTCTGATCGATCCGGACAACAAGTTAGAGGAACGGAAAGTTACGCTGGGTATCGAGACCGCCAACGACGCCGAAGTTCTGAGCGGTCTGAATGAAGGCGATCGGGTGGTGGTCAGCGACCGGAGCGGCCTCAAGGCGGGCTCGGCCGTTAAGCCCCAGCAGACCGACATCGTCCAGTACCAGCCCGACAAGCCGCAATAAGCGCGTCACAGGAAGCACTCATGTCAGGGTTCTCCATCCGCAATCCACACTTCATCGTCGTGATCTGCCTGTGCCTGGTGGTGATCGGCATCACCAGCTTCGCCAGCATGCCGGTGGATCTGTTTCCCACCATCAATCTGCCCGAGGTCGTGGTGGCGACATTTTACTCCGGTATGCCGCCCGGCGACATCGAGACCGACATCACCAACCCTCTGGAGCGTTTTTTCACGCTGGCCAGCGGCATCGACCACATGGAGTCGCGCTCGCTGCTGGGCGTCAGCATCATCAAGGTCTTTTTCCAGCCTGGCACCAGCGCGGATGCCGACGTCACCGAACTTTCCAACCTGGCGCTCGCCGATTTGAAGCGCCTCCCGCCGGGTACTTTGCCGCCGGTGGTGCTCAAGTTCGATGCGTCCAGCCTGCCGGTTTGCCTGGTGACCCTTAAAGGTGAAGGTCTCAACCAAACTCAGATACACGACATCGGCCAATTTACCATCCGCAATCAAATAGCGGTTGTACCGGGAGCTGAGATTCCGCCGCCGTTTGGCGGCAAGTATCGCCAGATCATGGTATACGTCGATCCTTACAAGCTAGCGTCTCGGCAGTTGAGTCCGATGGATGTTGTGCATGCCGTGAACGACTCCAATCTGATTCTGCCTGCCGGCGACGTCAAGATGGGATCTTACGATTACTACGTGTACTCCAATAGCTTGGTCAATAGCATGGACGAACTCGGCAAGGTTCCGATCAAGACCGTGGGAAATTCCTGGGTCTCCATAGACGACGTTGGCCAAGCTCAAGATGCCAATCAGATTCAGTACAACCTGGTGCGAGTGGACGGCCAGCGATCCGTGTATCTCCCGATCATGAAGCAGGGCGGCGATACCAACACCATCGCAGTCGTGGATGGTATTCGCGAGGCGATCAAACACCTCTTTGACGTTCCCAAACAGCTCATGGCCACGGTAGTGTTCGATCAATCGGCGTTCGTAAAAGAGGCGATCAAGACATTGCTTCATGAAGGACTGATCGGGCTCGTCCTGACCAGCCTGATGATTCTCATCTTCCTTGGGAGTTTCCGCGCCACTACAGCGGTGTTCCTGTCTATCCCACTTTCCGCGCTGGCAACATTCGTGGTTTTGAACCTGGCCGGCAGCACTGTGAATACGATGATCTTGGGTGGGTTGGCACTGGCCTTTTCCCGCATCATCGACAACTCTGTAATCTCCCTGGAGAATATCTATCGCCATCTTGAGCTGGGGGCTGCACCGGAGGCCGCGGCCGAAGCGGGCGGTGCGGAAGTAAGCCTTGCGGTTCTGGCGGCGACCCTTACCACCGTGGTCGTGTTTTTTCCGGTTACTTTTCTGTACGGAGTAAGTAAGTTTCTCTTCTCAGCCTTGGCGCTCGCGGTTGTGATTTCTCTGTTTGCTTCCTACCTAGTCGCGATGACGGTGATTCCGTTGTTTTGCGCGCGGTATCTAAAGGCGATGCCCCAAGGTGGAGGACACAACCAGCAAGGCGAATATGAGATTGAACCGACCTCGGCGGCGGGTAAGTCTTGGTGGGACCGGTTCAACGCCGCCTTCAACCGCCGCTTCAACCAACTGCTGGATTATTACGAGTATTGGGTGCGGCGTGCGGTGAAGCGTCCGGGGCTGACGGTGGCGATTTTGAGTGGAGTGTTCGTGGCCAGCCTGGCGATCTATCCGCTGCTGGGTCTAGCGTTCTTTCCGCAAACCGACGCCGGTCAATTCACCATCAATCTAAAGGTGCCGACGGGAACGCGGATTGAAGTGACGGAACAGTATGTGGCCAAGGTGGAAGATCTGATCCGCCAGACGGTGGGAGCGAAGGACCTGAAGATGGTGGTGTCGAACCTGGGCGTGGTGCCGGACTTCTCGTCGTTGTACACGACCAATGCGGGGCCCTATACGGCGACTATCCAGGTGGCGTTGCAGGAGCCTCACAGCCGGAGCAGTTTTGAGTATATGGATTTGGTGCAGAAGAAGATGGCGGGCGAGTTTCCGGATGTGCGGACGTTTTTCTCCAGCGGGTCGATGGTGGATGCGGTACTGAACATGGGAATGCCCGCGCCGATTGATGTTCAGGTGAGTAGTCCCAGTCTGCACCAGAGTTACAAGATTGCGCAGGAGTTGGCGGGCCGGATTCGGAGCTTGCATGGGGTGGGTGAGGTATACATCCCGCAGGATTTGAACTACCCGGCGTTGCGGCTGGACATAGACCGTGTGCATGCAGCGGAGTTGGGGTTGACGCAGAAGGATGTAGTCGACAACGTGATTACTGCGCTGAATTCGAACTCTATGATCGCGCCCAACTATTGGGTGGACAGGAAGAGCGGCAACGACTATTTCCTTACCGTCCAGTATTTCGAAAATGGACGACCGGCGATTCACAACCTTACTGACCTTACAAACATCCCCATCCATGCACCCAGTCTGAAGCAGCCCACGACGTTGGATGCCGTCGTGAAGATTCAAGACGTTCTGACACCGACCGAAGTGGACCACTATCAGATTCAGCGAGTCACGGACGTCTACGTGACTCCAGCGACGGAAGATCTGGGAAAAGTGTCGACTGAGGTGGCTGGCGTTATCCCGCAACTTAAGGTTCCGGATAACGTCCGCATCAATATCCGAGGCATGGTGCAAGGGATGAATGCGTCGTTCCACAGCTTTGCCTTGGGTCTGTCGCTGTCTGTTGTTCTGCTCTACCTGATACTGGTGGCGCAGTTCAAGTCTTTCAAAGATCCGTTCCTCATCATGCTGGCGATTCCGATGGGCTTTATCGGCGTGCTCGTGATCTTGCCCTTGACGGGGACGACTCTCAACGTAATGTCGCTCATGGGGGTACTCATGCTGGTGGGCATCTCGGCATCGAACAGCATTCTGATTGTTGAATTCGCTCATCGCCTTGAGGAGCAAGGCAAGGGAGTCGAAGAGGCGGTGATTACGTCTTGCCGAGTACGACTGCGACCCATTCTAATGACGTCTCTGGCAACGATCATCGGGATGGTCCCGATGGCGCTCAAACTGGGTACGGGAAGCGAGCAGTACGCTCCGTTGGCGAGGACCATTATTGGTGGGCTGACAGCCTCCGTCGTGCTCACCGTGTTTATTGTGCCGGCTGCTTATCTGCTCGTATATCGCGGTCGGCAGAGTGAGGTTCAAGGGTGAGAGAGACAACAACAGAGATAACAACAACAATGACGGGCAAGTTTGCTGTACCGCGAATGAAAAACGTATTGCCAATCTGCCTCGCTCTATTTATGCCTGTGTGCAGCGTCGCGCAGGGAGGGTCCACTTCAGGAATGCTATCGAGTTTGCCTTCGGCTCCAATCCCGCAACAAGCGGCCTCGCCTGCCAAATCGAGCGTACCGATGGCTGGACCACAAGCCCCTACTCCGCAAAGCAGTCAAGCGACGGCCAGATTACTGTCCCTAAAGGACGCTCAGGCGCTGGCCTTAAAGAATAATCCTCAAATCTCGGTTGCGCGCCTCACCGCGCTTGCATCGCAACAGGTGACACGAGAAGTGCGGTCGAATTTGTGGCCGACCGCGACTGTTGATCTCACCGCAGTGGATTCAGACCCCGGAACGCGAATCACCGCAGGAGCGCTCAACAATCCCACCGTTTATCAGCGCGCCGCTGCCGGCGCGACGGTGAGCCAGCTCCTTACCGATTTCGGGCGTACGAAGAACTTGATATCGAGCGCCAGTCTGGCGGCAAAAGCTGAGAACCAAAATGCAGTAGCGACTAAAGAGCAAGTCCTTTTGGCCGTAGATCAAACTTTCTATAACGCCTTGCAAACGCAAGCCGTGCTGACCGTGGCACAACGGACGGTCGCCGATCGACAGACGGTTGCGGACCAGGTGGGGGCGCTCTACAAGAATAAGTTGAAGTCGGAACTCGATTTCAGTTTTGCAAATGTCAACTTGGCGCAAGCCAAACTGCTGCTTCTAGATGCGCAAAACAACCAGAACGCCGCGCTGGCGTCGCTTTCAGCGGTGCTTGGGTTTTCAAACCTGCAGAACCTCCAGCTAGCCGAAGATACCGCCACGATTGCCCCTCCGCAAGGCAATGTCGATGATCTGATTGCTACTGCTTTTGCGATGCGACCGGAAATTCTGTCGCTTGAATTTCAGTCTGAGTCGGCAAAGAAGTTCCATACCGCCGAACGGGACTTGTTCTTCCCAGATATTCAGGCGATGGGCGCGGTGGGAGACACGCCCGTGCGGAATCCCATTATTTCCAGTTGGTATGGGGCAGTGGGCGTGAACGTCGAAATCCCAGTATTCAATGGCTTTTTATATTCGGCGCGGGCCCATGAGGCGGCGCTCAAAGCACAAGCGGCAGAGGACCGCCTACGCGATCTTCGCGACCAGATCTCACGCGACGTGCGTACGAGCTGGCTCAACGCAACCACTGCTTACGATCGACTGGCGGTCACGCAACAACTCGTGGAGCAAGCCAACCTCGCGCTCGATCTTGCGCAGGCACGCTATAAGTTGGGCCTGGGTTCGATCGTCGAATTAAGTCAGGCGCAGTTGCAGCAGACGCAAGCTCAAATCACCAACGCGCAGGCAGGCTACGATTGCCGACTTGCCCTGGCAGTCCTGCAATATCAGACGACCGGCATCTAGGACAAGCCCTGCGTTGAAAGAAGAGGAGTGAGTGTTGCCGGCAGTCGTCCTTCTGATTGCCTTGGGGTGAACGCAGCCATGCATGGTTGTATGACGTGAGGTTGTGCGATTTATGAAGATACGAAAGAAGAAGCAATCGTCTTTTACAACTCGCCATGGAATACTACTCACGCTTACAATCGGTACATTTTTTGCTGTTGTGTTTGTTTTGGTCTATTATCTCCAGGCAAAGATGAAGTTGCTGCAGTAGAATGGCCGTTAAGTTCGTCTTGACATGATACCGTTTATTCTATATTTCGTTGCCGGAACTGTCACAGGGTTCCACGTTTACACTCTGCTGAGCTTGGCCGTGTTAGGAGGTCCTCTGAACCCGTTCGAGCTTGTTTCTCTGGCGGGCTCGTTGTGCCTGCTGATTGCCGCTTATCTGAGCCTTTTCAAACCACATGCGGCGGCGAGACTTGCTCTGATCGCTTCTCTCGCAATATGGTGCTTTTATGGTCCAGCCATTGCCCACACGTTCGGTCGCTATTGAACTCGCTGGTTCTGATCTCGAATGATGCTGCCATATCTAGCAACAGCAATGTTGGGGCTGGTCACCTTGTACTCTGCCGTCGCGAGCTTTTGGCGACCACGGGATGATAACGCTTCGGCCTGGATCTTTCCCAACGACACGAAACGATCCGCGCAAATAGTCGTTAGCGCCTGCACACTTGCGCTCTTGCTCGGTCTTGCAGCCTGGCTCACCGTCGATGCCCGGCATTCCATTCGTCACTCATCGCGTTTTCTCATTCCTGGAGGGTACGTAGGCTGGGTGCGGGTTGAATTCCAAGTTGAAGGCGCTCCAGCTTTGCCTATCGAAGGAGGAGAATATCTGGTCAAGTTTCCGCCCTCCGGCTTATTAAGGACGTCTTCATTGGAAGAATACGGATGGGCCAAGGACCACTACTTCTATTATTCCGCAAAGGGTGGACGGATCTTGATTGATAGCGGTCCAGGGGGCCTTATCTGGGGGCAAATCAACGGTGAGGGGTCCGGCCCGCTGGGCAAGAGAAAGTACGAGGAATTCTTCGTGGGAACCGAGCGGCAATTTGGAGAGCAAACCAGGGGGGATCAGACAGTCGGTCCCAGTACTCCGCAAACTCCGGCGAAAATACCTCAGTGACCCAGAGCGGCGGCTGGTTGCATCGGTTCCCGCATGTCCCCGTATCCAGCTAGGTTTAACCAATTTCCAGGGATATAACGATCCGATCCAAAATAAGGGAACGAGACCAGCCGCGGCCAGAGTTGCCTGGAGCGAGAGGCTCTGCCAACCCGCTTTCCGGTCGGCTAGGCTGTAAGCGTAAATCCCTTTCACGAGGTTGTTGCTGGCGGCTGCGATCAGAACTGCGGCCGCCGCGACTTTCAGAGGTGTGAGTGTGCCCGCTGCCTGGGTCTCCCCGTTGGCGATCCCATACACGGATTCCACTCTGACATTCGCCCAGTCGCGATCTATCCGCGAGAACCAGGCCGCGAGACCTCGTGCGCGCTCCGCTCCATCGGCCATCAAACGCTGGCATCTTTCGTGCGCTTGCGAGTAGAAATCTGCAGCATAGTCTTTCACCATTCGCTGCGCGTTGAACGAATACGACAGCATGCCGATGGAAGACTTCATGTACGCAATCCAGCGCCGCGGCAGCCCGTCCGCAATCCGCTCATAGAACACGGGGACGATTTCCGATTTCAACAGGTTTCGAAACCCCGCGAGGTTTTAGTGAACCACAACCCATGTTGGGCTCTCGACTGAGCCCGCCGCGGAAACGATCAGAAGGTGAAACGACCACCGACTGTCGGAGCAAAGTTGTTGTTGCTGTAATAGGGGATGCCGGGGCCATGAGGAATGGCAATGGCCAGCCCGCCGCTCACGTAAGAATACGCAATTCCGGCAAAACCGTCGAAACGCTGGGTGAAATGATGATCCGCATAGAACGACCCCTCGTTGAGCGTGCCCGCGCAGGAACTGCGGAAACCGGCTGCGGGCGAGCAGGCCGGCGGAACACGGAAGTCGTTCTGCCGCTGTTGAT
This sequence comes from Candidatus Sulfotelmatobacter sp., assembly GCA_052326105.1. Taxonomy (GTDB): domain Bacteria; phylum Acidobacteriota; class Terriglobia; order Terriglobales; family Acidobacteriaceae; genus Sulfotelmatobacter. The sequence continues at coordinate 5,980 of JBKQRC010000021.1, read as the reverse complement.
ACCAGGAGAAAGTGAAGTCGGTTTTGCTGCGGTAGGTGTACTTCACGCCCGTCCACCAGATCTGCACTAACTTTTCAGAATCAAGATTGTTGTCTTCGACCCCGCTCATGTTATAACCGCCCTGGTCAGAGGCGCCAACGCCCAACGGGTTCGACGGGTTATTCTGCCAGATGTATTCGTAGCCGGCAAAAAACTTGAACGGATCCCACTTATACTTGGCCGCAACCATAATTGCGTTGTTGTCGGTCACGATGCCATATACGGTGTTGTTCGTGTCGATCAGATTGGGCCCGGTGATGGGGTTTGTATTGATGCTATCCGTGGTCGACTGATATGACTGCGTCAGACTCTGAGGCCCCAGCAAGGGGTTCAATACGCTGATCGCCTGGTTGTAATGTTGGAAGACGAAGTCTGCGGAGAACTTGCCGTAGTCTCCGCCGAGGTTGAATCCATAGGCGTTGTTATGCGCCGCTTCCGGCGTACAGGTGGTGTCAGTCCAGGTTCCGGAGGCCGAGTAGCAGCCGGCAGACCCATTGGCGAATTTATACATCGCGCCGAAATGGACCGGGCCATAGGTGAGGCGATACTTCAGGGCGTCGTCCCAACGGGTGTCCTCGGTGTCGCCGCCGCCGGCCATCGTGCCGTTATACCCGATGTACGAAAAGGCATAGGCGCCGCTGGCCGGATCGTAAGCGAGCATCGCATCCGTGCCGAGAGCGCGCTGACGCCCCAAGGTCAGCGTGCCGAAATGCGCGGACGATATACCGCCATAGTATTCGTCATTGAAGGGTTGGCCCGCGCGCGCGCCGTCGATGGCGAACGAATAGCTGCTCCTGGGAAGTCCGTTGTTGGCGGTCTGGGTGGCCGACGCGTTGGCGAGCAGACCGGACTGCGGATTGATGCCAGTTGAAGCGTTGAACACAACGGACCAGCCAGGCAGAAACTCTACTTTGCCCCTGATGCCCAGACCCGTCTGCGAGAGGTTGTTCGGTGCGATCAGGAATCGATGTTGATAGCCGTTTCGGTTCACAAGAGATTCGCCTTCATAGTTATAGCCGTTTCCCGGTAAGCCGTGGCTGACCCAGCCGACGCCGGCGTCATACGCACCGTACAGCGTGATACCGTGCCAGGTTAGCGCGCAATCAGAGGTGGCGAACTCGTGGCCGCTCGCGCAGGCGTCGGGGGTGCTCCGCAGCATCTTAATGTCGACCATGGCATCCTGGCCAACCGCCAAGCTGATTCCCGTGCGCGTTTCATCGGCGAACCCTTGTTTTGCCGCTCGAATCTCGAAGCGCCCCAAAGGCAGGCCGGACGCCCGATAGTGCCCCCCGCCGTCGGTTGTGATCGTGCGCGTTGCACCTGTATCAACGTTCTTGATTGTCACCGCGACATCACGAAGGGCTGCGCCGGCTTGGTCCGTCACCATGCCGGAAATGCTCGCTCCCGTTTGGGCCCACACCGGAAACGCCGCTATCGCAAGCCACAAAAGCAGCAAGAAGGGTCGCGCCAGCAGCAGTGAGGCAGCCGTTGGAATGTAGCCAGCGCGCGTCAAAGTTTTCCATCGCCTCCCGTACCGGAAGATGATCTGCGAGCGGTCAGAGTGTTTCACGATGGACCACCTTTCCCGAGAATCCGTCAATCTGATCTGTCGGCTCATTCTCGCCCTCCCGCATGGGGTTCACGCCGGTAGCAGTTTTACGCATGAAGCCTCCAATGAACGTGTGCCCAACAGATTTCAGAAGTGTATACCACATACGTTTCATATGCCTAAGAAGATGCGGTTGTAGGCACTTAGACGCCATTGTGGGCTATACTCAGCGTCGGGTCTAGGTTGTTGACCGGATCTTGCGTTGACTGTACGATTTCGTTCTGATGCGGAGGAACGACAAATCAGTGCGGACGAATGAGGAGTTGCTGAAGCTCCGCGACGCCGCGTTGCAACTCGGAATCAGCTTCCCGACGATCAAGCAATGGATTTACAAGAAGAAAATTCGTAGCATCCAGACGGCTGGAGGACATCACCGCATCCCGCAGAGTGAACTGGACAGGTTGCTTTTCCGAACGCGAGGCAGAACGGAGAAGGAACGCGAGCAGGTAATCCGCCGTGTCAGCGGACGTAATCAGCTGGTGGGACGAATAGATACTGTTCGAATTAGCGGTCTGATGGCGGAAGTGAGGATTTCAATCGGTGATCAGCAAATCACGTCGATTATTACTGCGCGTTCCGCACGAGAAATGCAGCTAAAGCCAGGACAGACTGCTGCCGCCCTCATAAAAGCCACGGAAGTGATGATTCTGCGTGTTTGACTTGATCGATTTTCAATTTCCTGTCCCGCAACAGGCTCAATCTTCCCGGTCACTTACTCTCGTTCATCCTCACGTCCTAAAATAGTCTGCTTTCCCGCATCCCCCACCTTGGGGCCTTCTTCACGCGACTCCACAAGGCCAGTCGACCATCTTCATCAGCGATGCACTCTAGTACGAATCAGCTATTGATGCGCCTCTAGGACTTCCGGCACAATTCGGCACTAAGTCGTGCGGGATGACGTTTGCAAGAATCGCTGCGCAACTCACAGGACAAGCTTCGACAGCCAAACTGTGGCTCCGACGAGTCATGCAGAATACCAGCTTCGGGAACGAGTCCAAGAGAGTTCCCTCAGGAGATGACATATGAACCGGGGAATTCCAACGCGCTTGGTAGCGGGACTAGCTCTTCTTGTGGGTAGCGTCGCGTTGGCACAGCAGTCTCTGCCGAGTTCAGGGCAATCGGACTTGGTGCCCCAACAACCTTCTCCCGTAATAGACTCGGCACCAGCCCCGCCGTCGCAGCAAGCAACAGGACCCGCTCCGCAGAGCGCGCCTGTCTCGCCGCCTAAGCACATGCTGGGCCCGCTCGAGATTTCGGTCAACTGGCGCACCCGCGCCGAGGGTTGGTACTGGTTCGAGGGCGCCACGGGGAACAGTGAATACGGACTGTGGGATTCGTTACTGCGTTTGGGAATCGGGCAGACTGGGGGACATTTTGATTGGTGCATCGAAGGGGAACAGCCATCTATTCTTGGCTTACCAGACGACGCCGTGGTGGCAGCTCCGCAGGGCCAACTCGGCCTGGGTGGAAACTACTATGCGGCGAACAACAACCACACTAACGTCGCTAACGGATTCGTGAAGCAAGCATTTGTAAATTTCAAGCATCTTGGACCGGCCGGTTTGAAGCTAGGCCGCTTTGAATATTTTGACGGTCTTGAAGTCACCCCCAAAGATCCGCTGCTGGCGACAGTGATTCAGACGCGCATTTCGAGCCGCTTGATTTCGAATTTCGCCTTTACCGCCGTGCAGCGAACATTCGACGGGGTTCAGCTTTCCGCGAATTCCGGACAAAACAACTTTACCTTTCTCGGCGCACGGCCGACGCAAGGTGTCTTTCAAGTGAAGGGGATGGACGAACTGGATGTGGACACCTACTATGGCGCCTACACCCGGTCGGTCACAGCCGCACAAAGCGCGGGAGAACTGCGCGTGTTCGCCCTAGGCTATATCGACCACCGTACCCTGGTGCTGAAAACGGATAGCCGTCCTTCTTCGGTTCGCGCGTCCGACCTTGGCAAGATTGAGATCGCAACGTGGGGCGCAGATTACGCCCATGTCTTCAACACAAGCAGTTCCGGGAACTTCGATTTTCTGATCTGGGGTGCCCTGCAGACCGGCTCCTGGGGTAGCCTCGCGCAACATGCCGGTGCGTTCATAGGAGAAGCCGGGTGGCAACCACCAGCCAAAGTGCTGAAGCCCTGGATTAGCGCGGGCTATTCATACGGAAGCGGCGATGGTAACCCCAATGACTCGCGTCACGGCACCTTTTTTCAAGTCCTGCCCACGCCGCGCCAGTATGCGCGCTTCCCTTTTTACAACATGATGAATAACGAAGACTTGTACGCCAGTCTGAATCTGCGTCCTGTTTCGAAGTTCGCTCTTCGCAGCGAAGTGCACACGCTGCGACTGGCGAATGCCGCCGATCTTTGGTATTCAGGTGGGGGCGCGTTTCAGCCGAAGACCTTTGGATATACGGGCCGCCCCAGCAACAGCAACCGCGGCTTGGCCAACGTATGGGACCTCAGCGCTGACTACCAGATTACGCGCTCCTTCAGCGCCACTCTGTACTACGGCCATGCCTGGGGCAAGGGCGTGATTTCATCGATTTATCCGAATGATGCGAATGGGCAGCTCATTTTCCTGGAGACCAATTTTCACTTTTAGATGCAGGACGACGCGGTCGGCGCTCGCCGAGCAGCCGCAGGTGCAGACGACACCTCAATCAGGGGCAGGAAGACAGAAGCTCTAGACGGGCCGCTCACTTCCCAGATGGAAATCGATATCCCGTATCACGGCTCGATGTGCCACTTACGTAGGTCAACTCACTCAAAATCCTTGGGTTCTCCTGCAGACGGTCTCAGGCAATCAGATCGAACGCGTGCTCGCAGATCCCGTCTTTCGTAAGAACATTGAATTGTCAAAGACAGCAGACGGCGTTGACGGAGGCCAAATGAAAAGAGCGATCCCGATCACAACGCTGTTTCTGGATATCGGCGGTGTCCTGCTCACCGACGGGTGGGATCATCATGCCCGCAAACGGGCGGCGGCGAACTTCAAGCTGGAGTGGGTCGAGATGGAGGGTCGGCATCAACTGACCTTCGACACCTATGAGAACGGGACGCTCACGCTGGAAGAATATTTAGGTCGAGTGATCTTCTACCAAAAGCGGCCGTTCAGCCGGGCTCAGTTTCGGCGTTTCATGTTCGCGCAATCGAAACCTTACCCCAAAATGATCGAGTTAGTCCGCCGGCTTAAGGTGCGGTACGGGCTGAAAATCGCCGCGGTCAGCAACGAAGCGCGGGAATTGAATGTTTACCGGATTCGAAAATTCAAGCTCGACCAGTTTGTCGATTCCTTTATTTCTTCCTGCTTCGTTCATGTTCGCAAGCCCGACGCCGATATCTTTCGGCTTGCGCTGGACATCGATCAGGCACCAGCGCGACAGGTGGTCTATATCGAAAACACCCCGATGTTCGTCCGGATCGCGGAAGGTTTGGGAATTCGAAGCATTCTTCACACGGATTACACATCCACATGCGCACAACTGGCTTCGTTCGGATTGCGGAATGACGAAGGGCTCATCCATGAAGCCAGCTAACCCACGCGTTCTGACGACCAATGGCGGCTTGTCGAGCATTTCGCACCGACGAAGGACACATGATCGCCAAGACGGTTTGCTGCGTTCTCGGCCTCGGCTGAAAAAGGAGAATTGAACCATGAAGACCGACACACTCACTCCGAAACTGCTCCACAAGAAACCCGACGCGGTGAACAAAAAAGAGTTGACCCTGAAAACGACGATGAAAACCAACACACTCGCACCGGAACTGCTCCGCAAGATGGATGCCTACTGGCGCGCCGCCAACTATCTGTCGGTCGGCCAGATTTATCTCTACGACAATCCGCTCCTGAAGGAGCCGCTGAAACTGTCGCACGTCAAGCCGCTTGTGGTCGGACACTGGGGCACGACGCCGGGCCAGAACTTCATCTACGTGCACCTGAATCGGGTCATCAAGAACTATGACCTGGACATGTTCTATATCGCTGGCCCTGGGCACGGCGGCCCGGCGCTGGTGGGCAACGTCTACCTCGAAGGCACCTGGAGTGAGATCTACCCGAACGTCACGCAAGACGAAGCGGGAATGAAGGAGCTGTTCAAGCAGTTCTCGTTTCCCGGCGGGATTTCCAGCCATGTTGCGCCGACGACGCCGGGGTCAATTCACGAAGGTGGCGAGTTGGGATACTCGCTCAGCCATGCCTTCGGAGCGGCGTTCGACAATCCCGATCTGATCGTCGCCTGCATCATCGGCGATGGTGAAGCGGAAACGGCCTCCTTGGCGACCTCATGGCAGTCCAACAAGTTTCTCGACCCGATTACCGACGGAGCCGT
>JBKQRC010000020.1:0-30291 GCA_052326105.1 Candidatus Sulfotelmatobacter sp. | reverse complement strand
GTACGGTTTGAGTCAGCAGTTACGAAGAGCGGCGGTCTCGGTTCCCAGCAACATTGCGGAGGGAAAAGGTCACCGCTCGGATCGTGAGTTCGGGACCTTCCTGCTCCACGCGCGAGGATCTCTGTTGGAAGTACAAACGCAGGTTATGATCGCAAAGGAATTACAATACGTAGGCAGCGAGGAGACTCAGCGCCTTTTGGCATCGGCAGACGCCATAGGCCGAAGTCTCAATAGCCTGATCAACTCGTTGCGTGAAAAAGCCGCCTGAAGCCAGAAGCGAACGACCAACGACGGTTCTCATGTTTGAACGACTTGACCAAATCGAAGCCCGCTACGACGAGTTGACCCAGGCTCTGGCGTCGCCGGAGATCACCACTGACTCGGCGAAATTCCAGAAGACTGCCAAGGCGCACAGTGAAATCGCGCCTGTGGTTGAGAAGTACCGCGAATACAAAGATCTGAAAAAGGGGATTGCCGAGAGCAAGGCGCTGCTGGCCGACGAAAAAGATCCCGAGATGCGCGCCTACGCGCAGGAGGAACTCGACAAGCTGGAAGGGCGCGTCGGCGGCGTCGAGGAAGAGCTGAAGGTCCTGCTCCTACCTAAGGACCCGAACGACGAGAAGAACATCATCCTCGAGATTCGTGCCGGCACCGGCGGAGACGAAGCCACTCTTTTTGCCGCGGAGATCTTCCGCATGTATACCCGTTACGCGGAAACGCAGCGCTGGAAGGTCGAGGTGCTCTCGACTTCGGAGTCGTCGGTCGGCGGCCTGAAAGAAGTCATCGCCATCATTGAAGGCAATCGCGTTTTCTCGCAGCTCAAGTACGAGAGCGGGGTGCACCGCGTGCAGCGCGTTCCCCAGACCGAGCAGCAAGGGCGCGTGCACACATCGGCAGTCACGGTCGCGGTTCTGCCCGAGGCGGAAGATGTAGACATCAAGATCGAGGCCAAAGACCTGCGCATTGACACGTTCTGCTCCTCCGGCCCCGGCGGGCAGTCGGTGAACACGACGTATTCGGCGGTGCGTATTACGCACATTCCCACTAACACGGTGGTGAGCTGCCAGGATGAAAAGTCGCAGATCAAGAACCGCGAAAAAGGCATGCGCGTGCTCCGCGCCCGCCTTTACGAAATTGAGATGGAAAAACAGCAGGAAGCCCTGGCCAAGGAACGCAAGGCCATGGTGAAGTCGGGAGATCGCAGCGAGAAAATCCGGACGTATAACTTCCCGCAGAACCGGCTCACGGACCACCGCATCGGCTTCACCATCCACCAACTCGACGCCGTGATGGACGGGAAACTCCAGCCCATTATTGAAGCGCTTGTCACCCATTACCAGGCGGAAAAGTTGAAGAACGAAGGTGGGGCGGTGATGTGAAGGTGTGGGGACGCCAAGCCTCTGTGGTGAAATAGACTTGTGCAACTGAAAGCAGCTCTCGCTTCCGCCGTCGCCCGTCTCACGGCGGAGCACGTTCCTTCTCCGCGCATGAATGCCGAGCTCCTGCTGATGTTCACCCTCAGCTGCGACCGCGCCTATCTCTACGCGCATCCCGAGCGTGAGCTCACCGCCGATGAACAGTCAAGCTACGAAGCCGCACTGGCCGAGCGCGCCCGAGGTGTGCCCGCGCAGTACATCACTGGACATCAGGAATTCTGGGGAATGGATCTCATCGTCACCCCAGCGGTCCTGATCCCGCGTCCCGAGACGGAGCATGTCATCGAGACCGTTTTGGAGCTGGAGACGTCAGACGTCAGACCTCAGACCTCAGACAAAACGCGTGGTTCCGAGGTCCGACGTCTGAGGTCCGAAGTCCGCGTTGCCGACGTTGGCACCGGCTCCGGCTGCATTGCTTTGGTGCTGGCTAAGGAACTGCCTGGCGCCGAAATCCACGCGACCGACATCTCCGCTGCGGCGCTGGAAATTGCCCGCGCTAATGCCGCGCGCCATCAACTTGAGAACCGCATCCAGTTTCATCAGACCGACCTGCTGGAGGGCCTGACGCCGGATTTTGATTTTATTGTTTCGAATCTTCCCTATGTTGGGGAGTCTGAGGAAGATCAGGTTCAGCTTGAGGTGCGGAAATTTGAGCCGCGTGTCGCTGTTTTCGCCGGACCCAGCGGCATCGAGATCATTGCCCGCCTGATTTCTCAGGCCCAGGCTGCGCTGGGTCCTGTCGGCTGGCTGGTAATGGAAATCAGCGGCACGATCGCGGATGAGGTCCGCAGACTTCTCGACGGCTGGGAAAAGGTTCAGATCGATTCCGACTTGCAAGGCATCCCGCGCGTGGCGCGAGCAAGAAAGCCGCTACGCTGATGTTGCTCAACGTTGCTATTGGGATGACAGGCGCCTCTCAACGCAGGGGAAGCCCGCGGTGCTCCCATTGACAAGCTTCTAGACATAGATCGAGCAGTCGTGGAAGAGCGGCGCTTCAGCGCCGCGTAGGGATGATACGAGTATCGCGGGCTTCAGCCCCGGTGGAGCGTCTAGCGCCGCACGACCGCCGGTTGGATCTCCTCGACGTCAATGATTTCCGTCGGATAATTGCCGGTGTAGCAGGCTGTGCAGTAAGACGTGTGTTCGCCTTCGCCGCACGCCCGCTTCAGGCCTTCGAGCGAAAGGTAGGCCAGGGAATCGGCGCCGATGTATTCGCGAATCTCATCAACCGACTTGTTGGCCGCGATGAGCTGTTTCCGCGAGGGCGTGTCCACACCGTAGAAGCACGACGAAATAGTGGGCGGACAGGAAACGCGCATGTGCACTTCCTTGGCGCCGGCGTTGCGGATCATGCGCACGATCTTGCGGCTGGTCGTGCCCCGCACGATCGAATCGTCAATCAGCACCACGCGTTTGCCCCCCAGCAGGGAGCGCACTGGATTCAGTTTCAGCTTGACGCCGAAATCGCGCACGCTCTGGCGCGGCTCGATGAACGTACGGCCAACGTAATGGTTGCGAATGAGCGCGAATCGAAACGGAATGCCGCTTTCGGCAGCGTATCCCACGGCTGCGGTCACTCCCGAATCCGGCACCGGCACGACCAGATCGGCCTCCACCGGAGATTCCTGTGCCAGCTGGCGTCCCAGATTTTCGCGGCTGGTCTGCACCGCGCGGCCGAATATCACACTGTCGGGCCGCGAGAAATACACATGCTCAAAGATGCAGCTCGACTGCGCGGCGCTGGTGGAGTAGAAACGCGAAGTGATCTCATCGGGTCCGACCACGATGAGTTCCCCCGGCTTTACTTCCCGTTCATATTCGGCGCCGATCAAATCGAACGCGCAGGTCTCTGAGGCAAAAACAATCGTGTCGCGGGCATGGCCCCCTGTCGCCCGGATGCGCCCCATGGCCAGCGGCCGGAAGCCGCGCGGGTCGCGGGCGGCGAAAATTCGGTCGGCGCTCATCATCACCAGCGAGAACGCTCCCTCCACGCGGCGCAGCGCGTCGGCCATCGCTTCTGGAAGGGTATGCTCCCGCGAAAGCGCGATAAGGTGAACGATGACTTCGGTGTCGCTGTTGGTCTGAAAGATCGAACCCTGCCCCTCCAGCCGCTGCCGGATAAGGTGAGCGTTCACCAGATTGCCGTTGTGCGCGACCGCAATCGCTCCTTTGTTCGACTGCACGAGAATGGGCTGCGCGTTCAACAGCGCCGAGTCGCCCGCAGTCGAATAGCGCGTGTGTCCGATGGCGAGCGAGCCCCGCAGTTGCGCGAGCACATCTTCGGTGAAGATATCGGCCACCAGGCCCATCGCCTTGTGCTGGTGCAGGCTCAGGGTATCGGAGCTGACAATCCCCGCCGATTCCTGCCCGCGATGCTGCAACGCGTGCAGCCCCAGGTAAGCCAGCTTCTCCGCCTCAGGATGGGCAAAGATCGCCACCACGCCGCACTCGTCATGAAACTTGTCGGAAGTCAGCATTTAGCGAATAACTCCTAGCTACTACCTCTTAAATCGTGACGGCAGACCGCGGCGGTGAACGTTGCGATCACGCTTTTCATTCAACAATCAACAATCGAAAATCAGTCCGCACTCAATCCCCTGCCAACTCCGGATCGGTGTGCAGCGCCGATTCCAGCGCGTCTTCGTAGGCGGCATTCATGTCTGACACCGCAGCCGAAACAACCAGGCTGCCATCGAGCGAGATTGCCAGCCGTTCCGGAATCGTTTCGCCGATTACATCCGCCGCCACGCCATGTTTCTCAGCGATTTCTTTGATTCGCGTCAGGTTGGCCGGGTCGCATGACACAACAATGCGGCTCGCGTCTTCTCCAAACAGTGCAAACTCCGCTGGAAGTTCACCTGACGCCAGGTTCACGCGCGCCCCAACACCCTGGGGAAACGCCTTTTCCGCCAATGCCACCGCGACACCGCCTTCCGCGCAGTCGTGAGCCGAATCGAGTTGTCCCTGCTGAATCATCTCGATCACGGCCTTCTGCAGCGCAGCTTCCTTTTCCAGATCGATCTCCGGCGGATATCCCCACAGCATGCCCAGAATTTCTTTGGCGTATTCCGACGACCCGAACTCACTCTGCGCATCGGTGATATCGCCTGCCTCCCCGGCGCGCAATAGCACGATGGTGCGTCCGGGAGCAGCGAAATGCATTCGCGCCGTTTTGTGCACGTCGTCGAGAACGCCCACGACTCCAAGCACGGGAGTGGGATAAATCCCCTCGCCCAGCGTCTCATTGTAAAAACTGACGTTGCCGCCAGTGATGGGGATCTCCAGTTCCTCACAGGCTTTCGTCATGCCATCAATTGTCTGCGAAAACTGCCACATGATGTGCGGTTTTTCGGGATTGCCGAAGTTGAGGCAGTTGGTTGCGCCCACGGGCGTTGCCCCCGCGCAGGCCACCTTGCGCGCGGATTCGGCAACGGCATGCATCGCGCCCAAGCGCGGATCGAGATAGCACCAGCGTCCGTTGCCATCGAGCGACATGGCAAGCCCGCGCTGCGAACCCTTAATGCGAATCACGCCGGCATCACCGGAGCCGGACGCTTCGACGGTGTTAGTTTGCACCATGTGGTCATATTGCTGCCAGACCCAGCGTTTGCCGCAGATGTTCGGACTGGCGAGAAGTTGCTTCAAATCCTGCGTGAAATCAGGAGAGCCATCTTCGACTGTAGAGTCGGGGCCGGCCGCGGGTTTTGGGAAGGGCACGGCTTCAGCCGTGCCGTTAGACGCGGTGGAAGATATGGGCTTTAGCCCCTGAGGGTTGCTGAGCCGAACGCTCTCCGGCATCTCGCGCCGCACCGCAGGCTCCCAGCGCGCCAGCGGGCGTTTGTAAAGCGGAGCCTCGTCGGTCAGCGCGGGATTCGGGATCTCCGCCACGACCTTGCCGTGTTCGAGCACGCGCAGCTTGTCGTCGGTTGTAACCTTGCCGACTTCGACCGCATCCAGTCCCCACTTTTCGAATACACGGAAGACCTCGTGCTCGCGTCCCTTTTGCGCGACCAGCAGCATGCGCTCCTGCGATTCGCTCAGCATGATCTCGTACGGGGTCATGCCGGTTTCGCGCTGAGGAACGCGGTCGAGTTCGATTTCGATTCCGACTTTGCCGCGACCGCCCATCTCGCAGGTCGAGCAGGTCAGCCCCGCCGCGCCCATGTCCTGAATGCCGACGATGGCGCCGGTTTGCATGGCTTCCAGGCAGGCCTCGAGCAGAAGTTTTTCGAGAAACGGATCGCCCACCTGCACGTTGGGGCGCTTCGCTTCCGAAGCCGCGCTGAATTCCTCGCTGGCCATCGTCGCGCCGTGAATGCCGTCGCGCCCGGTCTTGGCGCCCACATAGATCACCGGATTGCCCTCGCCCGCGGCTCGCGCATAAAAAATCTGATCCTTGCGAACCAAACCCAGCGCGAACGCATTCACCAGCGGGTTGCCGGAATAGCAAGGCTCAAACTTCGTTTCGCCGCCCAGGTTGGGCACGCCGAAGCAGTTTCCATATGAGGCGATGCCGCTGACCACGCCATCGAGGATGGAATGATTCCGCCGGATCTCAGCTTGGGTGGGAGAGGGCTGTGTGGAGCGGGCACTCTTGCCCGCTTCTTCTGCGCCGCCAGCAGTAGCGGGCAGAGCCTGTCCCGAGATTGTCGAAGGGATTGCCCGCCCTAGACTTGCACGAGTGGTGATCGGACCAAAGCGCAGCGAATCCATCACCGCGACCGGCCTCGCGCCCATGGTGAAGATGTCTCGCAAAATTCCGCCTACGCCGGTGGTCGCACCCTGAAACGGCTCGATGAACGACGGATGATTGTGCGACTCGATCTTGAAGGCGCAGGCCCAGCCATCGCCGATGTCAATGATGCCGGCGTTTTCTCCCGGTCCCTGTAGAACGCGCTTGCTGCGGGTGGGCAGGCGTTTCAGATGCACGCGCGACGATTTGTAGGAGCAGTGTTCGCTCCACATCACGCTGAAGATGCCGAGTTCGGTGAACGTCGGCTCGCGGCCGCCGAGAAGCTGTTTGATCTTTTCGTACTCGTCGAGCGTAAGGCCATGCTGCCGGATAGTCTCCGGGGAAAACGCAGAAGTCAAAGTGGTGGCCATGGGAGGAGCTTCTATTGTCGCATTTTGGCAGCGTGCAGGATAGGACTATTCAGGCGTCGCTGGCGGCGACTGCTGTTACGATTCTTCTGGCATGAAATCGATCATCGTAGGCACGGCTGGTCACATCGACCACGGGAAAACCGCGCTGGTGAAGGCGTTGACCGGGATTGACGCCGACCGGCTGCAGGAAGAAAAGCGGCGTGGCATCACCATCGACCTCGGTTTCGCTCACATGGATTTGCTGGGCGCCGGCGGCGAGCCGCTGCGGCTTGGGTTTGTGGACGTCCCCGGCCATGAACGCTTTGTGCGCAACATGCTGGCCGGAGTCGGCGGCATCGACCTGGTGCTGCTGGTCATCGCAGCCGATGAGTCGATCAAGCCGCAGACGCGGGAGCATTTCGATATTCTGCAACTCATCGGTGTGAAGCGGGGCATTACCGTGCTGACCAAGTCCGATGCGGTGGATGCGGAGACGCTCGACGTAGTGAAACTAGAGGTCGCAGAATTTCTGCGAGGGACCTTCATGGAGCCTCCGAAGTCTCCCATCATTGCGGCGAGCGCGCTGACCGGCGCCGGCCTGGAAGATCTGAAGCAGGCGATCGTTGCGGCCGCAGCCGAGGTCGAACCGCGGGACTCTCGCGCTCTGGCGCGTTTGCCGATCGATCGCGTATTCACCATGAAGGGCTTCGGGACGGTGGTCACCGGAACCCTGATTTCCGGCACCATACGTAAAGACGAAGAACTGGAAGTGTTGCCCACGACCAGACGGGTTCGCGTGCGCGGTGTGCAGGTGCACGGCCAGGCTGCCGATGCGGCAATTGCGGGCCAGCGCACCGCTCTGAATCTGGCCGGCGTGACCACGGATGACCTCGCGCGGGGAATGACCCTGGCGCCACCAGAGACGCTCGCAGCAACGCGCTTGGTGGACGTGCAATTGCGGTTGCTGTCGTCTACTCCGTGGCCGCTGAAGGATCGCGCGCGCGTTCACTTTCACTCCCACACGATGGAGGCCGTGGGGGAAATCCTGTTTCACCTCTCGCAGCCTCTGAATCCCGCAGTCGCAAAGCACTCGGGAGCGTGGCAGATCGCTCCCGGTTCGGAAGCTTTCGCGCGAATCAAGCTTCCGCAGCCTGCGCTGCTGCTGCCCGGAGACCGCTTCATCATTCGCCGTTTCTCTCCCGTGGTGACGATTGGCGGAGGAGTTGTCCTGGACGCCGCGCCCATCCCAGGCTTCAAGCAAGTGACGGTTGAGGCTTTGCTGAAGGCATCGGCGGCAGGTGATGCCGGAGAAACGCTGGCGCTACGGATCGCGAGACGCTGGTACCGGGGGCTGACAATGACGCAGGCCGTTGCTGAGACCGGATGGCGAAGGGACGTGATTGAGTCTCACCTGGCGGGACAACTGGCCACGGGCACGGTGTTGAAATTCGGCGATCTGTTCTTCTATTCCACAACTATGTCGGCTTTGAGCACTTTGGTGCCGCAGACCCTCTCCATATTCCACGAACAGAATCCTCTCGTGCCGGGGATGGGCAAAGAGGGGCTGCGGGAGAAATTTACTTTGAGCCCGGAAGTGTTCGCGGCAGTGCTCGATTCACTGCTGCGCGAAAAGAGAATTGAAGTTGCCGGCGATCTGGTTCGCCTTCCCGGCCACGGCGTGGTGATGAAGGATGAGGAGGCGGAATCAAAGAAGAAGATCGAAGAGGCGTTCTCTGCAGCCGGATTGAAGGTTCCCGCGCTGCACGAGGTCATCGCCGGGCTCAAAGTTGATAAGGCTCGCGCGCAGAAAATTGTTACCCTGCTGCTGCGCGATAAGGTGCTGGTCAAGGTCTCCCAGGAACTGGTATTTCATCACACGGCTCTCGAGGAATTGCGGCGGCAAATTGCGGGGCTGAAAGCCAAGTCGCCGAAGATTGACGTGGCGCAGTTCAAGGAGTTGACGGGAGTCAGCCGCAAATACGCGATCCCCCTGCTGGAATACCTGGACCGAGAGCGCGTGACAAAACGCGTGGGGGACGCGCGCGAAATTCTCTAGCCGCGGATTTAGACAGATCTGGACGGATCAGCCGAACTCTATAGCCAAAAATCGAGAATCACGGATTCAAGGATCTTCCTTATCCGTGATGATCCGTGTAAATCCGTGGCAACTGCCTATATCTTTCCCTCCGGAACTCCACTTAAGTCCAGGGAGCAGGCCAGTCCATAAGGCGCCCAGCTCCCTGAAGCAAAGTTGCGAATTGCCGATAGAGATTACATGAAAACCTCTGTGGCAAATGTGGCTGCCTGCTTGTTGATAGTCCTCGCCATGGCATTGCTGCGCGTCCACGCTCAAGACGAGTTTTCTGATTCCGGAGTGCGGTCCAAACTTTTCGCCCTGGAGAACGCGTGGTCGCAAGCGGCAGAGATCAAGGATGTCAAAGCGATGGACCAGTTGCTCGACAGCGCTTTTTTGTATGTTGACTTTGACGGCCGGCTGATGACAAAAGCGGAAGTCCTGGCGAATGTGAAGTCGGCCAGCGTGCAGCAGGTCGTTACGGAAGCCATGACAGCGAATCTGCACGGAAACACCGTGGTCGTCACGGGGATCTTCAGGGTGAAGGGAATGGAAGGCGGGAAACCGTACCTGCGGCGCGGGCGCTTTATCGATGTGTGGATGTACGAGAATGGCAATTGGCTCGCCATCTCGAGTCAGGCCACGCCGATCGCGCACTGAGCACCTGCCAGAACCAGGATTTTCTTCCACGAGCTGGTGGCTAGGATATGCGGACGAAAGAAGGTGTCGAGATGAGAACAGTGTTGTCTTTGCTTCTGTTGCTGTTGGTTGTGCCCCGGTTCAATGCGCAAGAGGCGGCGGGCTCACCCCAGGCTGACGAGTCTCGCATTCTGACCCTGGAACTGGCCTGGAACCAGGCCGTGCAAGAAAAAGACGCCAAGGCGCTCGAAATCTTGATTGCGCCGGAGATGGTCTACATCGAATACGATGGCACGCTGATGAATCGGGCCGAGTACCTGGCCAGCGTTGCGGCGCGGTCGGTGCATGCGGAGCAGATCTTGAGCGAAGCCATGATGGTGCACCTCTACGGCGCGGTCGCGGTGGTGAGCGGAGTGTATCGGGAGACCGGCGCGAAGGCCGGAAAGCCTTATTTGCACCGTGAACGTTTCACCGACACTTGGGTGCGCCGGGGCGGCAGCTGGTTGTGCGTAGCCAGCCAGTCCACCCTGATTACAAAGTGAGAGGCGGTTTGTCCGACCCGATGCATAGCTGGTGATCTACGAAGTAACCGCGCCTGGGTAGGGTCCAGACCCTGGGTCTGCACCCGTACCGGCATCATCCCTGTTCTACACTGAGAATGGCTTCTGCCGCGGAGTTCTCATCCACCCATGGTTCGCATTCGTCCTGCTACGATTCACGACGCGCCGCTGCCTTGCACGATGATCCGCGAGTTTGCGGAGTTTGAGCACGTACTTGATCTGGTGACGATACGCGAGGACGATCTGGCGCGGGAGAGGTTTCGGGCCTGCGGAATCGGGACGCGATTGCTGGCCGCGGCAGCCCGCATCGCGGTCGAGGAACGCCGCTACGGAATACACTGGGAAGTGCTCAACTGGAATCAAGAAGCGATCGAACTGTACCAGGCGCTCGGTGCGGAATTTCGCGATCAGCGGCAGCCAGTGCTGCTGGCGGACCCGTCGCTGCGTCGCCCGGCGGAGAAGGCGTTGTGACAGCGCGGGTGCGTATTATCGGAGCAGGCTTGGCCGGATCCGAGGCGGCGTGGCAGTGTGCGCGGCGCGGCGTCGAGGTCGAGTTGTACGAGATGCGGCCGCTGCGCTCGACCCCCGCGCATCAGACCGCAGACTTCGCTGAACTGGTGTGCTCGAATTCTCTGAAGTCCGACAGCGAGAAGTCGGCTCCGTGGCTGCTGAAAGAAGAGATGCGGCGCGCCGGTTCGCTGCTGCTGGAGATGGCGCGTAAGCGCGCGGTTCCGGCCGGACACGCGCTGGCCGTGGATCGGATCGCATTTGCAGCGAGTGTGACAGATGCCATTTCGCGGGAGCCGCGCATTACCGTGCGCCGGGAAGAAGTGACTGCGGTCAATGAAGACGGACCCGTGACCATCGTTGCCACCGGTCCGCTGACGTCCGAGGCGCTTGCATGTGAAATTGCGCGGCTGAGTGAAGTAACTGAGAAATCAAAAGATGAGCGGGCGAGTCGCCCGCTCCCGCACGATTCCGCCTCTCACAGTCCTCACCTGTATTTCTACGATTCGATCAGCCCGATTGTAGAGGCGGACTCGATTGACATGGCGCGCGTATACTTGGCGGCACGCTATGACAAGGGATCGGCGGATTACATCAACTGCCCCATGACGCAGGAGGAGTACGACCAGTTTTACGATGCGCTTGTGGCTGCGCAATCGGTTGAGCAGCGCGATTGGGAAAGACTGAATTATTTCGAAAGCTGCCTGCCCATCGAGGAAATTGCGCGCCGCGGACGCGACACGCTGCGCTTTGGTCCCATGAAGCCGGTGGGGCTGAAAGATCCGCGCACGAACAAAATGCCCTATGCCGTGGTGCAGTTGCGGCAGGAGAATTTGCGCGCCGATTCATACAACCTGGTCGGATTCCAGAACCACTTGAAGTTTGGCGAGCAGTCGCACGTGCTGCGCCTGATTCCGGGCCTGGAGAACGCACGGTTCCTGCGTTATGGGCAGATTCACCGGAATACGTACATCAATGCGCCGGCATTGTTGCGAGAAACGCTACAGATGAAGGTCCATCCTCGCGTTTTCTTTGCGGGACAAATCTGCGGCGTCGAAGGATACGTAGAATCGATCGCGACCGGGCTTATGGCTGGGATGCTCGCGGCGGCGCTGGTCTCCGGCACTGAGTTGGTGCCTGCTCCGCGAGCTTCCGCGTTCGGTTCACTCGCCCACTACGTGACCCATGCCGATGCCAGAAATTTCCAGCCGGCGAATATTACGTTCGATCTGCTGCCTCCGCTGGAGAAAAGAATCCGGGACCGGAAGGAGCGGCATCGCCTGCAATGTGATCTGGCGCTGCGCGAATTCGACTGCTGGCTCGACCGCGTCGGCTCCAGTGCTGTGAAGGCCTGACTCGCACCGGACGAAGGCAAGGTCGGTTGGTTCCAGGTCCAGTGTCCCTCCCGACGAGAATGGCTTCGCCCAGGCCTTTTCGCGCCCTATCTTTACTGCAACAAAATCCCAGCCTGATGCGTATCTCCCAATGGAGGGCTTTGGGCTTACGTTCTTTCTGGGGCTGCGTCCAATCAATAGCCATGACCGTGCGCGACCTCATCCTCGATGTGCTGCGAACCTTGTGGGCGCATAAGTTGCGCGCGTTCCTCACCATGTTCGGGATCGCCTGGGGCGTAGTCTCGATCGTGCTGATGGTGGCGGCCGGAGAAGGGCTTCGTAAGGGGCAGGAGGAGCAGGCCCAGACCCTAGGCAAAGACGTGATGATCGTCTTCCACGGCCGTACCAGCCTGCAGGCGGGCGGCACGCATGCCGGGCGCGTGGTCCGCTGGGAGGACCCTGACGTTCCCGTGGTGCAGGCGGAATCGCCGGACTGCGAATACGCCATACCAGAACTGGAGCAAGACACGGTCCGAACGCACTCCAATTTTAATAACGCAGCGTTAGAGGTTACAGGGTCGTATCCGCCGTTTGGTTATATTCGCAGCCTGGACGTCGGCGCCGGCCGCTTCTATGACTGGGATGACATGCGCGAAGCCCGGCGCGTGGCATTTCTCGGGTCAGACGCGGCCAAGCAGTTGTTTCCCGGGCGCAATCCGGTGGGCGACTCCGTCTATCTGAACGATTTCCCCTACACCGTCATCGGAGTGATGCAAAAGAAGAAGCAGGATTCCTGCTACGACGGCTGGGACGTTAACAAAATCTTCGTGCCATTCGCTGCCATGCGGCGGGATTTTCCCGATAAGCCGCCGGGTACCTCGATCACGTTCGATAATCTGCTCGTGACCCCCAAGTCAGTCGAGCAGCATGAGGCTTGCAAGCGCGAGGTGCGCGTGGCACTGGCGCGCATGCACCGCTACGATCCCAACGACAAGGAAGCATGTCCGATCTGGGATACGGTGAAGGAGGCGCAGGCATTCAAAACCATGACCGACGGGATGAAATTCTTCCTGGGGGCGGTCGGAATCATCACGCTTTTGCTGGGCGGCATTGGCGTCATGAATGTGATGCTGGTGGCGGTTTGGGAACGGACTCGCGAAATCGGTGTGCGCAAGGCGCTTGGCGCCCCGGCGCGGACAATTCTGCGGCAGTTCTTTATTGAAGCGCTGATCATTGCGTTCCTGAGCGGAGGAATTGGGCTGAGCGTTGCCTTTGGACTCTGCGCGTTGGTGAACATGCTGCCCATGCCTGACTTCTTTGCCGGCCTGCTGCCCAATTGGGCCTCAGGCTTGACCGCGGCAGGTTTGCTGGGAGCGATTGCGATTGGCGCGGCGCTCTATCCGGCGCGGCGGGCGGCCTCGATCGACCCGATTGAGGCGCTGCGCTATGAAGCAGGAGGATAAATCGTGTGGGTCCGGGTCTCAGACCCGGACGTGCCGAGCGAAGCTCGGCTGCGACTGTGCTATCGGCTAAATCAACCCCAGCCGTGCAAGCGCGGCTGTCCGGGTTCCTTCGGCTTCGCTCAGGACAGGCTCCGACCTGGACCCACACATTCACAAGCACGAATGCTGATTGAGATCATTCTCGAAGCCGGGATCGCGCTGAAGCGGAACTTGACGCGCAGCCTGCTCACCATGCTGGGCATTGTCTGGGGCATCGCGACCGTGACTCTCTTGATCGCCTATGGCAACAGCTTCCGCAGCATCCTGGTGCATGGGTTTGACGCGTTTGGCAAGAGCGTCGTGATCTGCTGGCCGCAGCAGACCAGCGAGCAGCCCGGCGGGCAGCGCGCCGGGAAGAAGGTAGTCCTCGAGCAGGCTGATCTCGACATGGTGAAAGAGACCGCTCCCCTGGTAAGACACGTTTGCCTGGAAACCGTGAACCGGCCGGGGATCGCCTACGGCGACCGCATGGTGGGGACCGCGCCGGTGCGCGGAGTCTGCCCGGAATATGGCGAGATGCGCAACGAAGTTCCCTCCGAAGGCCGCTGGATCAACGCCGAGGACGAACTGGAACGGCGTCGTGTCATTTTCCTTGGTGGGCGCCTGAAGGAGCAGCTTTTCAGTGGACGGCCGGCGGTGGGTGAGACCGTGCAGGTGTCGGGCGTGCGCTTCACCGTGATCGGCGTGATGGCGCGGAAGATTCAGCTCAGCAACTATTTTTCCAGCGATGACGAATCGTCATGGATTCCCTACTCAGCGGCCGGCGATTTGTGGAATACACGCTATGCCGCAGTGATGGTGTTTGAGCCGATCGCTCCGCAATTTGAAAAGAAGGCCATGGCGCAAGTGCTGGCGGCGGTGGCCACGCGGCAGAATTTCTCGCCCACGGATCCAAAGGCGTTCCAGATGTTCGGGCGCGACGAATTTCGCCCGATCATCGATGGGTTGACGATCGGTTTGCAGGTTCTGCTTACCTTCATTGGGACTCTCACTCTCGGCATCGGCGGCGTCGGCGTGATGAACATCATGCTGGTATCGGTGGACGAGCGCATTCGCGAAATTGGGCTGCGGCGCGCCCTCGGTGCGCGCAAGCGGCACATCAAACTGCAATTCCTTGCCGAGACCCTGCTGATCATGCTTCTGGGCGGCGTGATCGGCGTGCTGTTGTCGTATCTCATTGCCTGGGCCGTGGGCACGCTTCCCATGATGGGGCCCTTGTTCGAAGACGATTCCGGGCAGGGCGACATCCATTTGCGAATTTCCCTGATGACCGTGGCGCTTTCCGGCGCAGTCTTACTCGTGGTGGGCATCATCAGCGGACTGGTGCCGGCCATGCGCGCGTCCAAGCTCGATCCGGTGGAAGCGTTGCGTTACGAGTAACGCGATTCCCGGCCGCTGAGACACTAGCTGCACCCGCTGGTACTCCCGCAGCTCATGCAGCGATAGCAGCTGCCGTTGCGCGTCATGATGCTGCCGCAGAAGCTGCAGGTGGGGGCGTCGCCCAGGTCCACGATGCTCGACAGCGCGTCGGCGGCATGAACGGAGCCGGAGCCGGGCCCCGGTCCTCGCACTTCGGACTTCGGCTCGGACGCCGCGGCGCCATTCACTTCTCCGGCGCCGTCCGGCTGAGGAAGGGCTGACATCCGAGGCCGGAAGTTCTCGAACAGCAGTTGCTGCTGGCCGGTGAGGAAACGCAACTGCAGCCAGCGGAAGATGTAGTCCATGATCGACTTGGCATAACCGATCTCGGGATTGCCGGACCATCCACTCGGCTCGAAACGCGTATGCGCGAACTTTTCGCAGAGCAGTTCCAGCTGGACGCCGTGCTGCAGTGCAATCGAGGCCGCGAGCGCGAAGCTGTCCATGAGGCCCGAGACGGTCGATCCTTCTTTGGCCATGGTGATGAAAAGCTCGCCAGGCTTGCCATTGGGATAGAGACCGACGGTGATGTAGCCCTCGTGGTCTCCGACCTTGAATTTGTGCGTGATCGAGGCGCGCTCTTCCGGCAGCTTGTGGCGAACGGCGCGGGGAGGAGCGTTCATGTCCTCTTCTTCGACCACAGCCTGTGTGGCGCGGGCGCTCCCGCCCGCGCTCTCAGCCGTCTTCGTTCCCGCGGCTGACAGCGGCTGCGCCTTCTTGCAGCCGTCGCGATAGATGGCCACCGCCTTCAGGCCGAGCTTCCAGGCCTGGATGTAGGCGTCGGTGATCTCTTCGACCGTGGCGTTCTCGGGAAGATTGACGGTCTTCGATATAGCTCCGGAGATGAAAGGTTGCGCCGCGGCCATCATCCGCAGATGTCCCAGGTAATGGATGGAGCGCGTGCCTTTGGCCGGCTTGAACGAGCAATCGAAGACGGCAAGGTGGTCGTCCTTGATGTGAGGCGCGCCTTCAATGGTGCCCGTCGCGTCAATGTAGCTGACGATGGCGCCCGTCTGCTCGTGGGTATAGCCCAGCTTGAACAGCGCCGTGGGCACGGTGTTGTTCACGATTTTGATCATGCCGCCGCCGACCAGCTTTTTGTATTTCACCAGCGCCAGATCCGGCTCGATTCCAGTCGTATCGCAGTCCATCATGAAACCGATGGTGCCGGTGGGGGCGAGGACTGTGACCTGGGAATTTCTGTAGCCGTGCTTTTCACCGTGGGCCAGAGCTTCGTCCCAGCAGGTTTTGGAAGCGGAGATAAGCTCCGGCAGTTGCCCGGCCGAGGCGCCTGTGCCCACACGAGCCGAGTGGATGCCGTTCACACTGGCACGGTGCATGCGGATAACGTCGAGGAAGGGCTCGCGGTTGATGTACCAGCCGGGGCAGGCTCCGCCGGGCATGGTTCCCGGGTCGGCAGTTGCAGCCGAGCTTTGCTCGGCCTGACCGGGTCGAAGACCCGGTCCCACATGAGCATCCTGTCCCACATGAGCACTGCCGATGCCGGCGCCCAAATTCGTTTCGGCGAGGTTCTTCTTTGTCGCTTCGGTGGCGGGGGTGAGCGCGGGGCATTGTTCGGCGATGCGGGAAGACTGCAGATAGGCTTCGCCGCACATGATGGCGGTGACGCAGGCAGCATAGTCGCGTCCGGCCTCGGAGTCATAGGGCAGGCCGGCAGCCATGAGCAGCGCGCCCAGATTGGCGTAGCCCAAGCCGAGCGGGCGGTAGTCATGCGAGTTGCGCATGATGGCTTCGGTCGGGTAGCCGGCATTGTCCACGATGATTTCCTGCGCCGTGATCAGGATGTCCACGGCGTGACGGTAAGCTACGACATCGAACGTGCCGTTGGGCGCGAACTTCAGCAGGTTCAGGCTGGCCAGGTTGCAGGCCGAGTCGTCGAGGAACATGTATTCGCTGCAGGGATTCGAGGCATTGATACGCGCCGTGTTTTTCGATGTGTGCCAGCGGTTGACCGTGGTGTCGTACTGCATGCCGGGATCGCCGCAGTGCCAGGTGGCCTCGGAAATCTTGGTGAGCAGTTCTTTGGCCTTGTAAGTCTTGACCACCGCGCCGTCGGTCACGCTGCGCGCAGAAAAATCGGTGTCACGCAGCACGGCGTACATGAAGTCGTCGGTAACGCGTACGCTGTTGTTGGCGTTCTGGAAGAAGATGGAAGAGTAGGCGTCGGAGTCGGGATGCGAGCCGTCGTATCCCATGGCGACGAGGGCGTGCGCCTTGGCTTCTTCCTTCTGCTTGCATTCGATGAACTCGACGATATCGGGATGGTCCACATTGAGGATAACCATCTTGGCGGCGCGGCGAGTCTTGCCGCCCGACTTGATCACGCCGGCGAAGGCGTCGAATCCTTTCATGAAACTGAGCGGACCGCTGGCGGTGCCGCCGCCAGACAAAGTTTCAGTAGATCCGCGCAAGGGAGAAAGATTGGTCCCGGTGCCGCTGCCCCACTTGAAGAGCATGCCTTCGGTCTTGGCCAGGGTGAGAATGGAATCGAGGGAATCTTTCACCGAGTTGATGAAGCAGGCGGAGCATTGGGGACGCGTGT
The DNA here is from genome assembly GCA_052326105.1 of Candidatus Sulfotelmatobacter sp. Lineage (GTDB taxonomy): Bacteria > Acidobacteriota > Terriglobia > Terriglobales > Acidobacteriaceae > Sulfotelmatobacter. The sequence continues at coordinate 13,175 of JBKQRC010000020.1, read as the reverse complement.
ATCCGACAACGCCGAATTCGACCTGCTGGGTCTCAGGGTTCCAATGCCAGTTCTGGCCGTCGGAGTTGGGCTCGATGCGGTCGCAGCCCACGTTGAACCAGACGGGCGAGTTGAAGGCGGCGTACTGGCGGACAAGGATGTGCACGAGCTCGTCGTGGAATGTGGCGCCGTCTTCCGGCGTGTGGAAATAGCCCTGGGCGAGTCCCCAGTCGCGGATGGTCTCGGCGACGCGGGTAATGAGCTGGCGGACGCCGGTTTCGCGCTCGGGAGTGCCGAGCTTGCCGTGCAAGTATTTCGAGGCCACGATGTTGGTGGCCGTCATGGACCAGTCCTTGGGGACTTCGACGTCTTTCTGCTCGAAGATCACGTTGCCCTGGGCGTCGGTGATCTGAGCGGTGCGGAGCTCCCATTCCACTTCGTTGTAGGGCGAGACGCCAGTCTTGGTAAAGAAGCGCCGGAAAGAGAGGCCGGGGGCCTTCCTCTTCAGAACGACGAGGTTGGGAGCAGTAGAGGCAGCGGTTTCGGTTATGGTTTTAACGTCGGCCATCAGGGGTCTCCATATATTAGATTCTAGCGTCTTGCGCCGGACTCCGGGTCGTCCGGAATCGGGGTGAAACAGGGTGCTCCGGTCCGTTCAAACCTGAACTCTCAATTGTCAAAAGAGCCAGCCGAGCTTTGCTCGGCCTGACCGGGTCTGAGACCCGGTCCCACACAGGAACTGCGGCGCCGGCCACCCTCCTCTTCGGATCAGAAGCCGGAGGGGAATGGGGCGGGACAGTGAATATTGGTGGCGGCTCCGGAATCGAGCTGCGGGGCCGCTGGGGAGGGCGTCGAACCGGTGTACGCGGCAGTCTTGTCCGAGCCGCTCACTTCGCTCCGCGGGACGTGCGAAGCGCTCGTCGCCACGCGGGCCTCGGTGGCGCCAGCATTGGCGAACGGGAGTGTCCGCCCCAGACGGGGTTCGGTCAGTTCCAGGGACGCGGCGAAGTGGGCTCCGATGCCGGAGGCTTTTTCGCCCGTGCCGGCGATCCACTGGTTGAGAGCGTTGCAGATGGAGCGGCGCTGAGCCTCGTCTTCGATGATGACGAAACGGACAAAATAGCGGCCTGAGGCCAGGCGGGCGCGCATGGGGTTCTGCTTCGACAGCATGCGGTCGAGGACGAAGGCCATGTCGTCGGCGGTGAAAAACTGGGTAACCGCGAGCATGCGGCGTGGAGGCAGAGTATTGGTGCCGCTAGCGAGATCCCGCCGAGCTTCGCTCGTCCCGACCGGGTTCCCTCTCGACAAGCTCAGGGCTGGCTCTCGGCTTTGCTCGGGACAGGCTCCGACCCGGTCCCACACAGGGCCTGCCGAGCCTTGCTCGGCGGGACGGCCGGGGGCGGCTGTCCCCACATTCATAATCTCTTCGGCCAAGGCGAAGACGCCGGGCTTGCTGGGGACGAGCAAGAGGCTGTGATGGGATTCGCAACGGAACCAGCGCGACCAGCGGAGGCGACGATAGTCGAGGGGACGATCGAAACCGTGCCGCGCCAAAGACTCGGAAACGATACGGGCAATACCTTCCATCACGGGCTCCTGGGTTGTACTGCCGCACCTGGGAAAAGAAGTTCCCTGATCGCCTGGCGGGCAGGCTCTGCTTACTCACTGCTGCGCTTGCCGTTGTTGTCGTGCCCCGGGGGGAGGAACGGGGAACGGCCACCGCACGTACTCGGCTTCCGGTTTCCCGGGATTTGGCCTGCGGAAAACCTGAAGGCTCTGGGGCACCGGGCTTACTGATCCAGCTTCCCGAATCTGACCGCCGAGCGACCCCTATGGTTGTCGGCGGGACGGCACCAAGTCACCTCGCCCTGACGCCGCCCGCTAGCTTTTATTGACTGCTGTCTTCGCTTACTTACTCTGTGAATTCCGCCCCATTCCCGTGAGGCGAAATTCCTGCCATGGGATTGCAAAGTTACTCCCGCAGATTGTGCCTGTCAAGAGGGAAACACCATATGTTGTACCCCCAGCAATGACGGGCTAGATGCGGGGTTCGATGTGAGATTTCCACATACAGGACGGAAACAGGGTGGGAGAAGTCCACAGGTTCGGCCTCGCCATGGACTCAAAGTGTGACGCAGAAGACCAACTCAGGGCAACGGGAAACCGGCCGTAAGCTGTTGATCGGCTGTGCCAAAGTCGAAATTCTTGTGCATGGCTGTGGGAAGCTGGAGCGGGATTGGAAGTTCGGAAAAAGCAGCTTCCTGAAGCGGAAAAGGGGTGACGCGCTTCAGAGCGCCATGCGTTCATTTTACTAACGCTGGCCAGCAGTGGCTGCGATGGAGGCGAACCTCGGCAATACTGTCCAAAGACGTGGCTGCAGCGGTGCCTGTCAGTTGGCGTGAGAAGCCTCAAACGAGGGTCACTGAGCCGGCCGGGAGAGGTAGCGGTACTCGTCGCCGTGCTCATCCGCGAGCAGGACCCACAGAGTGTAGATGCCCAGGGCGGTGCCGAACGGGGGATGAAACAGGGCGAGCACACCCAGGATGATAGCGGCGGCGCGGGCCCAGGGAGCGTGCTGCATAAGACCCATCCCGACGCAAATCCCGCCGGCGGCCAGGATCAGCAGGGCGCCCCCCGCGATGGAAAGAAAAAGAGGGAAGAATCCGGGCAACTGCTCCTGTTGATGGAGCACAAAATGGGCGCCGCGCCCGAATATCAGAAGTCCTAAGGCCGGAAAAAGAAACAGGCCGCTCATTACCATCCAGAGAATACCCAGGGTGCGGAGATGGCTTTCCAGACGGGATTTGGCCAGTCCGGCTACGGGATCTCCGATCTGCCGGCCGCACTTGGGACAAATCAGGAAATCAGCTGCAACTCGGTTCCACAGCGATTGCAGAACATAGAGCCTCCACGGGACCACAGTAGAGAATACGGAGGAAAGCGGGGGAAGTTCCGTGAAACCGGGCCGCTGTCGAGCTGCGATCGACTGGACTCGTTTATGGCAGCTGAAACGGCCTCATCGGGGAGATGAAAGTCAAAATCGCCACCTGTCGCAAAGAACGCGACAAAAGTCAAAATCCCCACCCTGTCGCAAGGAACGCGACAAAGTCAAAATCCCCACCCTGTCGCAAAGAACGCGACAAGGATGGGGCACCCGCGGTTGTCCCCACATGGCTTCCCACGCTGACGCGGTATTGGCTCCGAAGGTACATGACCTTCGTGGCCGTTGAGCCTCCGGGGGAATTGCACGAAAATCAGCGGAAGGCTCATTTTCCGCGGAGACGTGTGTCTTATCGTCGAGTTCTGATCTTCGGTCTGTTTTTCGCAGTTAGCGTTTCGCTGGCGGCAGCGCGGGATCTTGCGTTGATCTCGAACAAAGCCAACACGTTTAGTACCATCACGTTGCCCGATCTGGTGAAAGTCAGCAAAGGCCAAATCAACCGCTGGCCTGACGGCAAGCCCGTGACCTTCGTCATGCGCTCTCCGTCAATTCCGGAAATGAAGCTGCTTCTGGAAAAAGTCTACGGACTTTCCGGGGCCCAGGTGACGGAGCTGATCGCGACCGCCAACCATGGGCGCACTAATCATCCGGCCATCCTGGTGGTGGATTCGGATGAGGACCTGGTGAACAAGGTGGCGTCGATTCCGGGGGCGGTGGGCGTGGTGGACGTGTACTCCATCAATAGCAGCGTCAACCCCATCAGAATCGACGGCAAACTGGTGTTCGACACCGGATACCTGTTGCACGGCAACTAGGATGTGGAGCGGCGGCTGAACGCAAGCCGCCAGGAATCGCATGGGAACAGAAAAGAAAGCACGGGCTGCGGCCGCCGGCGCGGGTGAGAGTTCGCCGGGCAAGGCGCAGGGCGGGAAATTCGAGTTTACGCGGCGCTTTCCCCGCTTCGCGCTGGATGTGCGCCTGCAAGTCAGGATGTTTCAGGAAGGCGAGTTTCGCACCTGCTGGGGACGGTCGGTCGAGATCGGACAGGACGGCATTGGCGCGACCCTCACCGGCAATCTGGAAACTGGCGAAATCGTGACGCTCGAGATTCCCTTGCCACTGACGCCCTATCCGATCAAGGTGCGGGCCATCGTGCGTTACTGCCAGGGCCTCCGCTACGGGTTCGAATTTCTCACCATGAATGAAGCCCAGCGCGACACCATCCTGAGGGTGTGCCAGTACCTGGCCACGAGAACGTAAGCACCATTCAACTCCCGTCCTTGGCATGCGCCCCCGCCGTAGAATATCCGTGCAGAATATTACTGAGGGTATTTGGCAACCCCCATGCGTAGTTTCGTCCTTACGTTCGCGCTTGTTGTCGCGGCAGCGGCGCAATCGGTGACCGCGCCGACCGTTGCCGTGACCGACGAGAACGGAGTTGCAGTCGCGTCGGCGCGGGTGCTTCTGGAATCTCCGCCGCTGCCTGCGGTGCGCTGCCAGACGGATTTCGCCGGGCGCTGCCAGTTTCCATCGCTTCCTGCGGGGTCATACCGGCTGAGGGTCGAAAAAGAGGGCTTCTACGCGACGGTCGAGCCGAGCGTGCAGATCACGCCCAGTTCCATCATCGAGGTCACGATCTCGCACCAGCAGGAAGTGCGGGAAGTCGTCAACGTGGTCGAGTCGCCCCCGGCGATTGACCCGGCGCAAGTCGCAGCGCAGGAGACGATCAGCGGGCTGGATGTCATCAACATCGTTTATCCCACCACCAATGACTACCGCAACGCGCTCAACTACATTCCCGGGGTGGTGCAGGACCAGAGCGGGCAGCCCCACGTTGCGGGAGCCGAGACCTATCAGACGGTCACGCTGCTCGACGGCTTCAACGTGACGCAGCCGGCCAACGGACAACTGCTGGTGCGGGTGAGCACCGACGCTTTCCGCTCGATCCAAGTCGAGCCGGCGCGCGAACCGGCCGGGGACGGGAAAGGATCGGGCGGTGTGCTCAGCCTCAACACCGGCATCGGCGACGACCACTTCCGTTTTTTTGCCACCGACTTTATTCCGTCGGTGCAGGACAAGCACGGATTGCGCTTCGACCAGTTTCTGCCTCTGTTTACGTTCTCCGGCCCGATTGAAAAGAAGCAGGTATGGTTCTACAACGCCTTCGACGGCGAGTACGACAACACCATCTATACGGAACTGCCGCCCGGCCAGGACAACGACCACATCCTGCGCCTGGGCAATTTGTCTAAGGTGCAGGCCAACCTGACGAGCCGCAACATTCTCACCACCAGTTTTCTGGTGAATTATCTGCACGACCAGTATGCGTACCTTTCGCCGCTGAATCCACAACTTACCAGCCCCAAGGATGTGGAATCGGCCTATGTCGCAAGCGCAAAAGATCAGCACTACTTCGCGGGCGGAGAATTGCTCGAAGCCGGGTTCGCGTTCGATCAGTACAACGTGCAAATCACGCCGTATGGAATGTTGCCGTATTTCGTAACGCCCAACACGGCCAACGGAAGCTACTATCTGGCGGATGAAACCCACGCGCGACGGTGGCAGGCATTGTCGAATCTGTTCCTGCCACCGCAGGAATGGCATGGACGGCACGACTTCAGAATTGGAGTCGATCTGGACCGGATTGCCTATGACGCTCAGTTCGACCGCCAGCCGATTTCCTTCGCGACGCCCACCGCCGCTGTGCCTCTGCCAACTGGCGAAACATGCCTCAACGCCCCACCGGGCCCGACTTTTCCCTGCACGCGCTATTCAACCTTTGCCGGCGGTCTTCCTTCGGCGACTTACAATTCTGAAATCAGCGCCTACGCGGAAGACCGCTGGAGCATAACCAACCGGTTGCTGATCGAGCCAGGAGTTCGCCTGGATTGGGATGAGATTGTCCGGCACGCGGAGATCGCGCCGCGTCTGGCGGGAACCTACGTGCTGGACAACTCCGGCAATACAAAACTTTCTGCGGGGATTGGGCTGGTTTACGACGCGACGCCGATTTTTCTGATTGCCCGGCCATACGCGGGTGAGAGAACCGACTACTTTTTCAATCCCACAGGGCAATTGACGAGCGCGGTCCTCACAACTTTTGCGGTTGATCGCGGCACGCTCGCGGCTCCGCGCTTTCTCAACTGGAGCATCGGTGTGGAGAGGAAGCTTCCGGCTGCGGTCTATCTGAAAGCAGAGTTTCTGGAGAAACGCGGCAGCCGCGGATTCGTTTACGACACGCTCAATGCAACCGGCGGCGGGGATTTCCAGCTCGAGAACACGCGCGACGACCACTATGATGCGTTGCAGGTGACGCTGCGGCACAACTTCCACGAAAGCTACATGGTGATGGGTTCGTACACGCGCTCGAGCGCACACTCCAGCCAGGCGCTCGATTTCAACGTGGATAATCCCATCTTGAGCGGCCAGCAGCCCGGGCCGTATCCGTGGGAAGCGCCGAACCGCTTCTTGTCGTGGGGCTACTTGCCGTTGTTCAAGCTGCCGATCATTCACCAGCTGGAAGTCGCGTATTCGATGGAGGCGCGCACTGGATTCCCCTTCGCTGAACTCACCCCGCAGCAGCAACTGTACAGCAGGGTGGGCGCGGAGCGTTTTCCGGACTATTTCTCGCTCAACCTGCAACTCGAGAAGCGCTTTCATTTTCTGGGATATTACTTGGCCTTGCGCGGCGGCTTCGATAACATCACCGGGCGGTGCAACCCGTACGTAGTGAACAACATAATTGATCCGCCGACGCATCCGGCTCCGACGTTCAGCGCCTGCGAGAGCCGCGCCTTCACCTCGCGCATCCGCCTGCTAGGGCGCAAGTAGATCGCCGGACGATATAATTGTCTGCAAGTAAACTCGTGCATCGAAACGCCGCTTCCCATCATCTTTAGATTCAGACTCAGGAGGAAATACATGGCTCACGAATTACCCCCTTTGCCCTACGCTTACGATGCTCTCGAACCCATCATTGACAAACAGACGATGACTCTGCATCACGATATGCACCACGGTGCGTATGTGAAGAATCTAAACGCAGCGCTGGAGAAGCATCCTAACCTGGCCGGCAAATCTGCTGAAGATCTGATCCGTGACTACAACGCTATACCGGAAGACATCCGCGCCGCGGTGCGCAACAACGGCGGAGGCCACGTGAATCACACCATGTTCTGGAAAATTATGAAGCCCAAGGGCGGCGGAGATCCCAGCGGCCCGATCGCCGATGTGATTCACAAAACCTTCAGCACTTTCAAAGACTTTCAAGCCAAATTCAACGACGCGGGCGCGAAGCAGTTCGGCTCAGGATGGGTCTGGCTGGCGGGAAAGCCGAACGGCGAGGTGCAGATCGTCACCACCCCGAATCAAGACAGCCCGATCTCGCAGGGGCTCTATCCCATCTTCGGCAACGATGTGTGGGAACACGCCTACTATCTGAAATACAACAACCGTCGGCCGGAATACCTGGCCGCGTGGTGGAACGTGGTCAACTGGGACGAGATTAACCGGCGCTACGCGGTTTTCAAGGCGGGCAAAGAGGTACACGAGCCCGCGCTGGCGCACCGATAAACGCGCATCGATGAGGACTAGCCACAGAGGACCGGTAACCGTCCTCTGTGGTTACTCCCGGCCTCTCCATTCGGGGAACCGCACGATCGGCGGTGCCGTACCCTCCATTACGGTATGGCTCTGAGCCGCAGATCGCGCCGCCTGCTTATCGCTCTGTTCCTCTACCTCGCCTTCTGCGCCGTCGGGGGCATATACCTCGCAGACGGAACCCTGCATCCCGGCCGGCGGCCGCTCACGGAAGATGAAGTTGCTGCTATGCGCGAGTCCGCGCAGGCGCTCGATGCGGAGATGGAAGACGTGGCCATCACGGCGCCGGACGGGGCCGTGCTGCGCGGTTGGACTCTTCGTCCGCATCACTGGAACGGGAATGCCGTGCTCCTGCTCCACGGCCTGGGCGACAACCGCATCGGCATGATGGGATACGCGCAACTTTTGCTGGCCCACGGATTCAGCGTATTACTGCCTGATGCCCGAGCTCAGGGCTTGAGCGGCGGTTCCCTCGTTACCTACGGTTTGCTGGAGCGCAGCGACATTCGCCAGTGGGTTGACTTCTTGAGCGAACGCGAGAATCCGGGTTGCATTTTCGGGTTTGGTGAATCCATGGGAGCTGCGGAACTGCTGCAGTCGCTCGACAGCGGCGCGCGCTTCTGCGCGGTGGCCGCTGAATCTTCCTTCGCCACGTTTCGCGAGATCGCTTACGACCGCATGGGGCAGCCCTTGCACCTCGGGCCATGGGTCGGACGCACGATCTTCCGCCCGCTGGTCGAGGCCGCATTCCTGCGCGCGCGCTGGAAATATGGTCTCGCTATGGAGAAGATTTCGCCGGAGGATTCGGTGGCCGCGAGCGGAGTTCCTGTGCTGCTGATTCACGGGCAGGTGGACAGCAATATTCCCGTGCGCCACTCGCGGCTGATCCAGGCGCACAGTCCAAAGACGCCGCTGTGGGAAGTAGCGGGTGCCGACCATTGTGGCGCCATCAGCACGGCGCCGACGGAATTCGAGCAAAGGCTTGTGCAGTGGTTTGGCGCTCACGCGATAAACAATCAGGTATTAGAGCCTAAAGTCAGACTTCGGACTTCAGACCTCGGACCTCAGCCAACTAGTCCGCTCCTCTGAATGCTGAGGTCCGAAGTCCGAGGTCCGAGGGCCGAGGTTTCTGCAATTCCTGTGCATGGCTTGTGGAGAATCCGGCGGCGCAGATCCGCAGATTTCTCCGGCGCGGGTGCGTTAGGCGGGAATGTGCTGTCGCTTTGCGGACGAAGAGCGTGTCACTCAGCCTCTACCTGGTCGGTGTTGATGCTTAGGAATCCGCAAGCAGATTTTTCCTCAACTGCACCAAAAATACTGAATTGACCAGCGCCGGTTTCGCTCGTACAGTCTGATTCGCTCTCATAAAACACCGGCAGTTTCGTCCCAGCCGCGAGCCGGCGCAGGAGCGGCATTCGAGAGTTCACGCAGCGAGATTGCTCACTCGGGTCAGCGCGCCATGAAATCAGAGGAATGGAAAACCTACCGTACACGCTTTCTGGTGAAAGCCAAGCAACTCAGTTCAAGCTTAAGCTTCGTAGACAGCTTGGGCCGCCAGCACTCCGGGCGCAAAGGCGACTACCTGGTGGAATCTGCCGAGGGCGTAATCAGCATTGCGCCTCGACAGATCTTCGAGGATATTTACGTAGCCATGGGGATGGAAGTGGAAACTGCGGCCGTGCGCCCCGGCGAGGAGAGGCGCGACCGAAAATTGCCTCAGCCTTGGCGGGACCGGCGCGTCTACAGTCCGCGTGTGGGGTTGATGTAAGCTTTTCTGCCGAATCGCGGTGGGGGGTAGCACAGTAGCTGAGGATGGGGTAGACTAGGCCTTCCTTTTCGGGCTTTCGGTTCGGACCCTGTTTTTTATCTTCCTACTGAGGACGCCCCCATGACCAACCGTGTGAGTTACGCTCCGCAGGATTTCCAGAAGATGTGCGAGCAGGCGGAGAGAGATCATGAGTCGAAAAAACTTGTCGTCCTGTTGGAGCGGGTCAAGAAGCAGATTGCGGCCCGTGACCCTGCCCTGAAAATGGAGTTGCCCAAGCCGCCGCTGGCCGTGATCAACAGCGACTCCGGCCTGGTGCGGTTACCCAGTCGGTCTGCCCTGTTCGAACGCTAGAAGAACCACCATCTGAATTTTGAATTTGCGCAGGGGAAAACTTTTCACTTTCCGCGGCTTGGTTTTGCGTTAGAATGAGCGAGTTTTCCGGCGGGTTCGCGCCCTGGCCACAGTGAAGTCCGCCGGTTGCCTTCCCCCAGGAGGTGGTGGATGTACCGGCCTTATTCGAGTTCCCAGGCGGATTCGCGTCCGTTCCGGGATGTGGAGTCTCAAGTTCGCGACCTCACGCAAGATTTCGCAACCTCATTCAATACTGGAAATTATGATCAGGCAGCCGCGTTGTTTGTGAGCGACGGCGTGCTGATGGCGCCGCGTCAGGAGGCGGCGTACGGGCAGAAAGCTGTAGAGCACCTGCTGCGCCGCTTGGGAGAGGCGGGGTACAGCGACCTGCGGCTGGAAACGATGCGGGTGGAGCACTCCGGCGACATGGCCATGGAGTTGGGCCGGTTTACCGTCGCGGTGCGGCAGGGGGATGGGAAGCTCATTCCCGAGCGCGGGAAATATGTGAAGGTATGGAAGCGTCTGGGAGCATGGCTGGTCATGGCTGACTCCTGGAGCGGGGCACACGCGGCGAGCGAACGGGCGGCGTGAGGCCGCAGCATGCGCCAGTCGGCAGGGGATCGAACTCTGTACTTGCAGTGGGCGAGAGCGCACGATACGGTCGTCCGGACATGAAGGAACCACAAGCGGCGCAGACGCCGACTGAGCAGGGACATGGGGCGGGAGCGAAAGCGGCTGATCCGGGGCAATACTGTCCGAACTGCTCAGCAAAACTGCGGGAGAGCCGTTGCAAACTAAAGTGCCCGCAGTGCGGGTTCTATTTGAGTTGCTCGGATTTCTATTGAGGCAATTTGTGATTCTTGATTGTTGATTGAAAAACCTTGTCGCATTTTCGCAGCTACTCATCAAACCTCGTAGAGCCGCTCGATTTTCAATCAACAATCAAAAATCAACATTCAACAATTCCAGTCCGTGACTCGTACGATCTCCTCCGTCTACAATAGCGAGCGAGATTTTATTCCAATTAACCGGATGAGGAGAAGAGCATGCAACGCAAGGCGAGCGCAGTTTGGAAGGGTGGGCTCAAGGACGGGAAGGGGATGATTTCTGCGCCGGGAGGAGTGCTGAACAACACTCCGTATTCATTTACCACCCGGTTTGAGAATGCGCCGGGGACGAATCCCGAAGAATTGATTGCGGCGGCGCACGCGGGATGTTTCTCGATGGCGCTGTCGGCGCAACTGGGCGGGGCGAACCTGACGCCGGAAAGCATCTCGACTACGGTCACGCTGAGCCTGGACAAGCTGGACTCGGGCTGGACGATCACGGCGAGTCACATTGATGTGGTGGGGAAAGTGCCGGGCGCGGACGCGGCGACCTTCCAGAAGTATGCTGAGGCGGCGGAGAAGGGTTGCCCGGTGTCGAAGGTGCTGAACGCGAAGATCACGATGAATGCGAAGCTGGGGTAGAGGGGCGGACCTCGGACTTCAGACCTCGGGCGTCGGGTGCAGGTAAGCGTGGGACAGATTCGGCGCGAAGCACGACAGGGCTAGCGCCGGGGGATGGGCTCTAGTCTGCCCAAGGCGGAGGCCGATGTTTGACACCCGGCGTTGCCTCTGTAAAATAGAGAGGTTGGTCTTCCTAATGCGGCGGCTTTCTGGCTGCCGCGGCGAATGAAGTCCACTTGCCATCGTGGCGGAATTGGCAGACGCGCATGGTTCAGGTCCATGTACCGGCAACGGTGTGGGGGTTCGAGTCCCTTCGATGGCACCAGCTTTTCAGGTAATGAGGTCCTTCGCTGCGCTCGGGATTTCGCCAGCGGGCTCACCCCTTCGCTACGCTCAGGGTCACGCCCGCTAAACGGCTCAAGTTCGAGTCCCTTCGATGGCACCAGCTTTTCAGGCACTGACGAGTCCGCCTGAGGTCAGCATTTGATTTGCGGGTGGGAAGATTCCCATCCACATTCCAGCGGCGCCACGTCCGAGTCCGCCCGCGTGTGACCAGCTATGCGCTTACGGAAACGCTGCTCGAGCTTGACGTTTGCTGCGTAGAAGCCTGCCCGCTCGTCTGACCAGACTGCTGCAAGTCCTGCAACAGAGAGTTGTAGGCCTGTTGTGCGGAAGAGAGGCTTCCGGATTGCAAGGCCTGGCCCAACTGGCTGAATAACTGGCTGATGGCGCTGCCCTCACTTCCGTCTCCGCCGCCACCGTGATGATGATGGTGGTGGCCCTGCGCTTGCGCCGCCTGATTCTGGAAGTCTTGCTGAATGTTGGAGTAGTCCTGCTGCGCCGCCGAGAGATTGCCGGACTGCAGGTCCTGTGCGAGCTGGCTAAACTCCTGAGCAATGGGATTGCTGCTCTGGGTCGAAGACGAGGCCGAGCTTCCCTGCGGCGCGAGCTGCTGTAACGTTACGAAGTCCTGCTGCGCCGCCGACAGATTGCCGGACTGCAAGTCCTGGCCGAGTTGCTGGAACTCCTGCTGAAACTGCTGCTTTTCGCTCTGGACTGTCTGGTTGTCGTAATTCAAGAAGCTGCTGCTGAGAATAGCTGATGCTGACATTGCGTCTCCTCTCGACGTAATTCGCCCTGCATTGTCATTGTTATCGGCACTTTCCTAGCTGAGGTTCAGTGGCCGCTGACTTTCACTGTGGGCACGTCTCGTGCCAGAGGCTGCGACTGCATAAGCCGCGAAATCTAGACACTTTAGCGTCCGACTCCAAGAATCGCTCCCCGGCGCGGAAGTAACCGGGCAACACGTGCCCATCGTGTGCCGGTCCAGACTTGCCCAGTTGGGGGGGGACTTTCGCCGAGCGACACGCCCCCGCGTGACCGACTTCCAGATGTTCTTTGCAGGAAGCGAGAAATGGGGCACAATCTAGGGGGTCCGGGAGGACTGGCTAATTTGAAGATCTCGCAAAAAGGGCTGTATGCGCTGCAGGCAATGATGACGCTGGCGCGAAGGCACGACGAGGGAGCGATCAAGATCCGGGACATCGCGGCCGACAGCGACTTGCCGGAAAAATTTCTGGAATTGATTCTGCTGGAATTGAAGAATGCGCGCATCGTGGACAGCGTGCGCGGCGCGCGCGGCGGCTACCGGCTGCGGCGCGACCCGGCGACAATTCCACTGAGCGACATTATCCGGCTCATTGATGGGCCGCTGGCGCCGCTGGGAGACGCTGAGCAACTGAGGGGCTTGATCGCAAACGACGCCGACCACCGTGCTCTCTTTGAAGTGTTTCTGGCGGTACGTGATGCGGCGGCGAAGATTCTGGAGAACACGACGGTCGCCGATATTGCCGGCGGACGCATTGGAAGTGCGAAGGGCAAAAAGGGACACGGTGGGAAAACCGGGTCACTGGCGAAGAAGGCGTCCGGGGCATAGCTCACCGATCTAGCCTCTCGAATCCCGCTCGACTAGCGCTCTCCGTGCCCCCGTTAGCAGAAACTGGCGGATCTTCGACCCGCCTGGACAGCCGAGGGCGGCTGTCCCCACATGATCTCGGACTTCAAATCCCTTGCCGGGCGCGGCAAGTCG
>JBKQRC010000019.1:0-98394 GCA_052326105.1 Candidatus Sulfotelmatobacter sp. | reverse complement strand
TTCATCCTGCGCATTGTAGAAGCGCCCCTCAGCCAGTTTGAGCGCGCGGATGGAAAAGACGTTGGGATAGTTGCCGGTAACGTTGAAGGCAAACGTCCGCGTCTCGTACTGGATGTTGGCCTGCTTGGAGGCTTCCGGCGTGATCTGCACGATTTGAGGAATGTTGCTGGTGAGCGTATCCACGTCGTCCAGAGTAAAGCGCACCGGCACGCCCGCTTTCTGGCCACCCGCCTGCATGGAACTGCGACCGGGAACCACGATCATCAGCTTGGTGCCGAAGTTGGCGAAAATATTGGCGCAGGCCTGGCCGAAACCGTTGCCGTAGGACAGCAGCAAGACAACCGTGGCTATGCCCCAGGCCATGCCGAGCATGGTCAGGGCGGTGCGGCGACGGCTGTACCGCATGGCTCCGTAGGCTTCAGTCAGCAAATCACGCAACATCGCTTTAACCCTGGTCAAATTCCAGGTGATTATTCCTGCCGCAGCGCTTCCACCGGCGGCAGCATGGCGGCCTTGCGCGCCGGATATAATCCGGCAGCGACGCCCGCCACCGTCAAGCAGCCGATCGCCAGAAACGCCGACGCGGGCACCAGTTTGGGAGGATCAAAATTCCCCAGTCCTGGCTGCGAGCCGAGCAGCGCCATGAGGGCGCCGGCCAGCCCCATTCCGATCAGTCCACTCAGAAACGTAAGCAGAATCCCCTCCAGAAAAAACTGGAACAGAATGCTGCGATTGGTGGCGCCCAGGGCTTTGCGCAATCCGATCTCACGCGTGCGCTCGCTGACCGCTACCAGCATGATGTTGATAACGCCGATGGCGCCCAGGGCCAGGGTCACCAGTCCGACCGTGCCCAGGAACATGTTCATGGCGTCGAAAATCTTGCCCATCATCTCGGCCTGCTGCACCGTATCCAGGTTTTCGAATGCGTCTTCATCGTGGTAGTCGAAGCCGTGATTCCGGGCGATGATCTTGTGAACTTCTTCCCGCGCCAGCATGTGTTCCGAAGGCACGCGCGGCTGATAGTTGATCAGGGAGATGGAGTTTTCGTGGTTCTCGCCCTTCAGCGGGAAGTACGTAGCCATCACCTGGAACGGAACATAACCGCGCATATTGGTGAGGTTTTCGTCTCCCCGGCCGATGCGCTTCAGCGTGCCGACCACTTCAAACCGTATGTCGTTGAGCAGGATAAATGCGCCCAGCGCGGGCCGTCCGGAGAACAGGTTCCGGGTCAGTTCGTCGCCGAGCACGATGACGTTGCGCCGTTGAGCATCATCCTGCTGGTTGAGCCAGCGCCCCTGCTGGATCGGAAGATAGCGAATCTCATTGTACTGAGGCTCCGCGCCGACAATCTGGCCGTTGGCGCTGGCGAATTCGCTCACCGCATGGATGTCATCGCGACTGAGGACTGGCGTGGAGTTGCGCACGTGAGGAGCTTCCGCGCGGATGTCCACATAATCCTGATAAGTAAGCAGGTAGTTGCGCGCCGAATTCATGCTGCCCGCGATCACGGGGGCGCGGCCAGGGAAAATAAACATGATGTCTTCGCCGAATTCGGCCAGCCCACGCTTGTTCCCCGAGCGGAAACCCTCGCCCAGACCGACCAGCAGGAGCAGCGATCCCACCCCCCAGGCTACGCCGAACATGGTAAGGAACGAGCGCAGCTTGTGGGCCCACAGAGTGCGGAAGATTTGCCCGAAAATGTCGAGGATCATCCGCATCTTACTGATTATTGTACTTTGCCAATGACAATGTCCGGCGAAGGCAATTTTTGTCCCTACGTAGACCGCAGATCCAGCCGCCAGACTTCCTGGGAATAGGCGGCTTTGAGATCAGGACCCTCCGCTTCCGGCGAGTTGGCGGGATGGACTGTAGAATAGCTTCATGCCAAGCCAGATTCCCGCCGCGATTCAAGACCAGAAATACATTTCCCTGAAAACTTTTCGCAAGACTGGAGTGGGGGTCGCGACTCCGGTGTGGTTTGGAGAAGAAGACGGCAAACTCTATGTGATGACTCGCAGCGACATGGGGAAGACCAAGCGCATTCGCAATAATCCGCAGGTGGGCGTGGCGCCGTGCACGATTCGCGGCGTAGTGACCGGGCCGGAGTTTGCCGCGACCGCGCGCATCCTGCCGCCGGAAGAACAGGCCCGCGCCCGGAAGACGCTCAACCGCAAATATTGGATGGCGCGAATTCCGTTGGTCTGGTGGAGAACGGATACGTATTTCGAGCTGACGTTTGGGTGAGTCGCATCTGGACGTGTGGGACCGGGTCTTCGACCCGGTCGGGCCGGGCAACGCCCGGCTGGGCTATCGGAGCTTGTTTCCGGGATTTCGTCACCACGAAATCAAGTCGAGCTAGCGCTCGACATGGCCGGGTCAAAGACCCGGCCCCACACAAACCGACCTTACCACTCGCCGGTCGTCAGATACTCGTTGATGGATTTCGCCGCACGGCGGCCGGCGCCCATGGCCAGAATGACGGTGGCGGCGCCGGTCACGATGTCGCCTCCGGCAAACACGCCTTTGCGCGTGGTGCGCTGGGTTTCCTCGCTGGCCTGAATGTATCCGCGCTTGTTGGTGCCGAGGCCGGGCGTGGTGGTCTGCACGATTGGATTGGCCGTGGTTCCGATCGCCATGATGGCCACCGATAACGGCAGATCAAATTCCGAGCCCTGAATCGGAACCGGCCGCCGGCGCCCGGACGCATCGGGTTCACCCAGTTCCATGCGGACGCAGCGTGCTCCGGTCAGCCATCCTTTGCCGTCGGACAGAAATTCGACGGGCGCGGTCAGCATCTGGAAGTCAATGCCCTCCTGCCGCGCATGATGGACTTCCTCGGCGCGGGCCGGCATCTCCGCGTCGCTGCGGCGGTAGATCACGTAGGCGTGGCCGGCGCCCAGGCGCAGCGCCGAGCGGATCGCATCCAGCGCCGTGTTGCCGCCGCCGATCACCGCCACGTTTTTTCCGTGCAGATCGAGCATGGGCTCGTCGTAGACGGGGAACTTGTAGGCCTTCATCAGATTGATGCGGGTAAGAAATTCGTTGGCGGAATAAACGCCGTTGAGGTGCTCGCCGGGAATGCCCATGAACTGCGGCAGGCCCGCGCCGGTGCCGATGTAGACCGCGTCGTAGCCTTCTTCGTTCATCAGTTCATCAATGGTGACGGTGCGGCCCACGACCACGTCGGTCTCGAATTCAACGCCCATTTCGCGCATGTAATCGAGCTGTTCGCGGATGATCTGCTTGGGCAGACGGAATTCGGGGATGCCATACACCAACACTCCTCCGAGCTCGTGCAGCGCTTCGAACACGCGAACCTTGTGGCCTTTCTGGATCAGATCCCCGGCTACGGTAAGCCCGGAAGGCCCGCTGCCCACGACCGCAACTTTCTTTCCTGTGGGCGGCACGTTCGGTACGACGTGAGTCCCCATACGTTTTTCGTAGTCGGCCACGAAACGTTCCAGATATCCGATGCCCAGCGGCTTCACCTTCTTGCCCAGCAAGCACTTGCCCTCGCAGTGATCTTCCTGCGGGCAGACGCGGCCGGTAATGGCAGGCAGAACGTTGTCTTCGCGGATCTTCGCCGCGGCTTCCAGAAATTTTCCGGCCACGATCAGCTCGACAAATTCTGTGACCTTCACGCCCACCGGACAATTGTCGGTGCAGGTGGCTTTGGCGCATTCCAGGCAGCGCTGAGCTTCCTGCTGCGCCAGTTCGGCACTGTAGCCAAGATTCACTTCGTTGAAGTTATGCGCGCGAACCTCGGGAAGCTGCTCGGGCATGGCCTGACGCGGAACTTTCATGCGGTCTTTGATGGGCACCGGGTTCAGCGACTTCTTTACGGTCGGACTCATCGTTGTTCTCCCTGTTGTCCGGAGGAAGCCGCTACGCAAGGTTCAGCGGCTGACTCGCTGGCTTTCGCGCTGACGGCGTGCTGGTACTCGGCCATGGATCGCTGCTCGGCGTCGCGGTACATCGAGTTGCGCTGCACCAGCACGGCAAAATCCACGCGGTGCGCGTCGAATTCGGGGCCGTCCACACAGGCGAACTCGCTTTTGCCGTCGATCAGCACGCGGCAGCCGCCGCACATGCCGGTGCCGTCAATCATGATGGGATTGAGGCTGACCACGGTGTGGATGTTCTCTTTGCGCGTCATGTCGGCAACGGCCTTCATCATGACGATGGGGCCGACGGCTACGACGAGGTCAATGCGCGTGCCGTTCTGAATCAACTGCCGCAGCTTGTCGGTGACGAAGCCCTTGTCGGCGTAGCTGCCGTCGTCGGTGGTGACCAGGAGCGCGTCGCTGACGGCGCGCATTTCTGATTCAAGGATGACGAGTTCCTTGTTGCGCGCACCCACGATGGAAATCACGCGGTTCCCTGCCCGCTTCAGCGCCGCGGCCGTGGGATAAGCCATGGCCGTGCCCACTCCGCCGCCGACCACGACCGCGGTGCCGTAGTTGGCGATCTCACTGGGCTTTCCCAGCGGGCCGACCACGTCGAGAATGGAATCACCCGTGTTCAGCGAATTCAGCAGGCTGGTCGTCTTGCCTGCCGATTGCACGACGATGTTGACGGTGCCGCGCTCGGGATCGGAGTTTTCGATGGTCACCGGAATGCGCTCGCCCTCTTCGTTGATGCGAAGGATGACGAACTGGCCGGGCTGCTGCTTGCGGGCAATGCGGGGAGCTTCAATGACGAACCGTTTAATGCCCGGCGCCAGGAATTGGGCGTGGATGATCTTGAACACAGGCCCTCCGCGGGACGAAATGGGGGAAAGTCCCGCCAAAACTATTGTGGCTGGGCGGCCGAAGAACGGGCTGTGATTGCGATCACAGATCGGTGTGCGGCGGCTTCAGAGTTGGAAATCATGCCATCGGCAGCGTTTACGCCCGACGGGTCGAGGTGCAGTTTGGCTACAGGGGTCACTCTAGAGGCGTCATCCCGACGCCCCGCGTTCTCATCAGCGGGGCGAGGGATCCCGCGTGCGGTATCCGCACACATTGCGTCCACGCGAGATCCTTCGCTCCGCCTGAAGAACGGCTCCGCTCAGGATGACGCCGCTCTCAGAATTCAAATTGCGCCAACGCCCGCCACTGGAATCGCTATTTCCCTTCCGGTTTGAAGATCACGCCCTGGCTGCTGCGGCTGTTCATTACCACGCGCAGCGGCTGGTCGAACTCCAGATGCCGCACGCAGCCCTGCTCGTCGACGGCGGGCTGCTCGGCCAGCCATTGCCAATCCACCGAGCCTTCGCCGGCATCGGGGTTGACGGTGAAATATCCCACCTGAAATGCGGTCAGGTTCTGGAAAAAGTGGCTGCCCTGCGAGGGAGTGACGCGGAAATCGCGGAATCCGGCTTCCACAATGACGCGGGCTCCGGCGATTTCGTCCCACTCGACAGGAATGCCCAGCCAAGGATCGTTCGATCCCCAGCGGCCCACGCCGATCAGCAGGTACGGACGATTCTCCGCGCTCAAGGTGGCGTTGAAGTGAGCCACGGACCGCGCGACTTCCTGGCTGCGGCTGCGTTCGAAGCGGTGCGAATCCACCACCACAATGTCGAACAGATTTTCGATGCGGCCGTTGCCCAGAACTTTTGTGCTCTGGCACAGCAGTTGGGACGGATCGACTTCGCCAACGGTGAGGTCCTGGTTATCGCGAGCCAGGGTCAGGGGACGAATCTGCAGGAAACCGAACTCAGCCGGTTCTTCGGCAAGCGGCAGCCGGACGGCGAATTCGATCTCGACCGGATTGCCCAGCGCGTCTTCGCCGGCCCGCACCAGCACCTCCAGAATCGTGGCCAGCGGGAAGATGCCGTGCTTGAGCATGGGAGCGAACGTGACCACGCGGGCTCCGGGGCGGCTGAGACCGTCATAGACGGCGTGATTGTCCGCGGAATAGGTCGAAGCCACGGGATACAGCGTGCCATCGCTTTCGGCCACGTCGAGGCCGAAGCGGGCTTCGCGCAGATGAGCGGGGCCCCCCGCAGGAACGCCATCCAGTTCGAGCGCGCAGAATTCCGTCTGGGTGTTAGCGAGGATGTCTTCGACGGAAGAGAACTGCAACAGATTTCGCGGATACTTTGGACAGAAGCTCAGGCACTTGCCCCCATCCACCACGGTGCGGCCCAGGCCCAAGGCCACGGCCGCAATGCCATCGGCAAAAGTCATGGGCGGAATGGGATAGAAATTGTGCGAGCGGACCACGCCGGAAAAATCAGGATAGAAGCGCGGGCCGTGCACCGTCCCCACCACGCGCTGCAGGATGACCGCCATCTTTTCTTCTTCCAGGCGATAGGGCGTGGCGCGCACGTAAGCCTTGGCGTGCTGGCTGAATGTAGAGGCGTACACGCGCTTGATCGCCTCGGAGAGTTCGTCGAGCCGCATGCTGAGGCTGGCCTGCTGGTTGCCCAGCATGAAAGTTTCATAGACGCCAGTGAATGGCTGGTACTGCGAATCTTCGAGCAGGCTGGAGGAACGCACGGCCAGCGGGTAATTCACTTCCGAGAGAAAGGCCTTCAGATCTTCCTGCAAGCCCGCCGGCAGAGGGGCGTCGAGAAAACGCTGCTGGATCTCGGTGTCGTCGTCGCAATGCAGGGCGAAATCGCCGAGATTATTTTCCGACAGAAACTGGTCAAACACGTCGGTGGCCAGAACTACGGCGGGCGGCACGGCAATGCGGGCGCCAGGAAAGCGGCGCGCAATGCGCCGCGTGCGCAGCAGGTGGCGGACGAAGGCGAGGCCGCGGGCTTTGCCTCCCAGCGATCCGGAGCCGATGCGGAGAAAACTCTCCGACGCCTTGAAGGTGTCGGCCTTGAAATCGCCGATCAGGACTTCATTCTGCTCGCGGCGGTAGTCGTTGATGGATTCGATCAGATCGCGGCGCATGTGCTCCGGGCCGTGGAAGTCGGAAACTTTGCGCGGGCGCAGCTTGGCGGCGAGCGCAAACTCAGTGCGCGCCATCAGCCAGTGGGAAAAGTGATTGCGCTGCGCGTGGTAAAGGATGCTTTCCGCGGGCGCGGTCTGCAACTGCTCCTCCAGTTGGTTGAGATCGGCGGCTCGTCCCACCTCGCGCTGGTCGGGCATGCAAAACACAAAGTCGCCAAATCCGAAAGAATCAGTAAGAATCCGGCGCAGGTCCTTGAGCAGCGTGGGCGAGCGCTTGCGCAGGAACGAGTATCCTTCGGCGTGGGCCCGCGGACGGAATTCGGGGCGGCTAGTCTGCAGCACCGCGGGCACATCCGGCACCAGGCTCTTTACCAGGCGCGCCAATTCGAAGCCCGCTTCCGGACTGAGCTTTCCATCCCAGGGGAACTCCACATCCGAAACCAGTCCGAAGAGGTAGTCGCGATATTCCTCGACCAGCTGCGCCGCGTCTTCGAAATTGGAAACGAGCAGGATTTTCGGCCGCGCCTGCATGCGCACCAGCTTGTGCGCCACGTTGATGCCTTCCTGAATCACGCGCCTCGACTGCTTGATCAGCTCCGTGTAGAGGACGGGCAAGAACGACGAGTAGTAGCGGATGTTGTCTTCGACCACGAGCAGCACGGGCACGCCCATGGCGCGCGTATCGTGCAGCACGTTGCGCTTGTCTTCGATGTACTTGACGATGGCAATCAGGATGCGGGCGTTGCCC
Organism: Candidatus Sulfotelmatobacter sp.; assembly: GCA_052326105.1. Lineage (GTDB taxonomy): Bacteria > Acidobacteriota > Terriglobia > Terriglobales > Acidobacteriaceae > Sulfotelmatobacter. The sequence continues at coordinate 90,756 of JBKQRC010000019.1, read as the reverse complement.
TGCCAGAGAAAGACGCGGTCAATGTCGGTGACCGGATTGCGCGCGACAAAGTTCTTGATTTCGCGGTAGTCGTAGCCGAGAACAACAACGGGGACGTCGAGCCCGGCGCGGCGCACCTCGCGGGCGAGTTGCGCGGCGTCCATGTCGCCGACGGCGAGGTTGGTCACGATGAGATTGAATTGCGGATTGGCACGGGCCAGGTCGAGCGCTTCGGCGCAACTGGAAACGTGCGTGATGCCGGGAATCTGCTGCAGGTTCAGCTCCAGCGATTCGTCGATGAGCAGCTCGTTGAGGCGGCCGTCTTCGCGCAGGATGAACGAGTCATAGAGGCTGGAGACCAGAAGAATGTTGTGCACCTTGAAGGGCATCAGATTCTCGAAGCCTTCAAAGCGCTCTTCCGCGTCGAGGATGGGCTCGGCAATGGGGCGCAGGGACATGGCGGGGCGTTAACAACTAATCATACTCGGAGGGATCGACCGATGCCCCGCGTGGGGACAGCCGCCCCCGGCTGTCCGGTCGAGCGAAGCTCGACAGTTCGTTGCCGAGCTGCTCGCCTCGAGGAATGCCTTCGCGCTGAGCGTCAGAAGGCGCAGGACGAACTTTCCGGACCCCGATCATACTCAAGATCGGTTGGATTCCGGCGCGCCACAGCAAACGGTTAAATCGATTTAATGAGTGAATTTAAGTTGTTGTTTATAAATGATTTACAGCGATTTATTTACACAACACTTAAGGTTCGGAACTAGCGAGGTTTCCGTGGCTTACAAGGCGGTTGCACCATTTATGATGCAAGCAGGTACCTGGTCGAGGTCTTGACTTTTCTGCCCGTGGGAAGCAGCGAGGACTCTTGTTATCGCGGGAAATGAAAGTCAAAATCCCCGCCCTGTCCCTGCAAGGAACGCAGGGACAAGGACGGGGCACCCGCTTCTGTGCTTCTGAACCAACACACTCCAAAGTCAAAATCCCCACTCTTGCCGCAACGCACACGGCAAGGATGGGGCACCCGGCGAGTGGTCACTGAGGCGCGTGAAAGCTAATCATGGTCGACCTGGCCACCTCACCGCAGAAGCGGCTCGAAATCTGGAAGAATGTTGCGGACCAGATCGAGCATCCCCTTGAGCGTTTCGAGCACTGGCTCTCCATCGCAAACGCCGGCCTCTCCGAACGCCACATCAATCTGGAAGTTCATCTTGGGGTTAGGCGTGGCACCGGGCATATCGGTGAAAAGCTCGCTACCAACCTTCAACGGAAACAAGTTGTCCTTGGGCCGCAAATAGATGTCGGGCATCCGTATCGCGTCTTCGGGCTTTATTCTAAGGTGCATGCCAACTCCTGCTTTTAGCATCAGGCCGAGCATGTGCGGGCCGACATTGACGGATTGGAATGCTGCCCCGATAGTAATCAGTAAACGGTGTTTGTCGATGTTGTTAAGTCTGTGTAGCCGCCAGAGGCGATCGTCGCCTCCTTTGTATGGTTTGGTTGCGTCAATCGCATCCACGGCAGCCTTCGGCATACCCTTTATCCTTTGAGTCTTCCCAGCTTGATATTTTGGGGCGTCATCGAAGATTGGAAACGCAGTGTGGGGGCTCCGCTCATAGACAGGCACTAGCTGCCAGGCAAGGTGGTCTAACGATGTTCTGATATTTTGGAGAGCATCGCCTGCGATGAGCGGGACTGCAACAGGAATGTCGTCGGCCTTCGTGATGTAATAGACCAGGCACCGAGTTTGGGGATCTTCCTTGGTTGCGAGTTTGTATGGCTCGCCCTTCTTGAAGTTAAGCAGCGCGGCCGTAAGCTCCTGGATATGTTTGTCGGCCCGTTCTAGCTTCCAGCGGATTTGGTCGATGGATGGCACCATAGGATTGTCAAGAAATTGGCCTGAGATCTATGCCAAAGTCAAAATCCCCACCCTTGCCGCAACGAACGCGGCAAAGATGGGGCACCCGTTTCATCGTTACTTCCAGTTTCCTTACATCAACATCTGTTTCGTCGATGCTGCATGCAGCTGCCGGGCTTTGCCCGGCTGGACAGCCGAGGGCGGCTGTCCCCACATGAATCAACTACACCAGGCCCTGATCCAGCATGGCGTTGGCTACCTTGAGGAAGCCGCCGATGTTGGCGCCGTTCACCAGGTTGCCGGGCGTGCCGTACTTCTCGGCCGTTTCGTAGCAGGTCTGGTGGATGGCGATCATGATCTTGTGCAGACGGTTGTCCACTTCCTCGCGTGTCCAGCTCAGACGAGCGCTGTTCTGGGACATTTCGAGGCCGCTGGTGGCCACGCCGCCGGCATTGGCGGCCTTGGCCGGTCCGTACAGGATCTTGGCATCGAGGAACATCTTGGTGGCTTCGAGCGTGGACGGCATGTTCGCGCCCTCGGCAACCAGCTTGCATCCGTTCTTCAACAGGTTGGCCGCATCCTTCGCGGTGATTTCGTTCTGGGTGGCGCTGGGGAATGCGCAATCCGCCTTGATGTTCCACAGCGGGTTGTGCTCCAGTTTGATGTCGGTGGGCATGAAGATGGCTTTCTTGTACTTGTCGGCGTATTCGCGAATGCGTCCGCGCTTCGCGTTCTTCAGGTCCATGACCCAGGCCAGTTTCTCGCGGTCAATGCCATCGGGATCGTAAATGACGCCGTTCGAGTCGGACACCGTGACTGGCTTGGCGCCGAAGTCGAGCAGTTTCTCGATGGTGTATTGGGAGACGTTGCCGCTGCCGGAAACCAGGCAGAGCTTGCCTTCCAGCTTGTCTTTCTTCGTCTTCAACATTTCGTCGGCGAAGTAAACGCAGCCATAGCCGGTGGCTTCGGGACGAATCAGCGAACCGCCCCAGCCCAGACCCTTGCCGGTCAGGACGCCGGTGAATTCATTGCGCAGCCGCTTGTACTGGCCGAACAGGAAACCGATCTCGCGTCCGCCCACGCCGATGTCGCCGGCCGGGACGTCAGTGTCCGGTCCGATGTGGCGCTGCAGTTCGGTCATGAAGCTCTGGCAGAAACGCATCACTTCGTTGTCACTCTTGCCCTTGGGATCGAAATCGCTGCCGCCCTTGCCGCCGCCCATGGGCAGCGTGGTGAGCGAGTTCTTGAACACCTGTTCAAACGCCAGGAACTTCAGGATGCCGAGGTTGACCGAGGGATGGAAGCGCAGTCCGCCCTTGTAGGGGCCGATGGCGCTGTTCATCTCGATGCGGAAACCGCGGTTGACCTGGATGCCGCCCTGATCGTCGAACCAGGGAACGCGGAACATGAGGAGGCGCTCGGGCTCGACAATTCTTTCGAGCAAACGCGCCGACTGATACTCGGGATGCTTGGCCAGCACTAACCGTAGAGAATCAAAAACTTCTGCCACCGCCTGATGGAACTCAGGCTCGGCGGGGTTCTTCGCTTTGACGCTGATCATCACGGATTCAATGTAGTCTCCGGGCACTTTAATTCCCGGGGCGGTTAACACAGACATAGTCCTACCTCCGTAGGTACAGCTTTGACATAATGCCGTTATCCATTGTCGGCTTCCAGAGGGGCATGGCAGTGATAATCCTCACGGGCGGGGGTGATTTGGGTCACTACGGAGGATGTGTCTTGGAATCAGTAAGATACAGGGACCGCGGTAGTGATTCGAAGGGTACCTGGCGTGGCATCGCTTGGGCCCGGAACCGGGTGAATGACCCGCTATGCAATCATTGATTGCGGTGCTATCATTGATGGCATGCCCAGCATTACCATCAGGAACCTGGAACAGGACACGAAACGCAGGCTCAAGATCCGGGCGGCCATGAACGGACGCTCGATGGAGCAGGAAGCGCGCGAAATCCTGAAGAGCGCGCTGGCCCGGACCGCGAAGCAAAAATCCAACCTGGCCGAGCGCATTCGCGAGATCTTCGGTCCGCTGGGAGGAGTGGAACTGGAACGTCTTCCCCGCGAGGCCATCCGTGATCCGGATTGGCTGGCGGAGAGGGAGTAAGAGTCTGATTGCAGATTTTCGATTGCGGATTTTCGATTGCAGATTGAAAAACGGCTTCAGAAGCTCGGCGATCCCAATCTGAAATCTACAATCGGAAATCTGCAATCCACGAGGGTGCCGCTTCCCCGCGCGGCTCAGGCCCATGATCATTCTCGATACCAACGTCGTTTCCGAACTGATGCGGCCGACGCCGGAGCGGATGGTTTTGCGCTGGTTCAGCAACCAGGCTGCCGAAGACATGCACATCGCCGCGGTCACGATGGCAGAGATTCTTTACGGCATTGAACTGATCTCCTCAGCCAGACGTCGCGATGTGGTTCGGGCGGGCGCCGAAAAAATGTTTGGAGAGGTGTTCGCGGATCGCATCCTGGCGTTTGAGGACAGAGCCGCGCGTGCTTTCTCGCAGATCGCATCATCCCGTCGCCGACAGGCGAAACCGATGTCCGGAGTCGATGCCCAACTCGCCGCCATCGCACGAGTCCACGGAGCGACGCTGGCCACGCGCAATACCTATGTTTTCGAAGGATGCGGGGTGAGGGTGGTCAATCCGTGGGAGGGGTAAGTTATGGCGCGCTCCGCGCGCCACCCCGGACGAATGCGTCCGGGGCTACATGTCTTGCGGAACTGCCCTGGATGACGACGGTTTGGACCGCAGACTATTCAGCAGATTCTTGGCAGCTGCTCGCCGCTCAGCATGTCTACGACTCGATTGCCGCCGATGCGGCTTTGCAGGACGACGGTGCGGCCGGGCGTCTCTTCGACTTTTCCGATGCGGACCGATGCTTCGGAGACCGGAACTTTTTTTAGAAGGTCGAGCGCGGCTGAGGCTTGCGGTTCGGGAACGAAGACTGCGAAGCGGCCTTCGTTGGCCACATACAACGGATCGAGGCCGAGGATTTCGCAGGCGCCCTCGACGACCTCGTCAACGGGAATCAGCGATTCTTCCAGCTTGATGCAGACATTTCGATCGCCGGCGATTTCGTTCAATGTTGTGGCCAGGCCTCCGCGGGTCAGATCGCGCAGGCAGTGAATGTCAATTCCAGCATTCAACAGGACTTCGACCGCGGGCCAGACGCTGGCCGTATCGCTGAGAATTGGCGATTCGAATTCGAGGCCTTCACGCACGGAAAGAATGGCGATGCCGTGGCGGCCGAGATCGCCGCTGATCATGACGGCGTCGCCGGGCTGAACTGAAGCCGGGCCGATGGTAGGTCTTCCCTCAGGGGCTGAAGCCCCCGCCTCTCCTAGTTCCTGATGGCGCGGCTGAAGCCGCGCCCTTTCAAAACCATTTATGAGACCAAACTCGATCACGCCGATGCCGGACGTGTTGATGAAAATGCCGTCGCCCTTGCCCTTGTCCACCACTTTCGTGTCGCCGGTCACGAGTTGCACGCCGGCCTTGGCCGCGGCTTCCTGCATGGACTTAACCACGGTGCGCAGCGTTTCCATCTCGAGGCCTTCTTCCAGAATGAATCCGGCGCTCAGATAGAGAGGACGTGCGCCGCACATGGCGAGATCGTTGACCGTGCCGTTCACGGCGAGATCGCCGATGTTGCCGCCGGGAAAAATCAGCGGGCGCACGACGAAGGAATCGGTGGTAAAGGCGAGGCGCGAGCCGGCCGCCAATCCGTCGAGCGGCAGAACGGCGCCGTCGTGGCGCTGGTCGAGAGCGGGGTTTGAGAAAGCGGGAAGAAAAATCTTTTCGATGAGCTGATGAGTGAGCCGTCCGCCGCCGCCGTGCGCCAGAACGATGCGATCGTCAGCGACTCGCGGGACTGGGCAGCTCAGTGTGAACGTCGTGGGTTTGGCGTCTGCCATAGTGGTAATAGGCCGCGCACGCGCCTTCTGACGATACCATGGGCGCGCCCAGCGGATTTTCCGGGGTGCACTTCACGGCAAACGCCGGGCAGTCGTGCGGCTTTTTGATGCCTTGCAGGATCAGTCCGGCGATGCACTCCGGGGACTCGCGCGCGGGCTCAGCGGACGAGGGGAAGCGGAGGTTGGCATCGTATTTCTTGAAGCGGCCGCGCAACTGGAAGCCGCTGGCCGGAATTTCGCCCAGGCCGCGCCACTGCCGCGGAGTTATTTCGAAGACTTCGGTGATGCGCTCCTGCGCCGGACGGTTCCCTTCCCGCCGAACCGCGCGGCTGTACTGGTTCTCGACCTCATGGCGGCCATCCTCGAGCTGAGTCACGGTCATGAGAATGCCTTCGAGAAGATCGAGCGGCTCGAAGCCGGTCACGACAATGGGAACCTTGTAACGCGCGGCGATCGGGATGTATTCCTCGTAGCCCATGACGGTACAGACGTGGCCGGCGGCAAGAAATCCCTGGACCACGCAATTCTCGGAGGAGAGCAGCGCCTCCATGGCGGGAGGAACCAGCACGTGCGAGATCAGGAGAGAGAAATTCTCAACGTGGTCGTGATCGGCTTGCCATGCGGCCATGGCGTTGGCGGGAGCGGTGGTTTCGAAACCGACGGCAAAGAAAACGACCTGGCGATCCGGGTTGGTCTTGGCCAGTTTCAGCGCGTCGAGGGGCGAGTAGACGATGCGCACGTCGGCGCCTTCGGCTTTGACGTCAAACAGGCTCTTCGAGGAACCGGGAACGCGCAGCATGTCGCCGAACGAACAGAAGATTACTTCCGGGCGCGCGGCGATTGTGACCGCCTTGTCGATCAGTTCGATGGGCGTGACGCAGACCGGACAGCCGGGACCGTGGACCAGGGTGATTTCGCGCGGCAGCAGATCTTCGAGGCCGCTCTTGACGATGGTGTGGGTCTGGCCGCCGCAGATTTCCATGATGGTCCAGGGGCGCGCGACTCGCTTGCGGATGGCCTGGGCGAGTTGCTCGGCGGCTTTCTGGTCGCGATATTCACTGAGGAATTTCACCGAGTTCCTCTTTCAGCGCGCCAAGTTCCCGGAGATATTCGAAAACGCGCTGCGCCTCGGCCTCGTCAATCACGCTGATGGCGAAGCCGACGTGGACCAGAACGTATTTGCCGACCTCGGCCTCGGGAGTATAGGCCAGGTTGATTTCTTTGCGGACGCCGCCAAAGTCAACTTTGCCGATGCGGAAGGCGATGTCTCCGCCGTCGGCGATTTCAACGATTCGGCCTGGAACCGCGAGACACATGAAAGACCTCCTCCGACTGAACCCGGCGGCTAAAGCCGCACCCTGGTTCGGAGCGTTTGCCGGCATGCCTGAAGGCATGCCCTGATACGAACCTCAATCTAAACAACGGCTCGTAATCAAACCCAGGCAGTAAGGTTCGTATCAGGGCACGGCTTCAGCCGTGCCGTAACGGATCGCATCTTAATTAACTGCGGCTTCAGCCGGTGTCACCGGTAACTCATCACCGCCTGGCCCAGCGCGATGCCGCCGTCGTTGGGCGGGACCTGGCGGTGCGTGAACACGGTAAAGCCGCGCGATTCCAGCGCTGCGGCTGCACGCTCGGTCAAGTAACGGTTCTGGAACACCCCGCCGCTGAGCACGACCTGATTGATTCCAGAACCGCCGGCCACTTCCACAATCCACGCGACCAGCGCGTTGTGGAAACGGGCAGCGATCAGCGGAATAGAAACTCCGGCGCGTTTGTCGGCCACGACGGCCTGAATCAGGGGACCCCAGTCTCCGCCATTTAAAGGATACGCCTCTTCGGTGCGGAGTGAGCCGATTTCATTCTCCAGCAGCATAGCAGCCTGGCCTTCAAAGCGATTCTGCTGGGCCACGCCGGTGATCGAAGCTACGGCGTCGAACAGGCGGCCTACGCTGGTGGTGGGGACTACGTTGATGCCACGCTCAAGCATGAGACGGACTTTCGAGTCGTCGGCCTGCGGGCCGAAGACTTCGAACAGCAGGCTGGCGGCGGAACGCCAGCCTTCGCGCACTGCCGCATCGCCCCCGGGCAGGGCGAAGGATCGCAGGTGGGCGATGCGCTCGAAACGATTCCCTTCCGCGCGCCGATTTTCCGCGCGAAAGAATTCTCCGCCCCAGATAGCGCCATCGAGGCCGTATCCGGTGCCGTCCCAGGAAACGCCGAGATACTCGCCTTCGACGTCATTCTCTGCAGCGCAGGCGGCGACGTGGGCCTGATGATGCTGCACGCGAATCAGCGGCAAGCCTGAGTTTTCCGCCCAGTGCGTGGACGCGTAGTCGGGATGCAGATCGCAGGCGACCAGTTCCGGCTTGAAACTGTAGAGGCGGCAGAGATCGGCGATGGCGCGCTCGAAAGCGCCGCGGGCTTCCAGCGTGTCGAGGTCGCCGATGTGCTGGCTCACAAAAACGTCCTGCCCGACGGCGATGGCGACGGTGTTCTTGAGATGGCCGCCGACGGCCAGCACGGGAGGAAGGCTGTGGCCGACGCGAATGCCCAGCGGGGCGTAGCCGCGGGCGCGGCGCAGGATTCCGGCGCGTCCGCGGGTGAACCGGACCACGGAATCGTCGCAGGCGCGCACGATGGGGCGGTTGTGCATCAGAAAACGGTCGGCGATGTCTTTGAGGCGCGTGGTGGCTTCGTCGTTCGCGATCGCGATGGGCTCATCGCTGCGATTGCCGCTAGTGGCTATCAGGGGAAATTTACATTCCTGCATGAGCAGGTGATGCAGAGGCGAGTATGGCAGCATGACGCCAAGGTAGGGAGAACAATGGGCGACGTTCCATGCGAGATCGGTAGCGTTTTTGGGTTTCACTAATACGATCGGCGCGGCCTGGGATTCGAGCAGTTCGATTTCGGCGGACGAGATTTCACAATACTCGCGCGCGGCTTCGAGCGATGGCATCATGAGGGCGAAGGGCTTTTCCTCGCGATGCTTGCGCTGGCGGAGACGCGCCACGGCTGCGGCCTGGCGGGCATCGGCCAGAAGCTGGAATCCTCCGATGCCCTTGAGGGCGACGATTTCGCCGCGACGCACAGCTTCGGCCGCGTCTTTGATCGTTCCATCGAGTCTGGGGCCGCAGACTGGACACGCATTCGGCTGAGCGTGGAAGCGGCGGTTGGCGGGATTTTCGTATTCCTCACGACACGCGGGGCACAGCACGAACTCGCGCATGGTCGTGTTGGGCCGGTCGTAAGGGATGTCTACGACGATGGTGTAGCGCGGACCGCAATTGGTGCAGTTGGTGAAGGGGTATTGAAAGCGGCGGTTGGCGGGATCGAACAGCTCGGCGCGGCACTCGGCGCAGGTGGCGAGGTCGGGGAGAACGTTGACTGACTTGGCGGAATCGGTGTCGCTGTGGTGAATCTCGAAACGCGTGAAGCCCTGCGCGGGAAGCCACGCCGATTCGCGCACGGTGACGACCGAGGCCTTCGGCCGCTCGCTTTCCAGACGTTGCTCGAAGCGGCGCAGTTCCTCGGGCGGGCCTTCGACTTCCACCACCAGGCCGGCGGAGGAATTGAGCACCCAGCCGGTGAGAGACATTTCCATGGCCAGGCGGTACACGAAGGGACGGAATCCGACTCCCTGCACGGCGCCGCGCAGGGTGACGCGCAGCCGTTGGAGCGCTGGTTTTTCGGCGAGAGTCATCGCTGGCCTGATTCTAGAGCATTTTCCGGCGAGTCGCGGTGTGCGGGCACGTCAAAAGCTTGAACCGCGAAGGGCGACAAGAAAGGGCGTGAAGGACGCGAAGAAAATCAGGGGACGCGAAAAGCTTGGATCGCCGAGGCCGCGGAGAAATAGCGCAGAGTACGCAGAGAAAATCAGCAGGCAGCTTCAGCAGCCTGCCGGTGCTTCCCGTACATGCCCGTTTACCCCGGGTCACTCTCGAATGGTCAGCACGGGACAATGCGCTTGCGCGATCACCTGATGGGCCGTGGTCCAAGGCAGGTGCGTGCTGCCGGCATGAGCGGCGGTGCGGGCGCCGAGCACGAGCAGATCGGCTTCACGCTGGGAGGCGATCCGCAGAATGCGCTCGCCGGCCGAGCCGAATTCGAGCACCGTTTCCGGAGTGTATTGCAGAGCTGCATTCTTCGGGAGCAACTCCTGCAAATGGCGCACACCCTTCTCAACCAGGTCGGGCTGGCTTCCCAGATGGGTGTAATCCTCGAAGACATGCACGAGCGTGAGCCGCGCGCGGAACGACTCTGCCAGCGAGACAGCCGCCTGGGCGACCAGTTCCGCGTTGTGGGTAAAGTTGGTGGCGAACACGATCTGACGCAGATCGAGTTCGGGCGGGGCGAGATCGCGGCCCGGGGTGAGGAAGGCGGGAAGTTTGGCCCGGCCTGAGATTTTGGGGCCGACGCTCAGCACGGGACACGGCGCGTGGCGCAGAATGTCCTCCGCTACCGAGCCCAGGAGCAGTTTGCCCAGGCCGGTGCGGCCGTGAGTTCCGACTACGATCAGGTCCACATCACTTTCCGCGATGATCTCGGCCAGGTTGTTCCAGATCAGGCCATGCCGCACGTAATTGTGGTGCGGAATGCCTTCAAAGCGGAGCGCCATGTGCTCAAGTCTTTCCGAGGCGTCCTGGTGCGCGCTATCGTAGATGGTGCCCATGCTGACGTAGTCCACACCGCCGGTCATCACCAGCAGGTTGGCATCGGAAAGCACATGCGCGGCGTGCAGGGTGCTGCCAAAACGCCGGCAGATGGCGGTGGCGTAGGGCAGGGCTGCCTCGGAGGTCGGGGAAAAGTCGGTGGCGAACAGGACGTTGCGGGGCGCGACGGGAACGAAAGATTTCCGCTCCGCGAGCGCGCTCTGGGTCTCTTCGACTCTAGCCTCGGAGAGTGTCATGGAACACCTCCCATGCTCAGGTTAAGAATCACACTGCGGGGTGGTTCTCGATATGCCGCCTGTCACCTGCCGGTGTGATTTGGGTCACGGAGGGGAGAGTGGGGGCCCATTCTCAATGGGATGCGCGGATGGTCGCTCAGACGAACTGCGCTGTCGAGCTTCGCTCGACCGGACAGCCGGGGGCGGCTGTCCCCACATGGATCAGGCCGTAAGTCAGCATCACTCCAAACTGCGCTGAGTTGAACTACAATCGCTGGCGGAACGGCGGTTCTTATCGGCATGCCGTCCCGCAGCCACGGAATGTTCGTCAGCAAGGAGGGGTGTCATGTCCACCAAAGCCAGGAATCGAAACGGATCCAGAAATCAAACCACGGAAACCACCCTGGTTAAGAACGATGTGGTCAAGGGCGACATGGCGTCTGGCACGGACCGTCCGGAACCGGTGGCCGCGAAGAATGCCCGCGCCAATCGCAACATGTACTTCATGGCCATCGCGATGGCGGTGCGGCTGAGAGCCAACTGCAAGGGGAATCGCGTAGGGGCAATCATCGTGCAGGATCACCGCATCGTCTCTACCGGATACAACGGCACGCCCGCCAACATGATTAACTGCCTTGATGACGGCTGTTATCGCTGCTCCAACCGCGACAAGGGATATAAGTCGGGGGAAGCGTACGACCTCTGCATCTGTGTCCACGCGGAACAGAATGCCATCCTGGCGGCGGCGCGGTTTGGGATTGCGGTGGAAGGCAGCACGGTTTACACGACCATGCGACCGTGCTTCGGGTGCGCCAAGGAGATGCTACAAGCGAATATTCGCACCATCTACTACTTGCACGAATGGACTCCGAGCCCGCACGAGGATCCGGTGAAAACCGAGAAGCAGCGGGCCCAGTACGACAAGCTCATGACCCGGTTCCCCGGCGGCGTGCACCGGCTGGACATGGACGACCCTGACCACGAATGGGCGGTATCGAGGAAAGGGCCGGCGGTCGTCAGTTCTGACGTTCACGGGACGCAGGATATGTAGCGGGGTGTTGTTTAGCCCTGTCGAGCTCCTCAGGGGGGACGGGTGGTCCGGAGGACCTCTGAAAGTAGCCCGCCAGTTCACTGGCGGGAGAGCGAGTGGCAAAGACCTTGGAGCGCCGTAGGCACGACTGAACCATACAATCCTCTTTCGGTTTCAGTCGTCCCTAACGGGACTGGTTCCCCCTAAAGGCTGGGTGCCCCGGCGCTGAAGCGCCGGGCTATTTTCAGCCGTCCCTGCGGGACCGGGAAATCGGTGCGACTGCAAGGACGTCAACAGGGCCATATCGGCTTTAGCAATCGAGTCCCGTCCTGCAACAGCAAGCCGCACGCTCCGCTACTGGGCGAAGCCGTCGGCTTGCGTGACGGCGCCGATGGCGACGGTATGGTCAATGTAGACGCGGCCGGCGTCGAGGGCCTTGCGGTCGAGTTCGAGCAGAGTCGGATTCTTGACTTTCGCCTCCAGCACTTTCATCGCTGTGGCGGCTGACAAGCATTCGGTTTCTTCCAGCAGGGCACCCAGGATGACCACGTTGGCGACTTTGGCGGAGCCCAGCTTGTCGGCGATCTCGGAAGCCGGAATGCACACGACCTGGGCTTGCGGGATGGCGAGATCCTCCGGCGGTTGCTCGCGTCCGTAGATGATGATGCCGCCGGGCGCGACTTCGGCGGCAAACTTGCGCAGCGAAATCTCGTTCATCGCGATGAGGACTTGCGGGCGCGAGAGCAGCGGCGATCCAATGCGGTCCTTGGACAGGCAGACGTGGCAGTGGGCGCTGCCCGAGCGCATCTCCGGACCGTACGAAGGCAGCCAGCTCACTTCCAGGCCTTCACGCATGCCCACCTCGGCCAGAAGCTGGCCCAGCAGCAGCACGCCCTGTCCGCCGAAGCCGGCGATCTTGATGCCCATTTCGCGGAAGTGGTGCTGGTGGCGCGGAGGAGCCTCGCCGCCGGAAGCCGGCTCGTCGTTTCCGAGAACCTCGGCGACGGTCTTGTGCGGAGGGACGTTGGTGTTGGGAATCTCTATCTTACGATCGCGGAAAACATTCAGCGGGAAGTTGGGAATCATCTTCTCCGCCACCCACTTGCGGGCGTCGATCGGATCCTTGCCCCAGATGGTAGGACAGGGAGAAAGAATCTCGACGAAAGTGAAGCCGGCGCCAGCGCGCTGCAGCTCCAGCGCTTTGCGAACGGCTTTGCGGGCTTTCATGATGTTCTTGCCGTCGGAAAGAGCGACGCGCTCGATGTAAACCGGCGCTTCCAGAGACGCGAGCATTTCGCACACATGCAGGGGGAAACCCTCATTGACCGGACGCCGTCCCCAGGGCGAAGTCGTGCTTCGCTGGCCGACCAGCGTGGTGGGAGCCATCTGTCCGCCGGTCATGCCGTAGATGGCGTTGTTGACGAAGAAGACGGAGATTTTTTCGCCGCGATTGGCGGCATGAATGATCTCGGCGGTGCCGATGGCGGCCAGGTCGCCGTCTCCCTGATAGGAGATGACGATCTTGTCGGGACAAGCGCGCTTCAGGCCGGTAGCTGCGGCCGGGGCACGTCCGTGGGCTACCTGCACGTTGCCTACATCAAAATAGTAATACGCAAAGACGGAACAGCCGACGGGGCTGACCAGAATGGTATCGTTCTGCACTCCCAGATCTTCCAGAGCCTCGGCGATGAGCTTGTGGACGACGCCATGGCCGCAGCCGGGGCAATAGTGGGTCTGGTGCCGGAGATCGGCCTTCCGTTCGTATTCCGGGTAGAACGCCTCCGACTTCGAATGCACGACTTCGTATTTGTCGGTCGTCACTTTCGGCTCCGTCACTTTCGGCTCCTCCAGGATTACGCGCTCTGCCATAATCAGCTCCGTTTCCCACGTAGCGGCGGACGCATTCGTCCGCCCCGCCGAACCTTTGTCTTCTGCCGCACCCCGGACGAGTGCGTCCGGGGCTACGCGTTACGATCCGGCGGTTCGCTTACGCTCCCGCCGGCACTTCTTCTTCAATCTTCGACAGCAGTTCCTCGACGTCGGGGACGTTGCCGCCCACGCGCCCGTAAAAGTCGATGGGACGCTGGCCGTTCAAAGTAAGGCGGACATCTTCGAGCATCTGGCCGTTGCTCAGTTCGACGACCAGAACTTTTTCGGCGCGCAGTGCGGCCGCTCCCAGCTGTTTTGCGGGGAAGGGCCACAGGGTGATAGGGCGGAACAAACCGGCCTTGATGCCGCGCTTGCGCGCTTCATCCACGGCCGAACGCAGCACGCGGGAGACGATACCGAAACCAACCAGAATCAGGCTGGCGTCTTCGGTGCGGTACTCTTCGCAGCGCGTTTCCAGTTGCTGGGCGCGAATATATTTCGCCTCCATCCGCCGCTGGTGCTCTTCCAGGTCGTCAGGCTCAAGGTAGATGGAGCTGATCAGGTTCTGGCGCGTGCCGGCCGTGCCCCGCACCGCCCAGGGCTTGGGGGGCGCGATGATTTCGCGGTATTCCAGATCGAGCGGTTCCATCATCTGGCCGACGAATCCGTCGGTGAGCACGATGGCCGGATTTCTGTACCTGTCGGCCAGTTCGAAGGCGAGGACGGTGAAATCCGCCATCTCCTGTACCGAAGCGGGAGCGACCACGAGATTGCGGTAGTTGCCATGCCCGCCGCCTTTGACCATGGCGAGGTAATCGCTCTGTTCGGGCGCGATGTTGCCCAGGCCCGGGCCACCGCGCATCACGTCCACGATGACGCAGGGCAGTTCGGAACCGGCGAGATAGGAAATGCCCTCCTGCATCAGGCTGAGTCCGGGACCGGAAGATGCGGTCATGGCGCGCACGCCCGCCGAGGCGGCGCCGTAAACCATGTTGATCGAGGAGGTTTCGCTTTCGGCTTGAATGAAGGTGCCGCCGACTTCGGGAAGATAGAGCGCGGCGGCTTCGGCAACCTCGCTGGCGGGAGTTATGGGATAACCGTAGTAAGCGCGGCAACCAGCCAGAACCGCGCCTTTGATGACCGCGACATTGCCTTTACAGAGCTGGCGCATGTTCGCCTCCATCCTGAGCCTGAGCCACCACCACCTTGGGCGGGGGCGCCAGCCGGTAAACGGTGATGGCACCCGGCTCCGGGCAGCAATAGAAGCAAATCCCGCAGCCCGTGCAATCGTGGCCGGTGTAGCGCGCCGGATGCACGCCATAGGAACTCAGCTCCGGAGCAAGTTGCAGGCACTTGGGCGGGCAGGCTTCGATACACAGCCCGCATCCTTTGCATTCTTCAACATCAATTGTGACGTTGCCGCGTGCTTCGGCCATTTCTGTTCACCTCGGTGTCGCGGTCTGTGCCGCGTGCGGATTCTGCAACCACTTTGTCTCCTCGCAATATTCGTAGAGTCCCTGACGGAAATTGGGATGCGCGATTTCAATGAGCGCTTTAGCCCGCTCGCGAATCGACTTGCCGTGCAGATAGGCAACCCCGTACTCGGTCACGATGTAGCGGACCAGACCGCGCGAGGTGACAACGCCCGCGCCGGGATCGAGCATGGGCACGATGCGGGAAATGTTTCCCTGCTTGGCAGTCGAAGAGATGGCGATGATGGGCCTGCCGCCTTTCGAACGGGAGGCTCCGCGCAGAAAATCCACCTGCCCGCCAATGCCGCTGTAGAACTGGTTGCCGATGGAGTCGGAACAAACCTGACCCGTCAGGTCCACCTGCAGCGCCGAATTGATGGCCACCATGTTGTCATTGCGCGCGATGAACGTAGGATCGTTGGTGTAAGAGGTGGGATGAAACTCGAAGAGGGGGTTGTTGTCCAGGAAATCGAACAGGTGTTTGGTTCCCAAGGCAAACCCGAGGATGATCTTGCGAGGCTTGAAATTCTTGCGGGCTCCGGTCAGGACACCGGCCTCGATCAGCGGGATGACGCCATCGGAGACCAGTTCGCTGTGCACGCCGAGATCCTTGCGGTCCATCAGCAGGGGCAGGACAGCATCCGGGATGCCGCCGATGCCGGTCTGCAGGACAGCGCCGTCGTCAATCAGTCCGGCGACGTTGCGCGCAATGGCGACCTGCAAGTCGGTCACAATCGGCTTCTTCAGGGCGCAGAGGGGCCGGGAGGATTCGACAAAGGCGCTGATGTCGCTGACATGAATGAAACTGTCGCCGTAGGTGCGCGGCATGTTGTCGTTGACCTGGGCGACGACATGGCGGGCGACCCTGGCGGCGGTGAGAGTCGTATCCACGCCCACGCCAAAGCTGCAAAAACCGTGGGAATCGGGCGGGGAAACCTCGATCAGAGCCACGTCAATGGGCATCTGCCCGCTTTCGAAGAGCCCTTCGATTTCGCTGAGGTAAATCGGGGTGTAGTCAGCGCGGCCATCGTTGATGGCATCGCGGACATTGGCCCCGATGAATACCGCGTTGTGCCGGAAATGCCCGGCCATTTCGGGGGCGACGTAGGGAGCGCAGCCCATGGTCATCATGTGCACGATTTCCACGTCGTAGACTTGCGGCGCGCGCCGGATCAGAGCTTCGACCAGCGTCTCCGGCTCGGCACAGCCGGGCTGAATGTAAACGCGCATGCCTGATTGCACACACTGGAGCGCCTCATCGGCGTCGCGCAGGCGCTTCTTGTATTCTATTTCCCATGACAAAGACATCGGAGTTCGCTCCTTAGTCAGCCTGCCATGCTTCTTCGCGGTAGCCCGGGCGGCTGGTTTCCTCTTCGTAGCCCACAGCTGCATAGTAAATGGCCCGGTCGAAGAACATTTCAAGCATTTGCAGAAGTTCCAGTTCCCCCATGATTTCGACGGCGCGCTCCATCACCGATTCACTCTTGAGGAACTCCCAGAGATTCTCTTTGGTAAGGACGATAACCTGGATGATTTCGCTGAGCGGCACTGCCTGGCGAGCGCGCCGCGCACCGATCTCGCGGTAGCGGTGCTCGATGTCCAGTTCGTTCTTGCCCAGCAGCCATTCCCCCAGGTGACGATAGATTTCGTAAACGCGCTCTCTCAGTTCATGGGCAGGAATGGTGCGAAAGTGCGAGACCTGAGAACTGGTCTGGACTTTTTCCTCGAGCCCCCCGGCGAGCGCATCAGCATGGGATTCAATCAGACGGACGAGTCTGTAGGAGAACATCATACGCACCCCTTTCCCCAGCGCAGTTCTATGCCCCCAGTTTCACGGTTGCGTCCTGATTGTTCCAACCTTCAACCGGCACCTTGCCGGCCTCGACGGTTGGCTCCAGAGTTTGCGGGACAGTGATGGCGCGCGAAATCATGCACACCGCCTTGGCCCGGCGCAGCAGCCCCAAGCCGACCTCGCGCTGCTCTTCAGAAGGCACGGTCAACCGCGGACGCAGCAGGATCTCGCTGAGATTGCATCCTGTGTTTCGATTGCGGCGGACACTGCCTTCCACCTCGACCTCCAGGTCGGTGTAGTCGAACCGGGCGGCACGCGCCACCTCGTGGAAGGTGGTGGTGAAGCAGCTGGCCAGAGCCGAGAGCAACAACTGCTCCGGCGTCCACCGGCCCTCGAGGCCACCCATCTCGGGAGCGTCGGAAAAATGGATCGTGTTGGGGGAGGACTCGCACTTGGCTAGTCCGGTACGCCCGGAAGTCCACCAGGCGGAAACGCGATACGTATATTCAACAGGCATTTTCAACTCCCGGCGCTCCCCAAAGCGCGCTTTCCGATTTTCAAGAGGTGAGGGAGAAGATCACAGTAGTGGTCTCCACCTCGACCGGTTGTCCATTCAACAGATACGGTTTGTAACGCCATTGCCGGACAGCGGTAATGGCGGCTGGCATCATCATGGGACCGCGAGGGGACGTGGCCGAAAGCGGCCACATCTCAAACTCTTCGTGAACTATCTTCCCCCAAAGCAGTTGCAGGACAAATAACCCTCATCACGGCACTTGGTGATCGTGATCACGGTTTTCATTTTTCGTGCAAACCGAAGTAATGACTGGAGATGGAGCACCTACACGAGCCGGCAGGGTCAGTAGCGGTACTGTGTAAGCTCACGCGAAGAAGAGGCAAAAGCGGACAGCGGACCTCGGGCGTCGGACCTCGGACTTCGCACTTCAGACCTCCGACCTTGGACTTGCTCTGGTTGGTGATCGAGCGATCTTGCCGCTAATCGGCTCCGGCTGAGGGCGATGCGTTGCGCCGCGGGTGGGGCGCAAAGGCCGGGGGGCGGGGAGAAGAAAAGAAAATGGAGCGGGAGACGGGGATCGAACCCGTGACATCCAGCTTGGGAAGCTGGCGTTCTACCGCTGAACTACTCCCGCTCGAGCGTCATTAGATTACCACCGCCAGCACGGGCGAACAACAGACGGTGGGCCGAATTGGTGCAGCCTCGAAATATGGCTGTCTGTGACTTCTTTGCGTTCTTCGCGGCAGTTCTTGGCGAGCTTCGCGGTAAAAAGAATTTGCCCGCAAAGTCCGCGAAGGATTCACGAAGTTTCGGTTTGCCCGCGGCTGATCGAGTGGGCGGACCGTCGAGCTTCGCTCGACCGGACAGCCCCTTCGACTTCGCTCAGGGCAGGCTTGGGCGGCTGTCCCCACATGAGGGTCTTGTAGGGATGAGATGCCAGCTTTTGCGAACATGTTTGGCATGATGCGTGTTCGGTTTTCGGAACAGCGGCTGACTTTCGGTTGACGACACGGTGATTCGTGGTTAGATGATAAAGTTTGGTGTTTTTTGATCCACATTATCCCGGGCCGCGTCTGCCAGTCCGCCGGCTTCCCCAAACCACAGGAGACCAGACATGGGCACCTTCTACACTGACGTGATTCAGAAAGATGCTCGCTTTCAGTCAGCGGCGCGCGTCGCCGATCTCGCTCTGCTGGAGCCGACTACGCGGCGATTGGTGCAGCAGATCGTGGACAGTGCGCAAAAGATGGGAATCCGCCTGATGGTCTACGAAACTTACCGCAGCCAGGCACGGCAACAGGAACTCTTCCAGAATGGAGCGACCAAACTGGCGACGGTGGGCGTGCCCTCATTACGGGCTGGCGTGTGACATTGTGCGCGAGGTTGCGGGAGAACCGTCTTGGAAGGGCGACTTCGCGTTCCTGGGCGAACTGGCGCACGCGAGCGGGCTGATCTGGGGCGGGGACTGGGGGAATCCCAAGATCAAGCACAGTTTTGTGGACGCGGTTCACGTGCAGCGCTGCACTGTCGTCCGGCAACCCGCGCTCTTTGCCGGGACGTGGTATCCCGATGATGCTTACAATCCCTACGCGGACGATCCGCATCTTCTGTTTGCCGCCTCCGCGGCGGCGAAGAAGCCCAAATCGAGAGCTAAAGTCAAAAGCTAGCACCGCGAAGGACGCGAAGAAAAGGCGCGAAGCGCGCAAAGAAAAACAGAAGAACAATTCGTGGGGCGAACCTCGAAGGGGCCGCAGTCAAAAGCAAGAGTCAAAAGCTAGTACCGCGAAAGGCGCGAAGGAAAGCCGCTAAGGTCGCAAAGAAAACCAAAAGCAGCGAACCCTCAGGATCGTGCACGGCCGAGTTGGAGTGGAGTAAGATGCTGTCTCTGTTCGATCTCCAAGCCGCGAGGACACCCGACTCATGTCTCGACGAAGACGCGATTCCGAAAGCACTCGTTCTCGCCGTTCCTTTCTGCAATCGGCGCTGGTTACGGGCGCGGCCTCGGCGCTGTATCCGGCGCTGGGAGCAGCGCGCGCCGGCGCATCGTCCGCCGCATCGTCTACCTCCGGGGGAAGCGCTTGTCCCGGACCGAATCCTGAAGTCAAGCCTTTCGAACTCGATGAGATCACAATTGCGGAACTGCAGGAGGGGATGAAGTCGGGCAGGTTCACGGCGCGATCCCTGGTGGAGAAATACACGGCGCGCATTGAAGAAATCGACAAGCATGGTCCTGCCCTCAACTCCACCCTCGAACTGAATCCAGACGCATCCGCCATCGCGGACGGGCTCGATCAGGAGCGCAAAGCCAAGGGCCCGCGCGGACCGCTGCACGGCATTCCGGTTCTGATCAAGGACAACATTGATACGGCGGATCGCATGATGACCACAGCCGGATCGCTGGCGCTGGTGGGATCGAAGCCGCCGAAGGATTCGTTCGTGGCGCAGAGGCTGCGCGCGGCGGGCGCAGTGATTCTGGGCAAGACCAATCTCAGCGAGTGGGCCAACATCCGCTCCAGTCATTCGACCAGCGGATGGAGCGGGCGGGGAGGGTTGACCAGGAATCCGTATGCGCTCGACCGGAATCCGTGCGGGTCGAGTTCGGGCACGGGCGCGGGGATTTCGGCGAATCTTGCGGCTGCCGGCATTGGCACGGAGACGGACGGTTCCATCGTTTGCCCATCGTCGTCAAATGGACTGGCCGGGATCAAGCCGACCGTGGGATTGGTGAGCCGCAGCGGGATCATCCCCATTTCGCACAGCCAGGATGGCGCGGGTCCGATGTGCCGCACGGTGCGCGATGCGGCGATTCTTCTGGGTGCGCTCACGGGCGTGGACCCCGAAGATCCGGCGACGGCGGCGAGCGCGGGAAAGTCGCAAACCGACTATTCGCAGTTCTGCGATCCGAACGGACTCAAGGGCGCGCGCATCGGAGTGGCGCGAAAGTATTTCGGGTTCAACGACGCGGTGGACGCGCTCATGGAGCAGGCTCTTGACGCGATGAAGAAGCAAGGAGCCACGCTGGTGGATCCGGCCGACATCGCGACGTTGGGGAAGTTCGACGACAGCGAATTGCTGGTATTCATGTACGAACTGAAAGCCGATCTCAACGCATACTTGTCGCGGCTAGGACCGAGCGCCCCGGTGCGGACGCTGAAAGACATCATCGAATTCAACGAGCGCAACCGGCAGAAAGAGATGCCTTATTTCGGGCAGGACTTGTTCGTGAAGGCAGAAGCGAAGGGGCCACTAACCGAAAAAGAGTATGCGGACGCGCTGGCCAAGAATCATCAGCTGGCGCGGATCGAAGGCATTGATGCGCTCATGGATAAGCACCAGCTTGACGCCATTGTGGCTCCCACGGGTGGTCCGGCGTGGCTCACAGACCTGGTCAATGGCGACCACGTCGCCGGGGGCAGTTCAAATGCCGCCGCAGTCGCGGGATATCCCAACATTAATGTGACGGCGGGTTTCATTTCCGGCCTGCCGGTGGGGATCTCTTTTTTTGGCCGCTCCTGGAGCGAACCTACCCTGATCAAGCTGGCGTATTCGTTTGAACAGGCTACCAAGGCCCGGCAGGCACCGCGCTTTCTGGCCAGCATCGGATAGGGCGAAAGACCATGTCCGCTCGGATGTAAAGTTTCGCAAAGGTCACAACGAGAGCTTCCCGAACGATCTACAATTTATGTGAGGGCGGGGGTGGGCGATGGCCGAGCTCCGTGGCTGCCGTTCCGGACTGCTGATTCTGGCTGCAAGCTTGATTTCGTGCCTCGCGTATGGCCAGAATCCTGGGGGATATACAACCTTACATCCAAATGAGGAAGTGCACGTTTCGCAGTTGCCTGCGCTGACCGCTCGTTCACACGACTTGTCTGATGTATTGCTGACCTCGCTGGAGATCGCGTTTAACGACCCGAGCATCTGTTGTGGCAAAGACTCCGCTCTCGAAGACCGCGCCCAGGCCGCGGATCCCTTGTCTCTGAAAGAAATTGCTGCCAAGATCCAGGGAATGTGGCGATTGAGTGACGGCCGTCCCGTCCAGGTCACAGCGGCCTTTCTGCCGGCGGCGGCTTCCGGCGATATCTCCTCCCGGATCGTTGGCGCTCTCCGAGACAAGCACGCCCTATTGATGGTCTGGGACTCGCACCTCTACGTTCTCTACGGAGCCGTCTTCGACGAGATCTCGTACTCCGACATTGAGGGTCAGGACACGATCCACAAGCTCCTGCTTCTGGATGCGCGGTATTCCGATTCGCGTCGGCAAGTTAGTTTCAATCGAGATACTGACGATTGGGGGAAGGTTCAGGGAGTACTGCTGTTGACGGTCACACCGCAGTAGAGTGCGCTGGAGGTGATCCGTGACCAAGCTTCGTTCTTGCGGCTGGATAGTAACGGTTGCGTCGTTCTTTGCCCTCTGTGGCCTCGGGTACGGGCAAATCCTGAATCAGGATCAGGAACTCCAGGTTCACGATCTGCCATCGTTGATAGCGCGGTCGCATGACCGCTCCGAGGTCTTGCTTACTTCGCTGGACACTCTGTTTCACGATCGGGAAATATGCTGCGGGAACGACTCCGCTCTCGAAGATAGCGCAGGGGCAGCCGATCCCAGTTCTTTGAAGGATGTCGCCAGCAAACTGCAGGGGCGGCACCTGCTGAGCGACGGCCGTCCCATGCTGGTTACTGCCACCTATCTCACGCCCGATGGGGTGAATTCGGGTCTGCTCATCACCTGGTTTCAGGACCAGCATGCCGCACTTATGCAGTGGAATTCGCATGTCTATGTTGTGCACGGCATCGTTTATATGTGGATCGCGTCTGGCGATCCCACGACTGGTTCATTTGCGCAGACGACTCTAATTCACAAGTTCCTGCTGTGGGATACGCGATATTCCGATTCGCGCCGGGAAGTTGTCTTCAATCGTGATACCGACGACCTGAACAAAGTGCAGGGATTCTTGTTTGTGCAGGCCAAGCCGCAGTAATGCTGGGAACTCGCTATGACTAACTCTTATAGCCGCGGGTTTGTGTTGGTTCACGTCGTAGCAGGCTACGGAAAAAGTCCGTCGTTGCGACGAGAATCGCCGCCGGGGATGAAGCCCGCATTGATTTCAAACCGCTCACGCGGCGGTGAAGCGCCGCTCTTCTACGGTAGCGCACGCATTCGCGACTTTTTCCGCGGCCTGCCAGGGCAAATCCTGATTCTCTGCCTGGTTCCGTGTTTTGCTTATGGGCAGATCACTTATCCCGAGCAGGAAGTTCGGGTTCACGATCTGCCGAGGCTGACGGCGCAATCTCCGCATGCGCGTTATGTGCTGGCGACGTCGTTGGAGATGGTTCTGCACGACAAGGAAGTGTGCTGCGGGAAGGACTCGGCACTCGACGACAGCCTGCAGGCGGCGGATCCGAAATCTTTGAAGGACATTAACAGCGAGGTGCAAGGCAAGCATCGATTGAGCGATGGCCGTCCGATCGCGGTCACGACCGAATATCTGACGCCGGATCAGGTCACTGCCGGTCATATCGTGCTCATGATCCTGAACCAGCACGCCCCGCTGATGCTGTGGAACTCTCACATCTATGTTGTCTGTGGCGTCACCTACGTTGAAGACGCGGACTACTCCAGTGGCGGGGTCGTTTACACCATCCATAAGTACTTACTGCAGGATGTGCGTTTTTCTGATTCGCGACGGGACGTCTCGTTTGATCGCGTAACCGAAGACCCCACCAAAGTGGAAGGCTTGTTGTTTCTGCAATCTGAGCCGCAGTGAGCGGGAGTCATCTTACAAATGGCTCCAGGACTGAGGTGCTTACGCACCTCAGCGGTTATAACAAAGCCCTGCATTTTTCGCAGCGCTGAAAGCGCAGCGCCACCCACAACCGAGTTTGTTCAGCAAACTGTGAAACCGTGCCCTACCCAAGACCATTTGAAATGGTGCGTGGGTACTGGGTCAGTTTGGAAACTGACCCAGTACCGGCGCGTGACCTGCTTTCCTGCTTCGGCTCGTGCCATGTTAGTCTTGGCGAAAGAGGGGGTAATGAATGACTAATCTAAGTAAGGTAGTCTCTTCCCTGCGCCATGAGTATTCCCGTCTCGAAAAAGAGATGGAACGGGTGGGGAAGGCATTGGACGCGCTCGGCCATGCCAGCGGGAACCATCTCAGGACAACGAAGCGAGTCTTGAGCAAGGCAGCCCGCCGGCGGATCGCCGCAGCACAAAAACTACGCTGGGCGAAAGTACGGAAACAGGCCGCCAAGCTCGTCAAGTCATAAGTCGAAGTAACTTTGCAAGCGCCGCAGACGGCCTCGTTCGTAAGTTCTTCGAAGATGTGCGGACGGGGCCAAAGCGGGGCCAACGATTTTACCCACCGATCTGGCGACAACATGTGTGGACTCCCTCGAAAACTAAACCGCAAGGTGCCGAGGTGGACGCTGCCTGGTGTCTTTCTGTTGCTGATGACCACAGGCCTTTGCGCCGAGGATCTTTCGCTGCAGGCGCTGGTCACGCCGTCTACGATTGTTCTGAAGGACGGCCGCCCTGTCACTTTTGCCATCCACGGTTTCATCGAATTCAAATCGCTGGCGGAGACTTTTCCTTACATTGAGTCCCAGATGGGGCGCTGGAAGCCGGATGATCTTCTTGCCACTGAAGGACGGCGACTGCTGGCGCGTGATTTGCTGCGGCATGCCATCGAGAGCCGGGTGATTTCGATGACGGACGAGCAGCCACTGGAGATATTGCTCACCCATACCGCGGAGGAAGTCAGGCAGGCAATTGCGCGTGTCAAGGAACCGGCGCCGCCCGGCTACGCCGAAGCCTTTCTGGCCGTGCAGGAGAAATGGAAGCATTCGTTGAACTGCTGGAGCGCCTCCCCTTCTATCGCGGGACGCGTGCTGTCGAATTGGTATCCGATCGAGGAAGGCATCCAGCTGTACGGGGCCACGTACGATTCGACCGAACATTTCTGGCAAGCGGTGAAATACCATCCCGAGGTAACTGTCGACGACCTTCTAACTTTGATCGACGAACTGCAAAAGCGCGACTGGGCAGGATGGCTAAAGCGCTTGGACGACGATCCGAAAGCGTACCTCGACAACGCCTACGCGGTGGAGTTCTTGCGCCACAATCTTGCAACGGAGCGACTCAAGTGGTTCAAGGAGGAGCTTGCTCGACAGAGGATGCGGCTTGATGAAACTGCGCGAACCGTTCAGCAACGTAGATTCAAGCCATTTCGCTTCAGGGCGTCTGAAGAAAAAGTCCTCTGGGGCGATCTGGCCGACGTGCTCCACTTAGTCTTCGTTTTCTCTCCGCCGGACGATCCGATTCGCGAAACGCTCGCCAAGCAGCATTTTGACGCAGTGTATCTAGGCGAACGCAAGATGGGCTTCATCAGCCCGGAATTCCGTTCGCTGATGCTGGAAATCTGGAAGGTTAAGTATCTGCAGATGCCGCGATTCCGCGAAGTCATTACATCAATTCCTATGGAGATCCGTTTAGAGCACTTTCTGAATGACGGCGATTCGCCGGACATCCCGATTCCGATTTATGTGCAGTATCTGAACCAGATACGTGAACTGGCGGTCCGAAAAGCTCAGTAGAAAGAGTTTAGAGTTGTTCCGGCAGCGTCTAAGTCCAGCGGAACCACTTCAGCGCCAGCGCGAACGAAATTCCTCCCCACAAAATCATCACTAACAATCGGGGCCACAGATGCAGGAGCGGCGTGCCTTCCAGAATGCTGGCGCGGAGGGCATCATTGAGCGCGGTCAGGGGCAGAGCTTTGATGAAGGGATGAATGATGGCCGGGAAACGTTCGTAAGAGAAGAAGACGCCGGAGAAGATCCACATCGGCATCATCACCAGGTTGATGAGGCCGCTGACCGACTCGATTTTCTGGGCGCGGCTGGCGGTTAGCAGGCCGACGCCGCCGAAAGTGAGCGAGCCGAGGCCGCCGATCAGTGCGATTGCCCACACCGAGCCGAGCACCCGCATGTGGAAGAACAAGACGCCGAAGACGAGCAACAATCCCACTTCGATGAACATCAGGATCAGGCGACTGGAGGCCAAAGCCAGAAGAAAATCGCCGCGGCGCATGGGTGTGGCGACGAAGCGCTTGAGCAGCTTGCGCTGGCGCATATCCACGAGCGCGAAGCCGATGCCCCACATGCCGGAGTTCATCAGATTCATGCCCAATAATCCGGGGATCAGGAAATCAATGTAACGCGAGCCGGGTTCGGAGGAGGTCACGGCGCTGGTGGCTATCGTATCTTTGCGGCCGGCGGCGGCCTGCAGAGCATCATTCACTTCGGACTTGGCCAGCACGCTCTCGGGCCGCGCCGGATCGTAGCGGTACTCCAGGCCGCCCTTGCCGTCGGGCTCAAGGACGAGATCAAACTTGCCCAGGCGAAATCCCTGGTGCGCGTCTTGCGCGTTCAACACCTGAATCTTGAACGTCGCATGTTGCGGGGAGCGGGCGAGCAGGGCCTGCGCATTTTCGGAACCGGTTCCCTGGACGATGACGAGAGAAAGCACATCCGCGGGCTTGTTGCGAAAGGCGATGCCGAGACCGAGCGCCAGCAGCAGAGGGAAAGCGAAGACCCAGAAGACGACCTCCGGCTCGCGTTTCAGTTCGAGCATGCGCGCCACGAGCAGGTGCGAGTAGCCCGACCAGCGCCCGTTCTGGCGGGGAGATTGAGCAGCGGCCCTTTGAGGATTCACCGGAATCTCTTGTGCGACGCTCATACAGGTTTGTGCCGTCCCTCCGGGACTCGATCCCCCGTCTTGGATCGGATCCCAGCGCTAAAGCGCTGGGCTATTCTCTTGCGTCCCTCCGGGACTCATTCCACGGATACAACTTCTTTGCGGTATGCCTGAAGGCATACCCTGATACGAATCGTACCTGCCCTGGTACGAATCGTACTTCCACCCCGCACTTTTATCGCGGCTGGGGCTTCCACTTGTTCAGGAACTCCTGCAACACGTCGGGCGTAAGGGCGCGAGCATCTTCAAACTCGCCATTTTTCTGGCTGACGACGAGCTTGCCATCGCTCTCGGCGACGGCCAGAGCGGGGATGCCTTTGTCCAAAGGAATCTCATAGGTTTTGACCAGGTCGGGATTCTTGTGCTCGTCGGGGCCGAGGTCAATGTGCACGACTTCATAGTTCGCGGCGAGAATCGGCGCCAGGTCGGGCTGCTGAAAAGCCAGGTCGAGAACGTGACAATCGAAGCACCAGTTGGCCCCGAAGACCAGCAGCAGACGCTTGTGCTCGCGGGCCGCTTTTGCCTCGGCTTCCTTGATTTCGGCACGGGCGTCGGCCTTGACCGGATAGATCTCCTTCTTCATGTCCGAAGGCTGCTTGAGGCGGGGAGCATCGGTCCGTTCGCCGGAAGCCAGCCGCCACTGGTCTCCCTGCTTCAGCCAGACATGATCGTCGGTAACGGTGGTGGAGTGCCCGTCGGGCAATCCGGTCACGATATCGGCGCGGAAAATAATGTTGGTGTAGTCGGGGCGCGGGGTGGTGGTGCGAATGATTCCGACCTTCATGCTGCGAACCTTCATCCCCAGCCAGAAATTCACGTCGGCATCGGCGCCGATCATGGCGTCCTTGACTCTCACCTCCGCGGGCGGATCGGTGCTGTAGAGCGCCTTGAGGGCGGCGCCATCTCCGGTAAGGATTGCGGCCACCCATTGCTGGAATGGCGGAAAGGACGCCGCGTCCGGAGCAGGGGCGGAAGCTGCCTGAGCCGAGGCACCGCAGGTTGTGGCCGCCAGTACGATTAAGAGTGCGAATTTCATCATACGATTCATATCAAGATCCTCTCGCAGAACAGGATTTTCACTCCTCGCGCAGATGGCGGCCGGTCAAGCGCACGAATACGTCTTCCAGGCTGGCCTGCCGCGTCGTAAGACGTTCCAATTCTCTACCCTGCTGTTCGATCACGTCGAGCAGCGCTGGGATGGTCAGATGTGGTTCCTTGACGTTGAGCGCGATCAGACCATCGTCCTCGCGCACCGACTCCACGCCAGGCAGGGCGCGCCAAGTGTGAGAGTCTGACGCCGGCCCCGCGCCGTTGGAATGACTGGCGGAAAACTCCACGACGTGATGTCCGCCGAGCCGGTCAATCAAGTCCTCGGGCGAGCCTTCGGCGATGATCTGCCCGTGGTCCACAATAGCCAGGCGATCGCAGAGGCGCTCGGCTTCGTCCATGTAATGCGTGGTCAGCAGCACGGTGCCGCCGGCGCGCTGGAAGGAACGAATGATGTCCCACAACTGGCGGCGGCTTTGGGGATCGAGACCGGTCGTGGGTTCGTCGAGAAAGAGAATTTTCGGATTGCAAACCAGCGCGGTTGCAACGGCCAGACGCTGGCGCTGCCCGCCGGAGAGCTTACCCACCCAGGCATCCGCTTTTTCGGTGAGTTGCAGTTGCTCGAGGACTTCGTCGGTGGAGCGGGGCTGGCGATAAAAGCTGGCAAAGAGTTCGATGGTCTCGCGCACGCTGAGCTTCTCGGAAAGCCGCGTTTCCTGCAGCGAGATGCCCAGCCATTCGCGCATCTCGCGCTCATTCTCGTGCCAGGAGTGGCCGAAAATGGAGACCTGTCCGGAAGTTGGAGCGAGCAGGCCTTCGAGGATTTCGATGGTCGTGGTCTTCCCCGCCCCGTTCGGACCGAGCAGGCCGAAGCATTCGCCGACCTGGATTTCGAGGTTCAGGCCGCGCACGGCCTCGACCTTGCCATCGTAGGTCTTGCGCAGGTCGCGGCATTGGATAGCGGGGGTCACGATGGCATTCTAACGTAGGTTGCGAAGGAAGTCGTTGCTTCGTCGGTGGTGTTTTCGTTTGCGAATGTGGGGGCGGCTATGGCCGCGAACTGAGTCAGGATGCCAATTCATTAATGAAAGAGACACTCAAGGGATAGAACTTTTTCAGAATTACTGCAACCGATTACGAATTGTCGTCCCGAGAGCAGCGAGGGATCCAGGGGTCTGCCCGCGGCAGCGATACCGGTCGTGCAAGCTAGAACCTGGGTCCCTCGCTTCGCTCGGGATGACAAACATCTTTGGTCGAGGCCATAGCTGAAAACGGTTCAAAACCTTCGCTCTATCGCAGCGCTGGCGCTGCGCCACCCAAGAGCCCTGAGCTTCATCTACCGCCGGAAACCACTTCGCCGGGGCCTGAACCACCGGGCGGCTGGGGAATGTCGGGCGGCGGCATGGGAGGAGACGGAGACACCTGGTCGGCGGGTTTGGGAACATCCTCGGAGTTCTCTCCGGGACGCCGCAGGCTGGGCGCGCCCGCCGGGCGGTCCTGGTCCTTCTTGGCCTCGGTGTCTTTGTCGGGCTTTTCGAGGATTACTTCTTTTTCGGTGCGAACGATCTTCTGGCCGCCGACTTTCATGGTCTCGACCCGCACAACCTCATCACCGACGATGCGAACGAAGTCCACGTCCTGAGGCGGGTCGCCATAGATCCATTCTTCGTATTCGGTGGTGCCGTCTTTCTCGCGAACTTTTTTCGGCGGCCTGCCTTTGGCGTGCAGCACCATTTCCGAGTTCATGCCGACGAGCACGTGGTGGGCGAGAATCGCCTCCTTCACTTTAGGAGGGACGGTGTCCAGATAAGCCTGCTCTTTGTTTCTGGCGTTGAAATCCAGCACGGGAAGCAGCAGGTCACGCAACTGCTGAGCGCTCATCTCGGGGACATATTTATCGAAATAAACTTCCAGATAGCTGCCATGCAGGTTCTGCTGCGTCTCATTGGGCGAGAGCTGAACCGGCATCCCGTTGGCTCCGGCAACTTCGATATGCTGGTACCACTTCTTGCGGCGCAGGGCGCCACCGTTGATGTCGAAGTGGATGAAGTTGTTCTTGATCTGCACGAAGGAGATCTGAGCCGGATCGCCGGGCTTCAACGCCGGGCCCCAGAGAGCCAGCAACTGGTTGAGTTCCGGTCCGTTAGGCGTAGTCACGCCGTCTTTCAGCTTGAGTCCCTTGGTGCCCATGGGAAACGCGGAGCGGGTGTAGACGATCTGGGTTTCGAAGTCACGAATGATTTGAAGGCGCGTCTGCTTCGACATGTGCGGAGCACCGGCGGGGATAGGTGGAGCAGGCGTCTGCGCCGGCTGCGCCGTGCTGGAGGGAGTTGATGCGGCGGGCTGGGACGGAACCGGCTGGGTGCTTTGTGCGGACAGCATCGCGGAGCCCAGCGCCAACGCAAGCAGGAAGCAGGCGCCGCAAAAACGTTCCATAAACCACCCCAGGCCGACTACCGTTCATTATAGCGCTGTCTGGAAGGGCAAAAGAGGGTTCACCAGACTGGATACTCATGAGGGTTGCTATGGTTTTGAAACGGTGCGGCTGGAAGCCGGGCCCTTCAAAACCAGTAGCAATCTTCGTAGACAATTCGGACAGACAACTCAGGCTAGAGAATCCTTTCATGCGTGTAACCGGCCGCTTCGAGAGCGGCCAGAAGCTCGGCGATGTGGTCGGGACCGCGCGTCTCCATGGTGATATCAATGGCGGTGTCGCCGAGATTTACACCGTGATAGGCGCGATCATAAGCGGTCTCGACAATATTGGCGCGGTGATCGGCGAGGATGCCGGTGAGGCGGTGCAGCGCGCCGGGATAGTCGGGCAGATGAACGCGCAGGCGCACCAGGCGTCCATCTTTGACCAAGCCGCGCTCGATGATGCGTGAAAGCAGGGTCACGTCAATATTGCCGCCGCAGACGAGGACGGCCACTTTCTGATTTTCCAGCTGAAGCTTTCGGTTCAGCACGGCCGCCAGCGCGGCGGCGCCCGCGCCTTCCGCCAGAGTTTTCTCGCGCTCCAGAAGCAGGAGGATCGCGTTCGCGATTTCCTCCTCCTCGACGGTGACGATGTCGTCCACATATTTCTGAACCAGCGGGAGGGTGCGGTCTCCGGCGCGGCGGACGGCGATGCCGTCGGCAATCGTAGTTGCGCCTTTGATCGTGACGGGCTTGCCTTCAGCCACCGCCGCTTTCATGGAGGGAAGCTTGGCCGGCTGCACTCCGAAAACTTTGACCTTGGGATTGCTCTCTTTGACGGCGCAACCGATGCCGCCAATGAGGCCTCCTCCGCCGATGGGCGCGACAATGACCTCGATGCTCGGATGCTGTTCGAGGATTTCCAGGCCCAGAGTTCCCTGCCCCGCGATGACCGTATCGTCGTCAAAGGCGTGGATGAGGGTGAGGCCGTCGCGCTGGCCGTTCTCCACTGCCCGGGCGAAGGCTTCATCGTAATTGGCGCCGTCCAGGACCACCTCAGCGCCGTAGGCTCGGGTCGCCGAAACTTTGGTTAACGGCGTGGGCAGGGGCATGAAGATGCGGGCTTTGATGGCGTGGCGTCCGGCATGATACGCGACCCCCTGGGCGTGGTTGCCGGCGGAGGCGGCGATCACGCCGCGAGCGCGTTCGTCCTGGGTGAGAGTGAGCAATTTGTTCAGGGCGCCGCGCTCCTTGAAAGCGCCGGTGCGTTGCTGGTTGTCGAGTTTGAGGAAGATGGTGTTGCGCGTAAGGGCGGAAAACGCCTCGGAGCGGGGGCACGGGGAAACGCGAATGTCTGCCCGAATTCTGCCCAGCGCAGCCTGGATATCGGAAAGATTGATCATGAGATTAACCAGTCATCTTACCTTGGACTTGCGGTCCGTGGGGATGCCGGCGCTCGGGTCAACGGCGGCTGTCGCGCGGCCGAAGTCTGGTCGCGGTTCCTGCGGCCTATGGCGAGCGGTGCGGCGGTTAAGATTCAGAATTTCGATGGAAGTCATGCAAATTTCAGCAGACGCGACGCCTACGAAACGTGAGGTCAGCGAATCTCGTGCAACCAAGACTCCGCTATAATCGGGCTCAAGGTCACATGGATTTCGATCAGCTCATCACGTTTCTGGAAGTAGCGAAACAGGGCAGTTTCTCGCGCGCGGGAGAAAAAGTCTTCCGCTCCCAGTCGGCGGTCAGCGCGCAAATCCGTCAACTGGAGCAGGAGTACGGGGACCGGCTGCTGGATCGTTCGGGCAAGACCGTGAAACTTACCCCGGCCGGTCAGGTGTTCTATGAGTATGCGGAGCGGTTGCGGAACCTGCGGGATGAATCCCTGACCGCCGTGGCGGACCACAGCCGCACGCCCCGGGGAACGCTGCGCGTCGGAGCTAATGAGGCGACCTGCCTTTACGTGCTGCCTGAAGTGTTCGCGGAGTATTGCCGGCGCTATCCGCCGGTGCAGATCAGCATCTACCGCAACTTCAGCTACAAGATTGTCGAGAAACTCGAGAACGGGGCGGTGGAGGTGGGCATTCTGACGTTGCCGATCCAATCCCCCAGCCTCAAGATCCAGTCCATCTTCCGCGACAAGCTGATGTTGATGGTGAGTCCCAAGAATCCGCTGGCCAGGCACAAGGCGGTGCCGGTCCGCGAGATCGCCAAACATCCGCTGTTGCTGCCCAAGACAGGGCATACGCGAAGAATGCTGGACAAACTATTTCGCCCCTACAATGCGGAACTGCAAGTGCGCATGGAGCTGCCGAGTATCGGCATGATCAAGAGTTTCGTGGCGGCCGATCTGGGCGTGTCGCTGATCAGCGGCTCGTTTGCCCGCGATGAAGTGGATGCCGGACGAGTGAAACTGATTGATCTGGAAGATGCGGTAATATACCGCGAGTTGGGACTTGCTTACCGGCGCGACCGCACCCTCTCGGTGGCTACGACGGCGTTCATCGCGCTTCTGCGGCAACTGGCGGCGACTCTTAAGAAGGCTGATTCCTAGCCTTGGCATTCTGAGCTAGAAAATCTGGATCGCTTCAATCTGAGTTTTGGCGGCGGCTGCGGTTCAGTCTGCCGCAGGCTCGATGATGTGCAGACCGCACTCCGTCTTGGCAAACCCCGGCCAGCGCCCGGCGCGAGGATCCTCTCCCGGATGGACAGCGCGCGTGCAATGAGTGCAGCCGATGCTGGGATAGTCCTGATCATGAAGCTGGTTGTAGGGAACATCGTGATCGTGGATGTAACGCCACACCTGCTTCGGCGGCCAATCCACGATGGGATTGAGCTTCACCAGGCCGAAGTTGGCGTCCCATTCGATTCGGCGCGCGTTGGTCCGGGCCGAGGTCTGGTCGCGGCGGATGCTCGTGATCCATGCGTTCAACTCGCTAAGCTTCCGGCGCAGCGGCTCAACTTTGCGCAGGTTGCAGCAGAAGTCGGGATTGCGGCTCCAAAGAGCCGTTCCGTGAGTGCGCTCCTGCTCTTCGGGTGAAAGCGCTGGGTACACTTTCTCGATCGTGATTCCGTATTTCTCTTCGATCCGGTCCATGAGGGTGTACGTCTCAGAAAAAAGAAATTCGGTATCAATGGTGAAGAGGCGGAACTCCGGGCGCACGCGCGAAGCCATGTCAATCAGCACCATCCCTTCGGCGCCGAACGCGGAAGAGATGGCGACGCCGTTGCCGAAGGTCTCGAACGCCCAGGTCAGAGTTCGCTGCGGGGTCCAATGTTCGGCTGCGTTCTGTATGTCTGCGATCTGGTCTTTGAAGTGGGGATTCATGCGCTTGGTTCCTCATTCATTCCGAGGTTCGCAAGTTGGGCGGCGGGTGAATCCGCAAGCAGCGCCGTTGCAAATGCGACTGGACTGCCCGCGGAGACATCCGGCACTATGAGTTCCGGCGCGCGGAGCGCAGGATCGGCGAAGCGCACGACTTCGCCCACGACCAACAACGCGGGCGCCGGCAACTGTGGCGCACGCAGCAACTCGGCGATCGTAGTGCGACTGGTTCGCTGGGACTGGGTGGTTGCTCGCGAGATGATGGCGCAAGGAGTTTCGGGGCTGAGCCCCGCGGCTTTGAGCTTCGTGGCGATGGCCGAGTAGTCCTGGCCGGGCATGTAGATCACGAGCGTCGCGCCGCTTCCGGCCAGCTTGCTCCAGTTCAGCGCTTCACTGCTGTCAGCTCGATGATCGGCCTGATGAGCGGTGAGGAAGACCAGAGCCGAGGATGCGCGGCGATCGGTCAAAGGAATCTGCGCCGCCGCGGCCGCGCCCAGGGCGGACGTCACGCCCGGCACAATTTCATAAGGGATGTTGGCCTGGCGCAGCGATTCCATTTCTTCCCGAGCCCGCCCGAAGATGAGCGGGTCGCCGCCTTTCAACCTCACCACGCGCAGTCCGGATTGCGCGAGCGCGATCATCAGAAAGTTGATTTCTGTCTGCTGGATTTTCTTTTTGCCGCAACGCTTGCCGACGTTGTAGAGCTGCGCCGTGGTGGGAATGAGCTGCAGGATTTCGGGAGAGACCAGGTCGTCGTGCAAAACGGCCTCGGCTGTGCGGAGCAGGCGCAGCGCTTTCATCGTGAGCAATTCCGGATCGCCCGGCCCCGCGCCGACGAGATAGACTTTGCCCGTCATCTTCTGTCCCCGCATGCCGCGAGTACCGGCGCTTCGGCCAAGGCAGCTTCCACCGCTTCCCTGCTGGCAAGCGAGTGCAGCAGATCCAGCTTGCGTTCCTGGTCGAGATGGCTGGCGAGAATCCGTCTTCGGGTCTCGCCGAGTTCCGCCACCCACGCGGCGTAGCCGGGGCCGAACTGTTGTTCGAGTTGCTGGCGTATCTTCTTCGCCAAGGATGGGCTTTGACCCGCCGTTGAAACCGCGATCTGCAGGTCGCCTCGGCGGACGACGGCGGGATAGAAGAAGTCGCAGAGGTCGGGGACATCCACCACATTGCACAGCACGCCACGTTTCTGGGCTTCGTGATGAATTCGCTCATTCAGAGTTCGCGAAGCCGTAGCGGCGACGACCAAGAAAGCGCCGTCCAGATCGCCGGGCGAGAAGGCGCGCAATTCGAGCTCGATCTTTCCGGCGCGGGCCCATTCGCCGACTGCGTCGCTCGCCTCAAGAGCAACCACGCGGAGCCGGGCGCCCGTCTCTAGCAAGCCGGCGATTTTTGGTTCCCCAACTTTTCCCGCGCCGACGACGAGACACTGCTTGCCTTCGAGCTTTATAAACATCGGAAATAAAGTAGCCATAGATCGTGTACCTCAGGGGCTGAAGCCTTCACAGAAAAAAAGGCTTAATCGCAGCGCTGAAAGCGCTGCGCCACCCAAAATCGAGTTTTTCAGCAAACTGTTAAGCCGTGTGCCCTTCCCGGTCGTGCCTTGCCCAAGCTGTGCCCTAACAAAACCGTGCCGATGCGACGACCATTTCGCTCAATCAGCGGCGCCTGCTATCTGTGCCAGATTTTGAGTAGCGGGTAGATCGCGAGCGACGGCGGGCACGAGTTCACCCGCCAGGAATTCGCGCAATTCTTCGTCGCTGTGGCGAGCGAAGAAGCGGCGCAGATTTTCGCCCGGTTCACCGCTTGCGAGATATCGCCGCAGCAGGCGCTCGATCGCGTCGGGCACTTCGGCCGCGGGGCAGCGATAACCGACGGGCCTCGCCGTGGCCTGATGCAAGCCGAGCGCGCCGCCCACGCAGAAGTAGTAGGCGTCTACCAGGCGGTCGTTCACTTTGATCTTCTTACCCTCAATTCCGACGTCGGCGATCCAGTGCTGGCCGCAACTGTTGGGACATCCGGTAACGTGCAGTTTCAGGTGCTGATCGAAGCCGGGCAGGCGTTCTTCCAGCTCTTCGACCAGCCAGCGCGAAAAACTCTTGGTCTCGGTGATGGCGAGCTTGCAGAATTCTGTGCCGCTGCAAGCCACGGCCCCGCGCGAAAACGCCGAACCACCAACTTTCAGGCCGATCGCGTCCAGTTCTTTGGCCAATTCGTCGGCGTTGACCGCGGGCACGTTCACGATCAGCAAGTTCTGCATGGTGGTGGCCCGCAACTCGCCGCCGGCAAAGCGTTCGGCGAGAGCGGCAGCGGCCTGCATCTGCTCGGCAGTGATTCGCCCTCGCAGCACGACCGCGCCAACATAGGTGTAGCCGGGCTGTCTCTGCGGATGAATGCCGACGTGGTCCCGGTAAACGTCGTCGGGCGGATGCTCTTCGGCGGCAGGATCGAGTTGAAATCCGATGCGATCTTCGAGTTCGTCGAGGAAGCGCTCGGCGGTCCATCCGTGACGCAGGAAGAGAAATTTCAGCCGCGCTCGCTCGCGGTGCTCGCGCAGAACTTCCGTGTCGCGGAAAAGCTCGGCAATTCCTTTCACGACGGGGAGAACCTGGTCCCAGCGGACGAACGCGTTCAGGCGAGCGCCCAGATAGGGCTCCGTCGAAAGGCCGCCGGCCACTCGCACCGAGAAGCCGACTTCGCGATTGCCGCCAACGTCGCGGGTGACGGCGGTCAGACCAATATCGTTGATTTCGGGATACGAGCACCACGAGCGGCATCCCGCGATCGAAATCTTGAATTTGCGGGGCAGGTTGTAAAACTCCGCGTTTCCGGCCAGCAGGCGCGACGCCTCGAGGGCCAGCGGTGAGGCGTCGCAGATTTCGTCAGCGTCCACGCCTGCGACCGGGCAGCCGGTCACGTTGCGGACAACGTCGCCGCACGCGCCGGTCGTGTTCAACCCGACCTGCCAAAGACCTTCGAGCACTTCCGGCAGCGATTCGATGGTGACCCAATGCAACTGAATGTTTTGACGAACGGTGAGGTCGGCGATGTTCCGCGCGTAACGGCGCGTGAGATCGGCGATAGTGCGCAACTGCCGGGAGGTCATGATGCCGTTGGGAATCCGGATGCGCACCATGAAACGCTCGAGAGCGCGGCCTTCCCCGCCCTGCCCGCCGATTACACCGGCGCCATCGCCCTGGGTGTAAACGCCCCACCAGCGGAAGTACGTTCCGATCCACTCTGGAGGGATGGAGCCGAATCCTTCGCGCGCGAAGCGCCGAATTTCTGCGAGACCTTCCCAGGGATTGAAGGCGCGCTTGAGGCGCTCGACTCGCTGCGCTTTGGTCTCTTTCGTGGGACTCGTTGTGGCTAAATTGGTCATTGTTGTTTTGTCAGGAAAAAATAAAAACCCACCGCCAGGATCACTGGCGGTGGGAGTATGAGTGCCGGAATTAAGAAAGAATTCTTAGGTCAGCAGCCTCCCCGCGCCAGCGCACACGAATGGACAACAACAACAGGTGCAACAGCAGGTCGCGCGGAGATTGCGGCTTTCTGACATTCGAGTCTTTGTATTCTAGGCGGAGGAACTTCCTCCGTCAATAAACATTGGTAACAACTTCGATTCATCTTTTGGATAGCAGGAATCATTATTTTTGCTGCCGTATTATTGCTGTCCGGTTGCCGATTCCACAGTGCCGTGGAATCAGCGATTTACCACGCAGACGCCGGTTGAGAGATAATCTTCGGTTCCTGTGACAGGTTCCAGTCTCACGGCTTGGCCGCGAAAGGTGATCCTCGATGAAGCGTTCTGTCCTCTTTCTTCTGTTCGCGATTTTGCTCTCCGCTTTCGCCTTCTCTCAGACTTCCAACGCGCCCGACGCTTTCAAGTCAGCCGTCGAGAAACTGCAATCGCTCACGCACCAGGATGAACTGGCATGGAGATTCCACGAGGATATCCCTCATCCGGAAGATCCTGCGTTGAATGACTCCGATTGGAGCGCGCTGACGGTGAAGAATATCTCGGAAGGTGGTGGCGGACACGCCAACGAAGAGCACTGGACCGGCACTCGCGTGTTTCGCCGCTGGATCCAGATTCCCGAGAAGATCAATGGATACGCGACGCAAGGTTCGCGGGTACGGCTGGACCTGCGATTCGGCAGCCCCGACAGCCTGATGATCACGGTCTTCTCGAACGACGCCGTTCTCTACCGCGGCGACGACGACAATATTCTGCCGGTGCTGCTGACTGAAAATGCGCAGCCGGGGCAGAAGTTCCTGATCGCGGCCCGGGTCGTGGCTCGAGACGACGAGGAGTTTGAGTTCTTTCACAGCGAGCTCACGATCGAGCCGCCGCCTGCGCGTCCGGACCCGGAACTGCTGCGCGCGGAGATGCTCGCTGCGCGTCCCATCATCGCGGCTTATGAGGACGGAAAAGCCCAGCGCGAGCAGCAACTGGACGCAGCCGTCAAAGCGATTGATTTCTCGCTACTCGACAGAGGCGACCAGGCCGCGTTTGACGCTTCGCTCAACGCTGC
Organism: Candidatus Sulfotelmatobacter sp.; assembly: GCA_052326105.1. Lineage (GTDB taxonomy): Bacteria > Acidobacteriota > Terriglobia > Terriglobales > Acidobacteriaceae > Sulfotelmatobacter. Next base: position 53,337 of record JBKQRC010000019.1, on the reverse strand, counting down.
GCATACGAAGCTCGAAGTGCTCAAACCCTGGCTGCAGCAGTTCACGATTCGCGTGGTGGGCAATTCGCATATTGATATGGCATGGCTCTGGCCGTGGACGGAAACGGTTGAGGTCGTGCGCAACACGTTTCAGAGCGTGCTCGATCTGATGCGCGAGTATCCCGACTTCAAGTTCACCATGTCGTCGGCCCGCACCTACGAATGGATGCAGGAAAAGTATCCCGACCTTTTTGAGCAGATCGAACAGCGGGTCAAAGAGGGGCGGTGGGAAGTCATCGGCGGGATGTGGGTCGAGCCCGACCTGAACATGCCTGATGGCGAGTCGCTGGTGCGGCAGATTCTGGTGGGCAAAAGATATTTCCAGAAGAATTTCGGCGTTGACGTGAAGATCGGGTGGAATCCGGACTCGTTCGGATACAACTACCAGCTTCCGCAGATCTACAAGAAATCCGGCATGGATTATTTCGTGACCCAGAAGCTGCTGTGGGCGCACGAATTCACCGTGTTTCCCTACAAGCTGTTCTGGTGGCAGGCGCCCGACGGCAGCCGGCTGCTCACGTATTTCCCGCATGACTACGCTGGAGGCATTGACGCGGAACCGCTGGGCACCGACCTCTCCATCTGGATGCCCTCGATTTACGGCCCGAAACTCAGCGACAGCCCGGAGATGATGCACTTGTACGGCGTCGGCGATCACGGCGGCGGGCCGACCCGCGTCATGCTGGATCATGCCGAGGAGCTTCGCGCTCCAGACGCGGTGTTTCCCAGGCTGCAGTTCAGTTTCGCCCGCGATTTTTTCAGCGACATGGAGAAAAAGCTCCCCAGCATGCAGGTTCCCACGTGGGACGGCGAGCTCTACTTCGCGTATCACCGGGGAGTCTTCACGACGCAGGCCGAAACCAAGCGGAGAATCCGGCGCGCGGAAGAAAATGTGCTGAATGCCGAGAAGTTCGCTGCGTTGGCGTCGCTGTACGGGCGGCCTTATCCGCAGGACGAGATGGAGCGGGCGTGGAATAATCTGCTGTTCGATCATTTCCACGACATCATGCCGGGCTCGGGGATTGCGGTGAATTATCTGGATGCGAAGCGCAATCTGGAAAACGTGGACCGGGTCGCGAATGATATCACCAGGGGATCTATTCGCGAAATTGCGGCCCACGTCAACACGCAGAACGAAGGCGCGGCGGTGATGGTTTTCAATTCGCTGGCCTGGCCGCGCACCGAAGTCACGGAAGTGGAGGCGCAACTTCCCGCTCCGGCCGCGGCGATTGAAGTCGTCGATTCCGCCGGAAAGCCGGCTCAGCTGCAGGTGCTTGCGGAGGATTTGGACACCCACCGCTTCCGTTTTCTCCTGCTCGCGAACGTTCCCGCAATTGGATATCAGACGTACTTTGTGCGCCCTACCAGGAAGCTGGAGGAAAAACCTCCCACGACACTCAGAGCTTCTGCGGATACGCTGGAGAACGAATTCTTCCGCGTGAAGATTGATCCGCAGACCGGCTGCATGACCAGCTTGTTCGACAAGCGGAGCGGCACGGAATCGCTCGCGCCGGCGGAAACGGATACGGGCGGCCCGAAGAACTCGACCTGCGGCAACCTGCTGCAGACGTTTGTGGATAAGCCGAAACAGTGGGACGCGTGGAATATTGACGCGGACTTCGAGAAGCAACATTGGGACCTGGACAAGGCCGATGAAGTCAAGCTGATCGAGAGCGGGCCGCTGCGGGCGGTCATCGAGATCAAGAATCATTTTCAGAATTCTACTTTTGTGCGCGATGTCACCTTGTATGCGGGCGTTCCCCGCGTTGATGTGAAGACGCAAGTGGAATGGCATGAGAAACACATTCTGCTCAAGGTGGCATTTCCGGTAAGCGCTCACAGCGATAAGGCTGCCTATGAGATTCCTTATGGTTCGATCGAGCGTCCCACCACACGCAACACGCCCGCGGAAAAGGCGCAGTTCGAAGTTCCGGCGCAGCGCTGGGCCGACATTTCAGACGCCAGGCATGGGCTCAGCCTGTTGAACGACTGCAAGTATGGCTACGACGCGATGGGCACTGTGCTTCGTCTGTCGCTGCTGCGTTCGCCGGAATGGCCCGATCCGCACGCCGACGAAGGCCATCACGAGTTCACGTATTCGTTGTATCCGCATGGCGGAGGCTGGAAGGACGCGCTCACCATCCGGCAAGGTTTTGAACTGAACTACAAGTTGATTTCCCTGCCGGTGGGAAACCACCAGGGAACGCTGGCGGCCGAGCACTCGTTTGTGCAGACGCAATCGGACAATGTCATCGTCACCGCGTTGAAGAAGGCCGAAGATGACGACTCGCTGGTTCTGCGGTATTACGAATGGGCGGGCAAGGAGGGCGAGGTGAAGTTGGAGCTTCCACCGGGAGCGCAATCAGCATGGGAGACTGATCTGATGGAAAAGCCGATCGCCAGCATCCCCGTGCAAAGCGGCGCTGTCGAGGTGCACACGAAACCGTATGAGATCAAAAACATCAAAATAAAATACTCTTTGCCCGAGGCGGCAGCGGCGGCACAACCATGACCCGGCCATCTAAGACTCGGCGATCGGTGACGCAGAAATCGAAGACCCGGCAATCCAGCCCGAAAGGCCTGGTCCTTGGCGTTGATATCGGCGGCACCAAGGTCGCGGTTGGACTGGTGGATTCCGGGGGCAAAATACTCGCTCAGGCGCGCCAGTCCATGCGGGCGAACGGCACGGCCGAGGCCGCTCTGCAGGCGGTTACGAATGCAATCGATTTACTGTCCTCGTCAAAGGCGGGGCGCGGAGGATTTGCCAGCATCGGAATCTGCTCGCCGGGGCCGCTGGATCCTCGCGCCGGGGTGGTGGTCAATCCTGCTAATCTTCCCTGCTGGAGGAACTTCCCGTTGGCCGAGAAGATCGCGGCAAAGTACCGCGTGCCGGTGAAACTCGATAACGATGCCAACGCGGCAGCGCTGGCAGAAGCGCTTTGGGGCGCGGCCCGCGGCTACCGCTATGTTTTCTACACCTGCATCGGCACCGGCATTGGAACCGGCATCGTGCTCGACGGCCACATCTATTACGGCCGAACCGGCGCGGCGGGAGAAGGCGGGCACACGACCATTGACTATCGGGGCCCGGTATGCGGCTGCGGCAAGCGCGGCTGCATTGAGGCACTGGCGGCGGGTCCGGCGATTGGGGCGCGGGCGCGCAGCAAGCTTGCCAGCGAATCGTCGGGGCATTCCGCCATTCTCGACTTGGCTAAAGGAGATGTTGCCGCCGTCACCAGCGAGATGGTTGGGCAGGCCTACGCCGCGGGCGATCCGTTGGCGAAGGAGATCCTGGTGGAGACGGTCGAGTTGCTGACGGTCTGGCTGGGCAACATTGTGGACCTGCTGGACCCCGACGTTATCGTGATGGGTGGCGGAGTGGCTGCCATGCTCAAGCCGTTCTTCGATGAGATCAAGAGCCGGCTTCCCAGTTGGTGCCAGAATCCACGGGTCGCGGAAGTTCCGCTGCTGATGGCACACTACGGAGCGGAGGCAGGAATCGCAGGCGGCGCGGCTTTGTGGGCGGCGGATGTTTCGTAGCCCTGGCGGCGGAATATCCAGCAGCACGTGGCCGAATTTCCTGGCGCCTTCTGCATGCGGCCCGGTCACCGTCGCGGAAGCGCTTCGGTACAATAACTACCGTGTCTGATTCGATGCCCACGCTCGCGTTGACACTGGCCATGGTCTCTCTTTTCTCCGGGCTGGCGGACAACGAGTTGAACTTCCTTGCCCGGCGTGCGGTGCGGCGGCACTACGCGGCGGGCCAAATCATTTTCGGCGAGGACGAGGCCTGCTCCGGACTCTATGTTGTTGAGTCCGGCCGGGTCCGAATCTTCAAGACTTCCGCCGGGGGCCGGGAGCAGGTTCTCAGTATTGAAGGGCCGGGCGGCTCGATGGCGGAACTGCCCGTCTTCGATGGAGGAGACTATCCGGCGTCGGCCTGCGCGCTCGACGATGCTGCTTTGCTATTCGTGAGCAAACAGGACTTTCAGGCGTTGTGCCTGGCGCATCCGCAGGTTGCGTTGAAAGTCCTGAAGGTTGTAGGCGCCCGCTTGCGGCACCTGGTGGGGATCATCGAGGAGCTCTCATTCACCACGGTGCGCCACCGGCTGGCGGCATTTCTGCTGCGCCGGGCGCAAGAGGAAGGCAAGCGATCGGCGCAAGGAGTGGAAATCAGTTTGCCCGCCAGCAACCAGGAACTGGCGTCGCAGATTGGAACGGTCCGCGAGCTAGTCTCTCGCAATCTTTCCCGGCTACAAGCGGAAGGACTGCTGAAGATTGAAGGCCGCTGTGTGATTCTCCGCGACATGAAAGGTCTGGAGGCGGAAGTCGCATCCGTCGAGTAATTCCCGCCATCCCTGACTCTTAGATCGCCGTGACAAAAGTCATCGTAACGCCCTCGCGGTTACCCTACCCTTAAGAAAATCAAGCGCGGCAGTGAAGGCCTGGCGCGAGGAGGATGCGATGAGCGTTGCTACCGAAAAAACCGTGCGGGATTTAGCCCTGGACAATCCTGCTGCCACGCGTGTGTTTGAGAAGCTGGGCATTGATTATTGCTGCGGAGGCAATCAGACCCTGGAGCAGGCCTGCCGCGCGGCCAACCTGCCGATCGACCGGGTGCTGGATTCATTAGCGGATGCGGAACGGACATCACAGCCGGTCGCGACCCGCGACTGGCAGCGAGCGTCAGTCACCGATCTGATTGGCCACATCCAGAGCACGCATCACAAGTTCGTGCGAGAGGAAAGCGCGCGCCTGGGGCCGCTGTTCGAAAAGGTCTGCTCCGTCCACGGGAAGAATCATCCGGAGCTTCAGCAACTGCGGGCCACATTCGCAGCCCTGGCTCAGGAACTCGGCCTGCACCTGATGAAGGAAGAGAAGGTCCTGTTCCCCTACATTGTGCGCATGGAAGAAGCGGTCATTCAGAAGGAGCCGGTTTTGCCGCCTCCATTCGGTACGGTGCAGAACCCGGTTGCGATGATGATGCACGAGCACGATGCCGCCGGAGATGCTTTACGTGCGATGCGTCAAGCCAGCGGCGGTTATGCGGCTCCGCCGGACGCATGCGTCAGCTACCAGACGCTCTACCGCGCCTTGGCGGATTTCGAAGCCGATTTGCATCAGCACATCCATCTCGAGAACAACATTCTGTTTCCGCGCGCGCTGGAGATGGAAAGGAAGCACTAACTATCGTTGCGATCCCGCTGTGCCGGCGCCGGAATTTGGGATTTTCCTGGCTCAGTTCTTGCGCACGGAAATCACCGACGCTGTGTGGCGATCACCGCGCAACAGCGAGAGACTGTACTCGATGGCGACATTTTGCGAGTCGTATGTTGTTTCCCGGATGATCAGCAAGGGGCTGCCGGCAGAAGTTTGCAGAACTTCGGCTTCGTCAGATCCGGCGCTCACAGCTCCAATCACCTCTTCGGCCCACTGCAGGCGGCGTTTGTAGCTGTGCTCCATGATGGCGTAGAGAGACTGTTTCTCCAGGTCCTGCTTGTCAATCCCGGCAAAAATTCGCGCCGGAAGATAGCTGGTAACGATCGCGACCGGTTCGCCATTCACTGAGCGGAGACGGCGCGCCCGGTAAACCCGTTCGCCGGGTGTGAGTTTAAGAGCCTGCGCTACTTCGGGATCAGGATCCTCCAGACTCATGCTCAGCAAGCGGGCGGAGGGAACCAGTCCGCGACGCCTCATTTCCTCGCTGAAGCCGCGCAGTTGCTGAAAGTTCCAGGGCGCCCGCCCGGAACCGACGACCGGCCGCTTGCCTTTGGCGACCAGCAACAGCCCTTCGGATTTCAGCTTCTGAAAGGCCTGGCGGACGGGCATTTTGCTGATCCTCAGGGCGCGGGCAATCTCGCCCTCGGAGCAAAAAATCTGCCCTTGTTTCAGTTTGTTCTTCTTGATGAGCTCGCGCACCTGATCGACGATCTGCATGTAATAAGGAATGAAGCTGTCGGCATCGATGGTAAGACTCAACTTCTCTATGGTGACCGGGTCCGTGACTGTCGCCGCTGAGGGCACGCTGAACCTCCTGCTTCCTCTGGGACAACGTAGCATACAATGTAGACATCGATACTGCAAGGGCTTCTGTTTTGGTCCATCTCAAGGGCGGTTCATTCTCATGCGATATCGACCATATCTTGTTTAATATCAGTCGCTTACTGAAAGATTAATCGGGCACTCCGGGAAATCTGGCGGGGGCTTTCCAGGAAATATCACTTGACATCGTATATGCATACGAGGTTCATATGCTTCTTAAAGAAACCATGCTCTCGGAGATTGATTCATGACTACGCCAACTGCAATGGGCCGTTCCGGACTCCGCTTCACTTCCCTGCAAAACCTGGCGCTTCTGATCGCGCTTCCTATGTTCCTGTGCACCTCGGTGTGGATGCAAGCTCAGGTGGAAACCGGAAAGATCGTGGGATCAGTGAAAGACGCGTCGGGAGCCGTGGTCACCGATGCCGCCATCACCGTCACCGAGACTCAGACCAACGTTCAGAAAAAAGTTCTGAGCAATGGAAACGGCGACTATGTGGTGACGGAACTGAAATCCGGGGTATACACCGTCGCGGTCGAGCACGCCGGATTCAAGAAAGCGATCCAACCGGCGTTCAAGCTCGACGTGAACCAGGTGGTGCGGGCGGACTTCGTTCTTACCGTTGGCGCCATCACGGAAGAGATGGTGGTAACGGCGGCGGAGCCATTGGTCGAGTCGGAAACGTCGTCGCTGGGACAGGTGATCGAGCAAAACCGGGTGAATGATCTGCCGCTGGACGGGCGCGACTTCGTGCAGTTAGCCTACCTTGCTCCCGGTGTCAATGGCGGCCCGACGGCGGGCTACACGGTGCAGCAGGGCGGAATTCCGGAAGATCAGCGCGGGAACGCCGCCATCCAGGTCAACGGATTGACGGCTACGAACAATAATTTTCTCCTGAACGGCTTCGACAACAACGAGCAACAGATTGGGATTGAGGTCATCCAGCCCTCGATTGATGCGATCCAGGAATTCAAGGTACAAACCAATAATTTCGGAGCGGACATCGGGCGCGGCGGCGCGGTGGTCAATGTGGTGCTGAAATCGGGGAGCAACCAGTTTCACGGCAGCCTGTTTGAGTTTCTGCGGAATTCCGCATTCGACGCGAAGAACTATTTCGACAATGGAAGCCAGCCCATCGCGCCTTTCAAGCAAAATCAGTTTGGCGGAACGTTCGGCGGACCGATCATCAAAGACAAGACATTTTTCTTTGTGGACTATCAGGGAACCCGCATCCGGCAGGCGCAGACCGACATTTCGTTTGTTCCCTCCCCTTCTGAAGTGGGCGGGAACTTCAGCGACCTGCTGACCGGGCAGACGTTCTCTCCGTGCGCTACTCCGTCCGCGGCCGACACTTTCGATACCGGAACTATTTTCGATCCGCTGACCACGTCCACCTACACCTGTGCGGACCAGAGCCAGATCCAGCTGCGGAATCCCATCCTGTACAACGGACAAATGAACGTGATTCCGCCTTGTGTGGGGTCCACGGGATTGAGCGCCACCGGCGGCGCTTGCCTTGACTCTGCCGCAATGCAGCTGGTGAATCTGTACCCCAGCCCCAACGTTTCCAACTCTGCCGGCAATTACTTGTCGAACCCGGTCGCCAGCAACGATCAGGATTCCTTCGACGTTCGTGGAGATCATCAGCTCACCAGGAAAGACAGCCTCTCGCTGATGTTCAGCTTCAACAATGTGAAGGCATTTGCGCCGGATCCCTTCCCCGGGTTTGCCGGAGGCGGAAACTTTTCCGGGCACATTACGAACCTGGCGCGATCGGCGGGAATCAGTGACGTCCATACTTTTGCCCCGAACAAAATCAACGAACTCAAGATCGGCTATTCCCGATATGTTGTGCGGGCGGTGCAGAATTTTGCCGGTCAGGACCTGTCGCAACAATTCGGCATTCCCAACGACTTTGATCCGAACAACGCGACTGCGACGGGCGGGCTGCCGTTTATCCAGTTCGCCAATCTCAGCCCCATCGGAACCACGGACTGGTTTCCGGAGTTCCTGAACGAAAACAATTACCAGTACGTGGACGCATTCACCTACGTCCGCGGCCGCCATTCGTTCAAGATGGGAGCTGACGTGCGGCGCCGGCTGCACGGATTCTTCCAGACGCAGAATGCGCGCGGCGATATGAGCTTTAACGGACTGTTCACCTCCGACCTCTCTACAGGCAACGGAGGAAGTCCTCTCGCGGAATTCCTGATGGGCTATCCGGATACGGGGTACCGCGACGGGCTAAAAGGAGAGTTCGGCATGCGCTGGACCGAATTCAGCGCGTATCTGATGGACGACTTCAAGTTCAGCGACAAACTCACGCTGAACCTGGGCGTGCGTTACGACCTGTTCACACCGCCCGTGGAGCAGGAAAATCGCCTGGCCAATTTCGATTTTTCCACCGGGCTGTTTGTTTCGCCGCAAATGACGGGAGTGAGCCGGTCGGGCAACGTGAAACCCGATTACAACAACTTTGCGCCCCGCATTGGATTTGCCTGGACTCCCTGGAACGAAAAAACGGTGGTGCGCGGGGGATTCGGGATTTTCTACGATGTTCAGGCGGATCAGAATGACGCCGAACTGGCCTACAATCCCACCGGCCTGCTCTTCAGCCAGAACTATAACCCGGCGGCCAATGCGATCCCGACTCTCCGCACTTCGACGGGCTACCCCACTCCCGTCTATGCCACAGTGACGAATCCAGCGGGGCGCGCGAGCGCGTCGCTGTTCAACAATCGCACAACGTACATTGAAGAATGGAATCTGAACATTGAGCGCGCGCTTTCGAAAAGTATGGCTCTGCAGGTCGCTTATGTTGGGACCAGGGGCGTGAAACTCTCGTTCCTCAGCAATCGCAATCAGCCGCCTGCGCCTCTCGACAGCAATTTTGAGTCCTGCCCTACTCCCACCGATCCCTCCTGCGCAACCGGCGCGCCCACAGAGTTTGGCAGGCTTTACTACAGCACGGTGCCGAACGTCGGCGAAATTCGCACACTGGACAATGGAGCCTGGTCGGTCGATCACGGACTGCAGGTCAAGTTGGAGAAGAGGTTTTCCGGCAACTGGAGCATGCTGACCTCCTACACCTGGCAGCACAGCATCGGGCAGACGGAGGAAGACGAGTATCTGGAACCGCAAGACACCTACAATCTGGCCGCGGAACGAGGCGACAACGCCCCCGATTACCGTCATCAACTTTCTTCCGCGTGGTCCTACATTCTCCCGTTCGGACCAAAGCAGAAATTCTGGAGCAGCAGCGGTCCAGCGCGATGGCTGACCGAGGGCTGGCAAGTCAACGGGATCGTGGCGTTGCATTCCGGGGAAGCGCTTACGCCGCTGCTCTCGACCGATTACACCAATACGGATTCGGGTGCGCCGCGGCCGGACCTGACCGGTGATCCCTACAATTTTTCGACTGCGGAGAGCCAGGGCTGCCCGTCGAACAATCAGAGCATCGCATGCTGGTACAACCCCGCGGCATTTGCCTTGCCCGGGTTGGCTCCGAATCAGAGTTTTGCGCGCGAGTACGGAGATGCGCGGCGTGGTTCGCTGCGTGGACCCGCAATCTACAATGTGGATGCGTCGCTGTTCAAGAACTTCAATTTCACCGAAACCTGGAAGCTGCAGTTCCGGGCCGAGGCTTTCAACCTGTTCAACACGGCTGAGTTCTCGCTTCCTTACGCAGCCGTGGATCAGGCCGGATCGCCCGGCAATCCCGGCCTTTCCGGATCGATCACCAGCACGGTCCACGCCTCACGCGAACTACAGCTGGCGCTGAAGCTGAGCTTCTAAGATAGAGCCCGGCCGATTTAAATTCACTTGCTTTCATAGACACGGAGCTATCGAAAATGACGAAAGATAAGACACGGGTTGTTCTCGCGGAGATACCGGCGATCGTGCTGATGCTTATGCTGCTGTGCTGCAGTTTGTCCGCTGCGGCCCAGGCTAATGCCAGTTCAGGCGACGCAAAGCTTCCGGCGGTTCATCTGGATGGCAACTATTTTTCCCAGGACGGCCACCGGTTTATTCCTGTCGGCGCAAACTGGGTACCGGCCAAGGCAGCGATGCAGTGGCCGACGCAGTGGGATCCGAAGGCGATTGAAGCCGATTTCGCGCGCATGCATGAGATGGGCATCAACGCCATTCGTCTGGATTTCGTTTGGGCGTGGATCGAGCCGCGGCCCGGTGATTACAATCCGGAGGCATTTCGCGCCATCGATTTCCTGGTCTCGCTCGCGCACAAGTACAAGATCTACCTCCATCCCGAACTGCTGATCGGCGGTGAAGTCGGAGAAGCCTATTGGGATGTAGCTTACCGCCAAGGGCGGCATCCGCATTCGGACCCGGACATGCTGCGGATCGAGACCGATCATGTGGGCGAACTGGCGCGCCGCTACGGAAAAGAGACCGCGATTCTCGGCTGGGATCTGACGGATGAGCCACCGTTCTGGATTGTCGCCGACAGCACCACCGACGCGATGGCCATCAACTGGACGCGGCTGCTCACGTGGTCCATGCGGCGCTACGATTCGCTGCATCCCATCGTCGTGGGCGTGAGCATGCAGGATGTTGAGCGCGGGCCGTTCCGGCCGGACAACGTCCGCGAGGAAGCAGATTTTTTCAGCGTTCATCCCTACTCGATTTATTCTCCAAGACTGTTTCCCGACCCCATGCTCTCGGAGCGCGGAACGTATGGATCAGCGTATGAGACGGCGCTGTCGGGGAGTGCGGGACGGCCCGTCATGGTGCAGGAGATCGGTGCCTCGTCGGCGCAATACGAACCCGAGCAGATCGCGAAATTCCTGCGGGCCAGCCTTTACTCTGGACTGGGAGCGGGAGCCAATGGATTCTTGATCTGGTGCTACACCGATGCGGCGCCGGAGCAGTTCCACAAAGTTCCCTACCTTCGTTCTCCACATGAGACTCAGTTCGGACTCACAACCTGGGATGGAAAGGCTCGCCCCTCGGGGCAGATGCTCGAAGAATTCGGAAAGATCGTGGCCCAGCTTGATCTCACCGGCATTGAGCCCGCCCCGGCCGAGGCGGGAATCATCGTGCCTTATGAGTGGTCGAAGCCGCATGGAGACTATTCGCATTTTGGTTTGACCGGACCGGAAGTTGTTCCCTACACCACTACCGACGAAGGAGCGAACGTTGCGGGACAGTCACAGCCGAACTTCAGCGAGGATAATGCCTGGCTCCAAGGCTCCTGGATGTCCGCTTTTGTGCTGGCGAGACGGGCAGGGGTGAAAGCGGACTTCCCGCGCGAATATGACGACTGGCAGAAGCGTCCGCTGATATTGATGCCTTCGCCGCTCACCAGCACCGACAGTTTCGTGGTGCATGTGCATTCCGACTTCTGGGAAAAAGCGAAACAATATGTGACACAAGGCGGAGCGCTCTACGCGTCGGTTGCAGCGGACGCGGCGATCCCGGAGATGGAGTCGCTGTTCGGAGCAAGAATGGTGGATGCAAATCCGAAAAGCGAAGTGACGCTGAAAATCGTGGCTCCGTTCGGCAGTCTGAGAGTTGGCGATACGTTTCAGTATGCAGTGCCCGGTGCCTCGCCTCGTACCTGGGGAGCAGTTTTGGAGGTCAAGGGCGGCACGGTCATTGCCGTGGATCAGGACAATAAACCCGCGCTCGTGGCCAACACCGTGGGATCGGGAAAAACGCTGTTGAGCGCTTATCCGCTGGAAAACTATCTCGCGAATGTGCCTGCGGTTTTCGACAAACCAGAATACACGTACCGCATCTACCAGGCCTTCCGTGAGTGGGCCGGAATCAAGCCGGCGTTTCGTAGCGACCAGCCGTCGGTGGAAGTTTCAGCGTTGAGCGGCAAGGGTAGCGGATATGCTATCGTCACCAATCACTCCAGCGAACCGCAGAAGGTGACCGTTACTGCCGCGATGCCGCTGCATTCCGTGGCCAGAGTCACAGCGCAGGGAAACTCGGCGATCAATGTAACCGGTTCGAGCTTCAAAGTTGATATTGGAGCTTATGAGGGCGCAGTGTTCGCCTGGAAATAACCAATAAGGGCCCGCGTAATCAATGCCGCGGGGCTGACCGCAGTGCCGTCATCCTGCCGGCTGTCCCGGGGGCGTCTCGCCCTCGGCGCAGCGGGCGAGGACGCCGCCGGACAGCCGCCGGGACGGCGGGGCTACTTCTGCCGTGCGCGGCACGTGCATCGAATACCGCGTGCTACAAATGACGCGGTCACGGTACTAGTGATGCAGGACTCGAAAGAGAGGAAAACAAATTGATCGGAGCCGTGGATATCGGTGGAACGAAAATCGCCGTGGGCATGGTGGATAACGAGGGCAAGGTATGGGCACGCCGCGAATTCCCGACAGATGCCGATGCGGGCTATGGACACGCGCTCGACAACATCCGGAGAATGCTTACGGCCACTGAATGTGCGGCGAAGACACAAGTCACCGGCATCGGCATCGGATCGACCGGGCCGCTCTATGCGCTGACGGGCGAGTTTGGCGACGTCAACTTTTTCCCCAACTGGAAAGGCGAGAATCCGGTGGAGGATCTGGCCAAAATCTTCCAGGTAACAGCCGCGATGGAAAACGACGGCGACGCTGCCGCCCTGGGAGAAGCGGGCTGGGGCGCAGGCAGAAACAGGAAAAGGCTGATGTATGTGACCATCGGTACCGGGATCGGAACCGGGTTCATCATCGATGGGAAGCTCTATCGCGGAGTTGACGGTTCTCATCCGGAAGTTGGACACCACCTGATTGATCCTTCCGGACCGCCCTGCGTGTGCGGCTTTCGGGGATGTTGGGAGGCGATGGCCGCCGGTCCAGCCCTGGCGGAATGGATGAAGAAGGAAGCCCCGGCGGACTATCCGCAGCGAGAGGAACTGACGGCAAGGCGAATCTTCGAACTCGCGCGGGCGGGCGATGAACTAGCTCGACTGGCGGTCGAGCGGGAGACTTATTATCTCGGACTCGGCCTGGCCAACCTGGTGACGATCTTCACTCCCGACGCGATCGTGCTCGGCGGCAGCATCATGAAGAGCGCCGACCTTCTTCTCGACGGCCTCCAGGAGATTGTCCGGAAGAGCTGCCGCCTGGTTCCCTGCGAGAGAACCGAGCTGACACTGGCCTCTTTGGGCGAGGATGCCAACCTGATCGGCGCAGCCAGAGTCTGGCATCACCGCTTCCCTTGCGAAGGAGGCCAGAGTGGGAATTGATTTCAGGGTGATCGAGGGTGAGTACTTACAAGATCTCCTGGATCAGCCACGGGCACTGGAGAGGACTTTCAAGAGTCTGGACCGGTCTAAGGAACTGCTGGACCTGGCTTCGCGCCTGCATCGGAAAAAGTTTCAGCGGATTGTCCTGACCGGCATGGGGTCTTCTTTCCACGCTCTTCACCCGCTGAATCTGCAACTGATCGGCCACGGATTCACGGCGATCATGGTGGAGACCTCGGAGCTCATTCACTACAAAACTCGCTTCTTCGATCCCAAAACGCTGATCGTGGCCGTGTCGCAGTCAGGTCAGAGCGTGGAAATGCTTCGCCTGGCCGAAGTCAACGGCAAGCGCTCGTCTGTGATTGCCGTAACCAATACGCCGGAAAGTCCTCTGGGGAAACACGCGACTGCCGCGCTCTATACCCAGGCCGGGCGCGAGTTTTCGGTTTCGTGTAAAACCTATGTCACTGCTTTGATGGCACTGAAGTGGCTTGGGGACGTGCTTTGCGAACGGGATGTGCGGCAAAGCCGCCGCGAGCTGAAGCACGCTTCCGAGGCCGTGGGCTCGTATTTGGCCGAGTGGAAAGAGCACGTGCACTGTATGGCAGAACGGCTGGATCGCGTTCGCCATTTGTTCCTGGTGGGACGAGGTGCGTCGTTGGCGGCCGTCGGCACGGGCGCGCTCATCGTGAAAGAGTCGGATCATTTTCACGCCGAGGGCATGAGCAGCGCTGCCTTCCGCCATGGTCCAATGGAGATGTTGAGCGAGGAAACGCTGGTGGTTGTGTTTGCCGGGGATGAGCGGACCCGCAATCTCAATCACCGGCTGCTGGAGGACATCCGGCAGGAAGGCGGTCGCGCGGAACTTGTGGGAGAAGCCGCGGCGCTCGACTGCTTCCGGCTGCCGGATCACAGCGGCAGCGTTCACGCGATTTACGAGATTCTGCCGATTCAGATGATCACCCTGGCTCTGGCCGCCCGCGCAGGCCGCGAGCCGGGAAAGTTCGAGTTGGCCACCAAGGTGACAACCACCGAGTAAGGCGGAAGAAAAAGCATGACACGAAACCGAACCATGGTTGGGCTGGTTTTTCTCACGTTCTTCGTGATGTCGCTCGTGACCAACATTCTGAACTCGCTCATACCCGACATCATCAGCAGTTACAGCGTCACTCTGGCGGCGGCGGCTTTTCTAAACTTTGCCTTTTTCATCGCGTATGGAGTGATGTCGGTCCCCGCCGGCTTCTGGGTCGAACGCTTCACCGAGAAGCCGGTCATGATTGTGGCTTTTATCGCCGCAACCGCCGGCGCCCTGAGTTTTGCGTTCCACCCAACCTATGCTGTGGCCCTGCGCTCGTTCTTCGTCATAGGCGCGGGCATGGCGACGCTGCAGGTGGCCATCAATCCGCTACTGCGCGTGGCCGGAGGTGAAGAGCACTTTGCGTTCAACTCCGCACTGGCGCAACTGATTTTCGGTTCGGCCTCTTTTCTGAGTCCGTACTTGTATTCCTATCTTGTCCTCAATCTGGGGCAGTCCTCACCCCAGAAAAATCTGTTTTTGAGTATCCTCGCGAAGCTCACTCCGCGCACGCTTCCCTGGGCATCGATCTACTGGATTTTTGCCGTCTTGACTGCCCTCATGATCGTGCTTCTCGGATTTCTGAGGTTTCCGAAAGTCGAACACACTGCCGACGAGTCGGCCGGGTCTCTCGAGATGTACACCAGCCTGCTGCGCCGGCCGATGGTATGGGCGTTCTTTCTCTGCGTGTTCGCTTACGTCGCTTGCGAACAGGGCACGGCCAACTGGATTTCGAAGTTTCTCTCCGTCTATCACGGCTATGACCCGCACACTACCGGCGCGTCGGCGGTGTCGTGGTTTTGGGGACTGCTCACTGCGGGTTGTTTTATCGGGATGGGGCTGCTGAAACTTTTCGACAGCCGCAGAGTACTGATTGGGTTCTCCGGCGCGGCATTACTTTGCCTCACGGCCGCTTTGTTTGGTCCATCACGAGTGGCTTTGTACGCTTTCCCGTGCGTAGGTCTTTTCGCCTCCATCATGTGGCCCGTGCTCGTCTCCCTGGCGCTGAATTCCGTGTCCGAACATCACGGACCGTTTGCGGGAATCCTGAGCACGGGGATCATGGGCGGCGCCGTGGGGCCGGTCATCATTGGCCGCCTTGGCGATCACTTTGGCTTGCGCATCGGCCTGTGCTTTCTCTATCTCACCTTCGGCTGTGTGCTGAGCGTTGGTTTCTGGGCGAAGCCGCTGATCAGTAACGCTACAGTTCAGTTGAAGAAGGCAGTTGCACAGCCTGGCGCCTAGGCGTCGGTGCGAGTCCGATGGCGCGCCGGGACACTCCCCATGTAAAGTGGAATCGCTGAATCTCCTGAAGGGATAGCTATGGACTACGGTTTGACGATTCGTGATTCGGCTGCGCTCGACTTCGTGTCTCTCGGCGCGCTGGTGCATCGGCTCGACCCGGGCATAATTCCTTTCCGCAAAGCAACCCAGTGTCAGATCCACGTCAGCGGCGGTGAATTCAATGTGGCCGCAAATCTCTCCGACTGCTTCGGCCTGCGTACCGGAGTGGTTACGGCGATGGTCAAGTATCCGATCGGAGACCTGGTCGCGGAGCGGGTGCGGGCCATGGGCGTGACTCCGTTCTACAAGATCTTCCCGCACAATGGCGTGACCGGCCCCAATATCGCCGCTGTCTATAGCGACCGGGGACACGGTGTGCGCGCGCCCGTGGTTTTTTACAACCGGGCCAATGAAGCGGCGGCGCAATTGAAACCAGGTGATTTTGACTGGAGTGCTATTTTCGGCGCGGGCGTGCGCTGGTTTCATAGCGGAGGAATTTTCGCTGCTCTCTCTGAGACCACCCCGGAGTTGATCGTTGAGGCCATGCAGGCGGCGCGGAAATCCGGCGCGGTGGTTTCGTTCGATCTGAACTTCCGGGAGAAGTTGTGGAATCTTTCGGGCGGCGAGGAGCGCGCGCGCCAAGTGATAGGACGAATCCTGAAGCACGTCGACGTTCTGGTGGGCAACGAAGAGGATCTGCAGAAAGGGCTTGGGATCGCCGGTCCGAAGGCGGTTGCGGCATCAAAACTCGATCCGCACGCCTTCCTGGGCATGATCGATCGAGTGCTCGAACGGCATCCTAACATCAAGATCATTGCAACGACTTTACGTGAGGTTCATTCCTCGAATCGTCACGGCTGGGGCGCTGTGGCATGGATCAACGGGCAGACTTGCCTGTCTCCACAGTGTCAGCTTGACGTTTACGACCGGATTGGCGGCGGCGATGGATTTGCGTCCGGATTTTTCTATGGGATTCTCGCGGGAGAGTCAGCGGAGCAGGCGATGAAACTTGGCTGGGCGCATGGGGCGCTGCTTACGACTTTTCCCGGCGACACGACCATGGCGACGTTAGAGCAAGTACGGTCGTCTGCGCAGGGTGGCACGGCGCGCGTTCAGCGCTGAGCTACGCGTTCAACGCCGAACGAAGACCAGACGATTTCGTTCCAACCGGGAGTTTCGAAAATGGGCATCGTATCCGCGCCGGCGGCTATTAACGCTGGGAAGGGCCATCCGGATTTCGATCTCGGTCCAGCCGACCTGCGCGACATTCTTTCCAAAGCACTGTCGAGCATCTCGCCGCGATCGTCGGTACTGGCGATTGTGGCGGATAAAACACGCGACGATAACACCGATATCCTCTTTCCTTTGGCGGCTCAGATTCTGGCCGATCGCAAGATTGCGAAGTTTGATGCGCTAATCGCGCAGGGCACCCACGCGCCCATGAGCGACGCGGATAAGCGGATGAAGATCGGGGCTCTCGGCACAACCCAGGTCCCCGGACCCGGCCACATCTTTGATCATGATTGGGCCGATCCAGAAAAACTGGTCACGATCGGCGTTTTGGGCGCCGCTCGCGTGAAGGAGATTACCGGCGGCTTGATCGACCAGCCGATCAACTTGACGGTCAATCGTCTGCTCGCCCCCGGGCTCTACGATACGGTTCTGATCTTTGGAACAACCGCTCCGCACGAGGTTGCAGGTTTTTCCGGCGGAGCAAAATATTTCTTTCCCGGCGTGGCCGGGCCAGAATTGACTCACGCCACCCACTGGCTGGGTGCACTGGCAACCATCGAAAAGGTGATTGGCCGTGTCGAGACGCCCACTCGTCACCTGTTCGAAGCGGCGGCGGATTTCGTGCCGGCGCGGGTAATTTCGCTCAGTTCAGTCGTAACCCGCGACCATGGCCGGCTTCGAACGCATGGGCTTTTTTGTGGAGAGTTCCGCAAGGCCGTTCGAAAAGCGGCCGAGGTAAGCCGCCAGGTCCATATCAAATACACGGGACGGAAATACAAGCGAGTGGTCGCGCTGCTCGACACGCACTATACCGATCTGTGGGTCGGCGGCAAAGCCAGCTACCGCCTGGGCCCGGTGATCGAGGAGGACGGCGCGCTGGTTATCTACGCCCCGCACCTTACTACTATCTCTGAGACGCACGGCGAGTTGATCAAGCGATACGGTTATGCGCCGCTGGAGAGAATCCGGGAACTCGTGGCAGAGTCGCCGGAGTTGCAGCAGAACCTTTGCGTGGCGGCGCATCTGGCGCACGTCAGTTTTGCGGGGCGACGGCTTGCCGGCGGCACAATTGTGCCGCGCTATTCGATCACCCTGGCATCGGCGGTGTATGCGGACACCTGCCGGCAAGTGAATCTGCAGTATATGGACCCGCGCAGTTTTCGCCGGGAGAATTACGAGGACGACCCGGACACTCTGATTGTGGATCAGGCCGGACGCGATCTGTATCTGGTTGCGCCGCTGGCGGAATGAGCCGACGGAATCTTACAACCCCGGAACCCAGTGCATGGCGTTGCTGCGAAATATTTTGCCGAGAACTTCTGGAGGAAGATTCAATCCGTGTACCGGCCGGCCTTCCTCAGTGAAGGTCGCGTCGGTCGCCAGGTATTTCCAATCCCGCGCATACCGGTGCTCCCACTCTTCGAGGGCTTCAGAAGTCTTGGCATCGGCGTTCAGGTCGAGATCCGTGCCATAGATGACGCGGTCCTGATACTTGATGAGAAAGGCACGCACTTTGTCGGACGGCGCCATCATCAGGTATTCCATTCTCGCAGCGGTATCAATGGCGAAGTTTGGATATTTGTCGAGATGCCGGGCAATGTTGTCGAGATCTCTTTCCATGCTGCCCAGGTGCACTCCGACCATTTTCAGATTGGGATTCTGTGCCAGCACGTGATCGCGAGCATCGAGAATCATCTGCTTCGTCGGAAACCCGGGCTTGTTGGCAACATACCATTGCGGATTTTCCTGGTAATACGACCACGACGGATCGGACGGATCTGGCGGTCCCCAGGCCACGTCGGGCTCCGCCTGGTGCGACATAAGCGTCTTGCCCTGCTGGGCAATATGTTGATAGATGGGCTCGAACCTGGGATCGTCGGCGAGAATGTAACGGCCGTTGCGATCCTTGATTTCCATTCCGATGTTCTTCCAAATCTTCACCGCGACCGCGCCCTCGGCGAAATCATGATCCAGTTGCTTGACGGTATCCGCCGCGAAAGACGCGCTGCTGAATTTGTAAGGGTCGAAGGTTGTACACAAAACGACATGACCACGACTGGAGCGCACCAGCGCGAGCGCGTCGTCCACCTGCCCCTGCAGCTGCTTGCGGGCCGGGTAGGTGTCGTCCATGACCAGGATGTCCAGCAGCTTCAGGTTCAATCGTTCGAGCATCGCTTGAAATGCCGGATCAGTCTTGAAGATGTGAACGTGAACGTCAATGGGATGGATGGCGGCAAACGATTGCAGAGCTTTTTCGTCCGCGTTCGACTCGGTGGATGAAGCGGTGGAAGTTGCGGTCTGTGCGGCACACGAGACCGCGATCACGATCATCAACCAATGCACAAGGGATGACTGCAGTAAGCGTTTCATCGAAAGATCCTTTCATGACGGCAGAAAACGCAGCGCCATTGCCTGGCGTCGCCCACGGCCCGCGCAAAAGCGAGGACTGCTACACGTCACTCTAACAAATTACCGGATGCGGAAGCACGGCATGGTGTTTCAGAAGGCGGCTTAGCCTCTATGTCCTGTTTTCGATGCGTCCCCGGCAGGGAAATCCGCGCAAGGTCACCTATGGTTTGGAATAATCCTGGTTGGGCGGCTCATAGTCGTGACCGTATTTATCTTTGTGGTGGGCAATCGTATCTGAGGCGTGCAACTTCAGCGAGCCGAGGCTGGCAGTGCCCTGCGTGACTGTGATCTCGTGCGTCAACGCCTGCAGTTCATCCGGCACCGCCGAAGCGTGAAACACCTGCACGCGGTAGCGTCCGAAGGGAACGTCAGGGATGGCGATCTCCCCTTTTTGGTTCGATATTCCGTAATACGGAGTGTTGAGCGCGACCACGACTGCACTCATCTGGGCGTGGATGTTGCAGAAAATGTAGGAAATTCCCGGCCGATCGAACCGCACGAACCGGGTTGAGCCGCTTTCGTACAAGCCGAGATCAAAGCGCTTCCCCTCGAAAAGCGAAAAGACGTTGTGAAAAAAAGGGTCCTCATTGGGGAACTCGACCTTGCCGCCCGCCGGAATCACGACCAGCGCAGGGATGAAGCTTTTGTGTTTCTGGACGAGGCGGGGTACAACGGTCTGCGGCGGCGGCGCGGCTGGAGCGTCCAGAGGAGTCAGCCACACGACTGCATTGGAGGCGTTCTGCAGGGCGTGCCCATGCTCGATCACCTCCACGCGGGCAGTTAAGGTCACTGTCTGCCCCGGCAGAGAGGGCGCCGCAGCGAAAAGCGCCAGCGCGATCACGAAAATGGACTTGCAGCGCGTCAAAACAGAATTCCCATGGCTAAATTGATCTGGTTCGTAATCAGACTTGGCTCATACACGGGGAAGCTTCGCAGGCGCCGGTATTCCGCCGAGAGCACGAGATCGGAGCGCGGGCGCAAGACCAGATTCCCCAGCGCGGCCCGGTTACGGCCCAGGATCGGCCCGTTGTTGCCCGCGTCGGAGGCGAAGCCGCGCACGTCAGCGCTGAACAGGTCGTCCTCGCCGAAGGCGCCATTCAATTCGAGCTTCGGTGTGATCTGCCATTTCAACTGGCTCCAGCCACCCGCTGAATCGGCGCCGCGGATCGGCGCGACTCCGTATTCCGGGGCCGAACCATAGAGCACCGTGCGCCCAATGCCGGCTCCCAGACCGCCCGCGCCGCGCCCGCGATAAAATTCGCCCGAAAGAGTCCAGCCCGAGATCAGCGGGATATGCCAGTCAGCAATCCCCGCCCAGCCATCCACATAACGTTCAAACGACCAATCCTGCCGGCTGTAATAGCCGGAGACCCCGAATCCGACTTCTCGATCATCGCGGACCGCATGTGACCACGCGGTGCGGAGAGCGTATGCCGGCTGCCCGGACTGCTCCCCCGGGCCCGGAGTGCGGTTGTATGGGCCGGACGGCATCTCCCAGACCAGATTATCCATGATCCCGGCCTGCACGGTGACCTTCTGCGCGCCCGTAAGGTCGAAGCGGTGCTCGACTCGAATCTGCGGAATCCATCCCCAGAGATTTCCGGCATAGGCAAACGCCGGAGTCGCCAGTGAGGCGAACGATGTGGGCGACAGAGGAGAGATAAACAGTTGGTCCTGCCCCGCTATTACCGACGTGTGTTCCCAGTCCAGGCGCAGGCTGGCAGTCTTTAGCCGCGCGGACCCGAAGGAGACGCCGTTGGGCGCCCAAGTCAGGTTCCCGGCGAAATCCAAATGTACATCGGCCGAGGTTTTCGCACCGGCGATGTCGGGCCCGAAAACCTCGAGCCCGACCTCTGACTGTCGCAGGGTTGCGCCGAAGCCTGACGGAGAAGTCCACGGTATAGCCGCGGCGAAGCTGGGAAAGTCGAAATTGTCGGCCGTTCCATGATTGTGGAACGCATTCATCAACACGATTCCCGACAGCCGAACGCGGTACTTGCCTGCAGCCTCTATCTTGGTCTGGTGCTGCTCGTCTACCTTCGCGGCCAGAAGTGCGGTTGAGTCCTCCAGCCGTTCCACCCGCGAGGCGAGCGCCTCTTCTGTCGCGGGTTGAGCCGCCCCGGAAGGGAGTGTCGCGCTGGTTTGCGGGGACGCGGCCACCGTCGGCGGCTGCGTCTGATTCACAGCCTCAAAGCGCTCCAGTACCGCTCGCGTGCTCTGCAACTCCTGCCTGAGTTGCTGGATCTCAGCGCGCGATGCGCGACCCTCGTCGCGCAGTTCCTCGACCATCGTGCGCAGCTCACGAACCTGGCCGGAAATGTCGTTTTGCTCCGCGGTTGCGGGCGAACTGGTTTGAGCCGACGCGCTGTTTGCCATCCAAAGCAAAGCCACGATCCCCGCGGCTTTCCACGCCTGCTTTGCTGAAGTGCCCATGGTTTCCTCCCTGTTCGGGTGACCCTGGTTTGGTGATTTCCCGGCCGAGTTCTGGTTGGTTACGTCCGATTCTGGCTCTCCGTCCGCGACAGTTCCGTCACCCGGCCGAACGATCTCTGATCAGTTACTGTGCCCGGCGAACCGGCAAAAGGCGGGTAGGGCAATACCATCCGGAAAGCTGTGCGTCCGTCTTTGCGCTCCAGGGCGATGCTGCCGCCATGATCGTGCACGATTTTCTGCGCGATGGTCAGGCCCAATCCGGTGCCGTTCTGCTTGCCAAAGCTCACGAACGGCTGGAACAGGGTCTCGCGAATTGTTTCCGCGATTCCCGGCCCGTTATCGCTCACTGTAATGACGGTGCCTTCCGCGGAATCACTTACCTCAACCTGCACGACGCCGCCATGCTCCGGCGCAGCGTCGCATGCGTTCAGCAGGAGGTTGAACAGCGCGCGCTCCAGTCTTCGTCCATCGAAGTAGGCCTGCCGGGTATCGGCGTAGTGCGCCTCGATGTCCGCGGCCGCGTGACGCGGGAGCTTGCGAACCGCCTGCATTGCTGTCTCCACGCAGGGGCGAACGTTTCCCCACCCAGGATTCAGCGACTCCCGGGTGCGCGCGAACTCCAGCAGCGAGTCAATGAGATCGGTCATGCGACGCACGCCGGCGCGCACCTCCGCGTACAACTCCTCGCGCTGCTCCCCGCTCAGCCCACCCTCACTGAGGAACTCTGCGTTGGCGGTAATGGCGGAGAGCGAGTGCCGCAGGTCATGCGAGATGGAACTCGCCATGCGCCCAATCGTGGCCAGCCGTTCGGCTTCGAGCAAGTCCTGCTGGGTTTTCAGAAGGTTTGACCGCATTCCCTCAAAGACCCGCGTCAACTCGGCTACTTCATCGCGCCCGCGCGAATCGAGGGGGTGATGAAAATCCCCGCGTTCCAGCGCCCGCACTCCGGCCACCAGATTGGCCAACGGCCGCGTGAACGCGTGAGACAACAGCGACACCAGAAGCGCGCCGGTAAGGATTGCTGCCAGCCCAAGCATCAGCAACAGGCGGTTCAGGCGGTGCAGATACTGCGTCTGCTGGTCATAAGACCCCAGCATGCTCAGTCTCACGGCCGATGGCGTCGTGGGCGCCAGATCGAGTGTGCGGCCCAGAAAATGCTCGTTTCCCAAGTCCACATCAAGGGGAATCGCGGCCGGCGCTCCCGAGAGGAGTGTGCGCAGACCTGCGCTGTGCGCCTGAGTTTCTCCGAGTGTCGTCGCCAGCACTTCTCCGTTGTAGGAAAACGCGACCTGGCTGGCTGTGACCCGGCTGACCTCCTTCGCCAGACGCTCATTCACCTCCGCACCGATCACCAGGTATCCCAGCACAGGCCCGTTCACGGGCGAGCCGAAGTAAATTGGCTGAGCAAAAGTCTGATAGAGACGCCCCTCGCCGTACCACCACCGGTTGAGGTCTTCATCCTCCAGCATCCGCGCCAGGGCGGGCTGTGCCGTCTCGCGCGAGAGTCCGCCTGGCCGGGCATGCAGGGCCACGATCGCTCCCCGCCGGTCGGCCAGCACGAGCAGATCCGTCCCGGCCAGACGCCACAAATCCTCAGACGCGTCCTGAATGGTGGCCGGATCGTGCGACGTCATGAGCGCGCGCGTGATCGGCAGATAGGCCAGAAGTTCCGCGGAACGCGTCATCAGCGCTTCCCGCTCCTGCTGAAATGTCTGGAAAGTTGTGGCGGAGTGCTGCAGGCCATCGGCAATGCTGACCCGCACTTCGCGCTCGATCACGCTCCTGACCACCAGCAGGCTCAGCGTGGTCAGGCCAGCGGTGACCAGCGCCATGGAAAGCAGGAACCGCGTGTGCAGGCGCAAAGAGGGGAGCAGCGGAGAGCGGGCGGGCGCTCTGTCCGCGGCTTCGCGGCCGGCTGAGGCCGGGTCTTCTTGATGTTGTTCAGGACGCATCGTGGCTTAGCGTACGAATTTATATCCCACGCCGTGGACGGTAAGAAAGTGTGCGGGGCGGGCCGGCTCTCGCTCCAGCTTCTGCCGCAGCTTCAGAATGTGGTTGTCCACGGTGCGCGTCGAGGGGTAGTTTTTGTATCCCCACACTTCGTTCAGGAGTTCGTCCCGGCTGATCACCCGATCTTCATTCTGCAGGAAGAAGTGGAGCGTTTTGAACTCCTGTGCGGTCAGCACGATCGGGGTCCCGTCTCGCTTCACTTCCATCCGGCTCACATCCACGGTTACATGGTCAAAGCCGAGCAGGGTGGCAGGCGTGGCTGGGCGGCTGTGCCGCAGCGCGGTTCGAAGCCGCGCCAGCAGCTCGCGCGGGCTGAACGGCTTAGTCACATAATCGTCGGCGCCCAATTCCAGAAGCAGGACCTTGTCGGAGACGTCGCTGGCTGCGCTCAACACTACAATCGGAAGTTGCGGCGCCATTTCTTTCATCGCGCGGCATACATCCCGCCCCGACATCTTCGGAAGTTGCAGGTCCAGGATTACCGCTTCGGGCAGCGACTTTTGAAAACTCTCCAGTCCAGCTACCCCGTTGCCCTCGATCTCCACCTGATAGCCCTCGGACTCAAACAAGCGGCGCAGCGCCTTTTGCACCGGCGGATCGTCCTCCACCACCAGCACTTTACCCGACGAGTAGCCCCGCTCCGGCTGCTCCGGAACCGGATGCGTCTCGCGACTTTGATTCGTCCCCATATTCATAGTGTCGGCCGCGCCCCCCGTGCGCGCTTGATCCCCTTTCCAAGCACTTTACAGCCTCAGACACAGGTTTGATGGGATTTATGCAATTGTTGACATTCTTTTTACAACTTGCACGTTTCCCAGACGGATGCGCGCGGCGGATCAGAGGACGACTGGCTGATTTGACCGTGGAGGCCGAATCCCGGTTTGCTTGGCAGTGCATCTCACTGGAAACGCGCCAGTTAACGAACGGGAATTGGGTTGCTGGTCTGCCGCGCAATCGTCGATCCTGCGATCTGGCAGAAGCTGGGGAAACGAAGTTGGCCGGAACTGTGATCGGGAAATAAGACGATTGCATTCCCGACCTCAGTGAGTGCTATCGGGATTTTACTCCAGTCTGTGGCCAGAAACGGTTGTACAATCTCCGCGTCGATAGGGCGATGGTCGCAAGCGGTCCAATTGTCGAGCTTGTCGAGCGAGCAGTCGCCCTCCTGTTCGTCGCCCTTGTCACTTGGCGGGTCATCGCACCCGCGAGCTACGCATCACCACCAAGAGGATGAGTCCCATCACACGCACGTATCGGGGACTAGGATACGGTGACAGCTAGGACTTGACCTTGGTCCCGCTGGTGCACACAAGATCGTTGGTAAGTGCCGGAAACCCGCCACAAAGACTTTCGGAAATCAACTCCACGGAGGGCCCTTCCACTCGGGGCTCTTCCATTCCTTACCTTTGATCTTCGGCTTCTCGCCTTTCTTTGCGGCCTTCTGGCTCGCCTTTGCCCACTGCGAGGCCGCTTTCACTTCGTCGTTTTTGCCGAGCTTGACTGAGGAATTGAGATTGGCAATGGCCAAATCCCATTGGCCGAGCATTCCGTAAGAGATTCCCATGCCCCAGTAAGCCCTTTGCAAGCCCGGTTCGATGGAAAGCGCATTCTGAGCCTGCGTGATGCTCTCCTGATATTGTCCCGCCTGATACGCGAGCCGAGCTTTGGTAAGCGGCACGTTGGCTTTCAGCGTCTGGAGGTCGGGAACGGGCTCGCCCACCTTTGCATCCTTGGCGACCTGAAGTATCTCAGCGTCCATAGGGCGAACACAGAGCGCTGTGATCGAGCTCCAATGGTTAGCGTTGGTCTTCGTGCGAAGCACCGGTTCAAAAGTTAGTAGGGGCGGGGTCACTACCCATGCCGATTTTCCGTCTGTTGGGGATGGTGTTGAAGTCCAAATCGAGCCACTCCAGTCTTCGCTGCCGATGTCGATTTTTAGAGTGAGCACATCGTGCGGCTCCGAGGTCTCTACGTCATAACAAATTCCCGTCGGATTCCTATGGCATGAATGCCCTGTGGCAGTGGTCGTCACGACCCCGTGACGGGTGTATTCGAGTCCCTTCACCTCATCGACTGTGGGAAGCCGCCAGCCTGACAATCCGTCGATTTTCAGGGCTGAGCAGTAGTCACTCGCCTCCTGCCACTTCAGCCCGGTCCATTTGATGTGATAGGGACGAACGTAGTCATGTTCAGCCCACATCAGACCGCTCGATGGGTCGGGCAACCACTTCGTAGGATCTTTGCACGGTGGTCCCGCTCCCAATCCCTGCGAGTGGCAGAATTGTGTGACAGATACGGTGATGCCCAGCCAAATAAGTAGGGTCCTGCGGCAAGTAGTGAAGGCGGTCATATCTTTCTCCGCACGCTGCACGGACCGGAAATCGGAATGAGATTCTTGAGTCCGCTCAAATCTTATAAGCCTTTATGAATATAGCCCATTGATGTTCCCCATCGAGATCATCAATCAGCAATCTTGGAGTGTACGAGCGAGCAGAAATGGTCTCAACAGTCGAAATCTCAACTGTCGAAAACAGACACAACTTTGAGCCTTTTGTTCGCCAGACGGGCGAAAAGGAAAGCGCAAACTTGTGCTAAGGCGATTTCCCGACCCGTCGGGCTAGATCGGGAGTATGCTATTTAGCTAAAGGTTGCAGACGTTAATGACATCGAACCTCGATGTCGAACGCGTTGCCAAGTTCCCAGGCCGAACAGCGAGTTCCCCGCCGCCTCCTCACCAGCAATATCAACGCATTCTTGTTCACTGTTCCTGTGGAGCAGCCATTGCGACGTGCGGGAAGAAGGAAACCTGCAGCCATTGCGGCGCGACCGTTGAGGTTGCTCGGTGTGTTCTGACGCCCCATGGCCCCAAGTACAAGCTTCGGATTAATAAGCACCCCGGGAACACAGAACCGCTCCTATGGCCCTTGGTTTTGCAGCCCACAGTTGCCCCGCACCCGACGTGGTACGCCCCCGCAGCGCCCGATTACAGAGAACAGTTTCGCAGCACGGTTCCGACATGGCGACCCAACACGCCGCCCGATTTCAACAAACGCTGCTTACGTATAGGTTTGCTGATCCTGCTGGCACCGTTTTACCTGCCGCTTGTCTTCGCACTCCTCATCCATGCGCCAGAAGCAGTGGAGCAGGATCAGCCGAATGCACAAATCATCGAAACGGCTCAACCGACCGACTGCGATTCCTCAAGCGGCTGTCACTACGAGAGGCGTGAGATCCTCGTCAAAGACAAGCAGGGTCCGCGCACTATCGCCATCTGGCAGCGCGTGAACGATTATTGAAGCCCCTCACTCACTGTCGAAACCAGGCGACATCACTCATCCTTTGAGAAAGGATGTTCAGGAAAAACACGTATCCTGATCTCCCGTTCAGCCCTTGGCGCGGTGGGGTTGAGGTGAGTCTGAGTTTGGTGTCACGCCTTCTTCGCCTTGCCGGGAGGAGCCAGGGCGACGGCAGCCTCAGTCGTGAGCAGGAGGAAAGTGAACGTCTCCTGCAGATACAGGCGGACAGCGGCATCGGTGTGGCTGAGATAGCCGATGGAAACGTCCTGGCCGATGTGCAGGCCGAAATCGCCGCCACGGGTGGTCAGCACAAAAGCGCCGGTAATGGCGGGCGCCCAGATGATTTCATTGTTGACCAGCCGCTTGACGTGCTCCAGCACCGGGTATCCGTAGTCGCTAGTTTCGGCGAGCGCGGTGTAGGCGTCGGCTCCAAGCAGCACCGAGTAGGGGCCGTTGACACCGACGAGACGCAACTGGCTTAAGCCTTGGGCAATGGCTTGCGGGTACTCACGCACGTCGGCGGGGAGCGTCATGATCGGATTGCTGGTTCCCTGACGGACGCCTGCGATGCCGGCGGCGGCGTAGCCTTCGAAGATGGCGGCGTCTTCGGCAAAGGCGATCTGTCGCGCGGCGTCCTTGGCCGCTTGCCAGTCGGAGTCGTTCGCGCCCCGATCGACGTCGTCGATCGCCTGGCGATCGAGCTCGAACGGAACACGGAGTTCGACCAGCGCCTTCACCTCGCGCTGCCTGGCTTCGATACCCTTCGCCGGAGCTGAGACCGTCCGCAGGTGGCCGGTGCCCACGGCAGACAGGCCGACGCCGCACGGGCCTTTTACGTCGACGACGCGCCGTCCGGCAAGGTAGCGCTTGAGCGTGCGCGAGGTTTCCTCTTCGATCTGAGCCCATGCCGAATCGGAAATGGGAGCAAGTTCGCGATGGAGGTTATTCATGTCGTTTGTCTCCTTTAAGGGACCCGATGCCGAGCGAACCCTCGCGCACCGATGAAATGGATGGATTCGATTCGGCCACCGCCGGCGCGGCGGAAGAATCGGCAATCGCAGTCTGGGCTTCGACAGGTTGGGCTTCGGTCACGTTCTCCAGAAACGTCGCGGAGGGCACGAAAAACAGATTCCCGGTAACTGCACGGCTGAAATCCAACAGCCGGTCGTAGTTGCCGGGCGGCTGCCCGACGAACATGTTTTCGAGCATCTGCTCGATGGTGCGGGGAGAACGGCTGTAGCTGATGAAGTAGGTGCCAAATTCAGCATGCCCGGGCTGGCCGAAGGGCATGTTGTCGCGCAGGATTTTGATCTCTTCCCCGTTCTCAACAATCGTAGTGAGCGCGTTATGCGCCGAAGTGGGCTTGACGGAATCGTCCAATTCGATGTCGGACAGCTTGGTGCGGCCGATGATGCGTTCCTGCGCCTCTGTGGAGAGCGCATTCCATCCGTTAAGATCGTGGAGATATTTCTGCACGATGACGTAACTGCCCCCGGCGAACGCGGCGTCCTCCTCGCCGACGAGCACGGCGTCAATTGCTGCCGCGCCCCTGGGATTCTCCGTTCCGTCGACGAAGCCGAGAAGATCGCGGTCGTCGAAGTAACGGAAGCCGTGCACTTCGTCCGCGGGCGAAACGGCATTTCCGATACGCGCCATAAGCTGAGTGGCAAGCTCGAAGCAGAGATCCATGCGCTGGGCGCGGATGTGGAACAGCAAGTCGCCGGGCGTCGAAACCGCATGGCGGGCTCCAGCGCGAATCTCCCGGAACGGATGCAACTCTGCCGGCCGCGGCGCCCCAAAGAGGAGGTCCCACGCATCGGACCCAAACCCCAAGACGCAGGAAACGTCCCCTTCCAGGTCGCGGAATTCCACCGCGCGCACCAGCGCGGCGAGGTCTCCGCAGAACGAGCGCAGGGTGGCGCGATGATCAGCGCCCGGGTTGAGCGTCACGACCAGGAAGATCGCGGCGCGGGTAAGCGGCGCGGCCGCAGGCTGCGCGAGGGCCGCTGCCGTTTTGGGCGCGCTCATCGGATCGGGATCCATCGGGTGTCATCCTGGTCGCACACGAGAGTTTAGGAGCGACAGCTTACCATCCCCGGCCCAGGTACGTCCAACCGCCTGCGGGTTGGGTAGTCGTGCAATTTTGGATTCTGAAGGCGGCGTCATCGTGAGCGGAGCCGCTCTTCAGGCGGAGCGTCGGGATGACGCCTCTAAAGTGGCCCTTATTGCCAAACTGCACCACTGCCCCGGGTCGAACCGGCAAAGAAGAAGTAATTGATCAACTCGCAACCTCATGGCATCGAATCTAGAGCCAGGGTCGTAAGGCAGGAGGAGCCCCCGCCGATGGCCGAATTTGTGATGAAACGCCGGAGAATCTCTGATGGCTGACACAATCGAAGTCCTGGCCCCCCTTACGTCGGAAGAACTGAGGAAGATGAATGCTTACTGGCGAGCCTGCAATTATCTATCAGCAGGCATGATCTATCTCCGCGCAAATCCGTTGCTACGCGAACCGCTGAAACCGGAGCACATCAAGAATCGACTTCTCGGTCATTGGGGATCGGACCCCGGCCAGTCTTTGATTTGGGTTCACTTGAATCGCCTTATCAAGAAGTATGACCTGAACGTCATGTACATCGCGGGCCCGGGCCATGGCGCACCGGCGACACTGGCTAACTGTTACCTCGAGGGCTACTACTCGGAGATTTATACGGATAAAAGCCGCGACGAAGCGGGCCTGCTCAAGTTCTTCCGGCAATTCTCGTTTCCTGGAGGAATCGGCTCGCACTGCACGCCGGAGACTCCCGGTTCTATTCATGAAGGCGGCGAACTCGGCTACTCCATTTCGCACGCTTACGGAGCGGCATTCGACAATCCTGATCTTATCGTTGCGGTCGCAGTGGGTGACGGCGAGGCGGAGACCGGTCCGCTTGCAACCTCATGGCACTCGAACAAATTCTTGAATCCGATTCGCGATGGCGCGGTGCTGCCCGTACTGCATCTCAACGGGTATAAGATCTCGAATCCAACCATCTTCGCGCGTATTCCGCGTGAAGAATTAGAGGCGCTGCTGATCGGATACGGCCACAAACCTTATTTCGTCGAAGGCGATGACCCGTTGGTGATGCATCAAGAAATGGCGTCCGCGCTGGAACAATGCATTCTGGAGATTCGTTCCCTCCAGCAGCACGCCCGCTTAACCGGCGACGTCACACGCCCGCGCTGGCCGATGATCGTACTTCGCTCCCCGAAGGGATGGACAGGCCCGAAGCAGGTAGACGGCCACAAGGTGGAAGGGACGTGGCGGGCGCACCAGGTCCCCGTAGCCGATCCAGTCACGAACAAGAAGGATCTGCGAATTGTGGAAGACTGGTTGCGCAGCTACAAGCCCGAAGAGTTATTCGACGCCAATGGAACGCTCATACCAGAACTGCAAGAACTCGCACCTTCCGGAGCGCGGCGCATCTCGGCTAATCCCCACGCCAACGGCGGATTGCTGCGCAAAGAACTTGAACTGCCGGACTTTCGTGACTATGCCACCGAAGTGAGAGCGCCGGGTGCGGCTTATGCTCTGCCCACGGATATTCTCGCGCATTTTCTTGCCGAAGTGATGCGCCGCAACATGAGTTCCTTCCGCGTTTTTGGACCCGACGAGACCGCTTCCAACAAGCTCACGGCGATCTATGCTGCTTCGAAAAAAACATGGCTTGCGGAATATAGGCCGGACGACGCCGACGGCGGTGAACTCGACGTCGCCGGACGAGTCATGGAAATACTTAGCGAGCACACGCTCGAAGGCTGGTTCGAGGGTTATGTTCTCACCGGCCGCCACGGTTTCTTCTCAAGTTACGAAGCCTTCATTCACGTCATCGATTCCATGTTCAACCAGCACGCCAAATGGCTGGAGAAGTCAAAGAAGGAATTGGATTGGCGAGCGCCAGTGCCGTCGATCAACCTCCTCATAACATCTCTGGTCTGGCGGCAGGATCACAACGGCTTTACCCATCAGGACCCGGGATTTCTGGATGTGGTCACGAATAAAAGTCCGGACGTAGTCCGCATTTATTTGCCGCCGGACGCAAACTGCCTGCTGAGCGTGACCGATCATTGCCTGCGCTCGCGCGACTACGTCAACGTCATTGTCGCGGACAAGCAGGAACATTTGCAGTACCTCACGATGGAAGATGCCGTGACGCACTGCACCAAGGGCATTGGAATCTGGGACTGGGCTTCCACCGATGACGGCGAGGATCCCGATGTAGTGATGGCATGCGCCGGCGATATCGCAACCATGGAATCGCTGGCGGCCGTCGCAATTCTGAAGGAGCACTTCCACGATTTGAAGATACGTTTCGTGAACGTCGTCGATCTATTCCGCCTGATGCCGGAGACCGAACACCCGCATGGACTCTCCGACCGTGACTTCGATTCTCTGTTCACCACCGACAAACATGTGATTTTCAACTTCCACTCTTACGCCTCGCTCGTCCACAAGCTCAGCTATCGCCGGACGAATCATCAAAACATCCATGTGCGCGGTTATAAGGAAAAAGGCAGCATCAACACGCCGCTCGAACTGGCCATCCTCAATCAGATCGACCGATTCGACCTGGCTATCGATGTCATCGACCGGGTTCCGCGACTAAGGGGGATCGGCGCGCACGTTAAAGAATGGCTGAAGGATCAGATCATCGACAGCATCCACTACGCTCACACCGAAGGCATTGATCGAGAAGAGATTCGCAACTGGAAATGGCCGAAGTAGGCGAGCGTGGAAAAGTCAGCGGACAAAAGTGACCTGATTCTTGCGCTGAACAGCGGCTCATCGTCGTTGAAGTTCGGCGTCTATTACCGCGGCGCAAGCGACGAAGAGCCGCTGCTGACCGGAAGCGCCGACGGGATTGGCCACAGCAACGGCACCCTGCATATTCGTGCCGCCGACGGAACACCGCTGGTGCAGCGCGAAAGTGTTCACGAATCGCAGAGCCATGCCCTCAGGGTTCTCTCTGTGGCCATATCCGAGCACGTCCACAGCACACCCGCGGCGGTGGGCCACCGCGTTGTGCACGGGGGACCTCATCTTCGTTCCCATCAACTCATCACGCCGAAGGTGTTGAACCAGCTACGTGCCGCCATCCACTTTGCTCCCCTGCACATTCCGCAGGCATTGACCCTGATCGCCGCGGCACAGTCGATCTTCCCCTCGGCGGCACATTTCGCCTGCTTCGACGACGCTTTTCACCGGAGGATGCCCGAGGTCGCATTGCACTTTGCTCTTCCGCATCGCTTTTTCGACGCCGGGATTCGCCGCTATGGTTTCCACGGTATTTCTTACGAGTCTCTTGTGCATCACTTCGGCGCGAAGCTTCCAGAGCGGGCCATCTTCGCGCATTTAGGCAACGGAGCGAGTCTCTGTGCGCTTCGAAACGGGAAATCGGTCGACACTACGATGGGCCTCACTCCTACCGGTGGCATTCCGATGGGAACGCGCTCTGGGGATCTCGACCCTGGGATTCTCCTCTATCTTTTGCGGAACGAGAAGCTGGACGCCGACAAGCTTGAAGCTCTGCTGAATCATCAGAGCGGTTTGTACGGCCTGTCGTCCGGCGAAAGCGATGTGAAAACGCTCGAGGAACGCGCCCGCTCGAATGATCCGAAGGCCTGTCTTGCGCTGGATGTCTTTGCTCTCTCGGTGCGAAAAACAATCGGAGCTTACATGGCTCTACTCGGCGGTACGGATCTTCTTGTCTTCACCGGTGGCATTGGAGAGCACAGCAACTACATTCGATGCAAAGCCACGGGAGGCCTTGAACTTCTTGGGCTGAGCGCAGAGAAGATTCAGATTGTGCCGACACAGGAAGAACGACAGATCGCCCGTCACTGTCGCGAGATGATGATCAAACAATCGCCGGCGAAGTGAGATGTTGGTTGTTCAGATTTTGACAAGGTGGTTTGCTGACTCACCAAAGGCCGCGAGTGGTTACCGAGGGCCGGACTGTGAACATTGACGGTAAATCGGCACTTTCGCCAGGAACTGCGCGCCGCGCCCGCATCTCGTGCAGGCACCAAAATCAGGGTGGGCGCCGATCGCTTCAGTTCACACGAAGGGCGGCGTGGAGCGCCTCGAGCAGGGCGGTGTCGCTGAACGGCTTGAACAGGCACTCCACGGCACCTTGTTCGAGCAGGCGTGGACGGATGGCCTGATCTTCGTGAGCGGTGATGAAGACGACCGGAATTTCCTGCCCGCGACGGGCCAATTCCCGTTGGAGATCGGGTCCCGACATTCCCGGAGGCATGGCGACATCGAGAATCAGACATCTGCTTTGGTCGACGTAGTCGGATGCGAGGAACGCCTCCGCGGACGAGAACGCCTGGACCGTGTAGCCGAGCTCCCGAAGCAGGTCTGGTAGTGACTCGCGGACGGACTCGTCGTCATCGACGACTGACACAAGTGGACGCTTGTTCGTCACAGATTGTTCACGCCCCATGCCGCGAGGATGCGTCACTTCACGGCGCGAGTCTATTGTACTTTGGTATCGGTTGGCCAATGTCGCCCCTGCATGCGGGGCTTCCTCAGCCCGCCTGCGGTCCTCGATATCCGCGCGCCAGGTATGGCGAAACGCAACACAGTTCTCATCTTGTTGATTTTTATTGACTTGTCGTTCTAGAATTCTTGCAATGGTTGGGCGTCATCAGTCAATCGTCCGCAGTGAAGTATGAGTTGAAGCGACGCACTCTGGCCGAAATGGGGTTGACCGATGTTGAACGTCACGCCGATCGTGTTCGTTGTCGACGACGACGTGTCGGTCCGCGAATCGTTGGAACTGTTGATTCGCTGCGATGGATGGCAGCCCCAGACGTTCGCTTCCGCGCAAGAATTTCTTGACCACCCACGAGCTCTCGTTCCGAGCTGCCTAGTACTTGACGTTTCCCTTCCCGGCCTCAATGGTCTCGACCTCCAGAAGCGTGTCGCCGACGACCGGACTGATATGCCGATCATCTTCATCACCGGTTACGGGGACGTGCCCATGACGGTGCAAGCCATGAAGGCTGGCGCTGTCGAATTCCTGACGAAGCCGTTCAGTGACGACGTCCTGTTGAGCGCCATCCGAACCGCCCTGGAACGAAGCCGCGTCGCCCTGAGTCAAGAGGCGGAGATGCGTGCGCTCTGGGACCGTTACGCGTCCCTTTCCCAACGCGAACGGCAGGTCATGTCGTTGGTGGTTTCTGGCCTGTTGAACAAACAGGTCGGGGGCGAGCTCGGTATCAGCGAGATCACGGTGAAGGCTCACCGGGGCAAGGTGATGCAAAAGATGAAGGCCAATTCTCTCGCTGACTTGGTGAAAATGGACGCGAGGCTTCGCCCCCGACACGCTGTGACTACGCCCACCGGCGGTTGAGAATATTTGCCCGCGATTGTCAGGATAATCTCCCGCCTGCGCGGTTGAACTCGCGGGACGTTGTTTTCCAACGAGCGATCAATCTTTGTCCAGATATTCCTCGGGCACGTCGTCCTCCGGCACCTCGTGCGTGTGGACTTCCCGCGCTTCATCGTCCTCGACGTGCTCGACACCGGCTACGACCTCGGCCTCGAACGCGTTCCCTTCTTCGAGCAATTCGTCGACACTTTCCGAATCAGCGCTTTCGATGTCGCGCAATCCCTGTAAATCTCCGGACTGGCCAGCAGAGCGCGATCCTGTCTCCAGTTCGAACGCCGCAGTCTCTCGTTTGCTGCGCATCGCCGGGCGTCCCGAAGAGCGGGCGGTTCCCCGTGTCTTCCCGGAACTGGCCGGCGCCTTCTTCCTGGCGGTCAGTTTTTTCGGAGCTTGTTTCTTTGGCGCACGTTTTTTCGCCTTGATCTTTTTGCCGGAGGTTGGTTTGGACTTCATCGCTTTTTTGCCTTTTTTCCTGTTAGCCATTTTGGCAGTCTACCATCTGTGTTCAGGTTGTGGCAGCCACTGCGGCCAGCAGCCATCGGGAGCGCTGCCGAATGGGAAGATGGATGGCCCGCCAGCCTACGTTCGGGCTGCAACACAAATGCCAAAGGCGCTCCGCGCTGTATGATGTAGCGATTCGAGGTGCTGACAAGACTCGGCCGATTGCGCCACGTGGGGGTTGAATGCCTAAAGGCTTGGACCAGAGCCTTTCTGCAGCGAATCGTTCGGAACTGGAGAGTGTTGTAGAGTTTTCCTATGGACAGAGCCTATACGGATCCGAGTATTGATGACTATCTGCGCCAGCGCCTGATGCCGGTGGAAGGTTCCATTCCACAGATAGCAGGCATAGAAATGTACGGGAATTCCGTCCCCGCCGGCACCGTCGGCGGCGACCTGTTTGAGTACATCAATTTTCAGCAGCGTTACGACATCGATGCACGCATTCGACGTGCTCAGATGCTGTCGCAGGAGTTTCTCACACCGCTGCCGCCCGACGCACCGCCGCGTAATTCAGTGGACGACCAGGTTGAATGGCTGAAATTGAGACCGAACTACAAGCCAGAGATGGAAACTCATTACCGGGAGGCAAAGAGTTCGGAGCAGGTGCGAGTTGCGGAAGATTTGCATCAGCTTTGCACGATGGCGGGAGTCCTTGTGGTGGACGCGGAAGGACACGGCATCATCTCAGCGAAGATTGCGTCTACGGTGCACGACACGTTTCATGCTTTCATGCTCTCCGAACTGAACCACCGCGGCAGAACTACACCTGAGCTATTTCAGAACATTAACCTGCGGCTGGCGCAATCGGTCAGTGCCCGTAATGCGCTAGGTAGAACGGAAAAAGAGAACGCGAGAGAGATCGCTACCATGCTGTACGGGGAAATACACCCTCAGGGCTATTTCCGGTTCGTGAATTTTGGACATCCGCCGCCGCTGGTGTTCTCAGCAGAATATGCCAAGTTCATGAAGGTCCCGAGTGAAGACATGGTCCAATTCCTCGCCCTTGGCTTGCAGATTCCGGAAGATCATCCGGACCGCAACAGATACTTCTCCATGCAGCCCCGGAACCGGAAGTCGAACTCTTCCGATGTCGCTGAGCTCAAGCTGATGAGTCCGGGAGATATCCTGTTTCTTTACACGGACGGTGTGTATGACGGCTTTGACGAACCAGAGCAGCGGCAACTCGAAGACGTCATGCGCCAGCATTACCGGCAGCCCGCAAAAGACCTGTGTAATGCGCTGCTGGAATACGCGGTGAAGCGAGACGATCTTCGCAAGCTGAATGGCGATGCAGATCTCGTCGACGACAAAACGGTTTTCATTATCAAGCGGACATAACCAGTGAAAGTCGAGCGCGTCCATTAGGCTTTGGCATCGACTGCAGGTTAAGAACCAGGTGCCTCACCACGCTGAGGAGTCTTGGCGCGCGCCGCGCCGATACGAAGGTACCGATCGATACCATCGTCCAATAGATTCGCCTTCACATTTCTGGCCTAATTGTCTGAGTCGCCGTCGGCCAACGTAAAAGGCGCGAGGTGGTTTGGTTTCCAACACAAAACCACCTCCGCGTCGGCGGAGCGCTCAGACATTCCATGCTTTCTAAGTGCGCGAATCCAGCCTGTCCGACTCCGTTTCGCTATCTCAGCGAGGGAAAACTCTACTTGATCGACTCCAAAGCAGCGTTAACGCGGCGCGGGTCGCCACCGGAATTGAGATACGCGGGCAAACCTTGCATCTATGAATATTTGTGGTTGTGCTCTTCGTGCTGTCAAGACATGACGATTCAGATTGACCACAATCTTGAAGTGACCGTGGCTCGCAAGCGAGAAATCGGGAATGAGTCCGAGAGTGATTCTCCAGCCGCAAGCGCTGCGCCAAGAAACACCAATGCTGCTTGACGTCGCCGGGCCCATCGGGGATCAAGCAGCCAGCGCAGTCACAGGCTCCTCAACCAGCGCGCCGTACTCGCAAGTCAACAACTGAAGAACCGGCAAAGTCCCTGACCAGTGCGGCGATCTCATCGGCAGCCGTGTCCAGCGCGAAATGACCGGCGTCAAGAACGTGGACTTCGGCGTTCGGCACATCTTTGCGGTAGCGCTCCGGTTCGCCGAGATCGAACGAAAGGTCATACTTGCCCCAGATCACCAGCAACCGAGGCTGCTGCTGGCGCATCCATGCTTGCCATTTCGGGTAGCCGTCCACATTGGTTCGATAGTCATAAAACAGGTCGCTTTGAATTTCGGCCTGCCCGGGCTGGTTGAGAAAGTTAAATTCATCCATCCAAAGATCCGGATCGTAGCGTTCCACGTTCGGATCGCTTCCGACGTGGCGCGTGCGCGTCGCCGCCAGCGACAGGAGATTGGTGCGCAGCGCGCCTTCATTGGCCGCGCGATCGGCCCAGAAGGCCCGCCGCGTCTTCCAATTCGCCCCCAGGCCTTCGTTGTGCGCCACTGCATCCTGAACGATGAGAGCCTCGATCCGGCCGGGGTGCGCCAAGGCCATGCGAAAACCCACCGGGCCGCCGTAATCCTGCATGTAGAGCGTGTAATGCGAGAGGCCGAGCGCTTCGGTGAAATGATTCATGATGCCGGCGTAGTGATCGAAGGTATACGCGAATGCTGTCGGGTCCGGCCAGTCGCTGTGCCCGAATCCGGGATAGTCGGGCGCGACGAGGTGATGGCGTTCGGAAAGCCGGGCAAAGAGCGGCTCGAACATCCGCGAAGATGACGGAAGTCCGTGCAGCAGGAGAATCGTCGGGGCATCCTTCGGGCCGGCTTCCCGATAGAAAACTGAGAGTCCGTCAACCATTACGGTACGATAGAAAACGGGTTGTGACATGGTGTTTTGATCCCTTTATAACATCGTTTCACTGCGGCTTTCTCAAGCATCTCCAAGATCAGGTCCTCCACATTTCTTCCCATGGAGAAACCTCGAATTTCGCGAGTCATCGACTCAAACGCGTTTGTCCGCCCTCACATCGTCAGAACCACGCGAAACTGGGCCTTTCCGCTGAGCATGCGCGCGTAAGCCTCGGCCGCTTGTTCGAGCGGATAGGTTTCAATCATGGGACGCACGCCGCTCAGTTCGGCGAAGTGCAGTGTGTCCTCGGAGTCGGCGGGCGCGCCCGCGGCCCAGCCCTGAATGGTTCGACTCCCGTTGATGAGCTGTATCGGCGTGACCTCAATGGGATCGAATGTCGCACCGATCACCATGAGCTTGCCGTTGGGCCCGAGACCGTCGATCAGTTCGGACATTGCCTTTGAGTTTGGGGCGGTCGCCAGAATTACCTGAGCACCGCCCAGTTTTTGCAACGCCTCTGCCGCGTTGGTCGATGTGCTATCGATGTACACGCTGGCGCCGAGCTTCTTCGCCAGGATCTCGTTTTCGGACCCGCGCCCGATGGCCGCGACCTTGTATCCAAACTTGTTCGCGAACTGAACTCCGAGGTGGCCGAGACCGCCGATGCCCTGCACCGCAACCAGATCGCCGGGCATTGCACCGCTATGCCGCAGCGCATTGTAGGTGGTGATTCCGGCGCAGAGCAGCGGCGCC
Organism: Candidatus Sulfotelmatobacter sp.; assembly: GCA_052326105.1. Taxonomy (GTDB): domain Bacteria; phylum Acidobacteriota; class Terriglobia; order Terriglobales; family Acidobacteriaceae; genus Sulfotelmatobacter. The sequence continues at coordinate 14,819 of JBKQRC010000019.1, read as the reverse complement.
GCGTCGGCGTCGCCGAGACTGTCCGGGATCGCTACCAGCGCCTCGGCCGGCGCCACCATGTATTGCTGGTATCCGCCGTCATAGCTGATGCCGCAAACTTTCTGGTTGCGGCAGTTGCGAAAATCTCCGCGCCGGCACTCACGACACGTGCCGTCATGGCCGCCGTGCCAGCCGACACCGACGCGCTGCCCCTTTTTCCACGCAGAAACGCCGTTACCGAGTTCGTCGACGACGCCCGCCACCTCGTGCCCGGGAACACGGGGATACTCAATTCCGGGCCACAAGCCGTCCTTCGTGAGCACGTCGCTGTGGCACACGCCACAGGCTTGCACTTTGATGCGCACGTGTCCTCGATCCGGCTCGGGAATCGCGCGCTCGACGATCTGGAAATCTGCTCCGGGACTGGAGACTTGCGCCACCTTCATCTGCGTCATCTTCATTGGTAGAACTCTGCTCGCTGCCATAAATCCTCCTGTGAATCTTCTGCCTTTAATGGGGACGATCTAGTCCAGAACCTCGACACTCCATTCGATTAGCGTCCCTAACGACACGTTGCGTTCAAATCTTTTACCTGGTTTCCGGGATTAGGGCGTGTAACGGGTGAAGACAAAGTCGCGAGCTTTGATAGCCTCGTGGCACGGAAAGCACGTCTTGAGCGGCGCCTCTTCCGCAGGCTTGCCGTTTTTATCGAATTGAGCGAACCCCCAACCGTCCGTCCCGGCGTACTTCTTTGAGTCCTTCACCATGAACTGCAGGTATGAAGCCGTGGGCGCCCCGGCAACGAAAGATTGGGTACGGCCAAAGATCTTGTTGTTCTCCTCCGACGCAACGTAACTCCAGGCGATACGGCCAATGATCGTCCCTTCTGGGAACGGAAGATTCCCTTCCCGATACGCCTTGATCGCTTCATCGTTCCCCAGAATGGCGCGAATGTCGTTGAGGTTGCCTTCTTCGTGCGCCACCGAGATCAACTTCCAGTCGCGATATCCGGGAGGAATTTCGGTTACGAAGATCGGCGCGCCCTTTTCATCGGCGTGTCCAGATGCTGGGACCGTGAAGGCAACAACGCCTACTGCAACGCCAACCAGCAAGAATGCAATCCATTTCATAAGTGACCTTCCTTACCGCTTTTCAGTCGCATTCTTTTGTGGAACCACAAATGCGACCGTGCCTTTGTCGAGGGTATGGTGGTTCGCGTCCTCCAATTCAATGAGCACTTTGTGCGGACCTGGGGGAAGCCCCATCAAGATGACTGGGTTGCCACTCGCATCGGCCCACACCCAAGCGGCATCGTCGAGTCTCACATGAACGTGTCCAACGCGCGGCGAGGCAGCCAGAGCGCCTGCCCCGAACACCGGAGCAATGTGCAAGTTCTGCGCACAGTATTGGATGATCACCACTCCCCGGGACGCGAGCGGTTCGGCCAGCGGAGGATCGATGACGATCTTCGCCATAGGCTCTTCCACCGTAAGAGGAATAACGTGAGCGGGTTTGCAACTGTCCGTCGGGCTTTGGGCCGCAGCGGTCATCGCATACAACACGATGACAGCAACCCACAGAAGATACGTGCCTTTAGAGCTGATAGGTCTCAGATTTGCCATGTTCTTTCCTCACTCATTGCGAAGCTGGTGACATTGCGCTTCATTCGCGAATGCCTTGATTCGTGATCGCTGTCCCTGTAGCCAGCGCAGCAGCCGAAACGCACGCGCAGTTCTTCGCTGAACAATTCCTGCTGCTCCCACGCCGCTGCTCTAGTTTTAGGCATTAAGGCGCATAACGAGTAAAGACAAGGTCGGTCGCTTTGGCCTTCTCGTGGCAGGGGAAGCAGCTTTTCATAAACGCTGCGTCGCCAGCTTTACCATCCTGGAAATGAGCGAAGCCCCAGCCGCCGGTTGCGGCGTACTTGGTTGAGTCCTTGACCATAAACTGAATGTTCGTGGGGGCCCCGGGAACGAAAGATTGAGCCTGGCCAAAGACTTTGTTGTTTTCCTCCGACGGGACGTAGCGGTAGTGCAAGGCAGCAATGATGGTGCCGTCCGGGAACGGCAGCTTCCCTTCCCTGTAGGCGCTGATGGCTACATCGTTGCCTAAGACGGCACCTAAACTGTTGAGGTTGCCTGCTTCATGGGCGCTGGCGACCCACTTCCAGTCGCGATACCCGTGAGGAATTTCGGTAACGAAGATCGGGCCGGGGTCCCCACCCGCGCGGCCTGGTGCAGGGGCGATGAGGGCGACAAGACCCGCCATTGTTGCAACGGCAACCAACAGGAATGTGCAGTGCTTCATAAGGCGTCCTTCTCCAGTACGCTCGGGCATCGGCATCACAACAGAACCCTTACGACGAAACAATTGGACGAAGGTATTGGCGACACCTTGGTATCGGTTCACGCGACGTGCTGCCTTCGATGGGCGAGCCGATTTGCCAGCCTGGCCGAGGCCGCCACCGTGACTGCGCGCCAATCTCGACTTGTCGATCGAGGCGGGTCATCGATTAGGTCCGACTCGTCGAGCCAGTCTTCTGCCGAGAGTCTGGCGAGGTCAGAGCCGAACAATTCAGTTACAGCGCCGACGAACGCCGATAGCTCGCTCTCCGCCAGGTGCATCTCTTCGGCATAAACCGAATCACTGAATGATTCTTCCACGTTCATTGGATTCCTCCTCTTGTCCCCACGGTGGCAGATGGGCGTTTCCGCTGTCGCAATACTCCCTTTTCGATTTGGTTGAACTCGCATCGTAAGGCCGCGTTCGCCGGCAATTGCCAGCCGATTGGTTTCGCACGCGAATCTAGTTCACAGTAAGCCAGAAGGGCGGATGCGAGTCTATTGGACGAACGTATCGGTCGATCCCAAAGTGTGAGTGGACATATCGCGCAGGACGGTGGCATCATATTCTCACCGATCCAGAAGGGCCCCGCACCGTTTCTCACTTACCTGGAAGAAGTCTCTGAACCCTCGTTGCAGGAAATTCATGCCGGAGGACTACACCATGAAGAAGGCCGCGGCGCCCATCTCCCTCGCCGGTTCCCAGCTCGGCGAAGTACGCCATGTCTGCGCATTTTTCAATAGCGACGACGAGGAGTATCGCGTGTTGCTTCCGTTCATTAAGGACGGGTTCGAGCGTGGCGACAAGGCGGTTCACGTCGTGAATCCCGATCAACGTCACGACCATCTGCAACGGCTGGCCGCGGCCGGGATCGAGCCGACGGCTGCCGAGCAGAGCGGACAACTCGAGGTTCGGATCAACACCGAAGCCTATCTTCGGGACGGCCGTTTCGATCAGGATCGGATGCTGGCAGCGTTCGAGCAGATGGCGAGCGGCAATGCCCGAGGAGGATTTCCTCTCAGCCGCATCTGCTGCCGGATGGACTGGGCGATTGAGGATCAGTCGTACATTGACGATCTCGTCGAATTTGAATCGCGGGTAAATGATGTGTGGCGGCGGCACGACGACGCGGTCATCTGCACCTACCATCTCGGCAAGTTTGGCGGCGACACCGTGGTTGACATTATGCGGACGCATCCGATGATCATCATCGGCGGCATCCTGCAAATGAATCCATTCTTTGTGGCGCCCGAGGAGTTCCTGCCGGAGCTTCGCCAACGACGCTTTATGCGTAGTTCCTCGTCCTCCACGGCTGCCTGATATGGAGGTCCAAGCCGAACATAGCTCCGCCGAGATCAAGCACCTTCAGCGGTGCCTTAACGATCTGCTCAGCCTGCTTGCTCTTCCTGCCATCTGGAGCGGCGGCGACCCCTCCCAGGTTCTCCATACCTTGCTCGAAACGCTCGTGCGTATGCTTCACCTGGACCTGGTCGCGGTGCGGGTGAAGGATCCGGTCAGCGAGGCGCCGGTTGAGATCGTCCGAGTCGCCAAATCGCGCAGACCGATGCCCCCGGAGCACGAGATCTGCGAGGCACTGAGCCACTGCCTCGGGGACGCGTCCCGGAGATGGCCTCCGCTGCTGCGAAACATTCTTGGTGATCAAGACGTTTCGATCGTGCCTCTGCCACTGGGGCTGCAGGGCGAACTCGGCGTGATCATCGCCGCAGCTGAGCGAGAAGATTTTCCCCGGCAGACGGAGGCGCTTCTTCTGAATGTAGCAGCCAATCAGGCATCGATCGGGCTGCAGGAGGCGTGGCTCCGGAGCCAACAGAAGCGTGTCGCCGACGAACTCGATCGACAGGTCGCGCAGCGAACGGCTGAGCTTGCCGCAGCCGAGGAGCGGTGGCGCTCCGTTTTCGAGAACTCAGCCATCGGCGTTGCGCTTACTGATCTGAACGGTCGATTCCTTGCCGCGAATCCCGTGTACGAGGAAATGGTAGGTTACCCCGAGCAGGAATTGCAGAAACTCTCTTTTCTCGACATCACCCATGAAGAGGATCTCGAACCGAACCGAACGCTCATCGGGGAACTGTTGGCGGGAAAGCGCCAGCAGTTTCAGATCGAGAAGCAATATCGGCGGAAGAACGGGAGTCTGGTGTGGGTTCGCAACAGTGTTTCTGTGGTGCCGGGCACGGAGCGAGTGCCGCGATTCCTCATGGCGCTTTCCGAGGACATCACAGAACGCAAACGGGCGGAGGAGAAGTTGCGGCGCAGTGAGGCACTTCTCGCAGAAGTCCAGCTCCTCAGCGTAACCGGCGGCTTTTCCTGGCGTGTGGACAGGAACGAAGTCACGTTTTCAGAGGAGGCGTACCGCATTTTTGAGTTTGAGAAGGATACGCCCGTGACGCTGGAGCGGATTGGGAACCGTGTCCACCCGGAAGATATCCCGTTGTTGACTGAAAAGATCCAAAGGGCGCAAGGTGGCGACAGCGACCACGACTACGAAATTCGGCTGCAAATGCCAGACGGGTCGGTCAAGTTCCTGCACACGATCTCCCGCGGAATCCGAGACCGTGAGGGGCGACTTGAGATTATCGGCGCGGCTCAGGACATAACGCGGCGTAAAGTCTCGGAAGAGGCACTGGGCAAAGCGCGATCAGAACTCGCACGGGTTTCCAGGGTCACAACTTTGGGCGTCCTGACGGCGTCGATCGCACACGAAGTCAACCAGCCCCTGTCGGGCATCATCACCAACGCCGGCACCTGTCTGCGGATGCTGGGCGCCGATCCTCCAAACGTGGACGGCGCTTGCGAAACCGCCCGGCGCACCATTCGCGATGGCAACCGTATGTCCGAAGTGATCACCCGATTGCGCGCGCTGTTCAGCAAGAAGGACGCCGCCACCGAATCGATGAACTTGAATGAGGCAGTTCGAGAGGTGATTGCCCTGTTGGTAGCGGATCTTCAGAAGAACCGCGTCATCCTGCGTCCCGAGCTTGCCGACGACCTCCCGCTCGTCACAGGCGATCGTGTGCAGCTTCAGCAGGTCATCCTGAACCTGCTCCGGAATGGCTCAGACGCGATGAGCGCGGTCGAGGATCGCCCCAGGCAGTTGGTGATCAAAACCGAGCGAGAGGAGGGTGACCGGGTGCGCCTGACGGTGCAAGATGCAGGAGTCGGGTTTGACCCCCAAGCCGCGGACCGCCTTTTTGACACGTTCTATACCACCAAGGGCGACGGGATGGGAGTTGGCCTTTCCGTCAGTCGCTCCATTATCGAGAGTCATCATGGCCGTTTGTGGGCCACACCGAATGATGGTCCGGGAGCCGCGTTTTCGTTCTCCATTCCTCGAGCACCCGAAGGTTTGGCTCGCGCCGATGGTATCCGTAACTTCCAGGCGCCCGCTGTAGGCGATACGAATGCGCCGTGAAGGCTGCGCTGGCCCTCCTCTCGGCGGCAAACCAATACCAAAGGACAATGGACGCCCTCCCCAGAAGTGGCGCACTCTTGGGCCATGGAGTCCCGCCAGGAAAGGAGGGCCGTCGAACGCTTGCTTGTGTCAGTGGTGGATGACGACGAATCTGTCCGCGAGTCGTTGCCCGACTTGCTGAAGGAGTTCGGCTTTGCAGCGCGTGCGTTCTCGTCGGCGGAAGAGTTCCTCGCGTCCGATTGCGTCGATCAAACGAGATGCCTGATCCTCGACGTTGCCATGCCGGGGATGACTGGGCCGGACCTTCAACGGGAACTGAGGCATCCGCGACAGGCGATTCCGATCATCTTCATCACCGGTGACAGAGATGCGACGGTTCGCCCGCGGCTAATCGAACAAGGTGCCGTAGAGTGCCTGTTCAAGCCATTCAGCGACACGGCTCTGCTCGCGGCGCTGAATAAGGCACTTCGAGTAAACTGAGCTGTCCCCAACTTTCTGCAGCAGGCGTTCTGTTCTGGCCACCAGCCGTCCGATCTCATACCCGCGGTTATCACAGTCCAGATCCTCTCGTTTCCGAATCTCGACTAAACCTGAAAGGGACTTCAGTCACCGGAGATCGGCGGCACAGCTTTAGAATTGTGTCCGGAAGTGAAGGCGGAATCGCGTTTGGTATTGATTTGAACTCGGGTATGCTGGGCTCCCATGCAACCTCCAGTGGCCAACCCGGTCGTTGAGTTCCGTAATGTTTCCTACCGCATTGGCGATACGCAAGTTCTTTCCGGAGTCGATTTGCAGGTCCAGGTCGGGGAGACTCTGGTCCTGTTGGGACGCAGCGGCTCAGGCAAGACCACGACTCTGAAGCTGGTAAATCGCCTGCTGTCGCCTACTGCCGGGGAAGTACGCGTCAGAGGCGTGCCCAATGCGTCAGACGATGTCATTCGTCTGCGGCGCAGTATCGGCTACGTTATCCAGGACGTTGGTCTCTTTCCGCATTTCACTGTAGAACGAAACATCAGTCTCGTTCCGAGGATCGTGGGGTGGCCCGAAGAACGAATTCGCGCTCGCGTACGGGAGTTGTTGCAACTGACGGGGCTCGCGCCAGAAATGGCGCCGCGTTATCCGCACCAACTGTCGGGCGGACAACGGCAGCGGGTCGGCGTGGCGCGGGCACTGGCCGCAGATCCCGAGATACTCCTCATGGACGAGCCTTTCGGTGCGCTTGATCCGCTTACGCGAGACGATCTGCAGCGCGAGTTTCTTTCTTTACAGCAGAGACTTCGGAAGACCGTAGTCTTTGTCACGCACGACCTGCGTGAGGCGTTGCGGCTCGGATCGCGTATCGCCCTGATGGAAGCAGGGCGACTGGTCACCGTCCTGACGCCGCAGGAATTCTTGCGGTCTACCGATCCGTGGGCGTCCGCCTACGTGAGGGCGTTCGGAGATGGACTGGAATCGGCGGCAAATCGAGGCACGTCATGAGCGTTTTCCGATTCATGTGGCAGAACCAGGGACAGGTGCTGGAACTCACGCTGGAACATCTCTGGCTGGTCGGGCTATCTACATTGTTGGCAGCGCTGATCGGCATACCGCTGGGGATTGTGATCGCCCACCGGCCAGGGTGGAACAAGCCGGTCCTGGGAGGCGCTAACATTATTCAAACGATCCCGAGTCTTGCGCTCTTCGGATTTTTGCTGCCGGTGCCATGGCTGGGTGCGCGTGCCGATCGCCTGGCGATTCTGGCGCTGACCCTTTACGCTTTGTTGCCGATTATTCGGAACACGTACACGGGTATCCGTGGAGTCGATCCCGCCGTGGTGGAGGCTGGACGAGGCATGGGGCTCACGGAATCGCAGCTTCTGTTTCAAGTGGAACTGCCTCTGGCAGTGAGCGTGATCCTTTCGGGCGTGCGGGTTGCGGTTGTCATTTCGGTAGGGCTGGCTACCATCGCTGCTGCGATTGGCGCTGGAGGGTTGGGAGAATTCATTTTTCGGGGTCTGGCCATGGTCGACGACAGAGTGATTCTGGCTGGTGCAATTCCAGCCGCGATCCTGGCGCTGGGGGCGGACCTCGCCCTGGGATGGCTGGAGAGGCGCTTGCGTGCGCGATGAGCGCCCTCAATCGAGCGTCTGTCTGCTGCTCCTCTTGGCGGCAGCTTTGCTGTTGCCGTCCTGTTCGCCGTCGGGTTCCGATCGCATCGTCATCGGGTCTAAGAATTTCACCGAGTCCTTCTTGCTGAGCGAAATCATGGCGCAGCAGATCGAGGCCCACACCAATCTGAAGGTGGAGCGGCGCTTCTATCTGGCGGGAACTTATATTTGTCAGCAGGCGATCCTGGCCGGGAGGATCGACATGTATCCGGAATACACCGGCACTGCGCTGACCGCCATCCTCAAGCAAAAAGCAGTGGGCGATAAGGCGGAGGTGTATCGCCGGGTCAAAGATGAATATGAACATCGTTTCGGGCTGACGTTGGGTGCGCCTTTCGGTTTCAACGATACTTTTGCGATGGAAATCCGGGGCGAGGACGCTCGCCTCTTAAAGATCAGTACATTGTCGCAGGCGACTGCGTTTGCTCCGCAATGGCGGGCCGGGTTCGGCTACGAGTTTATGGAGAGGCCGGACGGATATCCCGGTCTGGCTGCGACCTATGGTCTGCACTTCGTCGAACCCCCGCGTGTGATGGATTTGGGCCTGCTCGCGCGGGCGCTGCGAGGTCGTCAGATCGACTTGGCCGCGGGCAACACCACCGACGGGCTGATTCCCGCGCTGGACTTGTTCGTTCTGGAGGATGACCGGCACTACTTTCCGCCCTATGAGGCGGTTCCGGTTATTCGCGAACAGACTTTACAGCAACATCCAGAGGTTTCCCGTGCGCTCGAGGGCCTCGCGGGAAAGATTTCCGACGAAGAGATGCAGCGGCTGAATTACGCCGTCGACGGCCAGCATCGCGATGCGAAGGAAGTGGCGCGCGAGTTTCTGAGGAAGCAGGGACTCATCCAATAAGATGGGCGCTTGTCTAGTTGACGGTCAAAGTCACCTGCGTAGAGTTGGACAGATTGTTCGCGTCCGTGCCAGTGATCGTGATGGTATAGGTTCCCGCGGGCGTGGCGCCGGAGCCGGTGGTAACTACTCAGGTGAGCTTTGAGGACTCATGCCCGCATTGTCGCTCGCCGCGACCGGGCGACGGAACCTCCAGCGGATTCGACACCACTGGATCCGGGAGCACGCGGCTTAGACACAGCAACGCCTCCTGTGATGAGACTTAGCACGTTCTGCCCCACGCCGATTTCCTTCCAGTCGCGGGCAGACTGGATACTCCAACTGCTCATTCTAACCGCCTTTTGCCAGACGCAGCGACAAGAGGGATGGCCATAACTTCTGCGATGGTTGTTTCATGGTCGGTGACCGGAAACGATCAGGGACTGGTCAGGAAAACATCATGGCCGTCAGCAGCCGGAGTCGGACGGCCTCAAGATAGTGCAACCGCGGAGTGTTTTCGCGCATCGGTTGCTATAGTGGGGTTGAGACCGTGCACAGACATACGATGCGTCACCTCGGCTGCCTCGTTTCTTCCGTTTTTCTCGTCAGCTTTTGGCTGAGCGGTTGTGGATCGCACAATACCGATTGCGGACTGCACAACAATAAGGGCGAGTGCATCGTTAGCGGCGGCGGCGGCAGCGGCGGTTCTGGAGGCACGTCAGGCGGTACCTCTGGCGGTACTTCGGGTGGCACCTCTGGTGGCACTTCGGGTGGTACCTCAGGCGGCACTTCCGGGGGATCAGGCGGTTCCGGAGGATCCGGAAACGCTGTGATCGGCCAGGATTTAGAAGATACTGTTTCCCTAAATTCTGACAGCTCTTATGCATTTCCTCCTGGGCCATACGAGGGTGTCGTCAATGGAGGTCAATCCCGCGCCGTCGTCGGAGCCAGGGTCTATGTCCTTCAAGTGAACTCCGGCGACTATGGCAACTCTTCGGTTTCGCTGCTCACCTCCGCTAGCGGAAACCAGGCTGATTCCATCGGTCACTACGTGCTCAGCGGTCAATACGGCGGCTTCTCCATCGCAGGGGGCTACACCTGCACCGCCGGCCGCCAGGTCTATCTCTATGCCCGGGGCGGCAATAGCGGCGATGACGGGGCGAACTCTGCCATTGGCCTGATGGCCTCGCTCGGCACCTGTCCGGAGAGCGGAAACTTCAGCAAGGCCGCACCTTTCGTCTTCGTGAACGAAGTAACCACGGTGGCGGCGGCTTATGCGATGGCCGGAATTGCCACGGACGCGACCCACGTCATCGCTTCCGTAAAGCCTGTCCCGTCGACAGGCATCGCTAATGCCGCCGACCTTGCCAGCATTACTACGGGATTCGCCAACTCCAATCTGCCTTCCAAGCCGGAGGCCAAGGTTCCACAGACCAAGATTCATACGCTGGCGAACATTCTGTCCGCCTGTATCAACTCCAGTTCATCAAGCTCCATCAGTTGCACCACTCTATTCAGCAATGCGCGGGGCAATGGCGCCTCCGGGAGCACACCGGAAGAAACGGCCACGGCCGCGATAAACATCGCGCGCAATCCTCACGCCAACATAGCTGTTCTCTATGGCCTCCAACCCAGGCTCTCTGCTCCATTCCTGCCGGCCCTTGAATCTGCGCCCGAGGATTTCGACCTGTCCTTCGCTCCTGAAGGCTCGAACAACTCCGTCGCCTCGTTGTCGCTGCACCCGTAATCGTGAACACATGAAGAATGCTTAAACGGACTCGGCTGGACTGGAAGGCCGCAGTCCATCAACATCATTCTGAGTTGGGCTCAAGTGCGAACGAGAACGGGGGTGCGATGGGAAATGGCAGGGCTAGTTGGAATGGATGGTCGATTCGAAAAGGACATCCGGCGCGGCGCCGCATATCCCTTAACAGGCTGCGGAAAAAGTCCCTCGTCGCTGAGAGAATGACCACCGGGGCTCAAGACCGCATTGATTTCAAAACCGCCTACGCGGCGCTGAAGCGCCGCTCTTCCACGGTGGCGCACGCATTCGCGACTTTTTCCGAAGCCTGTCAGGGGGCATGCTTGAACTCGGATTCAACCCGCTTCCGGCTATTGGGTTGGGCCGCCCTTGACCTCGTATCCCGAAGGGACTGAGAACCACGATGAATCGGGCTCTCCCCGCACAAGATTCGTGACTTGGAGTGTCACTTGCCCTGACTGCGGATTGCTGCGGATTACGGAGAGATCCATGTGCAGGTCGGGGGAATACCAGACATCGGTGTAAGTGCCGGCGATGCGGCCGGCGCCACCCGCGCCCGAGACATCCGATACGCTCTCGCGCGTTCCCACCACTGGCAAATCGTCAATCGTCTGCTGGCCCAGACTTTCGCGGTTCAGATTGCCGTTACCGCCGGAGCCACCAGCATTCTCGGTAAGGAGAAGGCGCGGACGGAATGCGCTCGTAGCGCAACTCATGGAAGCCCTGGTACAAACAGTGCGCGTGGCAGAGACCGGATCCAGGATGGTAAAGCTGCGCAGAGGAGGCTCTGCGTTCGAATCCGCGGGAATGAATTCGCGAGTTTCGCGGCGCACACGTCCCTGAGAGTCGCACGCCACTAACGTATAGTATTTTCGCGATACCGTGCCGCCGCCAGCAAGCGGCTGATTCCAGGTGACAACAGCTTTGGCGGTGAATGGGGCGTTGGGAAGTGAAGGTATTTCAATGCCCTCGATATGGGTGCGAACGGCGCCCGACGCCGAGTCCTGAGAGACAGCCGGGGCGCTGCTGACGGCAATACAGAAGGAAAGACCGAGCAGAATAGAGGCACGCATTTTGCACGCTCCGCACGGACATCTTAAAGTATCCCACACCTAAAACAGATGCGCCAATCGCCTCAACTGGCGCACTCGCCACAAAACTTTACAAGCATTGGCCAGCGGCTCAGACGCATTCCGGATACCAGGCTTCGATTTCCTATGGCCTTTTTCCGTCAAATGTGGCAAGTTCGGTAATGGGCGCGACCCTGCTTGGGGGGGTAGACACTCATGTGGCCTCGCCGGGTTGAAACCGTGTTGATCTTTGGCGCGTTCCTCTTCGCGTGCGCGTCCGTGGGTGGACAGGCGCCCAAAAGCGATGACGGCGTGGGCGCTCAGCGCTACATGGAGTATTGCGCCGGCTGTCATGGCGCCGATGGCAAGGGTGGCGACAAGGCCCCGGCTCTCGTTTCTGCGGCGAACACCACCAATCCTTCCGACTCGGAACTCTTTCGAATTGTGCACGATGGGACCAAGAGCGGGATGCCACCCTTCGCCCAGATCGGCGATGCGAACATCCGGGCCGCAGTGCAATACCTGCGCAGGCTCCAGGAAAACGCCGGCTCGAACGGCACCTCGGCGGAGGTAGCTGTAACCGGAGACGCTGAGGCCGGTCGCACACTGTATTTTGGCAAGGCGGAATGCTCAAAGTGCCACTTGATGCAGGGGAAGGGCGGATTTATGGCGGGGAATTTGACAGCCTACGGCCGAAACCGCACCGCCGATGCGATCCTGCACGGCATCACGACTCCCGACGCTCCGCTCGTGCCCTCAACGCAAGTAGTGACGGTGACGACCGGGACTGGACAGAGGCTGACCGGAGCGCTGCGCAACGAGGACAACTTCACTCTGGCATTGCAGACCGAAGACGGCCGCTATCATTTGTTGGCCAGGAGCGACGTCAGGGATGTGCACTACACCGGGCACTCTCTGATGCCGCGTGACTACAGCACGCGGCTTTCGCCGAAGGAACTCAATGACATTGTGAGTTTTCTGATTGTCGCGAGCAGGAATCTGCGCCCCGACAAAGTGGAAGGCCGATGACTGGCCCCGCGCGAGAGGCAGCGCTCACCATGACAAAACGGCAATCGATCCAGGTTCGGCTCAGTCATGTACTCAGCGCCGTGGTGGCCGTTTTCCTGCTGCCGGCGATGGCCGCCATCGGTGTGTACGGACAGGCCGCGAAACCTGAAACGCATTCTGCCCCCAAGCACGCCGCCGCCCCCGACGATGGCAATGGCCTGATCAACGTTCAGCCGAGCGACTTACTCCAGAAGCAGATCACAGACAACTGGGTTTCCTACAATGGCGATTACAGCGGCGCTCGCCACAGCGGCTTAACTCAGATCATGCCGGGCAATGCAGGCCGCCTGGTGGCGCAGTGGGTGTTTCATCCTCGAGCGGTTAGCTCTCTCGAAGTTACTCCCGTGGTGGTTGCCGGCATCATGTTCGTCACCAGCGCAAATGATGCCTACGCGCTCGATGCGAAGACGGGCAAGGTGCTGTGGCATCATGTCCGAGCCGTTTCACAGGGTTTGATTGGCGACCCCGCCCAGCATCACAATCGGGGAGTGGCCATACTGGGGACCCGGGTCTACATGGAAACGGACAACGCACATTTGTTATGTCTCGATGCGCGCTCGGGCCACTTGATTTGGGAGGTACCCTATGCGACCGGCAACAAGAACTACGGCGCCACCAGCGCACCGTTGATCGTGAAAGACAAGGTGGTGGTGGGCATTTCAGGTGGCGACGACGGCGTGCGCGGCTTCCTGGCTGCTTTCGATGCGGAAACGGGCGAGGAGAAATGGCGGTTCTGGACCATACCCGGGCCCGGCGAGAAAGGCAATGACAGCTGGCCTGGAGACAGCTACCTGCACGGTGGAGGGACGACGTGGATGCCCGGCACTTACGATCCGGACCTGAACACGCTTTACTGGGGGACGGGCAACCCGGCTCCGGACTACGATGGCAGCGTCCGCCCCGGTGACGACCTGTACACCAGTTGCCTGCTGGCGCTTGATCCCAATACCGGCACGCTGAAATGGTACTTCCAGTTCAGCCCTCACGACTTGTATGACTACGATGCCGTGCAGACGCCGGTGATCGTGAACGCGAGATTCAAGGGCAAGGCGCGCAAGTTAATTGTGACCGCGAACCGTAACGGGTTTCTCTACATCCTGGACCGGACCAACGGGGAATTTCTCTTCGCCAAGCCGTTCATGAATACTCAAAATTGGGCCAAGGGCATTGACGAAAACGGTCGCCCCGCGTTCGCCGGACTCACTCCCGACGAGAATGGCGTTCGCGTTTGTCCGGCCAACGGCGGAGCTACGAACTGGTACTCTCCCAGCTACGACCCGGCCACCCATATGTTCTATTTCCGCTCGTATGATGCTTGTGCAGTTATCCAGTCGAAGACAAACGCTTTCGAAGAGGGCAGAGCCTACTATGCCGGCGGCATGCGAGATGCGGACCAACCCGGCAAGGGATATATCAACGCCTTTGATCTGGAGAAGCTCGATTTTGCCTGGCGCAATCTCCAGATCGGCAGAAACAAGGGTTGGGGAGGCGTGATGTCAACCGCCACGGGCCTGGTTGCCTACGGAGACGACGCGCATAATTTCGTAATCCTGGATGGTCACACGGGCAAGCCGTTGTGGCACTTCCACGTTGGACAATTGATCCACGCCTCTCCCATGAGTTATGCGATCAATGGAAAGCAGTATTTCGCCATTGCAGCAGGAAGCGATGTATTCTCATTTGCCCTTCCCTGATCGTTTACAGGCTACCGGCTCTGATTCTCTGCGGCTGTGGTCGTACAAGTGCGACTGTCTGACGGGCGACGTTCTGCCCGACCTGGCGAACGGGAATGATCCCATTTGAGATCCGGCGCGCTGCGCCCTCGGGCCGATGGTGAGCCCGAAGAACGTCGCTGAAATATGGCGTCGGCTCGGTGGGAAAAAAGAGCCCCGGAGGACTAAAGCCTCGGATCGCAGCCTTTGTGTAGAGAGGCCACTTCTCGACAAATTCCTGCGGTGTAGGCATATTTGTCGCTCGGATCGCTAAACCCAAGTTCCCATCGTGACCATAGCGTGACTGGCTTTGGATCACCAAGTCGGCAACTTCGGCAAGTCGTTTGTTTTGTTGGCGTCCCCGACGGGATTTGAACCCGTGTTACCGCCGTGAAAGGGCGATGTCCTAGGCCAGGCTAGACGACGGGGACCACTCTAAGGCAGGATTGCCAGGCAGGTTTTTATGTTAACAGCCG
>JBKQRC010000018.1:0-33591 GCA_052326105.1 Candidatus Sulfotelmatobacter sp. | reverse complement strand
TGGGTGCCATCCAGGAAAGCACATCGCCGCCGAAGCTCAGATCCCCAGACTGTCCTGCGGTTCACCATTGTGATTCAACCGGCGGCGCAGTGACAAAAACCACTTCCACCACGGACTGCTAGAACTTGTATCCGAGGCCGACGGAAATAATCGGATACGCCTTGAAGAAACGCATGCTGTTGTTGATCTTGGTTTGCTCCGACAGCACGTTGGCTTGAACCGTCGAGTCGCTGGCGACAGTGCGGCAGTTGGTGCCATCGGTATTGCAGACGTTTCCAGCCAGATTCAATGTGGCTTTGGGAGAGCCCTGGAAGGCGACGCCCAGTTCGACCGGAACGCTGAAGTGCTTGGAAGACTTGCGCGGAATCAGGTTGCCCCAGCCGATGGTGGCCATGGGCGCAGCCTGGTTGAACTTGATGTTTCCGTTGCCGGTGACGGCCGTACCGGGGGCGGGGTCGCTAAGATAGCTCGTTCCGCCCAGGCTGAAGGTTTGGTTTCCGGGCACCGAAGCGTTGGCGGTGATGGGTGTAGCGGCATAGATCAGCACGCCCGGGCTGACGTGGAAGGCGCCGGCAAACGGGAAAATGTCGTAGTGCGCTTCCACGGTTTTGAAACTGAGTTGGCCGTTGTAGGCGACGCCGTCTTTGTTGAATCCGCGGCTGTAATCGAAGATGTTGAATCCGCCGCGGAGGTTGGTGCGGTGACTGACGCGCACCGCCCCTTCGGCACCTCCACCAAGCAGAGATCCCTTGACGCCGATACCAAAACTGCCTGAGTCTCCTTTGGACTGACCGTAACTAACGGCCGCCAGCAGTACAATGCACACAACGATCCCGCAGTGACGAACCACTTTCTTCATTTCTTCTCCTCGATCCTGTTTGGGTTGAGCACCCCAAGCGAGTGCTTGAAGCTAGCATTCGCTCAGTGAAAGGGAAGATCAATGGCACGAAAGTAATAGGGTGGCGCGAAAAGGGAACAAAGTACGAAACGAAGCCGCGGCCTCGCTCAGTGGCTTGGCAATGGCTGAATGCCGGCAATGACTCAGAGCGATTGGCTGGGCTATTCCGTGAGAGTGAAGTTGACCTGGACTTGAGTCTCGACCTCGACGGGTACACCGTTCAACAAGTAAGGTTTGTACTTCCACTGTCTGACCGCATCGATCGCTGCCTCGGCCAGCAACGGATGGCCGCTGATGAGTTCAACGTCGTAGACGTTGCCCTCGTCGTCGATCTTCACCTGCAGCAGGACGACTCCCTGAATGCGCTGATCGCGGGCCTCAGGCGGATAATGCGGATTCACCTTCGTTTTCAGAAGTCCCGAGGCAACGCCGGAAGAGACGCGAATGCGGTGCGGAAGCGCCGGAGCGGGGGTCCCCGGGGGCGGAGTTGTAACTACCGTACCGATGACTCCGCCGATGATTCCACCTTGGGGTAAGGCGTCAAGAGGAGCGTCGTCAGCAGAGCCCTGCGATTCCTGCTCGTGCGACAGGCTGAAGAGCAGGCGAACGGTCGTTTCCACTTCGACAGGCACACCATTCAGGAGATACGGCTTATATTTCCACTGCTTGACCGCCTCGATTGCGGCGGGCACGAGCATGGGATGACCGTTCATCAGGCGGATGTTCTCCACGTCTCCTGAAGGACTGACTTGCACGGTGAGAATGACCACGCCTTGGACTTTGGCTTGCAATGCCGCCGGCGGATAGACGGGAGTGATGTTTTCGATGCGGAGGCCGCGCATCACCGCTTCTGAGACCCACACGTGTTTCGGGTTGCCGGAGTTGGTTTCGCTCGGCGGGGTATCCTCGGGCGGGGAAAGCGCACTCGGTGGAAGTTTTGCACCCACAACGTTTCCCGTAAAACCACTGGGAGCATCATCGGCGATCTTGAAGATCACCTGTACGTTGGTCTCCACTTCGACCGGGTCGCCGTTCAACAGGTAAGGCTGGTACTTCCACTGCTTCACGGCTTCCATGGCGGCGGGCGCGAGCATGGGATGGCCGCTGACCAGTTGGATATCGGAAACATCGCCGGACTTGTTGATCAACACCTTCAAGACGACGGTGCCCTGGAGATGTGCCTGCCGTGCCAGCGGTGGATAGACGGGCGCGACTTTTCTCACCAGCACGCCGCGCATGACGTCGTCGGAAACGCGAATGCGGTCAGGGGCAGTCTCCTGAGACGCAGCCAGGGACGCACAGGTGATCAGAACGCCGAGTAGTGCAGTGAGAGATGAGGCCGGTCGAAGCGTCATGGCGAACCTCCGGAATGACTTGCAAAGTACAGACTATCTCATCGGAGCTAGAAGTATGACGGCCATGTTGTAACTCAAGTCAAAGACCCCACCTTATCCGCAAAGAACGCGGATAGGATGGGGCACCCGCGCCGAGGCCGCGAAGAAGATCGTCGAGGCTTGGATCAAAGTAGCCACTGCCCTACGTCTGAGTTGGTTCCATGCAACATTCAAATATCGTAAGCTATGGATGTAGGGATAAGGAACAGGAGGATCGGTGCGCTGCCCTCGCTGCGGCAATGAGAATCCGACGACCAACCGCTTCTGCGGCATGTGCGGCATGTCGCTGTTGCAAGCGCCATCGCCGGCCCAGGCTGTACCGCCCGCAAAGCCTCCGGGCGTGGCGTCGGTGGCGGTGGCCGGCTCGACTCCGGCTTCGATGCCTGCGACGGGGAGAGTGGCCAGCGCGGCGCCACCTGCAGGCGGCGGGAAAGTGGCTAGCCTCGCTCCACCCCCCGTTGCCGCACCGCCGCCGACCGCTGCGGTCCCCGCACCCTCAGTACCTGCCGCACCGCCCGCGCCGCGGCCTGCGGCGGTTGCGGATGAAGCTCCGATTATCAGCGGGCCGTCGTTTCTGGGACTGAATCAGCCGGCGCCCGCGCCTCGGCGGACAAATCCGCTGAGCATCGATCCCCATACGGCGCCGAGTTCGAGCAATCTCGATTACTTGCTGGAAGATGACGAGCAAGAGCGAAGCCGCGGCACAGGATGGAAATTCGTTTTGATGCTGATCGCGCTGGTGCTGGCGGCCGGGTTCGGATATCTGCGGTGGAAGGGGCAGCCTCTGCCGTGGATAGGATCAGGCGCGAACAAACCATCGGCGGCGGCGCAGAGTTCGGGCGCGGCGGATGCAAATTCTCCGGCTCCGTCTTCGTCAGCCACGCCGGCAGGCGCATCGTCGGGGCCAACACCGGGCGCGAGCGACGGGGCGGGGGCGAGTCCGTCTACTGCAAGTCCAAGTTCTGTAAGTCCGACCCCCACAAGTCCAACTCCAGCTACTTCAACTCCGGCTGCTGCGGCCGCGAGTCCCGCTAACAACGCGCAAGCCAGTCCGACGGCGGGCGCGAGCGGGGGTGGTGGCGCTGGTTCGGCGGCAACTCAGCCGAGCGCGAGCCCGGCCCCGGGCGCGATTGCCCCCACCACGGCGCCAGCGGCAGCGATGAGGCCTAAGCCTGCGCCGGCGGTAAAACCGAGCGCGGTGGTGCCGCTTCAGGCCGCCGATCCGGTCGCTCTGGCGCAGAAGTATATCTACGGGAAGCGCGTGCCGCAGGATTGCGACCGCGGGCTGCGCATCTTGAAACCGGCCGCCGACCAGGCCAATGCCAAGGCGATGATTGAGATGGGTGCGCTGTACTCGGCGGGCTTGTGCACGCCGCGCGATCTTCCCACGGCGTATCGCTGGTTCGCGCTGGCGTTGCGAAAGGACCCCGACAATCAGGCGCTGAATGCGGACCTGCAGAAGCTGTGGGGCGAAATGACGCAACCGGAGCGGGAACTGGCGATCAAGCTGACCCAGTGAGAGGCTCCGTGAAGTCTCAGTTGGGGGAACTGCGCTGTCGAGGCGCTCGACCCGACAGCCGATCGTGGGGAACAGGAGTCAAAATCCCCACCCTAACGTCGCAAAGAGCGCGACGTTAGGATGGGGCACCCAGAACCTATTTATTCGAATTTACGGCGGCGGCTTTCCTGGGGAGGATTTCGCCGATGCGGCGGATTTGCGCGCCGACTCCCTTGAGTTTTTCTTCAATGTGCTCGTAACCGCGGTCGATGTGGTAGACGCGGTCAATGATGGTCTCTCCGTCGGCGACCAGAGCGGCGAGCACCAGTGACGCGGAGGCGCGCAGGTCGCTGGCCAGTACGGCGGCGGCGCTGAGCGGAGTCTTGCCGCGCACCACGGCGCGGCGTCCTTCAATCTTGATGTTGGCGCCCATGCGCACCAGTTCCAGCGCGTGCATGAAACGATTCTCAAAAATATTCTCGGTAATGATCGAAGTGCCTTCGGCTTGCGTGGCCAGCGCCATGAACTGCGCCTGACAGTCGGTGGGGAAGCCGGGATACTCTTCCGTGCTCATGTCGGCGGCGGTGAAAGGATTGTCGCCCATGACGCGGACCGAGTCGGGGGAAGATTTGGTCTTGACTCCGACTTCGTGAAGCTTGCCGAGTAGCGCGCCGAGATGCGAAGGATCGCAGGCGGCGACGTTGAGATCGCCTCCGGTCATGGCCGCGGCCAGGACGAAAGTGCCCGCCTCGATGCGGTCGGGAATGATGCGGTGCTTGGCGCCCTTCAGCGTGCTGACTCCTTGCACGCGGATGGTGGGCGTGCCGGCGCCTTCGATGCGGGCTCCCATCTGGTTGAGCAAGGCGGCCAGGTCGGCGACTTCGGGCTCGCGGGCGCAGTTCTGAAGAATGGTTTCCCCTTCGGCGAGAGTGGCGGCCATCAGCAGGTCTTCGGTGCCGGTGACGGTGATTCGGTCGAAGACGATTTCGGCGCCCTGGAGGCGCTCGGCGCGGGCTTCGATGTAGCCGTGTTCCTGCGTGATTTTGGCGCCGAGCTGCTCGAGTCCTTTAATGTGCAGATCAATGGGACGGGCGCCAATGGCGCATCCTCCGGGAAGAGAGACGCGGGCGCGGCCGCAACGGGCGACCAGCGGCCCGAGCACGAGCGTGGAGGCGCGCATGGTCTTGACCAGCTCGTAGGAAGCTTCCGGAGAAGCGAGATTGGCGCAGTGGATGGTGGTGCGGTGCTGGGCGCGTCCGTAGCCGAGTTCGACCTCGGCGCCCATGGCGGCGAGCAGGTTGCGCGTGGTCTGAATGTCGCGGACCTGCGGAATGTTTTCGAGGATGACGGGTTGATCGGTGAGCAGGGCTGCGGCCATGCAGGGAAGCGCGGCGTTTTTGGCGCCGCTGACGCGGACGGTGCCGAGCAGCGGCTCTCCGCCGCGAATGACGAACTTGTCCATGGGTGATTCCCTTTACACGGGTATTGTAGCGGGGAAGATGGCGGGGTTTGTTGATTGAGAGGGAACAGCGGGCTGGGGGCTAACCACAGAGGACACAGGGGACACGGAGGAAAATCCCCACCCGAACGTCGCAGAAAGCGCGACGTTAGGGTGGGGCACCCATGAGAAGTGGGGCGCCAACATCATCTTGCGTTACTTCTTGGCTATCGCGATGGCTTGGCGGACGTGGCCCTTGGATTTCTTCAGGGCGGCGGCGGCCTGGGCGCGGCTGACGGCGGCGGCCAGCATCACGACCGCGACGGGAGTGCGATTGCCGCTGGCTTTGAGAGCGCGGCGCGCGGCTTCGTGGGTGGCTCCGGTGGCTTGCTCAACAATGCGCACGGCGCGATCGATGAGCTTCGAGTTCTTGGTCCAGACGTTGACCATGAGGTTGCCGTAGACGTACCCGAGGCGGCACATGACTCCGGTGGAGATCATGTTGAGGACCATCTTGTGGGCGGTGCCGGCCTTCATTCTGGATGATCCGGCGAGGACTTCGGGGCCGACTTCGGTGACGATGGCAAAATCGGCGGCGCGCTCAAGCGGCGAGTTGCGATTGCAAGTGAGGGCGATGGTGCGGGCGCCGCGACGGCGGGCATATTCGATGGCGGCAATCGTGAACGGTGTGCGACCGCTGGAGGCGATGCCAAGAACGACGTCGTGGCGGCCGGGCTTGCGCTTCTTCATTTCTGCGATTGCGGGAGCGGGCTCGTCCTCGCTGGTTTCGGTGGAAGAGGCGAGGGCTTTCGAGCCTCCGGCCATGATGAATTGCACGGTGCGAGGATGGGTGTTGAAAGTGGGGGGGATTTCGGAAGCGTCGAGAGCGCCGATGCGGCCGCTGGTGCCGGCTCCGACGTAGATGAGGCGCCCGCCGTGGCGGACTCCTTCGGCAACGATATCAATGGCGCGCGCGATCTGGGGAAGGGCGCGGCGCACGGCGGCGGCGACGGTCGAGTCTTCGCGGTTGATGAGGCGGACGATCGCGAGCGAGGACATGCGGTCGAGATTCCTGGCGGCGGGGAGAATCTGTTCCGTGGAGAGGCGGCGGAGGTCAGGTTTGGTCTTGCGAGTGCGGGTCAACTTGTGGGCCTTTCTCTACCTTTTCTTGACTCGGGAGATTCCCACTTCTCGCAAAAGCGGCGAGAAGCGGGTCACCCCACGTTCATTTTATACATATGACGGGATGATCCAGGATTCCAGGCGGAGCGCTTCGACGATGGCATCGTGGAATTTCGGGCGGACTTGCCTGATGGTCTGATTGGCGCAGTCGGGCCAGGTGCGGTTCGTCAGGAAAGTTATCGAAAGCTGGCGAGCGGGATCGATCCAGAGCGAGGTTCCGGTGTAACCAAGATGGCCGAAGGAAATTGGGCTGAAATATTTGCCCGACTGCGAAGGGGAGGAAGGTGTGTCCCAGCCGAGGGCGCGAGAAGTGCCTGCGGGAGCGGATTCGCGACGGGTGAAGAGCGCGATGGTTTCGGGGCGGAGGATGGGGCGGAAGGTGCTGCGGGCTTCCTTCGGGCTTGCGCTTGACGGCGGCAGTGCTGCCGGTATTTCGCGGGCGGGAGCGCCCGCGCCACATATGTCCGCGCCACATTGAAGTAGGGCGTGGGCGAAGCGGGCCAGGTCTTGGGCGGTGGAGAAAAGGCCGGCGTGGCCGGCGACGCCGCCGAGGACGAAAGCGTTTTCGTCCTGCACTTCGCCCTGGATGATGCGGTTGCGGAAAGTGCTGCGGGGATTTGCGGGGCTCGCGCCGGGAGGTTGCGGCCCGCCGGGGAAAGCCGTGCTTCGCGCGGCTGGGCCGGGTCCCCTCGGCTTCGCTCGGGACAGGCTCCAACCCGGCCCCACGGGGACCTCTTCTCGCTCATCTGCGGTCGGAGGAATTTGACTGCGCATTTCGGCGGGAGGATTGAATGTGGTGCGAGTCATGGCCAGGGGGCCGAAGATTTCGCGCTGGCAGAAGCGGTCGAGGGATTCTTCCGCGATGCGTTCTAAGGCGGCGCCGAGGAGGATGAATCCGATGTCGCTGTATTCGGCGTGGGTGCCGGGATCGGCGATGAGCGACGTGGTGAAGGCGGCATGCAGAAGTTCGTCGCGATTGTGCGCCTTGAGGAACAGCTTCTCGTAGGCCGGAAGGCCAAACGAGTGGGCCAGCAGTTGGCGGAAAGTGACTTGCTCGCGGCGGGGATCGGACGAGCTGCGGAATTCGGGAATGACGCCGATTACCGGAGCCTCGAGTTCAAGCAGGCCGCGTTCGTAGAGAATCATCGCCGTGGTTGTGGTGGCTACGACTTTGGTGAGGGAAGCGAGGTCGAAGAGAGTCGTGGGGGTAACGTCAAAGTCAAAATCCCCACCCTGTCTCTCCACAGAACGGAGAGACAAGGGTGGGGCACCCTCGGGATTTTCTTCATAGGTGAAGCGGCCGAAGGATTTCAGCGCTATCAGTTTGCCGGCGTGCGTGACGGCGATCGAGGCAGCGGGGAAGGCGCGGTCCGCGATCGCTTGCCGCAGGATGGAGAAGGCGGAGGAGAAAAGTTCGTCTTGATTATCGAAGGCCGGGAGCAGCGAGGCTGGGGCTGTTGGGTTCAGGGCGTGCGCTCTGGCGAAGATTTCGTGAGTCTGTGCGGGTTATAGCAGAGTTGGCGGGGAGGGTAAAGATGGTTAAGGACAAGTCGAAGGTCAGTCGGACGAACTGCGCTGTCGAGCTTCGCTCGACCGGACAGCCGAGGGCGGCTGTCCCCACATGGTTGTGATCTGGCAACCAAACCGTGATTACTCGCGGATATTGAGTTGTCGAGTCTCGTTGTGTAGAGTCAGAGCATTCTCTGTCTCAATTCCAAGTCGAGCGGCTCCTGATCAATGAAACCAACAATGTCTTCCATGGCTGAACAGTTTGCTGAAAAATCAAGATTTCGGACCTCAGGGGCTAAAGCCCTCACGCAAGGGAGAGGCTTTATCGCAGCGCTGAAAGTGCTGTGCCACCCAAAACCGAGTTTTTCAGCAAACTATAAAGCTGCGACGCGGCGTGCGGCTGCTCTGCTGGCGGTGTGGACGGCGGTTTATATCGCTGGGGGAGTAAAGGCCGAAGGCAAAGAACCGTCGGCGGCAATTCCAGCCGCTTCCGCGAGCGCGGGGCCGGTGCGGCTGGGCGAGGTTGATTCCATCATTGAGCAGGCAATTGCGGACAAGAATATTCCGGGAGCGGTGTTGGTGGTCGGTCACGACGGGAAGGTGGTGTATCGCAAAGCTTACGGCAGTCGCGCGCTGGAACCGCGGCGCGAGGTGATGACGCTGGATACGGTGTTCGATCTGGCGTCGCTGACCAAGGTGATTGCGACCACGACCGCGGTGATGCAACTGGTCGAGCAGGGCAAGGTGAGGATGAATGATCCGGTGGCAAAGTACTTGCCGGAGTTTGCGCAGAACGGCAAAGAGGACATCACGGTACGGCAGTTGATGACGCACTATTCCGGCCTGGAGCCGGACCTGGATCTAAAGACACCGTGGGAGGGGAAAGACACGGGTTACACGATGGCGTTTGCCGAGCCACCGGCAGAGGCGCCCGGTTCGCGATTTGTTTACAGCGACATTAATTTCATTGTGCTGGGCGCCTTGGTGGAGCGGGTGTCGGGCGAGACGCTGGATGAGTACTGTGAGAAGCACATTTTTGCGCCGCTGAAGATGACACGGACGCGGTTTCTGCCTCCGGAGAAGTGGCGCGCGAAGATTGCGCCCACGGAATACGACGAGAAGGAGCACATGTTGCGCGGGGTGGTGCACGATCCGACGGCGCGGCGGATGGGCGGCGTGGCCGGGCATGCAGGATTGTTTTCAACGGCGGACGATCTGGCGAAGTTCGCGCAGGCGCTGCTGAATGGGGGCGATGGAATTCTGTCGGCGATGGCGGTGGAGAAGATGACGTCGCCGGAGACGCCCCCGGCTGCGCCTGTGCTGCGGGGTTTTGGCTGGGACATTGATTCTCCGTTTTCGTCGAATCGCGGCGATTTGCTGCCGGTGGGATCGTTCGGGCATACCGGATTTACGGGAACCTCGATCTGGATTGATCCGACGACCCAGACCTACATCATCCTGCTGACCAATGCCGTGCATCCGCGCGGGAAGGGTAACGCGATCGGGCTGCGGGTGAAGGTCGCGACCGAGGTGGCGGCGGCCCTGTCTTTGACTCCGAGCGAGAAAGAAGCGCTGCGCTGGAAAAGCCTGACCGGCTACAACGAGGCGCAGAGCGCGGCGCGGCGCATGAGCGCGCGCAATGGGACGGTCAAGAACGGGATTGATGTGCTGGAGGAGCATGGGTTCGATGTGCTGAAGGCAGCGCCGCAGGAAGGCTCTTCTTCTTCGGCCCCGGCGGACGAGGCGTCCGCCGCTCCACGAACGGAGCGGAAGAAACGAATCGGGCTGGTGACGAATCAGACAGGGATTGATGCCACGGGGCGGCGGACGATTGATGTGCTCAAGAACGACCCGCAAGCGCAGGCCGCGGGAATCGAACTGGATGCGATTTTCAGTCCGGAGCACGGCGTGGCGGGTGCGCTCGACACGACCGATATCAACAATTCCAAAGATGCGGCGACGGGCGTGACCGTTTACAGCGTGTACGGGGCGACGGATGCAGCGCGGCGTCCGCCGGAGGATGTGCTCAAGAATCTGGATGCGATCGTCTACGACGTTCAGGACGCGGGCGTGCGGTTTTATACCTACGAGACCACGATGGGATATTTTCTGGAGGCAGCGGCCAAGGCCGGGATCGAGACGATTGTGCTCGACCGGCCGGATCCGATTACGGGGTCGTTCGTGCAGGGTCCGGTGGCGGACGAAGGGCGCGAGAGCTTCACCAATTACTGGACTGTTCCGGTGCGGCATGGAATGACCATCGGCGAGCTGGCGACGATGTACAACGCGGAGCGCAACCTCAATGCCAAGCTGACCGTGGTGCCGATGGAGGGATGGGAGCGGGGCGACTGGTTTGATTCGACAGGGCTGGCGTGGGTGAATCCGTCGCCGAATTTGCGCAGCGTGACTGAGGCGGCGCAGTATCCGGGAGTGGCGCTGATTGAAGGCACGAACGTTTCAGTGGGCCGGGGAACGGACACGCCGTTTGAGCTGGTGGGCGCGCCTTGGGTGAAGAGCAGGGAGCTGGCGGCTTATTTGAATGCACGCGGGATTGCGGGGGTTCGGTTCGTGCCGGTGACGTTCACGCCGTCGGCCAGCGTGTACAGCGGGCAGGAGTGCGGCGGAGTGAACATCATCCTGACGGATCGCAACGGGTTTGACGCGCCGGAACTGGGGATGGAACTGGCGGCGGCTCTGCACAAGCTGTATGCGGCCGATTTCAAGATCGAGCGGATGGCGGACTTGCTGGTGAACCAGAGCGCGTATGACGCGCTGGTGGCGGGCGAGGATCCACGGCGGATCGCGCAAGATTGGCAGGAGGGGCTGGAGAAGTTTGAGAAGGTGAGGGAGAAGTATTTGATTTACAAGTGAGGGAATCCCCACTTCTCGCGCAAAGAACGCGCGAGAAATGGGGCACCCGGCTTCTACTTCTGCATCTCATCTTTTTCGACTGGGAGATGGTAATCGCCACAGCCACAGGTGTCCACCAGTCTGAAAGTCAGGTCCTTTCCCATGCCTTCGATATATCTATAGTGCCACTCCTCAAACGGCGGCGAGAGGGTAGGGTGGGAGTCAATGGAGTCTGGTTTTCCATAGATGACGTACAGACGCCCGCGATCCGTTTTCCATCCGGGGACTCCGGCGGCGAAGTGGGTATTCGCGTATGCCAGCCGGCGGTAGTGTTCTTCCTTGAAGGCGTTCTCGGCCGAGCCAGGAGTCGGGTTGCGGCGTTCCCAGAAGGCTTCGACGAAATCATCATGTTGCTTGTCGGTCGTGAGCTTGCTGAAATCGGATCGTTCCTGGTCGGTAATGATATAGCGCACGTCCTCGTCCAACCACTTCTGGTATGGCCTGCGGTTATGAATGTCCAGGGGACGAGCCTTCTGCGCAGCGGCAGGCGCCAAGGTGATCGCGATCAGCAGTAGTCCGAACAGACAGTGGTTTCCTAAGCCTTGCCGGTCCATGTGTGCTTCTCCTTGCGGTCGCAATCTTATGAGGTTGGATGCAGGCAAACAAGATGAGTTTGTCCTACCAACAGGCCCTCAGGGGCTAAAGTGTGTGCGTGAGAGCTACTCTTACGCCCCTCCGGGGCTTGTTCATTTCCCACTTTTGCCCCCACGGCTTGCGCCGTGGGCTGCATTCTGGCGCCGCTTCGCGGCTAAGGCTTGGAACCTCAATCCGCCGCGTCGTCGAAACCCCGATTCCCACCTACACACTAGAGCCCGTGTGGGTGGGTGCCTCTATCGGCAGCCTTGGGCGGGCTGCGCTCGCTCAGGGCGGACTAAGAACTTAAGCCGTGCCCTTCCCGAAGCCATTTTGAACCGGAGTCTGCCGGTCCTGTCAGCGTCATCGGTGGCTTTGACAAATCCATAGGTCCTTCGGCCCGCAAAGGACGCGGGCCTCAGGATGACAAGAACAGTGGTTGAGGTAACTCTTCACGGGCGAAGACGCATCCTGGCGGCTAAGGCGTAGTAAGCGGTTGCCCCACCCGGGTCCCGCTGTTTTTGGCGGGACAGGGTGGGGACTTGGCATGAGTAGGGCAGCCCCAGCACCCGTCTATTTCAGCGCCTTATGAATTTCTCCCGCCACCCAGCCTCCCAGGGCATGAGCGAAGTGTTCGTCGTCGCGATACATACCCGGGACCAGCTGTGCGTGCGGGGAAGCATTGGCAATCGGCGTATGGTCGCTGCGATGATAAACATTGATGGTCACCGTGATCTCGGCAGGATGCATCATGGTGTGGCCCGGTTTCTTGAAGTCGGCAATCTTGCATTCGACCACAATGGAATCCGGAACGGCAGCATCCGGCACAGCGCCGCCATCTGCAATCACCTGCTCGGCAACATCTTTCTTGCCCAGTTGCTCCCGAATTTCATCAGGAAGCAGTTTGAGTAGCTGTTGCGGGTTGATGGTATCGGGAAATTGCACGCCATCGGCTATGGTCACTTGCTTTACTTCCGCTGTTTTGTATTTCGGGGCATCTTTGGCAAATACGCTCGCAGCCAGGAAAAACAGGGCCCCCAGGAGGACGACTCGGTTCAGCTTCATTTCAAAGTATCTCCTTTATGAATGGAAAGACGACAACTTCAGATCTTATGCTCGCCCGGTCCAAGAGAGAGGTTACTTAGGTTACGGCTTAGCTTCAGAACGACGACGTTGAATGCTCATTTTCCATGCTCCAAACAACGGGCAAAACCTATCGCAAGGAACTGGGCAAGGTGAGGCATCCCAAGAATGAGAAATATTCATCACAATGACAGTTTAAGCTGCTATTTTGATGAGCAAGGGGCGTTCTCCCAGGGAGGTGCAGGATGACGATGCGCACACTTTTCACAGTGCTGCTGATTTCGGGGATGGCGTTGGCGCAGGCGGCAGATGCGCCCAGATCGGCGCAGAGCTCCGCTCCGGCTGCAGCGCCAGAGAATTCCCATGTCTCCCAAAACCAGGGAGACATGGGGCACCCCACGGCTTCTCCGGCGCAAGCTCCCGCTGCAACCCCGGCTGCGCCGCCAGCCCCGCCGTCGGCTCCGCAAGCGCCCGGCCCGCCCAGCGATCCGAATGCGGCGGTGATTCCGGCGGGGGCGAAGATTCCGCTGCTGCTCAAGCAGGCCATTTCGACCAAGAATGCGCGCGAGGGCGACGCGGTGTATGCGGAGACGGCGTTTCCGTTTGTTCTGAACGAACGCATTTTGGTTCCGGCGGGGACTTACATCCAAGGCAAGATTCAGCATACCGAGCCGGCGGGGCGATCGAAAAAACGCGCGGAGATTCTGATTCACTTTACTTCGATGATCTATCCGAGCGGGTACACGCTGATGCTGCCGGGCTCGATCGAGAACACGCCGGGGGCCGACAACAAGGGCGTGAAGGACAGCGAAGGAACCATCCAGCAGGATAAGGACACAGGCAAACGGATTGAAGACGCGGCCAAGGGCGCGGCGGTCGGAGGCACGGTGGGGTCGATCGGCGGAGCAGCAGCCGGAGGCTTCAACGGAGCGCGGGTCGGGGGCCTTGTCGGAATCGCGGCTGGAGTCGCGTGGGCGTTGCTGAAGCACGGTCCGGAATTGAAGCTGGACGTGGGTACGTCGCTGGAGATGGAAGTGCAGCGCGACATCGTCGTGGATATGAGCCGGGTGCAGGTGGCGCGGGCGCAGTAGGTCGCGTCAATCCTAAGAAATTATGTTTGTCATCCTGAGGCACGCTTTTTGTGCCGAAGGACCTATGCAATTTCTGAGGAGTGCATAGGTCCTTCGCTTCGCTCAGGATGACAAAGGCAAGAATCTGCCTCCCGCACCAACCCAAGCAACTCTGTTCCGAGCGATTTGCGCGCGGGGTTTTTCCGGGTGCTATACAATCCGCGGTAGGGGCATTGTCGCTCCCGAAGGAAGGTATCCATGCCGGAACTACTAGGTGGATTCACCACAATCATCATTGTCATCGTCGTCATTTACTTCCTAAGTTCCATCAAGATTCTCGCCGAATATGAGCGCGGCGTGATTTTCCGGCTGGGGCGGCTGCTGCCTGCGGCGAAAGGGCCGGGAGTGATTTTCGTGTTCGTTCCCATCGACCGCATGGTGCGGGTGTCGCTGCGGCAAGAGGCGCTGGAAGTGCCTCCGCAGGACATCATTACCCGCGATAACGTCACGTTGAAGGTCAACGCCGTGATCTTCTTGCGGGTGATCGAGCCGCGCAAGGCGGTGGTGGAAGTTTCGAATTACGTTTACCAGACCTCGCAGTTTGCGCAGACCACGCTGCGGTCGGTGCTGGGCGAACAGGAACTGGACGAACTGCTGGCGCATCGCGACAAGATCAACCTGCGGCTGCAGAGCATCCTCGACACGCACACCTCGCCGTGGGGCGTGAAGGTGACCAACGTTGAGGTGAAGCAGGTGGACATGCCGGAATCCATGCTGCGCGCCATGGCCAAGCAAGCCGAAGCGGAGCGCGAGAAGCGTTCGAAGATCATTCACGCCGAGGGCGAATTCTCAGCCGCGCAGCGGCTGGTGGATGCGGCGCACCTGTTGTCGAGCGAGCCGGTCAGCGTGCAGCTGCGTTATCTGCAGACTCTGACGGAGATCGGCGTGGAGAAGAATACGACGGTCGTGTTCCCCGTGCCGGTGGACTTTTTCTCAGGGATTCAGAAGCTGCTGGCGACGCCCGCGCCTGCAGCGGCGCCGAAGGGGTAGGAGGGTTTCAGGTATCTCGCGGACGCAGTCCAGTCCGTAAGGTTGTCATTCCGAGCGGAGCGAGGAATCTGCTTCTGGCCGCGCATGAAAAGCGGGTTTCTCGTGCCGTGGCGCTCGAAATGACAAAGAATGATTTGGCATTATCGCGCCGCCGAATTGGGATGTGAACTATGACTTCGTCGGAAGATACTGAAATCACACTGGGAACGGGGAAGCTGCTGGGCCTGTTTTTTTTCCTGGTCGGGATTTGCGCTCTGTGTTTCGCCTTCGGCTACTCGCTGGGACGCAAGTCCGAACCTGCGATGGCTGCGGCCAGCGCAGTTCCCGCGACGCAACCGGCTCCGGTTGCGGGCAAGGCGAGCTCATCCACGACGGCGGCAGGGCCGCCCATGACGTTCTACAAATCGGTGGAGCAGAAGGACACCAACCCACAACTGACGCCGACGACTGAAGCGAAACCAGAAACGCCAGCGCAGCCGGCGAATGCGAATACAACTCCCGCGCAAACCCCGCCCGTGAATCCGGGGGACTCGACGGCCACTCTGCCCACTGGCGGATATCTCGTGCAAGTGGCCGCGGTCACTAAGCAGGAAGATGCCGACGCGCTGGTGGACGCGCTGAAGAAGAAAGACTATCCGGCCTTTGTGGCGGCGCAGTCTGCGTCCGACAAGTTCTTCCGCGTGCAGGTGGGTCCCTACTCCGACATCAAAGATGCCGAAGCCATGCGAACGCGGCTGATCGGGGACGGATATAGCCCGATTGTGAAGAAGTAAGCTGGCGAGTGGACCTGGGTTGGGGTTCAGGAGAGATGGACCGTCGAGCTGCGCTCGACTGGACAGCCGAGGGCGGCTGTCCCCACATCAAGCTTCCCACACATTGACAGCCATCGATTTCCGCGCTATTCCTAATCCAGCCATGTCCGCCGAAGACCCATCGCTTGACCGCGCGCTGCACGCCATTGCTGATCCGACGCGGCGACGCATCCTGCGTGCTCTCAAAGAAGGGATGGCGGCTGCCAAAGCCCCCGGAAAAGCTGCCGGGACCGGGGCATGCCTGTGCGCGGGCGACATTGAGGAGCGGGTCGCGCTTTCCCAGCCGACGATTTCTCATCACATGGCCATTCTGGTGAAGGCGGGGCTGGTGGAGGCGACCAAGCAGGGGCAGTGGCGCTGGTACCGGCGCAATGAGAAAGCAATCCGGCAGATGGTGAAGCGGCTGCGGGGGAAGCTGTAGGGGGCCGGGGAAGTCAGAAGGAAGAATGCAGAAGTCAGAAGTGGGAAGTCAAAAGTAAGAGTGCAGATGCGAGATTTTGGAGTCTAAGCCGGAGGAACTCGTCTCGCGCGCCGCAATCTGCAACCTGAAAGTTAGGGTTCCCAATCCATCTTGTCACTTTGCATTCTTACTTCTGACTTCTTACTTCTGCCTTCTCACTTTTGCAATCGACTTTACGGCGTTCCCATCGCCCATTTCTCCAGCTCCCCGGTGGAGCGGAGCAGGCCGAGTTGCGCGCGCTCTAGGTCGAAGGTGACGTCCTGCAAGGCGATGAAGCGCTCGCTGGCCTGGCCGCGAGCTTCGTCGAGATCGTGGAGGTTGGCGGTGCCGGCGTCCATGCGGGTTTGAACGGCGGTCAGGGTCTTCTGAGCGATCTCATATTCCAGTTGGGCAACTTCGCGCGCGGCCTGCATCTCAGCGACAGAGCGCTGCCATCGCAACGTCTCTTCCGACACCTGGTTTTTTGCGGCTTCTGCCTGCTTGCTGGCCTTCAGGGCGTCGGCATCGGCGGCCTGAGCGCGAGCCCGTTGCGATGGGCTGAAAAAGGGAAAGCGGATCGAAACGCCGATGGTGGCGTTGTTCTGGTGGAAGCTGCCGGTTGGACAAAGGAATGTCCCCGACGACACAGTGCACGGCTTCTCCGGAATGTAATAGTTCTGGAAATTGTTGAACGTGGAGAGCAGAGCATATTGCGCCGCGAAATCGAAGGTGGGCCAGAAGGCGCGGTGCTCTCCCTCGGCGCGCACATATTGGGCGTGGGCATGTTCCACGGCGGCCTGAACGGCAGGATTTGCGTCGGCGGCGTGGGTGGAAACGGATGAGTCCTGGGCGAGCGCGGGGAAATCGGGGAGTCCATCCGGCTCGGTCTGAATGCTGGTGGCGGGAAGGCCGGTGAGCTTGGAAAGATGTTCGCGCAGCACGTCGGCCGAGCCTTGCGCCTCGACGACGCGCTGGCGAATGCGCGCGGCGGACAGGCGGGCGCGGTCTCCATCGAGTTCACTATCCACGCCTTCTTTCACGCGCTCGGCGACGGCGGCTTGCATCTTGACGGCGTCGGCTTCGGTTTGCTGCAAGCGCGAGAGGCGCTGTTCCCACTTGGCGAGCTCGGCGTAGCTCAGGACTGCGTCCTGGATAATCTGATTGCGCTCATCTTTGTTCTTGAGCGCGGCGACGGAGGATTCGATTTTGGCGGCACGAACGAAATCCCGCAAAGACGGGTTCAGCAGCGCGGACTGCGCGTTGAGGTTAAACAGCGACGGGGCGGAGCCTTCCAGCCCAAGAGGAAAACCATAGGAGTATCCCAGGCCGGCTCCTGTGGTGAGCTGAGGAATGTAGTTGTTGCGCAGTTCGCGATATCCGGCGGCGGCGTGCTGCTCGTCCGCGGCGGCAATCCCGGCTCCGGTGGCATGAGCCAGGGCGAGCTCGACGACGCGCTTGAGGGGAACAGGTTCAGCCAGGAGCGAGGAGGGAAGTAAAAGGACTGACAGAATCCATTTTGCGCAGTGCGCACCACGGCAGGGTTTTTTCATTGCGTCCCTTCCAAAGTGATCTGGAAATGATTTTATGAACAATTCGATGCCTGCACGATTCTAAACGCGAAGATGGGAGGACAAATCAAAATCCCCACCCTCTCGCAAGGAACGCGAGAAGGATGGGGCACCCGCCGACGTTGGGATGAGGCACCCACCTGACCTTCCAAAACAAAATCCCCACCCTCTCGCAAAGAACGCGAGAAGGGTGGGGCACCCGCCGACGTTGGGATGAGGCACCCGCCTGACCTTCCAAAACAAAATCCCCACCCTCTCGCAAAGAACGCGAGAAGGGTGGGGCACCCGCCTCTTGCAGCAGGGTCAAGGCTCGACTCGTTTCAAGTCCTCTTGAGCGCGCGCGTACGTGTGAGCGAGGGCCAGGGCGGCGCGGTATTCGACGGCGGCGGCGCGGCGGTCGCCTTGCTTTTCCAGCAACTGGCCCAGCAGATCATGCGCCTTGAAAGCCGGACCTTCTTCGACCGGGGACGAAAGGTAACGGCGCAGCAGGCGCACGGCGAGGGGAAAGTTGCGTCCGGCGCGGAGTAACACGCTGGCGGCGTCGCGCAAAGCCTCGCGCTGTTCGACCTGAACGGATTCGAGATTGTCCAAGACTCGCTCCATCTCGTCCAGGCGGTTGTTGTGGAAAAGAAAACCAGCGAGGTCAACCCAGGCGCGGCCCAGAGATTGATTGGCAGCGATGGCGGCGCGATATTCGCGTTCCGCCGAAGCGGTGTCGTGGTTTCTGGCAGCGATGCGAGCGGCAATCCAATGCGCCAAGCCGGGATTCATTGGCGCGATGGCGTCGGACTGGGCACGGGCCTTGTCCTCGCCGCCGCCGACAATGCCCGGAGCTTCGAGATAGAACTCAGCGAGATCGGCGCGAGCTCCCCAGTTCTGGGGATCTAATTCCACGGCTCGCTCAAAAGCGGTGCGGACTTTTTTCGCCAGGCCGGCGGCGGACAAGAATCCGGAATGATCGGCCTTTTCACCGTAGATGCGGCCCAGCCAAAGCTGATAGATGCTGTTGCGCGGATCGAGATCGCGCGCGCGCTCGCAGAAAGGAATGCCACTGTCCCAGTCTTCCAGCATGAAGTGGGCGCGGCAGAGCAGGTTGTAGGATTCGGCGTCGTTGCTGGAGTGCTGGACTTGCTGCTGCAAGGTCTGAATGGCGTCGTCCACGCGGCCGGCAGCCAGCAGGTCCTTGAGGGGAGGATCGGCGGAGGCGGGTACGCGCAGGAGAAAGAGCGCGAGCAGCGAGAACCACAGCGGCTTCATCGGGGGACGGCTTTTGCGTGGCACCGCAGACATCATGACTCAGGGCACCACTTTGACGGCGGCGCCATCGAAGAGCGGTTTGGACTCTTCGGCCGACAGAGCAACTTCGGCTCCTTCGGCGAGGCCGGCGGTAATCTCGACGCGGGTGAGATTCTGCAGAGAGATTTCAACCGTCTGACGCTTCAGGTGGCCGTTGAAGATCTGATAGACGAAGATCTTGCTGTCGTCGGAATGAAGGGCGTCGCGCTGCATGGTAAGGACGCTGTCGTGCTCGGCGGCTACGATGGTCACCCCGACATTGACGTTGGGCAGCAAGCGAAGATCGTGGTTGTCAACGGTGCAGGTCGTCTCCCCGACATTTCTGGAGAGGTGCAGCTTCACGGTAGAGGGAACGGTGCTGACGGTGCCGTTCCAGATGCGGCCGGGGACCGCGTCCCACGTAACTTCGACCTTTTGTCCGGTCTGGAGACGGCCGATATCAGGTTCGTCCACGTAGGCGCGGACCAGCAGGCGGGTAAGATCGGCTTCCTGCAGGAGCAGGTCCCCGGCCTGGACGAAGGCTCCGAGCTTGACGGGAAGGGAATAGACAATGCCGTCAAAAGGGGCGCGGACGCTGGATTTGGTGAGAGCGTCTTCGGCGGCATCGTAGGCCGCTTGCGCTTCCGCTGCCTGGGACTGGATCTTGGCAACCTCGGGCGGGGAGTAGCGGTCTCTCTGCTTCTTTTGCGCCAGAGTCAAGTCGGCCTGGGCGCGCCGCAGCGTATCTTCGGCGACGCGGACCTCGGCGGTCGAGGCTGCGCCTTCCTTCTGCAACCGCCGGAGGGCCTCAAGATTGGCCTGAGCCGCATCGCGGGTGCTGCGAGCCTTGACCAGTTGATTGTTCAAGGTGAGGACTTCTTCCTGCGTGCCGCCAGTTTTCAGTTCGGACTGATCGGCTTGCGCGGCCTTGATCTGCACCTGCGCTTTGGCCGCCTGCGAGCGAATGTCGGCGTCGTCGAGCTGCAGCAGCAGCTGGCCCTTGCGGACGTGGTCGCCTTCCTTTACCAACACGCGTTTTACCGTGGTCGCGATGGGAGCGTGCGCCTCGAAATTTTGAATGGGTTCAATCTTGCCGTTGGTGGAAACCACGCTGCGAATGGGACCGCGCACGACGGTAGTGGCGTAGACCTTCAGAGGAGCGGTGTGAAACCAGGAATAGAGCAGTGCGAGGACGAGCAGGGCAAGCACAGGCCAAGCCCAGCGCCGGCGCGACGTGGTATTCGAATTGTTGGTCGAGGCCAACCTGTTGTCTTTCAAGGTCCGGCAGGAATAACTGTAAGCAGTAATTTACCACTGCCAAGGTCGTCGCTGGTACAGGATGCAGCGTCAGGACTGGTACCTTCTTGGATGCGGGCGGCCGGCTTCGGCTGCACTATCGCTGCGGGTGAATCTGGGCTGCCGCTACAATAGCGGCATGGCTAAATCGCCTCGTTATACGCCTGAGCACGCGGCTGCGGGTCTGGATGCGAAGTTTCCAGGGATTGAGACCTGGCCCAACCAGTTTCCAGGGTACGAGATCGTGGTGGACGATCCGGAATTCACATCGGTGTGTCCGAAAACCGGCCTGCCGGATTTTGGGGTACTGACCATCCGCTACATGCCCGATAAGAAATGTCTGGAGCTGAAATCGCTGAAGGAGTATCTGCAGACGTATCGCAATCTGGGAATCTTTCAGGAGAATGTGGTCAACCGCGTCCTGGAGGATGTGGTGAAATGGGCCCAGCCGGAGTGGGCGGAAGTGAAGGGCGAGTTCCGTCCGCGGGGCGGAATTTCGACCACGATCGTGGCCAAGTGGCCGCGGCCCGTTAAGAGCTAGCCCGCGGCGGCGGCGCGCGGTTTGATCAACGCAATGTCATCCGCATGTTCCGCCTTGACCCGGCTGATCTCATAGGCGGTCTGCAAGTTCAGCCAGAACTGGTCCGTGGTGCCGAAGAAGCGCGATAGCCGGACGGCAGTATCGGCGCTGATGCCGCGCCGTTCCAACACAATGTCATTCACGCGGGGCACGGGGACGTGCAGCCGCTTGGCCAGTTCGTAGGCGGACATACCGAACGGCTTTAGGAACTCCTCGCGCAAAATCTCGCCGGGATGGATGCGCCAGCTGGGTGTGCCTTTTCTGGGGATGTTTTCGTGTGCCATCGGAGTACCCTCGATTATCTTTGCTCATTTAGATCTGTTTCTCAGTGGTAGTCGGTGATTTCCACCTCGTGGGCATCATGCCCACGCCACACAAAACAGATTCGATATTGATCGTTGATCCGAATGCTGTGCTGCCCGTGCCGATTACCGCGAAGTTTCTCCAGGCGGTTCCCGGGAGGCGTTTTCAAGTCGTCGAGCTCAACGGCTCCGTCCAGCATTGCGAGCTTACGCTTGGTCACGCCCGAGGGCGGAGCGCCGCGGGTCTTCCCGGCCGCCCAAATCTCCGCCGTTGCTTTGTCGGCGAAGCTCTTGATCACGGCTCGATAATAACGGGTATCGTTAATAATGTCAATCGTTATTAGCGCATGCCCGATCTGTTTCCTTCCGGCATGTTATATTCACACGATCCGTGAGCCAGTCCGAACTCCAGCCGCGCACGGCGCTGATCGTCCTGACAGCGCTCAACCTGCTCAACTACGTCGACCGCAATGTGCTGTTTGCGGTGCAGCCGCTGGTACAGGATGAATTTCACCTGACCAACGCTCAAATCGGGTATCTGACCAGCGCGTTTCTTGGGTTTTACATGATTGCGGCGCCATTTGTCGGGCCGCTGGCGGACCGCTACTCGCGCAAGCTGATCATCGTGCTGGGGGCGCTGTTCTGGAGCGGGCTCACGCTGCTCACGGCGGTCACGCACAATTACACGGAGTTGCTGATCCGGCACACGCTGGTGGGCGTGGGCGAAGCGACGTTCGTTACGATCGCGCCGACATTTGTGGCCGACCTGTTTGCCGAGAAGGTGCGAGGGCGGATTCTCGGCGTGTTCTATCTGGCGATTCCCGTGGGGTCGGCGGCGGGATACCTGCTGGGCGGGTATCTGGCTCCGCATTATGGGTGGAGATTTCCGTTTTACGTTGCGGCGGCTCCTGGCTTCGTGCTGGCGCTGGCGGTGCTGTTTCTGAAGGAACCGGAACGCGGGCAGTTTGATTCGCCGAAGGAAACGCCGGAGCGGGGAACGGTTCTGGGGTTGGCGCGCAATCCGGCATTTCTCACCGCGACGCTGGGCATGGCGGCGATGACGTTTTCTCTGGGCGGCATTCAGGTGTGGATGCCGAAATTTCTGTTCAGCGAGCGCGGTTACACGCTGGAAGCGGCGAATTTTGCGTTCGGCATCATTATTGTGGTGGATGGAATCCTGGCGGCGCTGGCGGGGGGATGGCTGGGCGATTATCTGCTACCCCGCATGAAGAGCTCCTATTATCTGGTCTCGGCAGCCAGCATGCTGCTGGGCATACCGGTGATGATTGTGGCGCTGTTTGCCAAAGGCCCGGCGATGATGCCGGCGATCGGGGTAGCGGCGTTTTTTCTCCTGCTCAACACCGCTCCGTTGAACGCGGCGGTGATCAATTCGGTGGGGGCGCACATTCGGGCGACGGCGCTGGCAGTGAATATTTTCATTATTCACATTTTGGGCGACGTGCCTTCGCCGACCATGATGGGGTGGGTGGCCGACAAGCGCTCGCTGCAGTCGGCATTTATTCTGCCGGTGATCGCCATGGGGATTTCCTCTGCCATACTGTTCTATGGGATGAAATTTGCGCCCGCAATCGCGGCCGACCGCGGCTGAATGGAGTTCGGCGGACAGACCGCGTCAAAACACTTGAACCGAAAAGCAGGCGAAGAAATACCGCGAAGGGCGCGAAGAAGCGCATTACTGCGTTCCTGATTTCATAGAGAGTCCCTGAATAGAATGGTTTACTTCTACTGGATTGCTGGAATAATTCTGGCGCTGGCGTGGCTTTCGCGCATTGTGGACGCGGCGCTCGGCATGCCCAGCGTGGCCGACGTTTCGCGTCCGGAGTGGGATCGCAACCCGGTTTCGCCGACAGGGAATCCGCGCGTTTCCATCATTGTCCCGGCGCGCAACGAAGAAGAATCCATTGAGCAGGCGCTGAGCACACTGCTCGCGCTTGATTACGACAATTATGAAGTGATCGCGGTCAACGACCGGTCTACGGACCGCACGGGCGAGATCATGGAGAGGGTCGAGAAAAATCCCCGCCCCTTCGACAAGCTCAGGGCAGGCTCTGTCTCTCCAAAGAACGGAAAGACAAGGACGGGGCACCCTCATCCAGACTTCCACGTCATCCAGCATGACGAATTGCCGGCGGGCTGGCTGGGGAAGGCGCATGCCATGTGGACGGCAGCGAACGAGGCGACGGGAGAATGGCTGCTTTTCACCGATGCCGACGTGCTGTTCAAGCCGGAGTCGCTGCGGCGGGCGCTCGCATATGCGGAGGCGGAACACGCGGACCACGTGGTGCTGTTTCCGCAGATGATCATGAAGCGGCCGGGCGAGTACATGATGATCGCGTTTTTCCAGACCATGTTCACCTTCGGGCACCGGCCGTGGAAGGTGGCCGATCCCACGACCGACGATCATATGGGCGTGGGCGCGTTCAATCTGGTGCGGCGGCGCGTATATGAGGCGGTGGGGACGTATGAAACCCTGCGCATGGAAGTGCTCGACGACATGAAGCTGGGCAAGATCGTGAAGAAAGCGGGCTTTGCGCAGCGCAATGTGTTTGGCGCAGATTTGGTTTCGATTCGCTGGGCGCAAGGGGCGATGGGCATCGTGAATAATCTGACCAAGAATTTTTTCGCCGTGCTGTCGTTTCAGTCGTGGCGCACGTTGATTTCGGCGTTGGGGCTGGCGTTCGTGAATTGGGGGCCGTTTCTCGGCGTGGCGCTGGCACAGGGATGGGCGCGGGTGCCGTATGCGGTGGCGCTGGGGTCCATGTTTCTGATTTATTTCGGGATGTCGCGGCGGTCGTCGATTCCGCCGTATTATTTCCTGCTGCATCCGGTGAGCACGGCGCTGTTCATCTACACGCTGCTGCGCTCGATGACGCTGACGCTGTGGAATGACGGGATTGAGTGGAGAGGGACGAAGTATCCGCTGGAGGAGCTGCGGAAGGGAATGGTTTGAGCCGTCCGTGTCGGGCAAGGGTCTCGTCCTTTTCCGAGGAAGACGATCCTCTTCTTCAAAAGCTCCCGGGCCAATGAGCGCTATCGGGATATTACGCCAGCCAGCAAGCCGCCGCCGCACGACTTTACCTCTGCAACGTGCTCCCAGCTAGACTGGAACTTTGGATGAGCCAAGGGGTCTAATAGGAACAGGGAGCAATCAGGCTTCTGGGTAGCCCCGGCGATGACAACGAAAACCGTACTTGCAGGATCGGTGCTCACCCTCACGTTGGTACTGGGCATAGCAACAGCTTTTGTTCTGTGGTCACTGGCGGGAACAAGCGTGCCCCCCCACTCCGGGCAGTGTCGCTGACACCGGAGCCGCCAGCAACGATAATAATTTCATGTGAGAAAGGAAGAATCTCTGGGTTGAGTCTGTATCCGAGATATTCCGAGTACTGCAGGGACAGCCATTGCACGCTAATCGAGGGAAGCGATGTGGCTCCCGAACCCGCGCTCTTCGCACGCTGCAGACCAGACGAAGACTTCACCTACGATGTGCAGTCAACCAAAGGCGAGATTCTGGACTCCGAGAGACGACCAGAAATTGCCTTTGCCCTGACCGGGGCAGGGCAGGTGCGAGATGCATTCATAAGCCGTAGCTCAGGAAGCAAGTCTCTCGACCTGAAAGTTCTCCGCATGGTTGCGAGTCGAAAGTATAGAGCGACGGGATGCGGGTCTTGCCGAATCTTCGTGGCTCCGCCTGTCAATCTGAAGAAGGAAGTGCAGTAACTGCTGTTAACAGGCCATGTCACAAGCTTGCGCCTTCTGTTCGCTTCTTTCGGGGATTTTGAGTGCAATGGCGATATTACGACAACTGCGATCTTTACCGGACCTGCTGTTCAACGAAATCCTGCATAATCGTGTAGGTGATCAGATCCTACGCCGAATGCTGGAGGACTTTCAAAAATGAGAACCCTCATTGGACACATCGTGCTGCTCGCCGCAGTGACGTTTGTAGCCCCGCCAACTGTTGGAGGCCAAGTTGTCGAAAGCTCGGGCAGCGACGATAAGCGCATTGAGAACGAAGTTCGAAGGGTGAATGCCGAAGAGGTTCAGGCGTTCATCCATAACGACTCGAAAACGATGGCGCATTTGTGGTCAGATGATTTTGTAGTCACAAATCCGCTCAACAGGTTCGTAACGAAGCAGCAGGTCCTTGGGATGGTTGACTCTGGTTTCTTAGCCATTCCTTCTTACGACCGGCAGATCGAATACATGCATGTCTATGGCGATGTGGTGATTGTGGCTGGGAGTGAAACTGTGGTGTGGGGCGGGAAAATGCCGAATGTAGGGAAAACCGAGCACCTTCGCTTTACGGGTGTTTGGATGAGACGTGCCGGTGTCTTGCAGGAGGTCGCTCGCCACGCAAATATCGTGCCTCCAAACCCTGGGACACCGGGTCAATGAGTGAAATCGGGCTGTTTCAACAGTTACGGACGGGACCATCTTTACTGCTTCGATCGGCTACGATCCTTAGTCGTGAAGAAAACTCTCTGGATTGTTGCTCAGATCACTTGGGTTGCGATTTGATGATCCTTAACACAGTGGAGTCTGAAGGCTTTCGGTTGAACATCCTGAAGTCGTGCCTGCGTCTCTAGCGCTCGTCTTTGGTGGCTTTGCCTTCCAGAATGGTTGTGTAACCGCCCTTTTCGTCGGCCATTTCATACTTGAACGTATACTGCGAGGGTGATAAGACCGTGACTGTAGTTCTTCCTTTGATGGCATTGCCCGCAAACTTGTCTTCCACCATCCACGTCCAAGTATTTCCGTTAACCGTTCCTGTGCCCGCACCCACGAGTCCGCCACTGTTGGCGTAATAGGATGTGTAGACCTTCGCATGGCTGTCGTAGGCGATGAAGCCAAATCTCGTCGGTAATTGGCCTTCAGAGCGGCTCTCGACATAGAATCCCCCCGGCCCCAATGTATTTGTTTCGGTTTGGACCGTCTTACCGGCCCGCACAAACTCGTTGGCTTTAATCTCGCCTTCCACAGTCCATTTGCCAAGGAAGTACTCCAACTTCTTGTGTTCGGGACCAGGCTTGGGTGGCGCTGGTGGAGCTTGTGCGAGCAATAGTGATGTGAATCCGCAGATCAGAATGACGGCGACCGACGATCGTGTGCTCATTTCGTGAATCCTCCTCAGTGTGCGCACTAGCCGTTAAATCTTCGGCCAATCTTAACAAGTCCTTCGGGACACGTCACGGCCCGGCTGCTACTGTGGTGCTGATTCGTGATGTGAAGTGACCACGCTTCACACGTAAGGCTAATTCTCACGTTGCCTGTCGAAATCAGGCGTTAGCACTCAGTGACATCGATGCAATCCAGCCCAGAGGCGCTGATCCGTGAGGAGTCTACGGTGGGTCGTCGCCTTCGACATCGTACGTAGCGGTAGGGTTAGGCGTGGGCTTGACCTTCGCGGGTTTCTTGCTGGGACGAAAGTGGCCGGCGCTGTAGTGGCCGCGGTTCTCGACATCGTAGGTTTTGGGGAGCGGTGGAATCAGGGCTGCGCCTCCCGTGATCTGGCTGATGCGGTTGAGGATGATTTCGGCGCGGCCATCATAGAGTTTGATGGACCCGTGAATTTCAATGGTGCGGCCGGCCAGGCCACGCACGTCGCCGACATCCTTCAAATCGTGGGAAAAGATCACGACGGTGAAAGGGCAGGCCATCTGATCTTGGCAGAAATCGAGGAAGTGAACTCCGGTCGCGCTGACCTTGACGCGCAGAACCTTTCCGGTGACGCACTTGGTCTCGCCGACGTGCTGGCCGGCTTCGCCGATGGGGATGCAATCCGAGGCGGAGAGGAATGGGGCCGCGAGCAACAGCATCAGCACCGCGACGGGAGCCCATATTCTGGCCAAGGCTGAGCACGCTGCCGGGCCTTGCCCGGCCGGACGAACGAGGGCGTCCGTCCCCACATATGTCAGGGGCTGCATGCTTCGATTCTAGGAATACTGCGGCACGCAGTCTGTGACGGAGAGAAAAAAATGTGCAGGGCTCTCCCGGAATGGAACGGACCAATCGCCGCGCGGCCGTCTCGCTCACGCCCCCTCAAGTCACCGCACGGACTGCCCACCTGTCAGACAAGCAGCGGGCATAGCCGCCCCGGTAACCACGATCTTGCTTGTCCCGCTCGTCGGAGCATTCGGATCCGGGGGCGCAAAGGCCACTACGGGACCGTATTCCGGTCCCACCGTAGTGCAGTTGACCACGTACGGCTGAGTGGTCAGGGTGTAGGTGTACGTCGGTGGCGGAGGCGCCATCAGTTGGACAGTCCAGTCGACCGGCAGCGGGGTCACCGTGGTCGGCGGCGCTGAAAAAGTGCCGGTCGCCACAAATTGATCCTCCTGGCCATTGTTGATCGCGGTCTGGGTGAGAGTGATGGACTGAAGATGTCGGCTGCTACTTCCGCAGGATAGGGCGAAGCAGGCCAAAGCAAGACTAAGTATTAGGCAGGATCCAAGCCGGATGACTTTCATAGACGACCTCCTGGGCGTGTTAGAGCCGCGCCCTGACCGAGGGGTTGCCTTCCAGCCCACAGCTTGACTCCGCCTGAGGTATCAGGTCAAGACAAAAAGCGGAGCGACGACGCTGGTCCCACATCTCGCAGAGGATGCGAGACATGGGGCCCGTAATCGCTGACGAGAGAACTACTTGAACGACTTGACCGCCGAAGCCTCGTCGTCTTTCACGTCAAAGACGGTGTAGAGCTTGGTGATCTGGAGCAGATCGTTGACCTTCTTGGTGAGGTTCAGGAGCTTCAATTCGCCACCTTGATTCTTGGTGGTGGTGAAGGCGCTGACCAGTTCACCGATGCCGGAGCTGTCAATGTAGTTCACTTCCGCGAGGTTGAGCACGATCTTCTTGTTGCCCTTGGAAAGCAGATCGCGGACCATGTCGCGCAGAATAACGCTACCTTCGCCCAGCGTGATACGCCCGCTGCAATCCACAATGGTGACTCCATCCACCTGCCGACTACCAACCTTCATGGTCACTGAGAAGCCTCCTTGCCGTCCGCGGTTGGGCCGTGGACGTGCTTGATCAATTTAAGTTCGGTGCCCGTCTGGGAAGGGCGAATCTCGACCACATCCATGAACGAGCGCATCAGAAAAATTCCGCGTCCCGACGTTTTGAGCAGATTCTCCGGCGCCAGGGGGTTGGGGATTTTGCTTAGGTCCATTCCCCTGCCCTGGTCGCAAATGGTGATGACCAGGCTGCCGCCAGTGTGCTCAAAAGCGAGGGTGACTTTCTTGTCCGGGGCATAACCGTTGCCGTGTAACACGGCGTTGACGGCACCCTCGCGCACAGCCATGGAAATCTGCAGGACCTCGTCCTCATCGAAGCCGAGGTCGGTGGCAATGCGGGTCGCCTTCGCTTCGGCACTGTCAATCGTCTCCAAGGAGGAGTCAAGCGTGTACGACACCCGTTGCTCGGTCATGGCCATGGACGAGTCTAAGACTGAGTATACGGCTGGAGGGTTAGCCTTGCCTCTGGACCGCCCTCCGGCGCTCGCCAGAAGCAATTCCCGGCGAATGCGGTAGTTTGCCTGTAGGACGGAATTTTGTCAACGAGAAGAGGCGATGTCTGAGTTTGGGGGCTCGGACGGAATGCGCTGTCGAGCTGCGCTCGACCGGACAGCCCCTTCGACTCCGCTCAGGGCAGGCTGGGGCGGCTGTCCCACATGGTTGTTTCTGCGAACGGAGACATTCCCCATGAGGCCATGCCGGGGCCGCGCGGACTATAATCTCAACTTTGTGAACCAGCCTCCTGTTCCCGTGCGCAACCTCAGAACGCGACTGCGGCGGATCTTCGTTACGGCGCTTGTGTCCATTGCGCTCGCCGGATTGATCGCCTTCGCCCTGGACTATGCGGTCTTCCGGGTTCGCGCGACGGCCAACTGGAGTCCTTACGGCTCGGTCGTGGTGCGG
Source organism: Candidatus Sulfotelmatobacter sp. (assembly GCA_052326105.1). Taxonomy (GTDB): domain Bacteria; phylum Acidobacteriota; class Terriglobia; order Terriglobales; family Acidobacteriaceae; genus Sulfotelmatobacter. The sequence continues at coordinate 4,774 of JBKQRC010000018.1, read as the reverse complement.
CACTACTATGCGGTTTTGCAGAAGAACGGGAAGACCACCTTCATGTTCGACCCTCCGCAGGCCTGGACCTGCGTCAACGCGGTGTTTCCGCACGGCGGATCGCTGCCGTGCTGGTATCTCAAGCGCTATCCCGAGCAGCGGACCGACATTTAGACCCGACCCACGAGGCCGGAGGGTGAGCGTACCTTAAGTATTCTCCAAAATTTGACTGGCAAGGCCAACGCGCCCACTGTATGCTGATTGGCCCGCCCGTTGGCAATCTGGCAGAACCGTTGGTCCCCATGGTTCGCATAGCTCTGGTTTCCTTCGATGTGAATGAAGGCCGGTTGTCGCTTTACCCGCCTCTGAACTTGTGCGTGCTGGCAACGGTGCTGCAGCGCGCCGGATACGAGACTCGCGTCTTCGATTTTGCCGCTCCGTTCTCAAGGCTGGAGGCCTATTACGAGGAAATTCGGGACTTTCGGCCCGGGCTCATCGGAATGGCGTGCTTTACTCCGTACGTGGCTATTCTGAACCATGTATCGCGCGGCCTGCGGAAGGCGGTTCCGGACGCTGCTATGGTCATCGGCGGATATCATCCGACCATCCTCGCGGCGGCGTCACTCGAGACCATGCCGCAATTCGACTATGCCATGCAGGGCGAGTGCGATCGTTCGATTATTGACCTGGCACGGATGATTGATGGCGAGTGCGGCCCGGAAGCGGTTGCCGGGCTGGTCTACCGCGATGGCACCGGCATCCGAATGAACCGGCGCGATGAAATTCGCGACCTCGACTCCTTGCCAGTTCCGGATCGCTCATTCCTGGACCGCTACTACCGCCAAGGCTTCTATGGTTACGTAGCGGTCGCCTCGAAAATCGACCTGATGATCACGAGCCGCGGCTGTCCCTATGAATGTTCTTTCTGCTTTAAGGTCGAGCGGCGATACCGCTTTCGGGGAGTCGACTCGGTGATGGCGGAATTCGACCTGCTCAAGAGCCGTGGCATCAAGCACGTGCACATCATGGACGACGCGTTCACCGCGAACAAGAAACGGTGTCATGCCATCGCGGATCGTTTGATTGCCGGGAAATACGGGTTTCGCCTTAAAGTGCGGAGCCGCGTTAACTCCGTCGATGAGGAATTGCTGGGCAAGCTCAAGCGCTGCGGGGTACGCCAGATTGTCTACGGGATCGAATCCGGCTCCCAGGCCGTGCTGGATTGCATGAAGAAGCATGCCACCGTCGAGATGAATGCTCGTGCGATTCGCCTCACGAACCGGGCGGGTATCTTCTGCACCGGCGACATCATGGTCGGGATGCCCGCCGAGACGCGCGAGACCATCGAGGAGACAGTGCGGTTCCTCAGAAGCAACCAGATTATTATCGGTTCGGTGCCCTACCTGTATCCCTTGCCGGGTACGGCGGTCCACGATGCGGCGAAGTTGGCCGGCACGCTGCAGGGGGACTGGACTCTGGATGGGCAGATCCCCTGGGTCAGGCTCCCCTGGACCGAAACGCGCGGCGACCTGGAGAAAGCCGCCCTGTACGTCGAGCGCTCCGTCCACCGTAATCCCGCCCGCATGCTGTATTTTCTCTGGCACAATCCCCAGTTTTTGACTCCCCGCAACATTCGCCGAAGGGCGCACGAGGTCTTCCAGGCAGTTTTCCGATGATCCTGTTTTTCCCGGCGGAACGGAGGCGGGAATCCTGGAAAATCGGTGATGGGCTAGAATGTTTGCGTCAGATTTGGGCATTGGCTCAGTTTGGATCTCAACGTCTTCACGCCGACGGCGTGATCCTCAGCGAGCGGTAGTTCAGGCTCTCACCCGGCTGAGGAGCGATGGGTTTCGGGATGACGCCGAAGGCAGAGTCAAAGGTCAAACTGAGCCACTGCCGAGACTCGTCTGGCTTTCCAGGAGATGCATTCATGTCGAACAGGTTCTTGCGCGGTATCTGTGTGTTTGCGTTGATGTCGGCGGCAGGGGCGTTTGCGGCGGCCGCAGGCTCACCGGATGCTCGTTTACAAAAGGCGTACCGCTTCCAGAAAGGCGGATGGACGTATGTCCACGTGGAAGGGTCGCCCTCCCAGATCGGATTCCAGCATGGGTATCTGCTGGCTCCGGAAATTGCCGACGCGATGGAGGCGATCAAGCTGTTCGATACGCGCGAGACGCAGCGCGATTGGGAATTCTTCCGCACCACCGCGCGGCAAATGCTCTGGCCTCACATTGATCCGGAATATCAGCAGGAGTTGCAGGGCATTGCCGATGGAGTGAAGGCGCACGGCGTAGACCTCGACGTCTATGACATCGTGGCGCTGAATGCGTTTGAAGAAGTGCCCGACTATTACGTGCCCTGGTTAAACGAAAAAGCGACGAACCAGAAAACGGCGCAGAAAACGACGAACCAGCAGATGAACCCGCAGCAGAAGACGGCCAAGGAGCCAAAGCTCGCGGCTCCGGGCAACTGCAGCGCATTCATCGCCACCGGCACCGTTACCAAAGATCACCAGATCGTCATCGCCCACAACAACTGGACCAGCTATCTGGCGGGGGAACGCTGGGTCATCGTTTTTGACATCCAGCCGGAACACGGCAACCGCATTCTGATGGATGGCTTTCCCGGAGTGATTACCAGTGACGACGATTTCGGCGTGAATTCCTCGGGCATGATGATCACTGAAACGACCATCACGCAGTTCGAAGGATGGGATCCGGAAGGGAAGCCGGAGTTCATGCGCTCGCGCAAGGCGCTGCAATACGCCAACAGCATTGACGACTACGTGCGCATCATCAAGGAAGGCAACAATGGCGGCTATGCCAACGACTGGCTGATCGGCGACCGCAAGACGGGAGAGATCGCCTACCTGGAACTGGGGCTGAAGAACACCCCGTTGTGGCGGACGAAGGATGGATATTTTGTCAGTTCGAATTTTGCCCGCGATCCCAGGATGATTCGCGAGGAGACCACATTCGATCCCAACGACGCCTCATCCTCGCCGAATGCCCGGCATGCCCGCTGGGAAGAATTGATGACTGAGGCCAAGGGCAAGATTGATGTGGTCATGGCGCAGCAGTTTCTCTCGGATCATTTCGACAGTTACGAAAAAAAAGAACAACCGAACGAGCGCGGCCTGTGCGGGCACGTAGACGCTTCTCCGCGGGGAGTGAAGGAGTGGGAGTGGGGAGCTTACGATCCCGCCGGGGCGGTGCAGGGCAAAGCCACCGACAGCGCGATGGTGGCCAAAATGAGCTTTGTGGCGCGGGCGGGGCATCCCTGCGGAGCGGATTTTCTGGCCGAGCCTTTTCTTAAGGATTACCCCGAATATTCCTGGCAGAAGCCGCTGCTCCGCGACATGAAGGCGGGTCCGTGGACGGTGTTTACGGCCGGGGATAAGGAAGAGAAGTAGTGCTGAGAATTGTGGTCTATCGCCCCACTCAAGTCAAAAACGGGCTTGAGCGGGCCACCCCGCCAAAAGGTCTGTTATCGCGAGCGAGCTTGGGGAGGATATTGCCATGAGACAGTCGAAGATCGTCAGGCTGGGTCGGCCCGCTGTGTCCATGTTTGCCCTGTTGTTGTGCTTTGTTGTCGCGGGGTGCGGAATCATTGGTGGTCACGGTGGAAAGAACCTGACCGCGCCAGTCAAAGGCCTGACTGCGACGGCGGCAAGCGGTCAGGTAACGCTGAATTGGAACGCTTACGCCGAGGCCTATTCCTACAACGTTTGGCGCTCCACGACGAGCACCACGCCCCCGACCAGCGGTCCGGTCACGGGGTACCTGCCCCTTCAAAATCCGCCGACCGCAACGACTTTCACCGACACGACGGTCACGAATGGCACAACTTACTACTATGCCGTAAATGCAAACGGAAGCTGGGGAGTAAGCAATTTCTCCAATGTGGCCTCCGCGACGCCTTGAGGGGCTGCATTCAGTAGCTTCTCCACTAAACCCTTCTCCCGCGCGCTGAGTTCTCTGAATTCGGAACCCATATGAGTTCTCCTATTGCCAACCTTCATCGCGGAAAGATCAGGGGCGGGTGGCCCACTCAAGCCCGCTTTTGGCTTGAGTGGGGCAGTTACAGGCTGCCGAGCGCAGAATTGCGATGGGGTCGGAATTATGGCGGAGAGGGAGGGATTCGAATCCGCCTGAAAACGTCAAACAAAGGACTTAGCCGCGCACGGACAGCAAATTTGGTGCATCTAAGTCCATGAAAAACCGGCCATCTGATTTGTAACTGATTTTTGTAGCGGGGAAAATTCTGACGCGCGACATTGCACGCCTCATGTTTGTCCGCAAACAACACCACAGTCGTAGTCCAAGAATTCTCCGCCGGACGCCTCGGTCTCACCCTGAGAAAGAGAAATGCCGGTCAGTCTCTCTGTGTGTTTCCGGCTCCCTTTATTGCATCTCGGCGCTCACTGCGCGGTCGAGAGCCGCAGTTCCTTTGCGCGATCGATCACCCACTGTGGGAAAACCGGTGCGCCTTGCGGAATCTTGCCCTGGGTGATCGCCCAGTGGTCGAGCCAGCCGGTGCCTTCCTCGCCCACGTAGGCGTCGGGAAGACTGTAAGCCTCGTCGCTGAGTGCGTCATGCAATGTGATGAAGCGGTATCCGCGCCTGCGCAGCGCGTCGAGCAACTCGCCGATGTGGTCAGCTTCCAGATGGTTCGCGTGTAGCAGCAAAATCTGCTTCGGCTCGTAGCCTACGACTTTGACGGAAAGCTGCTCGGTATAGGCGAAAACTGCGTCGTGATATGCAAGGTACTCCTTCACGATTTGCTGCTGGAGGGC
>JBKQRC010000017.1:0-4639 GCA_052326105.1 Candidatus Sulfotelmatobacter sp. | reverse complement strand
CAGGCAAAGCGGATTGGCAATTGAAAATCGCGGACCGGCGCTCGACTTCTCCGATAAATCTGCATAAAGTATTTCGCATGGACCGCCGCGACTTTACCAAACTCTCTGCCTTGGCGTTGGCCTGGACTTGCCTGCCTTCGCTCGCCCAAAAAACTGGCGCCTCACCAAAGCCCGTCGGTTACGCTGCCATTGGCCTGGGGAGGATCTCCGAAATCTTCATGAGCGCCTGCGCGAACTCACAGAGCGCGAAGATCACCGCGCTTGTGACCGGACATCCGGACACCAAGGGTGTGAAGTACGCGGCGATGTATGGCATTCCGAAAACCTCGATCTATACCTATGAGACCTTCGACCGCATCCTCGACAATAAGGATGTGGACACCGTTTATGTGGGCCTGCCGAATAGTATGCATTGCGAATACACGGTGCGGGCCGCGCAGGCGGGCAAGCACGTGCTGTGCGAAAAACCGATGGCGATTTCGAGCGCCGAGTGCCGTAAGATGATCGACGCCTGCCGCCAGGCCAAGGTCAAGCTGATGATTGCATACCGCGTGCACTACGACCCCACGTGGATCGAAGCTCTCCAGATCATCAAGTCGGGCGAACTCGGTCAATTGGAGTCGTTCCAGGGCAGCTTCCTGGCGCAGATGCCTGCGGGATGGCGGTTCAGCAGAAAGCTCGCCGGGGGCGGAGCGTTGATGGACCTCGGCATCTACCCGCTGAACGCGATCCGGCATATCACCGGGGAGGAGCCCACGGAATTTACAGCGGTGGTGGCCACGCGCGATCAGAGTGGTCGCTTCGCCGAGGTGGAGCAGTCGATGGAGTGGACGATGAAGCTTCCGTCCGGCATCATCGCGGCTTGTGGCTGCTCGTACGGCCAGATCGGGCCGTGCTCCCTGGACATCAATGGCGAAAAGGGCTATCTCGTGATTGAGCCTGCGTATTTCTATGAAGGCGTCCACGTGCGCGGCACTGTCGGCGATCGGCCTATCGAACGGATGGGCACCGGCAAGCTTCCATTTCAGTTTGTGCTGGAGGCCGAGCATTTCGCCGACTGCGTCCGCAATAACCAGGAGCCGGAATCGCCCGGCGAAGAGGGCCTGAAAGATATGCTCGCTATCGAAGCGATTTACGAGGCGGCGGGCGCACCGATCGCGTAACGGCATGGCTGCCGAAGAGATTTTGCATGACGAATCTGCATGACATATCTGAATGACAACGAGGAGCGGGCAATGGAAATCAGAGTAAGACTGCGAACGGCTGTAGGATTGGCGGCGATGGGTCTGTGTTTTGTGGCGTTCGCCTTTGGCCAGGAACGGCCAAACGACCGGCCGAAAATTACCGGCATATCGCACCTGAGCGTATACACCTCGGACGCGGCACAGGCTGAGCGTTTCTATGTGCACGACCTGGGCGCGATGAAGGGAGCGGCCCCGCAGAATCCCGCTGGCGTTCGTTATTACTTCAACCCAATTCAGTTCGTCGAGGTGCTGCCTCTGCCCCAGGGGCCAGCCTCGGTCAATCGTCTCGATCATGCCGGATACAACACCGTCAACTCGGAGGGGCTGAGGAAATACCTTGCGTCTCACGGCGTGGCCGTTCCTGCAACGGTGACGAAGGGTAGCGATGGGAGTGAATATTTCGAGGTAAAAGATCCGGAAGGAAACCGGATCGAGTTCGTGCAGCCGCCGGAGCATCCGATGTCTGTGCCGGTGAATCCGCTGAGCCATCATGTTATTCACATTGGATTTATCGTTCACGACGCTGCGGCGGAGGATTCTTTCTACCGCGCGCTGCTGGGCTTCCGGCCTTACTGGCACGGCGGTATGCAGGCAGATGCGACGGACTGGGTCTCTCAGCAGGTGCCGGACGGCACCGACTGGTTCGAATACATGATGGTGAAAGGCCCGGAGAAAACTGGGATCCCGCCGGCGATGTCGCAGGACACGGTGGGCGTGCTCGATCATTTTTCGTTGGGTGTGCCGAACATGGAGAAGGCTGTGACTCTGCTCTACGCAGGCGACAGGATGACCGCGAAGCACTCACCGCCGCAGATTGGGCGCGATGGCAAGTGGCAATACAACTTGTTCGACCCGGACGGAATTCGGGTGGAATTGATGGAGTTCCAGCCCGCGGCGAAGCCGTGTTGCTCTCCATTTCTATTGCCGAGCCCCACGGAGTAAGCAGCGTCGGTCGGCTGAAGGTCGCACAGCGGCAGAGACATCTCTGGTACCTCCTCAGCTGAGCCGCGCTGAGAAACCTGCTGTGTGCGAGAGAGGCGCAAAAGGAAGGCGGACTATGCTGGATTTCCGTAAGCCAGAACGCATTGCGCACGGCGGATTCCAGGAGGAGGCGGCTATGGCGTCGGGCATCAAAGCGCAGGTTGTCGGAATCTGTGTTGGGATCGGGCTCTTTCTTTGGACAGCGAACGCTGCCATCGCTCAGACGGTCGTGGTCGATGCCGCGCCGTCGCACGTCGCCAACACGTTCAGCCCCTTCCGTGCTCTGGGCGCGGCCATTGATCGGCTGAAGACGGGAACGCCGGAGCATTTGCTGACCGACCCGGTCCTCCACGAGATTCTCGGCGCGGGATGGCAAACCGTAACTTATCGCCAGAACACGGAACTCATGGTCGAAGCCTGGCACTGGAACCCTCGCGGCACGTGGAGCGACGCGGAGAAACAGCAGGGCTACTTTGTGGGCAGCGCGGAGCCAACCGCCGAGATGATCCGCCATTCCTGGGCAGCTCCGCTGCCGCACCGTGGCTTTAGCCGGGGCGACGGCAACGGCTGGTCCCGGCTCACCGACGGCGACCCGAAATCGTACTGGAAGAGCAATCCGTACCTCACCAAAGCCTTTACCGGCGAAGATGACTCGCTGCACCCGCAATGGGTAATGATCGATCTGGGCAGCAAAATCCCCGTCAATGCCATACGGATCGCGTGGGCCGACCCCTACGCGACCCACTACTCAGTCCAGTTCTGGACCGGCGAACTGGAACCCTTCTATGACGGCACGACCAAGGGCACGTGGCAAACTTTTCCGCTGGGCACGATCACCGAAGGCAAGGGCGGCACCGTCACGCTGAAGCTGGTTTCTTGGATGATCCCGGTGAGATACATCCGCATCTGGATGACGGAATCCTCGAACACCTGCGACAGTCATGGTTCAGCCGACAAGCGAAATTGCGTCGGATACGCGATCAATGAACTCTATGCCGGGGCGCTCTCGGCAGACGGACAGTTCAACGATTACGTCACTCATTTCCCCAGCCGCAATCAGACCGTGACCTGGCCTTCTTCGGTTGACCCATGGCATGCAGCTTCCGATATGGACGAATCGCGAGGAGACCAAGTCGGATTCGACTTCTTCTTCTCAAGCGGAGTTACCCGCGGACTTCCCACCATGGTTCCGATTGCGATGTTGTATTCCACGCCAGAGGATGCGGCGAACGAGATTGCCTATCTCTACAAACGCCACTATCTCATCTCGTGGATCGAGATGGGAGAAGAGGCGGACGGGCAACACATGCTGCCCGAAGACTATGGCGCTCTGTATGTACAATTCGCCACCGCGATTCACCGGCTGGTTCCCGAGGCAAAGCTGGGCGGGCCGCCTTTCGAAGGAACGCTCGATGACGTCGAAGTGTGGCCGGACGCAGCCGGGAAAGTCTCATGGCTGGGACGATTCGTCGATTACCTGAAGGCGCACGGCAGATTGAATGACTTCAGCTTCTTCTCGTTTGAGCATTATCCCTACCAGGACAAGCCCACCTACTCCTGGGCCGACCTCTACCCGGAGCCGGAATACGTCAGCCACATCGTTCAAGTCTGGAGAGACAACGGCCTGCCGCCGAATATTCCCTTCTTCATGACCGAAGGCAACATCGGAGGCGGAGCCGCGCCTTCGACCGTGAAGAGCGCGCTATGGCTCGCCGACTATGTCGGATCCATGATGACCGCCGGGGCCGGGGCAACTTACTACTTCCACTACATGCCTTCTCCCGGACGCTTTGGCGGATTCCTCATGCTCGATGAAAACTACAATCTGAAAGGCTATCCGCCGCAGTGCCTGGCCACGCAGGTGATCACCAAGGAGTGGGTGCAACCGGTCGATGCGCCGCACAAGCTTTTCAAAGCTTCGAGCGACGTGACCGACGCCGCGGGAACGCTGCTGGTCACGGCGTATGCCGTCGAGCGTCCGGACGGACAGTGGTCCGTTATGCTTGTGAACCGGGACCAGTACAACGATCATGCGGTGATGGTGGTCTTCAAGGATGCGGACGGCAAGCGCGAGCGTCACTTCGCAGGCGAGGTGGATCGCATCACATTCGGGTCCGCCGAATACCAGTGGCATCCCGAAGGAGAACGCGGCCACGCCGATCCAGACGGGCCGCCCTCGAAGTCGAAGGTCAGCGGAGGCGCAGAAGCGTTGTACCAACTTCCGATGGCATCGATCACGGTGCTGCGCGGCTCCATCGGAGACCAGTAGCAGCGTGATCCGCGAGCATGGATCGCCCCACAACGCCTGCCTATTCACATGGCCTGATGGTTCGCGTATAAAGGACTTCAGAGGTGCGTGGGCAGAAGCGACGGCTGCTGCTGGAGTGACGGGCAACGAAACTGTCCGAGAGTTG
>JBKQRC010000016.1:0-4773 GCA_052326105.1 Candidatus Sulfotelmatobacter sp. | reverse complement strand
AAGGGCGCGGCTTCAGCCGCGCCGTGGAGAGCCCTTGGAAACGGCGGCTTTAGCCGCTGAGGCCAGGAAACCTCAACCCAGATTTGAGGCCTGACTTTGTTCGCGTATTTGCGGGACACTACACTAGCTTCTAGCGAAGCTCTATGTACGAGCGTCCATACCGACCCTCGACGCGGCGCACAAAGACTCGCATTTTGTTGGTCCCCAACAGCCCCACAATCTTTGATGGCTAGCAGCTAGAAGCTAGGAGCTCGAAGCTATTTTTCCTTCGGCGGCAGCGTCAATCCGAACACCGAGATCTGTCCCTGCCCAGCTACATTCACCTTGGTCTCGCCGGGATTGGGCAGGTAGAGCGTCTTGCAATTCTCGCAGCGATACACTTCGGCGTTCGGTCCCCAGGCCTTCTCAATGTCGCCGCACTCGCGCTCGACCACGTCTTTCATGTAAAACCAGCGCTTCAGGTGCCCGCCGCAGAACTTGCCCTTCTCGTTTTTTTCATTGCAGGCGCGCTGGCCCGATTTCTTGACCTTGACCTTGTGATGAGGAAGTTGCTGGAGGTTGGTAGAAGCGGAAGTGGTGACTGCGCTGGTCGCCAAAGGATATACCCTCGTTCGAGCGGCTGCGTTTATCCTCGCAAATCGCCGCCGGATTCGGCCTTATGGCGTTATTGTAACTGAAAATGTGGCGCGGGAACCCCCGTCCGCACACTCCGGTGATTCCTCAGTTTGGCGGCAGGACTGACTGCGCCGTCGAGCTTCGCTCGACCGGACGGGCGAGGGCGCCCGTCCCCACACAGTTTTTTCCCGCTTCATCCGAGACAGTTCAGAACTCGCGCTTCGGCGTAGCCTGATCGGCGCCCACGCGGCCGATTTGGATTTCCGCCTTGTGGTAGTTCTCGCCCTTGATGGGCGCGCCCGCCATGCGCCGCAGGATGGCGATCTGGCCGACGTGCGTGAGGGCGTCGGCGACCGGGCCCTGAAACAATTTTTCGAACGGCGCCTGAACCGCCTCCGCGGAAGCCAGAAAGTCGTCGAATGTTTTCAGCGCGGCGAAAAATCGCTCGACCTCTTGATCCCAAGGCAGAGGCTTCGAGTCCTGCCACTTCTGCTGGCCAACGGCGATAGATAACGCCCAGTCGAACAGATCGCCCATGTGAGCCAGAATCTGTCCCGGGGTGCGCAGGCCCTCGCCAGCACGAAAGTCGGCGAATCCGGCGGGCGCGTGGCGCAGGGTCTTGCCGCCGCGATAGGCCAGCGTAGCCAGGGTGTGGCGAAACAATTCGCGTTTAGGATCGGACGGGTGGGTTGGGGCAGGCGGAGTCATGGCGACAAGATTACACTGATCGGCGGGAGGGGGGAAAGCATGGCGGGAGAATTCGCGACGCATGTGCGGCGCAGGCCACGCAGAACGCGACTCTCACAACTGCTTGCGCCGGACCACTCCCGCCGCGCGCAGCGCGCCGCGCACGCGCTGTCCCAATCCCCGGGCAAATTGAAAATCCAGAAAGCCTTCCATCTGGCGCGCGAAGCGTTCGCCGTAACCGTACCACCAGACTTTTTTCATCCCCGGAATACGGTCCACATCGAGATATTTCAGCCGCACCATCTCTTCCAGACCGAAACGGCCGTGAGTGCGGCCAAGGCCGCTCGATTTGAAACCGCCATGCGGAGCTTCGCTGATGCCGAAGCAGGAAATCACATCGTTGACCATGACGGTGCCGGCTTGAATCTGGCAAGCCAGGCGCTCGCCGCGTTTCGCATCGCGCGTCCAGACGCTCGCCGCCAGGCCGTACTCGGAATCGTTGGCCAAGCGCACGGCTTCTTCGTCGCGGTTGAACGGCATCACGGGCAACACCGGGCCGAAAGTTTCTTCCCGCATGATGCGCATTTCATGGGTCACATCAGCCAGCACGGTGGGGCGATAGAAGTTCCTGCCCAGCTCGGGGATTCGCGTGCCGCCGGTCAAAACCCGCGCCCCACGGGCCTTGGCGTCTTCGACGTGAGCTTCGACGATGAGCAGTTGCCGCTCATGGATCAGCGGGCCCACGTCGGTCTCGGCGTCCATGCCGTTCCCCACGCGCAGCTTTTTCGTTTTCTCCGCGCACGCCGCCAGGAACTGCTCGTACAGACTGCGATGCACGTAGCAGCGCTCGACCGACAAGCAGGCCTGCCCCGCGTTGACGAACGCTCCCCAGACCGCCGCGCTCGAAGCTACGTCAGCGTCGGCATCATCGAGCACGAGCATGGGATCTTTGCCGCCCAGTTCCAGCACCACGGGAAGCAAACGCCCGGCGGCAGCCGCGGCAATGCGCTTTCCGGTTGAGGCGCTGCCGGTGAAAACCAGCTTGTCAATGCCACGATGCCCCAGGGGCGAATGCACGAGAGCCGCGCCGGTGGCGCCGTCTCCGACGATCACCTGGAAGATGCCTTCGGGAACTCCTGCGGCATGCAGCATCGAACCGAATTCCAGCGCAACGATGGAGGTAAATTCCGACGGTTTCAGCACCACGGCGTTGCCCGCCAGGAGCGCGGCCAAGGTTTCGGTCGCAGGAATCGAGAACGGATAATTCCACGGAGAAATGATCCCCATGACGCCGTAGGGCTCGCGCAGCAGCCGCCCGCTTTTCATCCTGGTGGCAAGATTGCCGTGGGGTACGGGTTCGTCGGCAAGCAGACGGTGGGCATGGTCGATCAGGAATCTGGCCGCGTCGAGCACGACCAGAACTTCGGTGACCAGCGCCTCGGCTCGCGGCTTGCCGGCCTCGCGGGTTATGGCGGCGGCAATTTCCGACTTCTTATCGTGCAGGCGCCGCTGGAACTCGCGCAGGATTGCAATCCGTTTTCTAAGGCCCAGGCCGCACCATTCCGGCTGCGCCGCGCGTGCGCGAGCCACGGCGCCGAGAACATCATCTTCGCCGGCACAGGCGAACTCGCGGAGGAGCTCGCCCGTCGCCGGATTCAGGGACGCGATCTTGCGCGCCTGCGGGAATTGAGTTTCGGTGGCCACAGGGTTTGTCTATATTTCAGCCTACTTCATCCCGGGATACTTCCCCAGGTAGATCAGGACGAAATCCAGCGTATCCATCAGCGCATGGGCAATCACGGGCGCGGCCAGATTGCGGCCGCAGGCCAGATAGAGCAACCCCAGCAGCAGCCCATCCCAAATGTTTTCCACCATGCCCGTGCTTCCCTGATCGAGATGGGCGCAGCCAAAAACTACGCTGATGGCGACCAGGCTCACGATCCAGGCGAGTTTCGGGTTGCGAACCAGGCCCGCCAACCGGTTCATCAGGTAGCCCCGGTAAACGATCTCCTCCCCCAGCGCTCCGAGCGTCCACAGGAGAACGAGGTAGATCAGGAACAGTTTCGGATTGCCAACCATATCGGCGAAATCCGACAGGTCGGGCATCTTTCCCAGCCAGCGCGCCAGCAGGGGCTGGCTGACGAACAATTCGAACAGTTCCATGCTGAGACCGGCTGCGATCCCGATCAGTAAGGCATTCCGCCAACTGCGCGGAGGCGTGAAGCCGACGTCTTTCCAGCGCATCCCGCGCAGGCGCAGCGAGGCCCAGCCCAGGAGAAACAAGTAGGGAGTCTTGCTGATGTAGAGGTGATGGTAGATATCGGCGACAAACAGCGCGGCCACAACGGCAAACTCGGCTGCGACCAGCCAACGGCTGTCGCGCCATCGTTGATATCGACAATGTGCGTCCGGCATAGAATCTCCAGGTTGCCCTCGCCAACTCGCGCGGACGTTTAGTACTCCACATCTACCAGGTACAATCCGCCAGCGGGCGTGGTCGGCCCAGCCGCTGAGCGGCTGTGGGCCTCAAGGATGCGCGTCACGTCCTCGACCTGCAGCGTGCCTTTGCCGACGAGGATGAACGTTCCCACCAGATTCCGCACCATGTGGTGGAGAAATCCAGAACCGCGAACGGTGTAGACGAGTTCATCCCCAGTTCGCTCCCACCCTGAGGAGAAAATCCTGCGCACATTGGAAACCGGTCCCGGGCCCGTTTCGTCTCCCATTCGTATTTTTTCGTGGTTCGTTCTTCGCTCCCGATCGACCGCGGCAAACGAGGTGAAATCGTGCTCGCCCACTACGAGCGATGCGGAGCGAATCATCGCATGCTCATCCAGCGGATAAGGGTAATGCCATACATAGCGCGCCAGAAAGGGCGGGCAGATTGCGTGCCTATAGATGCGGTAACGATAAGTTTTGGCCCGCGCGGAATGGCGGGCGTGAAACTCCGGCGGCGCTTCTGCAACTTCCAGCACCCGCACTGCGGCCGGCAAAATATCGTTCAGCGCTTTAACGAAATTTTCGGTAGGGACCGACGACTCCGTGACAAATGTCATGACTTGCGCCAGGGCATGCACGCCCGCGTCGGTTCGGCCCGAGCCCTGCGGCAGGACCTTTTCGCCGGTGATGCGTCCAATGGCTGAGGCCAGTGTGCCTTGCACCGTAACGGCGTCAGGCTGCACTTGCCATCCGGAGAACTCCGAGCCGTCATAGGAAAGAATCACTTTGAGATTGCGCACGCTTTGATCTTTCGGACAACGATCTTTCGAATCTCGCATCGGAATTCTGCCATCCAAGCATTTTCAGGCTTGGCGGGACTGGCGGACATTCCCTTCGCCAGCAATGTACCAGTTCCACGGACGACGCGTAATGTCTGAGTTTCGCGGCTGGGACGGACTGCGCTGTCGAGCTAAGCTCGACCGGACAGCCGGTGGCGGCTGTCCCCACGTAGTTATTTCCGCGAACTTCGAC
>JBKQRC010000015.1:0-4460 GCA_052326105.1 Candidatus Sulfotelmatobacter sp. | reverse complement strand
GTACTGGCATCGCATTATGAACTTCCAGGCCTTCGTCGACGCCGGCACCGTTTCTCCCGACGACCTCAACCTGTTCAAGTTCGTCGATTCTCCCGAAGACGCCTTCACTTTCCTCCGCGATGGCCTCACCGAATACCACCTCGGCGGCCCGCCCAAGAAAGAAAAAGAGCGGGAAGTCCTCCCCGAAATCGCGAAGACCAGACCGTAACCGAACTGCAAAGCACGAGAGTTCCACAGCTCTACCCCGTGAAAACCCTGTGCCCTTTGTGGTTAGGATTTTGGAAACTACGACGAACCCAAGCGCTCCCACCTTTTTGCTCTAAACTGAGAGCAGAAAGCTGATGGCTAATAGCGCGCTCCTCTACTACATCACCGACCGCACCGCCTTCCCTGGCGACGAGCGCACACGCCGCCTCCGTCTCCTCGACAAAATCTCCGAAGCCGCAAGCGCCGGCGTCGACTACATCCAGCTCCGTGAAAAAGACCTGCCCGCCCGCGACCTCGAGTCGCTAGCCCGCGAAGCAATGCGCATCATCCTTCAACTAAGAACTGAGAGCCGGGAACTGAGAACTGTTTTACTCATCAACTCCCGAACTGACATCGCCCTTGCCACCGCTGCCGCCGGCGTTCACCTTCGATCCGACGACATTTTCCCGCAAGAAGTTCGAGCAGCCTGGAAGGGTGGAAGGTGTGATCCGCGGATTTCCATCTCCTGTCACTCTCCAGCGGAAGTAGCGCAAGCCGCCTCAAACCGCGCCGCCCTCGCCCTTTTCGCTCCTGTCTTCGAAAAAAAAGACGCACCCGGCACCACCCCCACCGGCCTCGACGCTCTTCGCCAAGCCTGCCGCGCAAATATTCCGGTACTAGCCCTGGGAGGCATCACTCTGCAGAACGCCGAGTCCTGTCTGAGCGCCGGCGCAGCCGGCATCGCCGCCATCCGCCTCTTCCAGGAAAACGACATCGCCGCCGTCGTATGCGCCTTGCGCGGCCCCCGAGGTAATTAATCCTCACCCTGTCCACTTCGTCCCCGCCTCAAGCACCTGCACCACTTTGGCCAGCCGCCGCGCCCGCGTCTCTTCCTGCTTCGCCCCCTCGATCCCAATCGCCATCTCTTTCTTGTGAGTGAACGCCAGCTTCTCCCAGTTTGCCTTCGCCACTTTATTTTTCGCCAACGCTTTCTGAAGCAGCGGTGGTGCCTCCACCGTACGCACCTCTTCATCCCGCTCCATCATTACCGCGACCGCGTCTCCAGGCTTCACGCCCGCGCCCTGGCACAAGGCCCTGTTCACCGGCATCATGTGGCGACCACCACAAGGCATCAGCGACGAACGAAAGGGAAAGCCGTTAATCGTCCCCCGCACGGGCACTCGCGCCCTCGTCCCAAAAAACTCCGGCACGTCCACCGGAGGCGCAATCGCCGCCACCACACCCGCCTCTTTGCCTTCGATCTTCGCTTCGAACCTCAACTTTTGCTTCGCCATTCCACCCCTCTCTCAGCGCTGCTAAACTTTATCTCGATCCGAAACACAGGGCAACATCACTGCTAACACCATGTCGGCAGCTCATTCGCACTCCCAATCCGATTCTGCAGCCTATGTCGAACCTCACTTGGTCTCGGTCCCCGCCGCCTGGTTCCTTATGGGCTCCGCTTCCGGCCAGGATTGCGAACGTCCGGTTCACCGCGCGTGGGTTGAACCATTCCAGCTTGCCGCCACTCAAGTCACCAACGCCGAATACCAGCACTTCCTGCGCGCCACGGGATCGCAGCCTCCGCCGTTCTGGAACGACCAGAATTTCAACCATCTCCAGCAGCCGGTCACCGGTGTTTCCTGGTTTGACGCCAATCACTACTGTGAGTGGCTGTCCTCACAAACCGGCCGCGTCTATCGTCTTCCCAGCGAAGCCGAATGGGAGCGCGCCGCTCGCGGCGATCTCGAGCAAAACAATTTCCCCTGGGGCAACGAACCGCCGCAATCTCTTACCAACTACGCCACCCGCTGGCAAACCGGACCCGAACCCGTCGCTCGCTACGCCCCCAACCCCTTCGGACTCCACAACCTCTGCGACAATGTCCACGAGTGGTGCAGCGATTGGTACGATCCCAATTACTACGCCGTCTCGCCTGACCGCAATCCCCGCGGCCCCGAGCACGGCACGCGCAAAGCCTCTCGCGGCGGATCGTGGCGCCATCACGTGAAAGTCTCGCGCTGCTCCGCCCGCTCCAGCATCTCTCCCGACTTCCACTACGCCGACTACGGCTTCCGCTTGGCGTGCGAAATGTAGCGCCGGCGTCCCGCCGGCTGTCGCGAGAGCCTGCCCTGAGCTTGCCGAAGGGGCGTCTCGACCTCGGCGCGGTGGGCAAAGACGCCCGCCGGACAGCCGCCGGGACGGCGGCGCTACTAGGCTCACTTCCGCGCAAACATTTCCATCAGCGTGGCGGAAACCTCCTGCGCAGTCTTAACCGACACCGCTCCAAGCATTCGCACCAATTGCTGCCGGTCCACGGCACGGAGTTGGTCCAGCGCCACCTGTCCGCGTTTCCCCTGAAATCGTACCGCTACCCGCGTGGGGTAAGGTCGCGCAACCGTAGTCATGGGAGCTATAACGACCGTCCGCAAATGCCGGTTCATTTCATCGGGTGAGATGACCAGACAAGGACGGGTCTTCTGAATCTCGGCCCCCGCGGTGGGATCAAGCGCCACGAGCCAAACCTCATCCTGTCGTGGCACGACATGCGGGCCGCTTACCACCGCCACTCCTTGTGGTCGAACTCGTTGGGTTCCACAATTTCGCCTTCCAGCAAGAGTTCGTCGTTCGCGGCCTGACCCGACATGCGGAACGCCTCGTCCCAGCCCTGGCGCGGCTGGCGTTCGGGAGAGATGATCAGGCAATCGTTTGCGACCCTCAAATCGACCGTCTCGCCCAACCCGCATTGCTCGATGAAAGGCTTGGGAATGCGGACGCCACGAGAGTTGCCGATGCGCACCAGTTCGGTTTTCATGCTCAAATACCTAAGTAATTACATTGTAATCACTTAAGCCGCTGTCCGCAAGGGCCGCCGATGGCCGGTTATTCCACGGGCGACGCTTGCCGTCGATCCCCCCTTCCCATTGACTCCCCCGCCCGCCCGCGCTACGCTGGACTCAAATGGTTGGTAACCGCCCCGTCGTCGGGGTGCGCAATCCGGTCTGCACCACTTTCCCCCGTAGCTTTTTGCGTGCCAAAAACGCCAGTACGGGTTCACCCGAATCCGGCAAAGCACGTCCCGATTACAAACCAAACAGTGAGCCCAGTCCCGCTGCTGGAGGCGGCGCTTCAATCCTGAATGAAAAAGAATATTGAACTCACCCCTGACATCGAGACCCTGTTCGGCACCCGCGATGAAAATCTCCACGTGCTTGAAGACGGCCTGAACATCAACATCGACCTGCGCTCCGATCGCATTGAACTGGAAGGCGCGCCCCGCGACGTGGCCCGCGCCGAACAGCTCTTCGCCGACTACGAGCACCTGCGGAAGTCCGGCCACCAGTTCCAGAACGGCGACCTGAACAGCATGTTGCGCGTGGTGGTCGGCGATCCGAACACGACTCTCCGCGGACTGGCCGAGGCCGGGCGCCAGCGGTCGTTTGGCCGGCGCACCGTCCAGCCGAAAAGCCCCAATCAGCGCCGCTACCTCGAAGCCATCGAGAAGTATGACATGGTGTTTGCCATCGGCCCCGCCGGCACCGGCAAGACTTATCTCGCCGTGGCCATGGCAATTTCGGCGCTGCTCAACAAACAGGTCAACCGCATCATTCTGGCGCGCCCCGCAGTCGAGGCCGGAGAGCGCCTGGGCTTTCTCCCCGGCACCTTGCAGGAGAAGATCGATCCCTATCTGCGTCCCTTGTATGACGCGCTCTTTGACATGCTCGACCCCGAGCGCGTCGAACGCTATCTCGAGAAAAACATCATCGAGATCGCGCCCATCGCCTTCATGCGCGGACGCACGCTCAACGACTCCTTCGTCATCCTCGACGAGGCGCAGAACACCACCTCGGAGCAGATGAAGATGTTCGTCACCCGCCTGGGGTTCGGTTCCAAGGCGGTGATCACCGGCGACATCACGCAGATCGACTTGCCCACCGCGCGCCGCAGCGGCCTGATCGAAGCAGCCGACATCCTGCAAAGCGTGAACGGGATTGCGTTCGTGCATTTCGACGTAAGCGACGTGGTGCGTCATCACCTGGTGCAGCGGATCATTCGCGCCTACGACGAACACAAAGTGCGGTTGGCGGAGCAGCAGTTGTCGTTGCTCGAAACAAAGCCGGCTGCTCCGCCGGCGAGTATCGCCGACGCTTCTCCCCGGCCAGCGTCGTTGCCGGCGCCGGCCGAAGAGCCGCACCTGCGCAATTAGCGCGATAGGATTTGGATTGTCATCCTGAGCGAAGCGAAGGACCTGCTGTTTCTTGCAGCGGCAAGAG
>JBKQRC010000014.1:0-3268 GCA_052326105.1 Candidatus Sulfotelmatobacter sp. | reverse complement strand
ACTTATGGACTGGTCGGCAAGATGACCAAGCTGTTGCCGAAGGACGTGTGGGCGACGATCCTCGGACATTCGCCCGATGTCGCGGACGCGTTAATCCAGAGCATGATCCTGGCTTGATGAAAAGAAGTCCCATAACCCTGGAGCGGTTTACGTTCGCATCGCCCGCATGCAACCCACAACCGCGGATTCACGGATGCAGATCATCGGTGTTTTCCCCAGCCTCGTAGCGGCGACATTTCATAGCCTGGAGACGTAGGCCCCAGGATGTCCCCGACCCCGGCCCCTCCCCCTTACGAGCCCCAATCGGGGCGACAGGCACCAGATAAAATGTCAGGAACTGGTTCCGGCCACATTAACGCAATAAAGTCCATTTTCGGTCCCCGACACCTTATCTGTAATCTGTGATAATCTTATCTGTGATAATTCAACGGTATTGGGTTTAGGCGGACTCGGCCGCGGGCGCCATCGGTCTGCGCTGCCCGCGACCCATCGGGTGGTTTGGACAGGTCTTCCGGCTCGATCGTGATGAGGACGCACTTGAAGGCCGGAGTTTTGGAAAGCGGGTCGGTGGTCGTCGGCACCAAGACGTTGGCTTCCGGGAAATACATGAGCGCATTGCCGGCGCGAATGTCGTAACCGCGAAGCAGGATGCCAGACATGGCGCCGGCGGCGCCTCGCACCGTCACGCGCTGGTCTGGTTTTAGACCGAGCTTCTCGATGTCCTGGACGTTCATCAGGATCACGTCGCGCCGTTCCTGGCCCCGGTAAATGTCTTCTTCTTCGTACACGACCGTGTTGAACTGTCCCTCAGAGCGCACCGTCATCAGCCGCAGCTGGGACTCTCCACCGGGCAAGGCCGGCAACGGGTTGACAGCGAACTGCGCCTTGCCCGATAGGGTCGAGAAGCGCGGTTCGTGGAACGTGCGGCCGTCGATCTGAAACTCCTGCTGCGTCTGGTCGATGGTGCCGATCTTGTCCCAGCCAGGAATGATATGAGCGATCATCTGCCGGATGTTGCAGTGCCGCCGGATGGTCTGCCAGTCCACCGGAGTGCTGGTGCCGAGGACCTGCTGTCCAATGGTGGCGATGATGTCCACCTCGCTTCGCGGCCCTTGCAGCCGGACCTGTCCGCCATCGCTCAGACGAACAAAGTTGAACATCGATTCCTGGGTGGTTTTCTCCGGTTCCTCGTCGCGGGCCAGCACCGGCAGGATGAGCGTTTCTCGTCCTCGTCCCCAGACATGGCCCGTGTTCAGCGTCGTATTGAGATAGGTGATGAGGTCCACCTTCGCCAGCGCCCGGCCAGCGAACTTGGCGTCGGGGTTGCTGCCGAAGAGGTTGCCGCCCAGGCAGAGCGCCGACCGGATCTCGCCGCGGTCGGCCGCCTCCATGCAGCCCATCGTGTCGAGGCCCGGCGTCTTGGGCAGCTGCACCTTTAGGTAGCTTTCGAGGTTTTCGAAGATCTTCTGTTTCAGGCTCGGCACGACGCCGACGGAACCCAGCCCCTGCACGTTGGAGTGGCCGCGGATCGGCAAGACGCCGCAGTGGGGCCGGCCAATCATGCCGCGCAGCAGTGCCAGGTTGACGATGGCCTGCACGTTGGCGACGCCGTGCTGGTGTTGGGTGATGCCCATCGTCCAGCCGAAGACGACCTTCTTGGGCCTTGCGTAGAGGCCCGCGATCTTCTCGATCGTCGCGCGATCGACGCCCGAATCGCGTTCGACGGCGTTCCATGGGGTGCCGCGGACCTGCTCGGCATACGCCTCGAAACCTTCCGTCGCTTGGGCGATGAAGCCGTCGTCGATGGCGTTGCGCTCGAGGAGCAGCTTGGCCACTCCGGTCAGCAGCGCCATGTCGCCGCCAATGTGCGGCTGGACGTACAGGCTGGCGATTTCCGAGCCGAAGAAGAGGCTCCAGAGGTCGGAGGGAACGCTGAAATTGACCAGGCCGACTTCCTTGACCGGGTTGATGACGACTACCTGGCCCTTGTTCCGGCGGATGGTCATCAGCGTCTGCATCAGGCGCGGGTGGTTGGAGGCCGGGTTGCCGCCGATGAGGAAAAATAGGTCGGCGTGTTCCACGTCTTCGAGCGTGACGGTGGCTGTGCCGGTACCCAGCGATTTGCCCAGGCCGACGCCGCTCGCCTGATGGCAGTAAAAGGAGCAGTTGTTCACGTAGTTGGTGCCGTAGAGCCGGGCGAAGAGCTGAAGCAAGAAGCCGGCTTCGTTGGAGGATCGGCCGCTGGCGTAGAAGAAATTCTGGTCGGGCTGGATCGCCTTGAGCTTGTCGGTGAAGCGGCGCAGAGCCGAATCCCAGTCGATGGGACGATAGTGCGTGTCCGCGGGGCCGGCGAACAACGGCTGCGTGAGTCGGCCGCACCACTCCAACTCGCGGGAAGACAGGTTATGCAGTTCGGCGATGCTGTAGCGCTGGAAAAACTCGGGCTTGAGTCCTTCCTGCATGTCGGCGACCATGGCCTGCAAGGATTTCTTGCAGACCTCGGGCCAGTGGCCCATCTCATTGCGCATGCCGCCGGCCTGGCCGCCCATGCCTAGGGCGCAGGTCTTGCAAGTGTTCTTGGTCCGCATCGCTTTCCACAGCTGCCACCAGCCCACGCGATTGGCCATGCGCAGGGTGTACTTAATCGCCGCCCAGCCGCCGCCCCGTTTCATCCGTTTCATGGTTGGAAAGTCCTGCGGTGAAAGTCCAGTCTCGGGCGACGGGAAGTTTGAAGAGGAACCAGAGCTAAATTGCACAAGCGTACTATGTTGAATTGCATTTTACATTTTAAGGCAGGCGGGCACCACGACAACAAGAAAACGAGATCAAGCCTTCAGGATTTTCCTAGCGCTCGCCAGTTGGTGCGCGATGAGAGGAGGACTGCGTAAGACAGGTAGGATCCTTTTCCGGCGCGAACCTGTTCCAGGGTAGTGAGTTTTCCTGCCCGATCGGTCAATAAAACACGCACGATGGCCCCATAGTACCAGTATGGAGACACACCGCGGGCTTCTGAAATCCGGTGTCAGTTCATTGAAATCCGGTGTCAGTTCATCATTCTCGCCCGAAAAGATGAATCGACATCGGATTACGCGAAAAGATGTACTGACATCGCGCCAAGAAGCTCGGGAAAGGAGGATAGTCGGAAGCTTGAAAACCTTTCAGATGGAACCCTGCGGGTAACCAATCCTGTCCGGTAGAGCCGGACCAGCAGCCGGAAGCGAGTCTTGCGTGGTGGGTGGGTGACCACCCCTGCGAAGCGTAGACAGCC
>JBKQRC010000013.1:0-43403 GCA_052326105.1 Candidatus Sulfotelmatobacter sp. | reverse complement strand
TGGCCCGCCTAATAATTGGGGCTTCAGCCCCTGGGGATCAACGCTTTCACATTTCCCTTGCCTACGCCGCAGGATGATTCCGAACGGCTCACCCCAGCGGCTAAAGCCGGACTTTTTTTTGCCCGTGTCGGCGCGGCTGGAAGCCGCGCCCTTTCAAAACGGCAACCGTCCTGATGAATATTGCTGATAGGTAGGCTGCCGGCTATCGGGAATCTGTCCCAGGCTTGACTCGCTTTACAGCCCAATCCAATTCCAGAAGCGGTCTTTCATCCGCCGGAACCATTCGGGCAGCCAACTCTTGTAGCGCAGCAGCGCGGCCGCGTGGACGTTCTTTGCCGTTTTCGGAGCAAACTTATTGCTGAAGACGAGATAATAGATTCCCTCGCCTGCCGGGAGATCGGTGTGAATCGTGCCTTCGGCAACCCGGCCGCTCTCATAGAGTGAACTGGTGGCATATCCGTTCTGCCAGATCGTGAAGGTGCCCTCGCTGAGCACGTAGACCTCGATGTCGTCCAGCTCTTTGTCTTTTTCCTTTTCTTTTTGGCCGCCGTCGTGGCTCTCGCTGACAGACGTAAACTGGCCGACCACAGCCACATTCACCGATCCTGCGGGCAGGGCAAACTTGTAATACCGGAAGGTGTGCGGACCGATGGAAAAAGGAGCATCCAGGATCGTCTGGTCATGCTTCCATCCCGCTGCCTCCTGCGCCGCCTGCGCCACGGGGTTATCGCTGGACGCGAGCCAGACAATCAACACCACGAATAGCGCAAGAATTAGCCAACGGACGACTCGCCGTTTTCGCGGCCGCCGCGGTAATTCCGCCGGAGGCACATCCACGGCTGAATGATCCACGACAGCTGCGGTTCTTGCCGGGGAACTTACCGGCTTGCCGCATTTCAGACAAAACTGCGCCCCTTCGGGCAGGCTGGCCCCGCACTTGGCACAGGCCAAAACGGCAGTCACGGCTGGCGGCGCAGTCGCGGCCGCCGGCGCACTCACCGGCTGCCCACACTTCAGACAGAACTGAGAACCCTCAGGAAGATTGGCGGCGCACTTGCTGCACAACACAGCTGGACTCTTTCTGCTCCGGAAATGACAGCAGATATTAGCACAAGGCCTCGGCGGCCGATGTGTTTCCAGCGTAGGGCAACTTACCGCGGACGTTCCGCGCGCAGTCCGCGAAGGGCCAGAACCGCCAGCGCCAGCACCGCCAGGAGCATGGCTCCCCACAGAATCACCTTATGTTGTTCGGACCACGGCCGGTCGTCGGGACGCCCCGTGTATCGCGCATTGTGCTCCCCAGGGCCCAGTTGTGCTTCCGCGGGCGAAGCGTCCAACTGAAAGAATCGGGCGTAGTCGTAAACCGGCGCCGGGAGTTTCTCATCGCCGTAATACAGGGTCAGAGCAGTCTTGCCTTGCGGATCAAAATAAATGCGGCGTTCGAGCGAAAGCGGTTCGGCGGCGAGGACCGTGAGTGGCGGATTGTCCCCATTGTCGATGGCAAGGGTGAGTTGGCCGGAACTGTCGGCGCCGCTCGGGGCGACGTTGACGCCGACGCTCACCGCTAGTTCCTCG
The DNA here is from genome assembly GCA_052326105.1 of Candidatus Sulfotelmatobacter sp. Classification (GTDB taxonomy): domain Bacteria; phylum Acidobacteriota; class Terriglobia; order Terriglobales; family Acidobacteriaceae; genus Sulfotelmatobacter. The sequence continues at coordinate 41,828 of JBKQRC010000013.1, read as the reverse complement.
TTGGTGACCAGCGTGCCCGCTCGATTCACCCGCACACGGCTGATCTCGCCGCTGGCGACCTGCACTCCCTTGGCATCTTCGACGCTGACCGTGCGGCGGAAGTTCACTTGCGCCGGCGCGATCTGAAGCAATATCCGGCTCAAAGGAACCCGCACCGGCACAGTGCAAGTGATCAAAGTCATACGCTGCTTCACTTGAGGCGCAGCGCAGGAACCGGCTTTCGTCCAGGACGCCTTCTGCTCCCGCAGGTTGTAGATGGTCGCACCCTTCACCTGTTCCGGACGAATGCCGGGAGAAAGTCTGACGTGCAGATAGCGAAAACTGGACGCCGGCAACTTCAGCTGCGAATTCGAGCCCAGCTGTTCCTTGGTGAAGTCATAGAGCGTGGACGGGGGCAGTTCGACTTCGGACGCCTTCCCCGGCGCGCTGCCACCTGAAACGGATGCCTTGGCCACAAAGTCGCGGGCATCGAGACGCAGGCGAATGCGATCATATTCGGCCAGGCCCTCCGTATCGAGATCGAATTCGGTGCGGCCGGAGACGCTGCCCAAATTGAGAATCTTTGCTTCTACCTCCTCGGAAGAGATTCCGGCCCGCTGCTCCGAGAGCGCGTACTGGACGGGAGATTCGCCGTTATACAAGCGCAGGTCCGCAAGATCGGGGCGCGCGTAATGCCAGAGGTCTTCGTCCACGATGAAGAAGTTCTGCCGGTCGGGCTGGGCAACTTGGACTTGACGCACATTGCTGAAATACGCGATGGCAGTTTCGGACGGATTCGTGGTATCCACAACTAGAAACAGCAGGAACAATGACGCGGCAAGTCTCATGCGCTGGCGGAGTCCTTTTCTGTTTTCCCTTGCGCTCTGTTCTTCGTGGAAAGCCGCAGCCAGTCCCGCTGGTAAACAAACGAAATCGCCAGCAGCAACACGCCGAGCACGATGAAGCTGACGATGCGGTAGCCGCGATCGAGTTGCGAGACGTCGTAGACGAACACCTTTACGATCGTGGCGGCGATGAGCAGCAAAGCCTGCCAGCGAACGAAAGCCGAGCGCCTCAGGAATCCCACCACCATCAGCATGGCGCCGTAAGCCATCCACAGCGCCGAATACGTAAAGTCGCGCTCAATATCAATGCGGTGCAGATCGTAGTAGTAGTAGTGGTAACGGGCTGGCGATCCTGTTATCGGTCTGACTGGCCGATAGGCGGCCATCTGCCGCGCGTAATAATCTGCAACCTCGCGGCTGAGCGCGATCAGGGCAAGAACGTTGAGAGCAACGAGCGCAACCGCAGCGACCGTGCGCCCGGAATCATCCTCGCGTTTCGAGGCATACCAGGCCACCGCTCCCAGCACCACCACCGCCACAGCATGCGTCGCCATACGCATGTTGAAGAGGAGTTGCGTCGTCTGGAAGTTGTCAATCAACAGCAGACGCACCACGCCCAGAACCAGCGCTCCCAGTGCAAAAACGTTCAGAAAATCGGACTGGACGCGATTCGCCACCCACAGCAGCACTCCGGCCTCGACAAACCAGCCGATGGTGATCCAGTGCGCGTCCAGGCGAATGGGGATGGCGACGGTGATGAAGCCGAGGGCTACCGCGAGATGGAGAAAATACAATATCTCAGACGCACGCGGAGTAAGCGCCCGCCGGTGCACCTGGCGGCTGAGAAAAATGTAGACCGCAGCCAGTCCCAGCGCGAACCAGGCCATGTAGGTCTTATCGACTTCCTCGATCATGGCGTATGACTGCAGGAAGTACGCTCCCGCATTCACGAACGCCAGCACTGCCGGGATCGAGGCGAATATCGGAATCTCTCCCTCCGGCTGCAGCGTGACCAGCGGCGCGATCGCAAAAATGGCGAAGAACAGCGTGGCGAACCCGAGCGTAAGACCGAGTTGGTTGCGGGAATAGAAGCTTGAGTACCATCCGATGTAGAGCAGCATCGTGCCCGCGTAGCTCATGACGAGCAGGCGCCGCCACGGCTTGAAAGTCACCAGCACCAGCGTCGCCAGATCGAGAATCGCCACGTAGGCAAATAACGCAATCTCCCGGTTCTGACCAGTCGAGAGCAGCAGCGGAGTGCTGAATCCTCCCGTGAGCGCGAAGGCGGCCAGGATCTGTGCGTCCTGCGCCAAAGCCATAGCCGCGGTCGCTGCGGTCACCGCCAGCATCATGGCGAAGGCGACGCCGCCAGGAACCAGGCTGTAGACCTGAAAAGCCGCCCACAGGGAGAGATACATCGCGCCAATGCCAACCGCCTTGAGCGAGTAAGAAAAGGCCTTGTAGCCTTTGGAGCGAAATCGCTCACTCCATATCACCATCACGATCCCCGCCAACAAGCCGATGGTGACCCGTCCGGCGGGACCGATCCAGTTATTGTCGAAGGCGAATTTCAAAAAGTACGAGATCCCAATCAGCAGCGCTGCAATGCCGACGCGGTTCAGCCAATGCGAGCCGATGCGCGACTCGAGGTCGGGATCAAGTTGACTTCGCGGAACGGCTGAGGGGCGCGGCGGAATGTGGGAAGACGGAGGTAAAGGCGCAGGCAAGACCGGAGATAAGACTGGAGCGGGCTTGTCCGAGGCCACAGCGGGCGGCGCCGCGGAAGGCTGTGGAGGCGGAGGCGCCGCCGTCTCGGACGGGCGCCGTCCGACCGACGGCGCCTCCATCTGGAGTCTGTGCTCGATGCGATAGACCCGAGTGGTAAGGTCGGCGAGAATCTGCCGGATGGCTTCCAGGTCGTTATGTGATGTATCCATGGGGAGAGCTACGCATTATCGGCCAAACCGGGAGGGCTTGCACGCTATTTCTTGAACGGAGTAGGAGAGAGGAAGACTCGGCCCTGGCAATCGGGTTACGCAGGCTTTGCCGCGCTCCCGTCCAGCCCCAACTCCTTCGCGACCGCCTTCATGGCTTCGATGCAGAAGGCGATGTGCTCATCCAGATCCACGCCCAGTTCAGCAGCGCCGTGGATGATGTCGTCGCGGTTCACCTTGCGGGCGAAGGCTTTGTCTTTCATCCTCTTTCGCACTGACTTGGCATCCACTTCCGCCAGCGACTTGCCCGGCTTGATCAAAGCGACAGCGGTGATGAATCCGGCCAGCTCGTCGCAGGCAAAGAGCGCCTTTTCCATGGGCGTGTCGCGGGTGACGCCGGTGTACTCGGCGTGCGACATGATGGCGCGGCGAATTTCGTCGGAATATCCGCGCTCCTTCAGAATCTCGTTGCCCTTGTAAGGATGTTCCTCGGCAGTGGGCCAGCGCTCGTAGTCGAAATCGTGGATCAAGCCGACGATGCCCCATAGATTCTCGTCCTCGGGCGAACCGCTTCCCCACTTGCGAGCGCACGCCCGCATGCAGGCTTCGACCGCCAGCGCATGCTTGCGTAGGCTCTCGGACTGGGTGAACTCAGTTAGTAAACACCACGCCGATTCGCGATCCATCATGGTTTTCGCCTGTTTTCTCCGGCTTTCCCGCCTGCTCTTCCGGTTTTCACCCGCGAAATTAGCGGGCTTCCTCCATTTTAACCTTGACTTCCACAGGGCAGATGCCGCAGATTTGCCTGTGTCATAGGAACCTTAGCAGTAAATGGTTCCCGTTTTATAGAGTTACGGAGTAGCCCGCTCTGGCACTCCCACAACCCGAATGGCCACGACTCTTGCCCCGGTCGATTCGCGGGAAGTCGTTCGTTGCGATCACTGCCTGCTGGTTCAATTCAGAACTTCCAACAACAATTGCCGCCGCTGCCACGCGTCCCTGGACGAGGAGCCTGAGCCGGAGCCCATTCCGGTGGCAGCTCCCATCATGATGCCGCCGCCCGGCAATGGTCACGGACATCTGAACCTGGCCACCTCGATCCGTTCGCTGCGCCTGCGCAACGGGCTCAGCCAGCGGCAACTGGCCGGCCGCATGGCGGTCCCGCGCACCTACGTTTCCAAGATCGAAAACGAGAAGGCCACGCCGACGCTGTCTTCCCTGGAACGGCTGGCCCGCGCACTGGAGGTCACCGTGCCCGAACTCCTCAGCGGCGGCGAACGCAGCCGCCAGGAAGAAATCAGCGAACTGGTGAAAGATCAGTTTATCGCCGAGCTGCTGCCCTTCGTCTCACAGCTGAACGGGATGCAGATGTCGAGCATCCTGACCCAGGTGCGGGATTTAACAGTGCGCCCAAGAAGGAGCGCTTAGAAATCAAGTTTCAAGGTTTCAAGGTTTCAGAGTTTCAAAGTTTCAAAAGTTCGACAGGCTCGGACTGTTTACCTCGAAACACTGAAACCTTGCCACCTTGAAACCTCGCTTTTATCCGGGCAACCAGCCAACACTAGAGCCGGGACCGATTCTTGGTCCCGGCTTTTTTTGCTACTAGAAAGCGAGACCTGCGCTGCACATGTGGGGACAGCCGCCCCCGGCTGTCCAGCGGAGCGTCAGCTCCGCAGCCTCGGCAAGAGCCGGACGGCCGACCCGCATAGCCCTGAATCCAACCTGGAATCACCCTCATCTATCCAGCATGAATCTGGAAGAAACTGCAATCGCATCCTCAACGCTTCCTGCGCATTCGCTTTCCGTGCTACGGCTTGACGACCCGGCCCCCGAGGCGGGACATTTTGAGCACAGCCCAACCCCGGCGGACCATGCAGACGCGTCCCTGCTCGACGCCTATTCCCTCGCCGTCACCAGCGCAGTGGATCGCGTCAGCCCGTCGGTGGTGAACATTGAAGTCCACCAGACTTTACCCGGTAACGGCGCGGGCCGCGCGCGCTCGGGCCAGCCCCGCGAACGGCGCGGCGGAGGCTCAGGGTTCGTGTTCACGCCGGACGGCCTGATCCTGACGAATAGCCACGTGGTGCACGACGCGGTGCGCATCGCGGTGACGCTGGCCGACGGACGCCGCATGCCGGCCACGCTGATCGGCGACGATCCGGCGAGCGACCTGGCGGTCATCCGTGTGGACGAGCCCGGCTTCGACGAGCCTTGCCTGACCGCGGCCGCTTTGGGCGATTCGCAGCGCCTGCGCGTGGGCCAGATCGTGATCGCGATTGGCGCTCCTTACGGCTTTCAATCCACAGTAACGGCGGGCGTGGTAAGCGCGCTGGGACGCTCGCTGCGCTCGTACTCCGGACGTCTGATTGATGATGTCATTCAGACCGACGCCTCGCTCAATCCGGGCAACTCGGGCGGGCCGCTGGTAGATTCCGCCGGGCGCGTAGTAGCCGTGAACACGGCGACCATCCTGCCGGCACAGGGCATCTGTTTTGCCATCGGCATCAACACCGCGATATTTGTCGCCAGCCGCCTGCTGCGCGATGGACGCATCCGCCGCAGCTATATTGGCGTCTCGGCGCAGACCGTGCCGGTCCATCGTCGTGTGGTGCGCTTCTACGATCTGCCAAAGGAAACGGGCGTAGTGGTGCTCTCGCTCGAAGATGGCAGCCCCGCGCAGCGTGGCGGCCTGCGCGAAGGCGACATCATAGTGGCCCTGGAAGCCCAGCCCGTAGCCGGCGTGGACGACCTGCATCGCCTGCTGACCGAAGTCCGCGTCGGCGTAAGCTGCAAGCTGACCGTGCTGCGCTGGACGGAGAAGCTGGAGCTGAAGGTGGTCCCGGAAGAGGCGAAGTAGTTCATGTGGCGCGGGCACTCCCTTCGACAAGCTCAGGGCAGGCTGTGCCCGCGCACTCTAACCACGAGCAAGAAGGCGTGCAGCGAGCGACCATGTGGGGACAGCCGCCCTCGGCTGTCCAAGCCAGGCTCGCCAAGGAAAAACCGGTAACCAAAGGGATCATGACCTTCGGAAGCCTTCAGGCCTAGGTTTTGCGACCGAGCTAAACTATACTTAGGTTGTGATGGCTAAGCCCGCAACCAAGTCGAAGTCCGCAATGGACACCCTAGTCGACTCCTTTAGTGATTTGGTCGAGGATGCGAAAGAACGCATGTCTCCCGAAGAGTTCCGCAAGGCCGACAAAGAATTCGACGAAATCATCAACAAAGCTAAAGCCCGCGCTTCTCGCGGCGGGCGTCGTGAAAGCGCATAATCCATTCCTTCAGCTCTTCTTTTCCCACATCTGGTTTGAATTTCTTCACCGCCGCAACGAATTCATCCTCAGTTCCGTACTCCACGGCAAAGGCCAATTTCTCGGCAAGCTCCCTCTTTCGGCGCAGTGCCTCGGCGTCTATTCGATCTTCCTTCGGTGGTTTCCATCGACCCGCCATGCTTCGACCGCTCCTCTAGCAACCTTCTGGCCGCTTTACGCCCCAGCGTTCCGATTCCAGGTGTTCGAGCGGCAATGTAGCTTCAAACATCCGTTCTCTCTCATTCCAAATAGCTGGTATCATTTCCCGCTTACGGGCTTTCCAGCCGATATGCTTAAGAAATGATTTCGCTCTGAGGCTGCCGGAGTGGCTGGAGGCGATCGAGAGTGCGTACGAATCCCTGTCGCCCCTATGTGTTACCTTGATTGCCAGTCTGTGAGTGATCGGGTCCCAAAGTAGTAGCACGGACTTGACCCGAGCCTCTTTCGCGATTCTGACAGCTGCGGCGTTTATCGTTATCCGGCCGTCGGGCACAACCGAAAGCGTCGGTGTTTCGACTCTCGCCCCTGTCCTTTTGAAGACCTCATAAGCCATATACGCGCCGTTTTCGTAGACTTATATTACGCCACGAAGGAAACATCCGCAAGCGCATATTTAGCCCACACTCTAGACAAGCCAGACTCCGTGCGACCGTTGCTTCGAGTCGCACTGGGCCAAAAAACGCCCGCGCCTGCCGGCCTATGAACTCGCCCCTCCGGTAGCCCGAGGCCTGCATTTGAACGTGACCGAGGAGACACTCTCGTCATTGCATCCCCTTCCCCCCTGTGTTAGCCTCATATCGGGATGACCACTTTGCACGACAAAGTACCCTCCGGGCTTGACCACAAGGAAACCGAAGTCTACCGGCATCTCGATCCCGGACGGCTCCCCAAACACATCGCCATCATCATGGACGGCAACGGGCGCTGGGCTAAACGGCGCCACCTGCCGCGCGTCGCCGGACATCGCGCCGGGGTGGCCGCCGTGCGCTCCACCGTCGAAACCGCGGCCCGCATTCATATTCCCGCGCTCACGCTTTACGCCTTCTCGGAAGAAAACTGGAAGAAGCGCCCCAAGAGTGAAGTGGGCTTCCTGATGCGCCTGCTGAGCCGCTACCTGAAAGCGGAAGTTCCCACGCTGAACAAGAACAATATTCGCCTGGAATACATCGGCCGGCAGCACGAACTGCCGGAAGACGTGCAGGAGCGCATGCGCTGGGCGCGCGAGGCTACCGCGCGCAACTCAGGCATGGTGCTCACCCTGGCCCTCAATTACAGCGCCCGCAGCGAACTGGTGGATGCGTTCCGCTCCATGCTCGACGCGGCCGCGCAGAATGGCGGGCTCGATCATCTGCACATTGATGAAGACACGGTCAGCCGCCATCTGTACACGCGCCATCTCCCGGACCCCGATCTGGTGGTGCGGACCTCGGGCGAGATGCGCCTGAGCAATTTCCTGCTGTGGCAGCTGGCTTATGCCGAGATTTATGTGACTTCGACGCTGTGGCCGGATTTTCGGGGCTTGCACCTGCTCGAAGGCATCGCGGAGTATCAGAAGCGCGAGCGCCGCTACGGCGGGCTGAATCATTCCGACGGCCATCCGCCAGCCCCGTAGTGGCGGCAAATCTGGTAATTTTGTAATCGGGTAATTCTGTAATTTCAAAGCGTGACCGTCGTTCTTGGTTTTCAATTACCAAATTACCCGATTACCAAATTACAAAATCTCTTCCCTTCCCTTGCTCAAACGCATCGCGACCGCCGTCGTATTGATTCCCCTCGTGCTGGCGCTCATCTTGCACGCGCCGGTGTGGGCGCTGGCCGTCGTGGCCGGCATCGTGGCGCTGGTTACGATTCACGAGTTCCTCAAGCTGACGGTATCCTACGGCGTGCAGCCGATGGGCTGGCCGACTCACCTGTTCGCCGGATTATTTTTTTTCACGCTGGCCGTCACTGGAGCCGGCACCCCTCTTCTCTTGACCGGGAAGTTCCTGGTTACGCTCGCATTCGCCGCGGCCATTGTGCCGTTCATTTTCTTGACTCGCGCCATGCGGAATGAAGACCTGCGCGCCGGATATCCCGCCGCGGCGGCTTCGGTGTTTGCGTTCACCTACATCGCGCTACCCATGGGGATGCTGGTACAGCTTCGCCAGCAGTGGGCGGGCGCGTTCTATCTGCTGTATCTGCTGCTGGTGGTTTGGTCGGGAGACATTTTCGCCTACTTCGTCGGCAAATCGATCGGGCGCCATTTGCTGGCGCCGCGCATCAGCCCGAAGAAAACGTGGGAAGGCGCCATCGCCTCGTTGCTGGCGAGCGTCGCTGTGGGATGGCTGCTGTTTCATCACGCGGAGCGGATCAGTTCGACCCTGCTGCACGCGAACCTGATTGAGCGGCGTGACGGTTTGTTTGGGCCGATCCAGCCGGCGATAGGGACCATCATCCTGCTGACTATCGTGCTGAATATCGCCGCGCAACTCGGTGATCTGGTCGAGTCGCTGATCAAGCGCGGTGCGGGCGTGAAGGACTCCGGGGCGATCCTCCCCGGCCACGGTGGCATGCTCGACCGCATTGATGCCCTGCTCTTTGCCGCTCCGGTGCTGTGGTTCTACGCGGCTTGGCGCGTGATGCAGTAACCTCCTACGATTCTCCCTGACAGCCGAAGAACCGCGTAAAATGAGAAGTCTATCCTCATGAGACGCATCGCCATCCTCGGTTCCACCGGCTCAATCGGTCGCAGCACACTCAGCGTGGTCGAGTCTTATCCCGACCGCTTTCAGATCGTAGCGCTGGCCGCGGGCAGCAACCTCGAAGCCGCCTTTGAGCAGGCGCAGCGCTGGCGTCCGCGGGTGATTTCGATGGCTGCCGAGCCGGATGCCGACGTTCTCCGGTCGCGCCTGAAGAAGGAAGGCCTGGGCGAAATCGAAGTCGTCCACGGCGCCGCGGGAACGGTCAGGGTCGCGACCCATCCCGAAGTTGACTTCGTGGTCAGCGCGATCGTGGGCGTGGCCGGGCTGGAAGCGACCTATGAAGCCGTGCGCGCGGGCAAAATCCTCGGTCTCGCTAACAAGGAATGCCTGGTCGCCGCGGGTGAGTTGATCACGGCCGAGGCTCGCAAGCAGGGCACGCCGCTGCTGCCGATTGACAGCGAGCATAATGCGGTCCACCAGTGCATGCGCGGCGGGCGCACGGACGAAGTCGAGCGCGTCTGGCTGACCGCCTCCGGCGGGCCTTTCCTGAACACGCCACGCTCGGATTTTGCCGCGATCACGGTCGAGCAGGCGCTCAATCATCCCACCTGGAAGATGGGCCGCCGCATCACCATTGACTCGGCCACCCTGATGAACAAGGGTTTTGAGGTGATTGAGGCGTGCAGATTGTTTCACATTCCGCCCCAAAAAGTGGAAGTGATTGTCCATCCCCAGTCCACTATCCATTCCATGGTTGAGTTTGTGGATGGCAGCATACTTGCTCAGTTCTCGGTGACGGATATGCGCCTGCCGATTCTTTACGCTCTAACATATCCGGAGCGGGTTCGGTCCGATATGCGCTTCCCCGTCAGTGACTTGCGTCATCTGGACTTCTGCACCCCCGACGTGAATAAATTTCCTTGTCTGCGTCTTGCTTATGAGGCGGTAGAGGCGGGTGGCGCCAAGACCGTGGCCCTGAATGCAGCCGATGAGGTTGCCGTAGCCGCGTTTCTGGAAGGCCGCATCCGTTTCGACCAGATTCCCAGAATTATTGAAGCCGTTCTGGGTGCAACCAATTCCGGGAAGCTGGAGTCTATTCGGGGAGTATTGGAAGCCGACGCCGACGCCCGGCAGTGCGCCCAGGGGCAAGTCGCGCTGTCGAACGGGGATGTAAAGAAGCCCAAACGGCCACGGGCAACATCTTTTGCCTGATTTTGGAATCTAACCAGCTGGAGAAAACGTACTTCGATTATGTCTGATTTCCTGACCTCAGTCGTCGCGGTGGTAGCGGTCCTGGGTTTCATGATCCTGATCCACGAGTTCGGCCACTTTGCCGTGGCCAAGTGGCTGGGTGTGCGGGTGGAGCAGTTCGCCATTGGATTCGGCAAGCGCTTGATCGGCTTCCGCCGGGGCGAGACCGACTACCGGATCAACGCCATCCCGCTCGGCGGCTACGTCAAGATGAGCGGCGAGAACCCGATGGACGAGCGCACCAACGATCCGCGGGAATTTCTGAATCACTCCCGCTGGCACCGCTTCCTCATCGCGATAGCCGGGCCGACGATGAATATCCTGCTGGCGATCGTTTTGCTGACCGTGGTTTACATGGTGCATTACGAGTATCCCGTTTATCTCGACAAGCAGGCGGTCATTCAGGGCGTCCGGAAGGATTCTCCGGCAGCGCGGGCGGGCATTCAGGCCGGCGACCGCATCGCGAAAATTGATGGCATCGACAATCCCACCTGGGAGCAGGTTCAGCCCCGGGTGTGGCTCAGCCCCAACCAGCCTCTCACGGTCACGATCCAGCGCGGAAATGAGATTCTTCAGAAGACTCTTGTGCCCAAGGCGGTAACCACCTCCGAAGTGGGATCTGCCGGATGGTTTCCTGAGGAGCCAGTCGTCATCGGCCGGCTTGATCCCGGCCTGCCCGCGGCCAAGGCTGGGATGAAAGAAGACGACAAGATCGTCGCCATGAATGGGCAGCCGATTCCCTCCATCGAAAGCATGATTGAGACCCTGCAGCAGACCAAGGATCAACCGGTCGATCTCACCGTCGTCCGCGGCGACCGGACCGTGAGTTTTCGCTTGCAGCCGGTTTTGTCTTCGACCGAGGATCCCAAAGAGCAGCGCTACAGGCTGGGATTCGTCAACAAAGGCGTAACCAAGGTCACCCAACTCTCGTTCCCCGCGGCTCTCAGTCTTTCTCTCGAGCAGAATAAGAAGTACGCGTTACTGATTCTCGAACTGGCCAAGAAGCTCGTGCAGAGAAAGATCTCCCTGAAGGCTATTTCCGGTCCAATCGGCATCGCGCAGGACGCCGGCTATGCGGCACAGCAAAAGGGCTGGACCCCATTGATGGAGTTGACCGCCGGCATCAGCCTGAACCTTGGCATCTTCAACCTGCTGCCTATTCCCATCCTCGATGGCGGCGTGATCCTGTTCCTGCTGATCGAAGGGCTCATGCGCCGCGACATCAGCTTGACCATCAAGGAACGCGTCTATCAGGCCGCGTTCGTCTTCCTGGTCCTGTTTGCCGTGATGGTCATCTACAACGACCTGATGAAGACCATTCCCGGCCTGGCAGACAGATTGCCTTAGAGCGTACTCCCAGTTCGTGTAGGGGCGGACGCATTCGTCCGCCCAGCCGAGCGCAGCTCGGCAGCCGCCCGGGGGGACTGGCGGGTCGGCTTCCGTAAAGCCGGGGGCGTATTTCCTTGGCTTCAGGGACTCGGCCGGCTCGCCTTCCTGCTTCCTTCGATCGCGCAACTGCACGAGACCCTAGCCGCTGCTGAAAGCCTTCGCCATGACGATCGCGAGAGAGAGATAGGCCATCGCAAAACACGCGAATGCACTGAATCCGAGCGTAAAGATGAGTGATGATCTAAAGGCTTTGAAGCTCGCAGGATCGAATAGAAACATCTCGTAGAAGTAAGTCAAGAGCGCCATGAACAAAAGGGCGTATACGACGGTAAACCCGAGAAGCACCATCGATATCCCCAGAAATACTCCTGAGATCCCAGTTCTAGGCAACAGCGTGGAATGCAAAGGAATGAACACTAGCGACGCTGAGGCGAGCGCTATGAGCACCTCGCCACACTTCATATAGTGTCCGTGGCGGGGATCGAAGTCCACCTCCTCATCGACTTGGAGGATGTCACCCGTTTTCATATCCCGCTTCCGTTTGAAGGGGGTGAGGGTCACATAGCTTCCTTTACGCTCCTGTCCACGTTCAATCGAGTATTCGAACGCAAAGAAGGCTAGGAATGATCCGATGCCGACGCCTAGGCCCCACCATATTGAATGCGGAACGCCCATCCGACCTCCTTGATACCGTGATTCGCGGATTCTAAACGATTTGCACGATTCGGCGCCTGTTTTCGCGTGATAAAATGGATCTTCCTATGGCTTCCATTCAGCGCAGAAAGACCGTTACGGCCGTGGTCGGGGGTGTGCGCGTCGGCTCGGATGCACCGGTTGTGGTGCAATCCATGACCAACACCGACACCGCCGATGTCCCCTCCACCGTGCAGCAGGTCGCCGCTCTGGCCCGCGCCGGCTCCGAACTGGTGCGGGTCACGGTCAACAATGACGACGCTGCCGCGGCCGTGCCCCACATCGTTGAGCAACTCGACAAGCAGGGCTTGCGCGTGCCCATCATTGGCGACTTCCACTACAACGGCCACGTTTTGCTGACCAAGTATCCCGAGTGCGCCCGCGATCTGGCCAAGTACCGCATCAATCCCGGCAATGCCAGCATCGGAGCTAAAGGCGACTCGAATTTCCGCACCATGATCGAAGTCGCGGTGAAATACCAGAAGCCGGTGCGCATCGGCGTGAACTGGGGATCGCTCGACCAGACGCTGCTCACCCGCATGATGGACGAGAACTCCCGCCTCGACGAGCCCAAAGGCGCGCGCGAAGTCACCATGGAGGCCATGGTTGTGAGCGCGTTGAACTCCGCCGAACTGGCCGAAAAATTCGGGCTTCGTCCCGACCAGATCATTTTGAGCGCGAAAGTCAGCGGCGTGCAGGATTTGATTGACGTGTACCGGGCGCTGGCTGCGCGCTGCAACTATCCCCTGCACCTGGGATTGACCGAAGCGGGCATGGGGGCCAAGGGCGTCGTCGCTTCAAGCGCAGCCCTGGGCGTGGTATTGCAGGAGGGCATCGGCGACACGATCCGCGTTTCCCTGACGCCCGCACCGGGCGGCGACCGCACCGAAGAAGTCCGGGTCGCGCAGCAAATCCTGCAATCCATGGGCATTCGCAGCTTCACGCCGCAAGTTACGGCCTGCCCCGGCTGCGGCCGCACCACCAGCACTTTCTTCCAGGAAATGGCCGAACAGATTCAGTCCTACCTGCGCGAGCAGATGCCCGCATGGAAAGGCCGCTACATCGGCGTCGAAGAGATGAAGCTCGCCGTCATGGGCTGCGTGGTCAACGGCCCCGGCGAATCGAAGCATGCCAACATCGGCATTTCCCTGCCCGGCACGTTCGAGGAGCCCAAAGCTCCGGTGTACGTCGACGGACGGCTCTTCACCACCCTGAAAGGCGACCGCATCGTCGCCGAATTCATCGAGATTCTCGACCAATACGTGGACTCGCACTACGCTGCCAAGCCCGTCACCAGGAGCGTCACTAAAGAAGAAATTCCCGCCAAGGTATAACCGCCCGCCGCCTGACGCTAACCGGCTGCTGCAAGGCTCGATCTTGCCCGATTTTGGGTGGCGCAGCGCTTCAGCGCTGCGATAACTGGCTTGTTATTAGTCCGGCTTTAGCCGCTGGGGTAAATGTTGCTCGGAAAATATTTCTTCAACAGACTGCTAAGGCATTGCCGGGGTGATACTTAGCTATGTTTTACCGAATTGTACATACACTTTTGTGCATGAGAATGTTCCTTCAGGAACACTGTGCAAAACTCCCGCCGGCCGCACCTTAACCCTTTATTCTGTGTGAGGTTAGCGATTCTCCCCGAGCTACTGCCCGGTCAGCAGCAACACCGGATTCTGCAACGGCGGCTCACCATTCGGGCCCGGCGCTCCCACGCCGAACGGGGCGGCTAGATCGGTGACCAGCACGTCGCTCGAATTGTTGCCGCCTGTGGTGATGGTGTTGGTCGTCGTGTTGACGATCGCCACCCAGCCGCCATCGCACATGCTCGCATAGACGCGGCTGCTGTCCACCGCGGCGGCCGCGGACATCCGGAAGCGCGCGGAGGCCGTCGCGTAAGGGGTGACTGGCGCGCAAAACGCAGCAGGCGCTGCCGCGAACGGCTGTATCCCTGACGCCGGATTAATCACCGGCGGCAAGAGCGGAAACACGGTGGTCTTTACCACCGCCTGGCCGTTCATAGAAAAGTTTCCGGCATCGAAGACAGTCACTTGCGGAATGACGCATCCGGCCGCGGTCACGTTGGGATCGGGGCAGGGCGATCCGCTCGCGGCCGTGACATAGCTGGCCACGTAAAACCGGCTGCTATCGGGCAGGGCCGCAACTGAAACCGGCATGACCGGGCCGCATACCCCGGCGGCACAGGGCGGCGGCGCGGGAATGGAGAGCGCGCCCGTCGCGCTTCCCATCGGCGTCGGAGGATCGGTCGCGGCGCTAAAAATATAAACCGCCCCTGCACTGGGATTGGTCACGTACAACCGGTTCCGGCTCGTGTCATAGAGCACATAGTTCGCTCCCGGACCCCCCACAGACTGCTTCGATACGATCGCATTGGTGTCGGTGCGAATGGTGTAAAGCTGTCCGTCGTGGGTGATGATGTATAACCGCAGTCCATCCGGCCGCACAGCGGCCCACACCGGCATGTTGCCTACGGAAATGGTGGCCAGCGTCGTCAGATCGATCGGCGACAGATCGAGAACCGTATTATTTCCCTGGTTGAGGACGTAGAGATTCAGCGCATTCGGCGTCTCGGCCATCGCCACCGGGTGCGAGCCGGCAGCGAGGTACACAATGTTGGTGATTGTTTGCGTCACCGGACTGAGCTGTGCCACCGAGTCGGTATTGGGGAGGCCGCAGTTCAGCCCGCTTTCGCTTCCGTAGTTGGCTACGTAGACAGCGCTATTTTGCGACGTGGCCACAAAGTCCGGCAGGTACGGACAATACGCCGGAACTGTCGCAATCCCGCCGGAAGCGGGCGTCAGACCTGCGGTCGGATTCATATACTGGATCGTTGTCCCGCTAACCGCGACAATCGGGAAACAACCGTTGTAGGGCGAAACCCCAGAGGCGCCCGGCACACCCGAGACTTCGATTGGCGTGCCCACTCGGGCATTACTCAGTGCGCCGGCCAGTGTGACCGTTACCACATCACTTGCTTCGCTGATGTTAGCGATACCCGAAGACTGCGACGTACCGACGCTGGGCAGGCTAAACGTCACCGGCGCGCCCAGTCCGGTGGCAGTCGTGCTATCGAATGCGGGGGTAAATGCCGTAATCGTGTCCGCCGCCGGTGGGCAGGACGTACCGCCGCTGCTGGCTACGAAAATCCGGGAATTGTTGGGCAGAATTCCGGCATGGGTGGGATTAACACCCATATTGTCCACCCCGATCTCACTGTCGCCCGAAACGTCGATCTGCATCGCGGTGCCGAAATTCAAGGCCCCATTGGCGTTGATCGCGAAAACCGCGTGGAAGTTTGCCGGATTCGGCGGAGTCAGGGTTGTAGGAATCACCACCGGGCGATAGATGTCACCACACGATATCCATAGCAATGTGGCCAGCGCCACTGCGGCCAGCCCGCCCACACGTCGCAAACTCATCGGCACTCCCAGGGAGAAGGGATCTCTTTGGAACGATGAAAGCAGAAGCAGTTATTGTAACGATTGCCAGCCATCCGCGCCACACCAGCTATCAGCCGTCAGCGATCAGCTTTCAGAACTCAGGACCCGGCAACAGAGTCTGGGATGCCCTAACTCGTCGCCAAGTTGGATGAGCAGGGAAGTGGAATTTGCAGGAATCATCAGGGAGTAAAGGCAAAATCGGATTTCGAGGATCAGATTGGGAGCTAAGGACTGCCCCCTGACGGCTGCTATCCTCGACCGCGGCGTGATTTTGCCGCCGCGGCACGAGGTTCTTCGACGTCGGCGGTAGCCGCGGGCTTTTTCTTGCCTTCCATCTGGGCCAGGCTTTCTTTGAGCGCCGCCATCAGATCGATCACGGGGGCCAGCTTCTTCGGCTTTTCGACGGCGGCGACTTCTCCGCCCTCCAGCTTGGTCTCGATCAGCTTCTTCAGGTTTTCCTGGAAGGTATCTTTGTATTTCTCGGGGTCCCACTCGGCGGCGAGAGCTTCGATCAACTGGTGCGCGACTTTGACTTCGGCTTCTTTCAGTTCCACATCAGGCGCGCCGAATCCTTCCACCATGCGCACCTCCTCGGCGTAGTACATGGTGTGCAGCATCAATCCGCCTTCGTGCGGACGCAAAAACACGGTGTACTCGCGGTTGTGCATGGTGATCTTCGCGATGGCTACGTATTCGCTCTCTTCGAGCGCCTTGGTCAGCAGGGCGTAGGGACGGCGGCCGGCCTCTTCCGGCATCATGTAATACGACGACTCGAAGTACACCGGATCAACCTCGCTCTCCCGCACAAATTCGAGGATCTCCATGGTCTTCGCGGTCTGCGGTTCGATCTTCTTGATCTCATCGGGCTCGATGATGATGTACTCGTCTTTGCGGAACTCGTAGCCTTTGACGGTGTCGCTGCGGTCGACGACCTGGCCGTCCGCCAGGCAAACATATTGCTGCTTGAGCCGCGACTTGTCGGTGCGATGCAGCATGTTGAAGGAGATTCCGCTGCTGCGCGCGCCCGAGAACAGCCGCACGGGCATGGAGATGAGCCCAAAGGTTAAGTGACCTGACCAAGTGGACGATGGCATAGTTCCCTCGCAGACGATCCCGAAGCAGCCGCAGCCGAGCTTCAGCATCGAGGTAGCTAAACGCAACAGCAGAGAGAGAGTTTAGCCTAGAATGTGCTTCTTTTGCACCAAACCATGGGCACGAGGAACCGAAACTCGAAGCCGGAGGGGATGGGGTTGCGATGCAGCATGCACTAGGGGTTGTAGTTAACCAAGGGGGTTCCGGGCTTCGGCAATCGGGATTTGACAATATAGTAATTTTACTATACATTGATCGGGTGTGGTCTGAATGTTTCTCTCTCAAAACCGCATCCCGCTTGACGGAATGCGCAACCGCAAGCAGCGCCCAAACGCCCAGAGGACACTGCTCCAGAGAGGGAAACATCGATGAGATCCCTGAATTTCACGACCGTACCGTCCCCGCGGCCCGTGGTCTGGCTCGGCGACTCGAAAGAGAATATTCGAGATTTTCCAGAGGGCGCACGAAAACTGCTGGGGGACGAGCTTCAGCTTATCCAGTTTGGTGGGATGCCAAAGGATGCCAAACCCTTCAAGGGCGTGGGCAGCGGCGTTGTTGAGATTGCCTTGCGATACGCGTCGGATGCCTATCGCGTAGTGCTGGCGCTACAGATCGGGAGGCGGCTCTATGTCTTGCACGCCTTTCGGAAGAAATCGACGAAAGGCATAGCAACCCCGAAGCGGGACGTTGACTTGATCAAGAAACGGTACGCCCAAGCACAGGAGCTAGCACGTGAGTTCGAAAAGACGAAAACCAATTGAGTTCAAGGAGGGATCCGGGAACGTCTTCGCGGATCTGGGCCTCAAGGATGCGGACCGCCTTTTAGCACGCGCGCAGATCGGATTCCATGTCTTCAAAATCCTCGAAGACCAGAAGCTGAAACAGCGCGAAATCGCCGATGTTCTTGGTATTGCACAGCCGGACGTATCTCACCTGATGAACGGGCATTTCAGCCGCTTCACCACAGACAAGCTCCTCGATTTTCTGAAACGACTCGACCGGAAAGTAACGATCGAAGTCAGCCGACGCCACAAAGGCGAACCATACCAGGAAGTGACTTTTTCTCCATAGGCTTGGCCAAATAGACAAAGGGACGTCCGGCGCCAAACGGAGCCTACCGCAGGATCTCTGGCGCCTTTGCTGGGTTGTCGGTCATCCGTATCCATCCATCGGCTGCTGGTCAGCGGCTGCCCGGACCTTTGATCACCGAACTCGCCCACACTAGCGGAACATATCCCTCGTAGCGATTCCCCTTTGCTCGCGGATTAGCGTAGAAGCCGCTCTCCGCCAGCGATTTCGAAGCAAAGCCAAATGTGTAATGCCAGGCCTCGCTGAAGGCAAGCGAGAACGGCAGTCCATTGCGCATGGGCGACAGCCCAGACAGTTCCTTTTCCATGGCCGGGTAGTTCGCGCGTAGCCATGCCTCCATGATTTCGCGGCTCAGCTTAAGAACTGCATCCACCAGCGGTTTGTCGCCCTCGGTGAGAAACGGAACTCCCACAACATAGCGATGATCTGTCCCCTGCAGATAACCGATGGCGCTCAGCAAACCCAAGGTCGCTTTTCGGCGGTCTTCTGATAGCGAAATCGCTTTGGCAAGGGCCGCGTCGGTGTCGGTCCCACTGGCGACAGCGTTCATCACTTGGCCGGCATCATCCATCGCCAGCAGCAGAAGCACCACATACTGGGAGCGGAGGGCCGCGTACACCTCGGGGAGCTTTTGCCAATCTTCCATCGCCTTCTCCAGGCCGCCATCGAGCACATCCGGCAAACCTTCAAGGCGAGGCACGGAAGCGCCATCGCCAAACGTCGTAAAGCTCATTTTCGAGCCGGGAGCCGTTTCGCTGTCGAGATACAGACCGGTGAAGTCCAGATCAGCTCCCGCCTCGGTCGAGTGGATTATGTACTCCCCGCCCTTGGCGTGCCGCGGCGGCTGGACGCGATAGCCAAGTTCTGTCGTGAGGTCGAGCCCTCTCCAGTCGAGGGACACACCGGCGATCAAGTCGAACATAAGCTGCGGACGCAGTGCGGCATTGGGATATTTCTTGGCGATACTGTCAAACTCAGCCTGGCGCGCCCGGTACGCATCCGCCAGGCTCCGGCCATAGCGCGCGCAGGTATGATACATCGTCCGCTGGTCTTCTACGGTGAGCAGCAGATAGTTCAGCCGATAAAGTTCCCCTTCCTTGCGAAGCAGTTCAAGCTGCAGCAACTGGCTGAGCGACACGGGCGTTCCCGCGACGGCTCGCTCCACCTCGGCTTTGGTAAGAGCGTGTTGCGTCGCGTCGAGCATCAGGCGCTGGACCGGGACGAACGAGAGAACGTACTGGGGATCATCCAGCCCGGATGCGTCAATCGAGCCGGTCACCCCGGTATAGAGCAAGGGCTTGCTGGCCGCGTCGGCTGAGCTTTGGGCTCGCGCGGCACAGAGAATTCCCATCAGGAAGATTCCTACGAAAGCAGTCTTTCGATGAATCCGCATCTACGACCTCCAGGAAAAAAATGCCCCTCCACACGAGTAGCTGCATCAAAGCCTGTCACAACCGACTATCATAGTCGGAGGGCAGTTTGGAGGCTGGCTTTCCCGGAGGCTCGATGACGGATCTCAGATATCCCATTGGCAAGTTCAACTACGACGGGCCGCTCACGCAAGAAAAGAGACAACGACTCCTCGGCGACATCGCGCAGGCGCCCGCTGACTTGCGCTCTGCCGTGAAGGGGCTTTCCGACGAGCAACTCGACACGCCCTACCGGCTCGGCGGCTGGACCGTTCGCCAGGTCGTGCATCACGTGCCCGACAGCCATATGAATGCCTTCATCCGCTTCAAGCTCGCCTTGACCGAAGATGAACCCACGATCAAGCCCTACGCCGAAGATCGCTGGGCGCAACTCGACGATGTCGCGGCCACGCCGATCGACACCTCGCTCTGCCTGCTGGAGTGCCTGCACCAGCGCTGGATGAAACTGCTTCGTTCCCTCACCGCGGAACAATGGACGCGAACCTTTCGCCATCCTGAGTTGGGCGTGATGACGCTGGAAAAAATGCTGGCCCTGTACGCATGGCACGGCCGCCATCACGTAGCGCATATCACCAGTCTGCGGGAAAGAAGCGGCTGGTGAAAGGGCAGACTTCGGACCTCGGACGTCGGACCTCCGACCTCAGGCCTCGGACGTCCGGTAATCCGGGGCATCAATTTCCAGTCCTTTTCAATGGATCATAGGGAACCCGGAGCTGCCGTGACCCCAGGCAGCTGGCGAGCTGCGTTCGGCCTGGACGAGCGAGAGCGCCCGTCCCCACACGAGCGGGCTACAGCAAACGGTGAATCCGTTCCAAGCTGCAGACCGAAGTGCAATCTCCGCTTTCCGAGGTCTGAAGTCCGAGGCCTGACGCCTGAGGTCCGAGGTCTGAGGTCCGAGGTCCGGTTCTAGATTCCTACTCGCCACAGCAGATAGCTCGTGGCTTCGCGCAGCACGGCGACTGCGCGCTGCATCGGGCCGTGAGGCCGCGAATCGGCGCGGGGCGCGACGTACACCGGGCCGACGCCCTGGTGCTCGAGCAGTTTGCGGATGCGGAAGACATGATAGGCGTCGCTGACCGCGACGCAACTGTGCAGCCCGTTCGTGCGCATGATGACGGCAACGCGCTCGGCCGATTCCGCGGTATCAGAGCTCTGGGTTTCGGCGATCAGCGCATTTTCCGGGATGCCGCGCCTGCGCAGGTACTCCTTGCCCACGCCGCCTTCGCTGAATTTCGGGTCCGCCGCCGCGCCCCCGGTGGTGATCACCACCGGGGCAACGTGGTCCTGGAAAAGATCGAAGGCATGATCCAGCCGCGCCCGCAGAACCGGAGAGGGATGGCCGGAGTATTCCGCCGCGCCGAAAACGACGATCGCATCGGCGGGATGAATTTCCTCGAGGGAGGCGGTATGCACAACCTGAACCGCAGTGATGGACAGGCACAGGGCGAGGACGGTCACGAACAGCGCCAGCAGACTAATCCACCAGCGCCGCGGGACATGCCCGTTGGCAATTCCGTGGTTTATCCTTCCATTGTTCATCCCTGAGCGAAGAATCCGGAAATCTGGTCTGCGGGAATCGCGCCTTCGCGAAGGATGCGCCAGCGCGCGGTCTCGTCGCTCAAATCCACGATGGTGGAGGCCACGTCGCGCGGCGAAGGGCCGCCATCCACGATGATGTTGATGCGCCCGTGCAACTGGGTTTGCACCTGCTCCGCGCTGGTGCATTCCGCGGCGCCGCTCAGGTTCGCCGAAGTTGCGGTGATGGGAATCGCCGCCGCCGTCACTACGGCCAGCGGAATACTGGCATTGGGCACGCGCAGCGCGACGTTGCCGGTGTTGGCGGTCACCTTGAGCGGCAAGCGCGAGCCGGCTTTGACGATGATGGTCAGCGGCCCGGGCCAGAACTTCCGCGCCAGCGCATAGAATTCCTCGGGCAGGGGCTTGGCCAGTTCTTCCGCCTGATCCACGCTTCCGATCAGCAGCGACAGGGGCTTGTGCCGGGAACGGCTTTTGATGTCATAGACTTTCTCGACCGCGCGCAGGTTGAACGGATCGGCGGCCAGACCGTAGAACGTGTCGGTCGGCATGCCCAGCACTTCGCCGGAACGGATCTGATCGGCGGCGTATTTCACCAGAGACAATTCAGGGTTCTCACTGCTGATTTTGACGATCTCGGCGCGCACAGCGCCCCCTTCCTTTTGGCAGACTCTCAGTTTTATTTGTTTGGTTCGCGGAACCTACCATAATACGGCAAAACAGCACCCCGCTGGCACTATGATGGATTTAGCGTAGTGGTGCGGTTTGGAAATAATGGGTTCGTATCAGGGCATCGCTTCAGCGATGCCGCCCACGGCGCGGGAGGGCAACGGCTTTAGCCGCTGGGCCCTGCCCCCGCGCCGCCAGCGGCTGAAGCCGGACTTGTGGCGCGCGTCTGCGGCATGTTTAAAGGCATGCCCTGATACGAATCTCTCAAACCAGACTACTGCCTAAATTTGACGGTATGAAGCCAACCTCAGAATCCGAACCGCACGCCCAGCGCAGACTACGCCGCATCGAGGGCCGCCACAATGCCGTAGTGAAAGAGTTACGGCAGGCATTCGCGCGCGCCGAACTCACTGAAGATGGCGATTGCGCCATTGAAGGCGTTCGCATCGTCGAGGAGGCGATTCGCAGCGGATTGCGCTTCCGGGCGGTTTTTTTCAGAGAATCGTCGCAGAACCACGCGGAGCGCATTCTGCCGCAAATCGGCGCCCACGTCGAAACCATCCTGCTGCCGGACAAGCTTTTCGACGCAGTCGTTCCCAGCGAAACCCCGCAAGGCGTGGCCGCGTTGGTACGGCTGAAGGAATTTTCACTCGACGACGTGCTGGAACGCGCGCAGGTTGGCCCGGTCGTGGTCGTGGCTGGATTGCAGGACCCCGGCAACCTGGGGACAATTCTGCGCTCAGCCGAGGCGTTTGGCAGCGCGGGCGCGGTGCTGGGTGAAGGAACAGTGAGCCCGTTCAATGCCAAGGTCATTCGCGCCTCGGCGGGATCGCTCTTTCGTCTTCCCTTCGTCATGGCGAAAGCGGCACTAGGACTGGAGGCCATCTCGGCGAAATTCCGCGCGCAAGGTGTGCGGATGATCGCCACCTCTTCTCACAAAGGCACGCCGCTCGATCAGGCGAAGCTCACCGGGCCGGCGGCGATCTTCATCGGAGGCGAAGGCTCAGGCCTGTCTCGATCGCTGATGGCTCAGGTGGACGAGACGGTAGCAATTCCCCATTCTCCGCAAGTCGAATCGCTCAACGCCGGTGTGGCCGCGAGCCTCGTGCTCTACGAGGCAGCCCGCCAACGGCGGACGGCCGGGAGCTAGCCCGGTTTCGGCAATAGCGTGGATTAAGGACGCTTGTCCTCCCAAACACTCTTGTCATCCCGAGCGTAGCGAGGGACCTAGGTTCTAGCTTGCACGAGCAGTATCGCCGCCGCAGGCAAACACCTGGGTCCCTCGCTTTGCTCGGGATGACAGTTCATATCGGAAACACAATTCGCTCGGGACGACAGTTCATTTCGGGCCCGGCCGCGGCGCCCTGAAAGCCACGTCCAGCCTGAAAATCGCACGCAATTTTCTTCCCTCCCGACGTTCTTCCTCTGAATGAGAGCTCGCCGAAACATCCCCCGAAAGAAGCTGCGCATCCCCTGAACCGTTGGAGTGAGGATTGAATATGAAAAACTCGATGCTCGCTGTTGTCGCCGCACTCAGACGATCTGCTCTGAGACCGTTCTTTCCCTGCCTGGTGGCTGCCTCGCTGGTATGGGGAGCGACTGTCTTGGCCCAGGAAAAATCCCCAGACTCCGCCCATACCGCGGGCTGGGTCGTCATTCCGGTCGAGGAATATCGGGTGCTGCGCGCCAAGGCTTATCCGGTCGAGCACGATCCCGAACCGCCTCCGCTGGACGCGACCCTGACGCGCGTGGATTACGACCTGCACGTCACCGGCGACCTGGCCTCAGGACGCGCCAGCCTCACGGTAGACGTTTTGAAGGACGGATGGGTTCGCGTTCCCGTGCCCGCAGGCTTGCTGGTCCGCGAAGCCCAACTCGACGGCAAGCTGGTGTCGCTGGTGCCGGGCGCGGCGGGCAAAGGTGGAGGGCATCTTTCTGCGCTTCTCTCGCATGCCGGGAGGTCCGTGCTGCTGCTCGATGTGGATGTGCCCGTCACATCATCGGCCGGCGACGAGAGCATTTCTCTTCCTTCGACGGAATCGGGCGTAACCCGGGCCGCAGTGCAGGTTCCGCGGCAGGGGATTGATTTGAGAATTGGCGGCGGGCTGCTCTCCGAGAAGTCCGAGGCCGCGGGTGAGACCAAGTGGCTCGCCTACGGCCGGGGCAACGAAGTTCTGATGTTCACCTGGCGCAAGAAGACCGAGGACCACCACATGGATCAGCCGCTGCGCCTGCGCGGATCCCTGATCCAACTCACCAGCCTGGCCGAAGATTCGACTTCCATCTATGCCGAGGCGAATCTCGACGTGGTGCAGGGCGCGGCTCGCGAGGTTCGAATCCAGCTCCCCGAGAAAGTCACCATCAACCAGGTTTCGGGCGCGATGGTGGCGGACTGGGAGATGAAGAATGGCGAACTCGCCGTGACCTTCCTCGAACCGGTCGAACATAGCGCCCGCTTCGTGATCACCGGAGAGACTCGACTTCCGCGTGACGGCGTCATTGACGTACCCCTGCTGCGGCTCCTCAACACGGAACGTGACGACGGGGGAACCGCAGTCGAGGTGCTGGGCGCGGGCGAAATCAAAGGCCAGAAATCGCAGGGGCTGGAGGAGGCCGACGCCAGCGATCTCGGCGAGATGGTAGCCAGCCGGCAGTCTCCGGCGCTGGTTGCGTTTCGCGTGCGGCTGGGCGCCGCGGGCGTGACGCGCTCGTTGAGTGTCAACGTCGCCCGCTACGACCAGCAGGCGGTTCTGATGGCGAACATCGAAGAGGCTCGCTACCAGATCCTGCTGAGCGCCGACGGAAAAGAACTGGTGCAGGCGCGCTACGCGATTCGTAACAACCAGCGCAATTTCGTGAAAGTGACCCTGCCCGCCGGGGCAACGGTGTGGAGCACTTCGCTTGGAGGGAAACCGGTCCGTCCCGGGCAATCGCCCGACGGCAGCCTGTTGCTGCCGCTCGAGAAATCGCGTGGCGGAGAGGACGAGCCTGCGTTCATGGTCGAGATTCTGTATCTCACCAAGGCGCCGGCGTGGCAGGAGAAAGGCCAGGCCAGGCTCACGCTCCCCGCGCTTGATCTTCCGATCTCGCGCACAGGACTGTTGCTCTATTACCCACCCATGTTCCGGATCACGGCTGAGCCGGGAACGTTTCGCACGCAGGAATACGAAAACCCGATTTCGGCGGCGCTGATGCCTCCGCCGCCTGAACCGCCCGCTGGCGCTGTAATCGGAGGCATGGCCTCCGCTTCGCCCGTCGCAGTTGCGAAGGTCGGGCAGCCACAACTCTCCGACAAAGAGCGACGCCTCGAGGAAAAGAAAGATTCCACCCAGGCCCTGCTCGACACATTCCGCGCGAAATCGCTCGCCGGGAAAGTGACCGGCATTCTGCCGGTCAACGTTACGTTCCCCGCTTTCGGACCTTCAGTGTTCCTTGTTTCTGAGCTCACGAGCGAGAACCAAGCCCCCGCCGCCGAGTTCAATTTCCAGCGCGACAAAAAGGGAGGTGTGCGATGAAACCCAGATTATTCGCAGCACTGTTGCTCTGCAGTGTGTGTGCGGCCACAAGCGTATTTGCGGCACCCGCTTCTCCAGCCGAAGATAAAGCCCCGCTGCCCTTGCCCAACTCCGGCAACGTCACGCTCACTCTCGACGAATACAACCGGCTGGTGGAACTCGCGGCCAAGCCGCCGAAAAAACCGGACGTTGCGCCCCTTCCCTACTCCCTGAAGCATGCCGACTTAAAGCTGCGCGTCGAAAACGAGGGCGTGCGGGGCACGGTGCAGTTCGACGGGGAAGTCTTCCGCAAGGGCGTGAGCAAGGTTCCGCTGATCACGGGGATGACGATCCTCGACGCTCACCAGAACGGCAAGGGCCTGCCCCTGGAGCAGGAGAACGGCACACATGTAGCACTGCTTGCCGGCCCGGCCGAATTTTCCGTCGCCCTTGAGACCGGGCTGCCGCTCAGAATCGAGGCCGGGCGGGCTTCGTTCATTCTGCCCGCGCCTGCCGCCGGCAGTGTGCAACTGGCGCTGGTGATTCCCGGCGATCACACGGTCGCCAACATCAGCCCTGGTCTGATTACGAGCCGAAAATCGGAGAGCGGGCACACCGCAATCGAAGCCACGCTGGTTCCGGGGCAAACCACAACGGTCTGGTGGACCACGCGGGAAACTGCAACTCCCACCGTGCCGCGCGAAGTGCGATTCCTCGCCGACGCGAAGACTCTGATCTCGGTCAGCGAGGCCGAAATGCGAGTCGCCGTGCTCGCCGATCTCACCGTCGTGCAAGGCGAGCCAGCTCAATTCGAAGTGCAATTGCCGGACGGCTTCGAGATCACGGGCGTAACCGGAGCTACGCTGGATTCGACCGAGACCCAGCCCGGCGCTTTGATCCTGAAGGTGAACGCGCCCGCCCAGCGCAATCACGAGTTCCTGATTTCGATGGAGCGGGCGATCAGCGGTGCGAAAGCCGATGCGCCTTTCGTCAGCTTCAAAGCCGCGCAGCGCGAGACCGGAGAAGTTCTGGTCGAGGGCGCCGGCACTATGGAAATCACTGCCACCGAAGGCGGCGGCCTCAAGCGCATGGATGTGAAGGAAACCAATCCGTATTTGCGGTCGCTGGCGCACTTCCCGCCGCAGGCCGCGTTCCGCTATCACCGGCAGCCCAGCGAAACTCCCACGTTGGCGCTGGAATGGGTGCGGTTCCCGGACGGCAGCGTGCTCGCAGCCGTGGCGGAAAGCGCCGAAGTTACGACCCTGGTCACCTCGGAGGGCAAGTCACTCACCGAAATCAAGCTGGTGGTCAAGAACCAGGCGCAACCGTTCCTGAAAGTGACGCTGCCCGCGGGGGCAAGCATTCTTTCTGCGGACGTCGACGGCGAACGCGTCAAGCCCGTGCAAGGTCCGGACGGAAGCCGCGTGCCCTTGCTGCGGCCGGGATTTCGCCCGACCGATTCTTACACCGTTTCGTTCGTGTTCGTGCATTCTGGAGCGCCGTTCGCCAAAAAGGGAGGAGCGGAGCTGAGCCTTCCCAACATGGACATCCCGATCAACTTGTTGAACTGGGAAGTCTTTTTGCCGGAGCGCTACAAGGTGAAGGATTTCGGCGGCGACGTTATCGCGGCCAATCTTGTGCCGGCAGCCTTCCGCGAAGAAGTTGCGATCAACGAGGAAGTACCCCAAGCCGCGAAGATACCCCCTAGCGCGCGAATGGAAACCTCTCCCGGGCAGATGGGCGGTTACGTTGTGGATCCTAGCGGAGCCGTCATTCCCAACTCCCGCGTCACGATTACCTCCCCAGATACGGGCGTGACCCGAACCGTGACCACCGACTCGCAAGGACGGTGGGTGATTGCAGGCCTGCCCTCCGGCAACTACAAGGCGCAGGCTGACTACCCCGGCTTTAAGAGCAGTGCATTCAACCTGCACTACGATGCTGACCAGCCGTCGCTGTACAACTTCTCGCTCAGCGTTGGCAGCGTTTCAGAAACGGTTGAGGTCACCGCGTCAGCAGTCCAACTCCAAACTGAGAATGCAGAGATCGGTACGATCAACGGGCGCAATGTCATGTCGCTACCGAAGCTGGCTCCGGGAGCTGTCGGCCAGAACGCGTCTGCCAATGTGGTGAACTTGCAAAAGCGCGTGGCCGGGGTGTTGCCGATCCCGATTGAGGTGCCCCGCGCCGGAACCTCGTTCGCCTTCGTCCGGCCGCTGGTGCTGGATGAAGAGACGAAAGTGACTTTCAGCTATAAGAGCAGGTGAGGGGTTGGGCCCAGAATTGAGCCGTACCCGCGAAGAACCTCTGTGTGTGCCGGATTTGGCTGGTGAGCATAGAATGTTGTTCGCGGGTGTCGGCTCATGGTTAGCCCCGACGTTCAAAAAGCGTGGGAAGGTCGCGTGGTCGCGGGGAAATTTCCGCTCCAGCAGTGGCTGGGTAGTTCCGAGCACAGCGCCGTCTTCCTCACCCAGCGGCAGCCAGGAAAAGCTTCCCAGAAAGCCACAATCAAACTGATCGCGGCAGATGCCGCAGATGCGGAGCGTCAACTCTCGCGCTGGCGCGCCGCCGCACAACTTTCTCATCCCAATCTGATTCGCATTTTCGAAGCGGGACGCTGCGAGTTGAACGGCACGCCGCTTCTTTATGTGGCCATGGAGTACGCGGAGGAAGATCTCGCTGAGATTCTTCCCCAGCGTCCGCTGACCCCCGCGGAAGTGGCCGAACTGATTCCTCCGGTGCTGGACGCGCTTTCCTACCTGCACCAGAAGGGATTCGTGCATGGCGACATCAGGCCCTCGAATGTCCTCGCGGTGGGCGATCAGCTCAAACTCTCTTCGGATCAGGTGACTTCCGCCGCGGAAACGGATTCCGCGCGCAGGCGCCGTGATGTTTATGACGCTCCTGAAACTGCCGCAGGCATTGTCTCGCCGGCTGGAGATTTGTGGTCGCTGGGCGTCACCCTGGTCGCGGCGCTCACGCAGAATACATCTTTAGTGGAAGGAGCGCAGGTGCCGGCGGCGCTCGAAACCCTGCCGGAACCTTTTCGCGGGATTGCCCGCGAGTGCCTGCGCCTTGATCCCAACCGCCGCTGCTCCATCGCCCTGATCCAGGCGCGACTGCAGCCCCCGGGGCGTTCGGTACCGGTCGAACCGGAAGCGCCTCCGCCG
The DNA here is from genome assembly GCA_052326105.1 of Candidatus Sulfotelmatobacter sp. Classification (GTDB taxonomy): domain Bacteria; phylum Acidobacteriota; class Terriglobia; order Terriglobales; family Acidobacteriaceae; genus Sulfotelmatobacter. Next base: position 13,810 of record JBKQRC010000013.1, on the reverse strand, counting down.
CCTCGCTCCGTGAGCAAGGGAACCATCGCCGCAGTTGTGGCCGTGGTGGCGCTAGTGGTCGCGCTGGTTGTGTTCTATCCGCGTGGAAAGAACACGGCAGCCACTGAAAAAGTAACGCCCGGGCAGACTGCGCCCGCGCAAACGGCTTCAAGTCCTAGGTCAGCCAAGCCCACGAAGAAGGCGGCGACCCAGGGCGCGCCGTCCCAAACCGCGCCGTCCCAGAGCACTGCGACCCAGGGCACGGTGGCCCAGGGCGATGTCCTGCACCAGGTTCTCCCTGACGTCCCACAGAGCGCGAGAGACACGGTCACCGGGACGGTAAAGGTCGGGGTCCGGGTCACGGTGGATTCGTCGGGCAAAGTGACGGCCGCGGAACTTGCCTCTCCCGGGCCCAGCCCATATTTTGCCCGGCTTGCCTTGAACGCAGCCCAGGGCTGGGAGTTCGCTCCACCGCAAGTTGACGGACAGCCGGCGGCAAGCGTGTGGCTGCTCCGCTTCCGTTTCCGCCGAACCTCGACTCAGGCTGCGGCGGAAAGAGTGGGCCGGTAGGCCGGATTATTCATGAGGATTGCTACGGCTTCATGAATAATGAGGGTAGTAGCCCGACGCAAGTAACGCCCTGATTTTGTCATTCCGAGCGGAGCGAGGAACCTGCTTTTCCTTTATTCCTGACAGAATTCTTTCGCCGACGTCTAATCCTTCCCCGCCTGCCGCAACTTCCACACAATCTGCCGCACCATACCCAGCAGGACCTTCGCATCCCCGGCTTCCAGGCCGAGGCGAAGGATCAGCCGGCGGACTTTCTTCTCACTCACCGCGTCGTTGCCCGGTTTCACGTATCCGCTCTTGTGCAGAGCTTCCAGCAGAGTCTCGGTGATTTGCTCGGCTTCACCCGCAGTCGCAGGTTCGGCATCCGGCGTTGCAGCCACGGTGGGGGCGCGGCGCGCGATCTCGTAAAGGCATACAGCCACGGCTTGCCCGAGATTCATGGAAACGTGATCGTCTCGAGTAGGGATGTTGAGCAGCCAGTGGCAGTGGCTGAAGTCTTCGTTGGTGAGCCCAATCTTCTCCGATCCGAACAGGAGCGCGACGCGGCCATTCTGCAGCTGGCTCCGAACCGCGTTGCCGGTTTCTTCTCCCAGCCGGCGCAGGGGATGCTGCAAAGCGCGATTCCGCACCGCCGTCGTTCCCACAACCAGGGTGCAATCGGCAACTGCCTCGGCGACGGTTTTGAATTCCCGGGCCTTCGCCAGCACATCTCCGGCTCCGACCGCCGAGCGGGCCTCGCGAAATGCGACGGCATAAGGATTGACCAGCCGCAGGCGGTGAGCGCCAAAATTGCTCATGGCGCGAGCGGCGGCGCCAATGTTCAGCGGGTTGCGCGGGCGCACCAGCACCACGACGAGGCTGTCCAGTTCAGAGGAAGCAGGCAAGGGAGCATTCTAGCTGAAGGTTTCAAGGTTTCAGAGTTTCAAGGTTCGAGCCTTCAGGGTTTCAGCAGCGAACAGTCTTGCCTGCCGACTTTGAAACATTGAAACTCTGAAACTTTGAAACCTCGACGAAGAAAGGGCGTGACGTTTAGCACGCCCTCTCCGCCTCTGACCATCTTCACTTCGTTTACAGCAACTTGATTCACTTCAATCTTCTGCGTCCAGCCTCGGAGCCTCGCTGCGAATTGCTCCCGCTCTAGCGATGACCGCCTCCGCCGCCGGAGTGTCCACCGCCGCCACTTGCGTGTCCACCACCACCGCCGCTGGAGTGTCCGCCGCCCCCGCTGGCATGGCTGCCGCTGGAGCTACTGTGCGAACCGCTGTAGCTCGGACGCGACGCACGCGATCCGCCGTTAGACTGAGACCGCACAATGGGCTGGTGCATATCCAACTGCGGACGGGAGGAGCCTCTCTCGGTCCCACCGTAGACCGGGCCGTTTTCATGCATCTGAGAACTCGGCGCAGTCCGGTTCCAGTAGCTTCCGCCGCCCCGCTCCGACGACATGCCCGATTCACCGCGAGAGGCGTCGCTGCGAGATGGCGGCGTGAACGGCCGGAATCCGTCGCGGATCCCCGACGGAGCAGACTGGCTCGTGCCCCGTGATTCCTGGCTCGACTCGCCCGACCGCGTATTGGAGTTGTTCGGCGGCGTGAAGGGCCGATATGTGCCGCGGCTTCCGTTGGGCATTGACGATGCCGGGTTGCCCGCATTCCGGCTCACCGGGTTATTCGTCTCCCGACCGCCCGGCAACGTGCCCGCGCTCGGCCTCTGCATCGTGCCTGCGTTGGTGCCGCGCGCCACGCCGGATCCACCTCCGCCCATACGCCCGCTCGCCGAAATCGCATTGACGTGGCTCTGCTGCATGGTCTGGCGCAGGCTGGCCGTCTGCTGCTGAAACGATTCCGGATGCGCCGCGTTGTTGTGTACTGAACCAAAGAAGCGCTCCGGACCGCCGCTGCGCATCGTTGATGGCGCCGCTGCGCGTCCGCTGGCCGACAGGCTCGCGTGCGATGGGACCACAGGCAGATTGCCCGCCATCATCCGTGCGCCGTTGACCTGCTCCCGCGTCGCTGCCACGGGCGACATCCGGCCCGTACCGAAGTGGCCTGCACCCACCGTGGACATGCCACGCGCAATGTGTTCGTTGTGGATGTTGTTCACGTTCGAGAACCGCGTTCCTCCATGCAGCGGGGCGAAGCCACCGAAGCGATTAAATCCGCCATGGAAGCCGACCACGCCAAACCGGCCGCGGTATCCACCCCACCACGGACGGAACCAGTCGCAAGGCCCGATCGGGAGCCAGCCGAAGCCCCCCCAACCACCCCAGCCAAACCCGAAGCCGAAGCCGCCGCCCCAGAACGACACGTAAGCCGGAGCCCAGAACGGACGGTACCAGCCAAACGCCGGCCCCGGCCACCAGGCCCACGAGTTGCCGTACCAGAACCAGCGCCCGTAGTGATATGGCGCCCAGCCCCAGGGCTCGTAGCCGACCCAGGTCCAGCCATAGTAGGGTTCATAAGTCCAGTTGCCGTTACGATACGGAGCCCAGTCATCGGACTCGTTCGGAACCCACACATCGCCGTAGTCCGGCACATTCTCCCAGCGCCCATACGTATCCAGGTCCTGCGCGCCGGTGTAATAGTGATTGGTGTGACGCCACGACTGCGCGTCGCGGATGATGTGATCGCGGTCGCTGTTCCAGCGATCCCAATCGTCCAGGTCAGGGGCAGCCGAGACCTTGTATTGCGCGGAATCCGTTGTGCCGCGCACCGTCGCCATTTCCCCAACGCGAACTTCCGCGCTGCCCTGCGGAGTAGCGATCTGCGCCTCGCCCTTGCGCACGATCACGAGCGTGTCGCCATCGGGCCGCACCTCGATGCGGAACACGCCATCATGATGCGAGGGATGCACCGACACGTTCGGCGTGTCGATCTCGGGCTCCGCTTCGCTGTCTTTTGAAACCGAATAGTCCGCGATGCCCTGGCTCAACTGAATCTGAATGTCCTTGTGCGTGAAGGTCGCGATGTTGGCTTTGGTGCTCGCGCCCAGGCGAAGGATGTTGGCAAAATCGAGTTGCAGTTCCGCGCGCGCGTTGTCGCCGGTCGAGACCTTGTCGCCGCCCATCACCGGCTGGTTCAACACCGCCGCCGACCAGTCGCCCGAATCGCCGCGCTGCGTGGAAACGTCACCATGAATCAGACTAATGCGTGCCACGCCCAGGTCGGTCTTGGCCGGTTCCTCGCCCGACGGTCCACCCGGCTGCGCTTCTGGCGGCTGGGCATTCGGATCATTGGGCGGAATGTCGCTGGCTTGGACGTGCGGAGGCTGCGCCTGGGGCTGCGGCTGTCCCATCTCCATCGGCGCGCTGGGCTGGTCCGATGCGGCCGGAGTCTCTTCCGTGGTCTGCGCCAGGGCATTGATAGAGAACGCGCCCGCCACCGCCAAAGTTAGGATTGCTAAACTCGCCAGGAATCTGCTTTTCATAACCAACCCCCTCTCAACTGGAGGATTTCTCGACTTAGAGAAAAGCAACTGCCGTGCCAAAGGCGGGGAGCAGAGCGCCCGCTAACCCGTTTGTTTCCAATGCGAGAAAAGGCCATTTCAGTGGAAGAAAGAGAAAATCCGGCTAGATTGGCCAGCCTCAGCCAAGGGTGGTGGTTTTCGGCCAGTTCCTTGCTTCGGGGCCCTTGACGAAGGAACGGCCGAGCTATGTCCTGATAAAGGAAGTTACCGCTCGCACCTTTGCGCGCGATGCCAAAAAAAACCGCCCAAAATCCATCGGGCGGCTTAGCTGGTTACGGGTTTCAGGAACTAGGGCTCGTACTTCCACAGGTCGTTGAGGTACCCACTATTCCCGGCCGAGTCGAAACCATACCCGCCTAAGAGCCAGAAGTTTCCCGCCGAGTCGGTCCAACTTACAGCATACAATCGCGCCCCGGGAACATTGGCGAGGGCAGCTGTCCCCAGGGTTCCGTACGTCCCCAGCTGGTTAACGACATTACCGCCATTCACCCAAATCCATTCGCCCGCGCTGTACTTCCACAGGTCGTTGAGGTCTCCTTGATTCCCGGCCGAGCCGTACCCACCCCCGCCAAAGAGCCAGAGACTTCCAGCCGAGTCGGTCCAAGTAAGAGCACAGCATCGCGCCCCGGGAACATTACTGGTGGCAGCCGTCCCCAGTGTTCCGTACGTCCCCAGTTGGTTAACGACATTACTGCCGCTCTCCCAGGTCCATTCGCCTGAGCTGTATTTCCACAGGTCGTTGAGGAGTCCTGCGTCATTCCCAGCCGAATCGAACCCAACCCCACCGAAGAGCCAGAAATTTCCCGCCGAGTCGGTCCAACTTCCAGCAAGCCGTCGCGCCCCGGGAACGTTGGTGGTTGCAGCCGTCCCCAGCGTCCCGTACGTCCCCTGCTGGTTAACGACATTGCCGCCACTCTCCCAAGTCCATTCGCCCGCGCTGTACTTCCACAGGTCGTTGAGGCCTCCGAATGTCCCGGCCGAGTCATACCCAAGCCCACCGAAGACCCAGAGATTTCCAGTCGAGTCGGTCCAACTCATAGCGTATTCCCGCGCCCCGGGAATGTTGGTGGTTGCAGCCGTTCCCTGAGTCCCATACGTTCCCTGCTGCTTGGCGACATTAGCGCCACCCGTCCACGTCCATTCGCCCGCGCTGTACTTCCACAGGTCGTTGAGGGATGCGCAAGTTCCGGCCGAGTCGTACCCAAACCCACCGAAGAGCCAGAGATTTCCAGCCGAGTCGGTCCAACTTATGGCATTGGTTCGCGCCCCGGGAACGTTGGTGGTTGCAGCCGTCCCCTGCGTCCCGTACGTCCCCTTCTGGTTCATAACATTCGCGCCATTCTCCCAAGTTCACTCGCCCGCGCTGTACTTCCACAGGTCGTTGAGGCGTCCTGCTGTATTCCCGGCCGAGTCGTACCCAACCCCACCGAAAAGCCAGAAATTTCCGGACGCATCCGTCCAACTCATAGCCTCCTCTCGCGCCCCGGGAACGTTACTGGAGGCAGCCGTCCCCTGCGTCCCGTAGGTCCCGGCTTGGTTGATCACATCAGCGCCATTCTCCCAGGTCCATTCATTGTGCCCGCAATCAACCGCCACGTTGGTGACATTGCCGGTTGCTGTCCCCGTGCCATTCGTCACGCCACAAGTCTGCGCCGGGGAGGAAGGCTGGGTAAGAACCGTGACCTTATAACTGCCATCACTGGCGATGGCAGTGGCGAAGGTGAAGGTTCCGTTTGCGTTGACTGGCAGATTGTCGCCGCCATTGTCCTGCAGCACCAGCCCGCCATCGGTGCCAGCCAGATTTATCACGGTGCCGCCGATGGTGTAGGTGGTTGGAGGCGGGGGCGTCGAACTGCCGCTGCTGCTGCACGCCGAAAAAGAGAATAATGCCATTACCATCACCAACAACAGCAATAAGCGTGATTTCATTCCGCCCTCCATAAATCCCTCGTTTGGACACTTTGCAGAAGTCGCGGCTTTCTCCTACGCGCACCTGTTGGGACGGCTAATGCTGCCTCGGCGGGTGGATGCACTCCGACACCATTGGGAGTGGTGCCCGTTCGGAGAAGCTAACCGGGCTTTTTAGCTCAAAAGATCATTGCTGTCTGTGATGCCGGTCACCCGTAGGGGAGTACTACTCACTGGCTTGTGCGAGAAGCTACGGCCTGCCCGGGGTGGGCGGACCATGATGGGCGGACCATGACCGCGTGCTTTGTACCGTTTCTTCCGAGCGTAGCGCCGCCGTCCCGGCGGCTGTCCGGCGGGCGTCCCCGCCCGCCGCTCCGAGGGCGAGACGCCCCTTCGGCAAGCTCAGGGCAGGCTCTCAGGACAGCCGGCAAGATGCCGGCGCTACTGGTTTTGCATCCCGTAATCATCACGCGGCCACGGTACTAGGGCAACGGCTTGACGTCCGCAGCGCGCGTGTCGTCCGCCATTTCCAGCACCTGAGCCATGAAATGCACGAGGCGAAACTGGTCAGAGAAAGACGGCGCGCCTTCCATCGAAACATGGCTGATGGCCCGGCTGATGAGCGCGTCTTTCAGAACTCCGCTCGGTACGTCCCGTTGCAGCCAGAGCAATTCCGAGGGCGGGATCACGTTATCGGCGGCTCCGTGCAGGAGAAAGACCGGAACGCGTAATGCCTCCATACGCCCGTGCGGGGAGACCGGAGACATGTCCGCATGATGGCGAAGGATGGCCTGCTTCATCTCAGCGGCCAGCGCATCCGCGTCGTGCTTGTACAGCAAATCCATTTTCTGGCGGGAGGACGGGCTCAACTGTTCGGCCTGCTTTCGCGAGTCGTCCACCTGTTCCCAGAGCAATAGCCGGAGAGTCTCACGGGCAGCCTTGAGGTCCGCGGGCGGAAAGAAATCTTCCGCGTGCGAATAGATCAGAACCAGCGGGCCGTATTCGTGCGCTGTCATCTGCAGCGTGGTGCCGTCAGGCCGTGGGATCGTGTTCGTGATGAGAAATTCCGAGACGCGCTCCAGGTCGTCATGCGCTCCAACCGAAACCACGAAACGAATGTAGGGCGCGAATTGCGAGTCGGAGGCGGCCAGAAGAGACAAGCCTCCGGCGAAACTCAAGCCGAGCACACCGACTTTCTGGCCCACATCCGCAGAAAGGCTGCGGGCTGAGTATCCGATGAGGGCAATGGAATGGCTGTCAATCCGGTAATCGGCGAGAGCGGCCAATTCCGGCGTCAGAACACGGATGCCGCTGGCCGACATGGCGCGCGCAAACCTGACCAGCCGCGGTTCCTCGATCCCCAGGTGATGCACGCCATGTACGATCACGATTCCCGGAGCACGGGCAACACCCTGGGGAATATACAGCCGCGCGCGGATCGTTCCCGACGGGGTAGCGACATCCGTCAACGCTTCTTCGACGGGATAGGTGCTGAGGCGGGCCACTATGCCGGACTGTTTGGGATCCTGAAACCGCAGTAACATGCCGGCCGCGCGAAGGTGCGTGAAGACCGGATGGGCGAGTAAGAGGAGAGTGAGGCAGACGGCAGAAACTACAAGAGTGATTGCGACTCGACGATGCTTCCGTGGCGCGGGAGGCGCCCCGTGCAATTTGTTGGCAGATGAGTCCAAGGGTCGGAGTTCAGTATGCAGGTTCCTCAGGGTTCGAACAAGGACTTAGGCTGAGGGGCGACAGTTAGATCAATCCAATGTGACACATTCCGCCTGGCAATCACAGGCTTCGTGGTCTCAGGGGGCTTTCCGAACCAACCGCTCGAACTCGGCTTCAAAGTCGTTGAGCGCCTTGTAGACATTTTCAATCGGCTGTCGCATTTCCAACGAGGCGAGAACTCCTTTGAGCTGCGGAGATGGCTTATAGATAGCCGCATGCTCGACCTCCCAGAACAATCCGATCAGCATGGGTGCGATTTGAAGTTCGGCCCGAACTCCCGTATTCCGAGAGCAGCAACCGTAGTATTTGAACACTCTTGTCTCACTATGCTGCTCAGACAGAATTGGATCCGACTTCCATGACTTGAAAAGATCGTTGTGACGCAGATCGGCGTCGGCTTCGACCCAACGACTGCGTGGAAACACGAGTACCCGGACACCGGCTAAATCGTTGAGAGTGGTAAGGGTATAGGAATCGGCGCGACCAGGGTCGAAGATTGCGCCCTCCTGCCGTCTCCGAAGGGCGCCAAGTGCGCTTTCGCAGTCCTTGACCCGCGAGGTGATTGCTAGCTTTTCATGTCTATCCAACCTGCCCGATAGCGGCAGAAGACAATGCCGTACTTCAGCCTCCAACTCCTCTAGCACCCGACGAGCGGCGGGCAAGAGAGTGAAGTACTCCTCCCTGAGTCGATCCTCAGCAGTTCGCTCGATCATCGCCCGACGATGGCCGAGAACTCTCGCTTGACGGCGTCGGAGGGCGGAGAGTTGAAGTAAAAGCGCCAATCGCCGGGCGGCGCGGGCTCGCTGATGCACGCCCTGAGGTCAGCCTCGCTGTGGTCCTCGACGAACTCCAGGCTGAATACCTTTCGAGCCTCGCGGTTAATGTAGCTTAACCTGTCGAAACTGTAGGCAAAGCCCGCGTCTTCAAGAATCTGTCTCTTGCCCGCTACCGTCAATAACCAAGCGCTGCTCTCCGAGGCCCCCATATGGGTCTGCCCTCCTGCTAAATTGTACCCGATCTAGCATCAAATATAGCTACGCTTCTTTCTCCCCTTCATCCGCAATCCCGATCTTCGATAGCCGGTAACGCAGAGCGTTGCGTGACAATCCCAGCAAACGCGCGGCCTGGCTCTTGTTGCCGTTGGCGCGGCGGAGAGCTTCCTGCACCATTTCGTCCTCCCACTGCTCCAGCGTCAGGCCTTCGGGAAGAAATCCCGCGGTCCCATTGGCCGTCTTCGCGGGACGAGTGTCGAGATGAATATCCGCGACGTCGAGCACGCTTCCCTTCGCCAGCGCGCAACCGCGCTCAATCACGTTCTGCAATTCGCGCACATTCCCCGGCCAGTGATAATTCACCAGAATCTGCATGGCCTCGGGCGTAATGCTCTCGACCGGCTTGCCGGAATCTCCGGCAAAACGGGAGATAAACAGATTCACCAGGTCCGGAATGTCCTCCCGGCGCTCGCGCAGCGGCGCGATGTCAATGGGCACCACATTCAGCCGGTAATAGAGATCTTCGCGAAACGTTCCCTGCTCCAGCGCGGCCCGCAGATCGCGGTTGGTGGCTGCGATCAGGCGCACGTCAACCTTGATCGTCTTCGTGCCGCCCAGCCGTTCGAATTCGCGCTCCTGCAGCACGCGCAGCAATTTCACTTGCGTCACCGGAGGCACGTCGCCAATCTCGTCGAGAAACAGAGTGCCCTTGTCGGCCAGTTCGAACTTGCCCGGCTTGCTGGCGGCGGCGCCGGTGAATGCGCCTCTTTCGTAGCCGAACAATTCGCTTTCCAGCAGATTCTCTGGAATAGCGGTGCTGTTGATTTTGAGGAACGGTCCTCGCGCCCGCCGCGATTTCTCGTGAATCGCCCGCGCGATCAGGTCCTTACCCACGCCGCTTTCCCCGCCCAGCAGCACCGTCGAGTTGGTTGGCGCCACGCGCTCGACCGTGGCCAGCACTTCCTGCATCTTCGCGCTGCGGGCGACCATGTTCGGATGCGCGTACCGCTTGCCCAGCGCCTCGCGCAGCGACCGGTTTTCTTCAGCCTGCTGCTCCAGCCGCTCGCGCAGGTTGTGAGCGTCCCGCTCCGTCTGCTCTAACCGATCGCGCAGATTGCGGACGTCCAATTCCTTATGTATCTTGATCCGCATTTCAGCCAGCGAGAACGGCTTCAGCACGTAGTCGCTGGCCCCTGCCTTCATGGCCTCGACCGCAGTTTCGACCGTGCCGAAAGCGGTCATCACCACCACGGGCAGAGCGGCGTTCTGCCGCTTGACCGTCTGCAGGAACTCGAGACCGTCCATACCGGGAAGCTTCAGGTCGGTAACCACGAGATCGATTGCGTTCTCGCGCAGCAACTTCAGCCCAGTCTCGGCGTCGCCGGCAGAAAACGTCGCAAAACCGTCCTCGCCGAGATTCAACTCGAGCAGGCGGCGCATCTTCGACTCGTCTTCGACGATGAGTATGGCTGGCATCACTGCGCCTTTCTCAATCTGCCGGGCAGCTTTATGGGATCACCCGGCGGGCTGGCTCCGCCCCCTGCGCTGTCCCATCCACTGCCGGGAAAAAAACCACGAAGCACGCCCCGGTTTTTTCTCTCTCTCCCGCGTGCTCGCCAGCGTCTTCGATCCGAATGGAGCCGTGGTGTCCGTCGATGATCTTAGACACGATGGAAAGCCCCAGCCCGACACCATCTTTCTTCGTGGTCACAAACGGATTGAAGATCTGTTCCCGCAACTCGCGCGCAATTCCCGGCCCGGTATCTTCCACTCGCACTTCCACGCCCTGGCGCTCGCCGGCCCGCGACTTCGCAACCTTCATGCGCAGCCGCCCGCCATTGGCGCTCATCGCGTCGTAGGCGTTCTTCACCAGATTGAGAAAAGCCTGTTCGCACAGGCTTTCATCCAGCCCCACCAGGGGCAAGTCCGGCTCGTATTCCTTCTCCACCTGGACCGCCGCGCCTTTCCACAACGTGGCAACATCACTGAGCGCGCGATCCAGAACCGGCGTGATGTTCTGCGGCATCAGCTCGGCATGAAGCGGCCGGGCAAAATCCAGAAATCTTGTGACCAGGCCGCTCAGCCGGTTGGTCTCGCTGGAAATGTAGCCTGCAAGTTCAGTCGCCAGCGGATCGGATGTCCCCAGTTTCTGGCTCAGCATTTCCGCCGAGCCCTTGATCACGCCCAGAGGATTGCGAATCTCATGCGCGAGCCCGGCGGAAAGCTGCCCCAGCGCAGCAAGACGCTCGGAGCGCCGCGCTTCCGCCTGTGCCTGCTCCAGCCGCTGATTAGTTTCGGCCAGGGTTTCGGCGGTTTCCTGATAACGCCGGGTCTGGCGGCGGCTCTCCACCACGTAGCGGTTCACGACCATTGCGGCGAGAAAAAAGAACAAAATGCGGATCGCCAGCAGGAAGTAGCTTTCCTTAGGGATCTCGTACTCCTGCAGGGCCGGATAAAGATAAGAGCAGTAAGCCGCCGACGCAAGGGCCGTCCAGAGCAGCGTCGCCCACGGCACGAAATACTCCGCCGCCGTCAGGACAGGGAGAAAGTAAATTGGATAGTAGCTGCTGTTGATGCTGATTGGTTCGCCAGTGTGATCGATCAGCAGCGTCGCCAGACAAATTTTCAGCAGAACGATATAGGCGGGACCCCGGCGGCCCATGTGCGCCAGCAGCCAGCCCTCGCCCAGCTGGATCACTCCAAAAGCAATCAGGATGAGCAGTTTGTGAAGCTGATCGACTGAAGGCAGAATGGCCAGTCCTGCCAGAAACATCAGCCACGAAACATCCATCCAGTTGATGGTGGGACGCTTGGCTTCGGTTTTCGCTTCGGTCATGGCTCCGCCACAAAAAACTGCGCCGGGAGTGGTCGCCCCGCTCCCGGCGTCAATTCTATTCGCCGCCCGGTTCGCTGGTCATCTCACGCGAACCGTATCACACTGCCAGCCAGCCAGCGTCAGTGATTCTTCTTGGGCGGTTCCGATTTTGGCGGCGGCGAAGGCCTCGGCTCCGACTGGTGCTGCGCCGGTGGAGGCGAAGCTGGACGCTGTTGCTGCCACTGGTGGAACTTCTCCGCCTGTTGCTGCTCTTCCTGCTGATTTCGTTCCTGTACTGGTGGCGCGGGCCGCACCAGCGGATGCGTCTCCTGTGGTGTGGAAGACTGCTGCTGCCGCGGCGGCGGCGGAGTACTGTACTCCTTGGCTCCCGTCTGCGGATTACGATTCCACACTTGCCCATTGTGGTCCTCGCTCCGCTCCTGGACCTGCGAGCTTCCTTGCTGCTCCCACTCTCGTGGTTGAGTCTGCGGCATTGTCTTCACTTGAGCATTGCCGCCAGCGGGCTGGCCGAACGGTTTGAAGCCCTCTGCCGACTTCTGGGGCTGCGTGCCTTGAACCGCCGGAGCGGGCTGCGACGGTCCTGCCGGTCGCACCAGCAACTGCTGATTCAGGCGTCCACCTGCCTGGGCTTGTTGCTGCTCGATGGGGCGGGGCGGAGGCAGAGGCGTTCGCACCGCGACCACGGGCCGGCTGCTCACGGCCGCTGGCGGCCTCGCCGTCACGGGCCGTCCAACGCCAACTACACTGGCACGAACCGGCTCCGCCGCGACCACATGGTTCACAGGCGCGGCCGCAATTTCATGCGCATCCACTTTCATGATGTTTTGCGCCACGGGCCGTGCGTTCACGAACGCGTCGTGCGAGACCACCGTAACGCCGTTCGTCACATGCGCGTTTATGTATGCGTTGTTGCTGACCACGGTCTTGTTGACGACAACCGTGGTGTATACGTTCGTGACCTGCGTGAGACTCACCTTGGTGTTGGTCACGTTCACGTTGTTCACGTACATGCGGCTCACCCGGTAGCCGGGAATAAAGACTTCTCCCGGAGCCAGCGGAAACCATCCCACACCGACGCCGGCGGAAAAGCGGAAGCCCGGTCCGCCGCCAACGAAAGCTACCAGAGCCGGAGCCCACACCGGCCGGACCACGACCGGTCCCGGCACCCAGAACCATCCTCCGCTGACCGACGCCCAGCGCCCGTAGTGGAAGGGAGCGAAGCCCCAGGGTTCGTTCTCAACCCAGGTCCAGCCCCACGGTCCGACCCAGACCCAGTGACCGAAGCGATATGGGGCCCATCCCGCCACTACAGCGCGTGGCCTCCAGCAGGGACCGTAGCCGGCGACGTAGCTCCAGTCGCCGTATTCGTCCAGATCTTCGTAGCCCGTCATCTCGCGCGAAACATAGTTCGCCGAATCCGCCTGATCTTCAGTGCCGTCGCGGTCAAAGGCCCAGTCATCGAACTGATCCTGGCCGGGCAGTTGCTCCAGATCGTAGTCGAGATGATCGCTGCCGGTGAATGTCGCCGACTGACCGGCGACCACGGCGTAGGTGAATCCCCCGCCCGTAACTCGGCCATGACCATGGAACACGGTGGTGACGGTCTGACTTCCATCCTGACTCACATCCACGCGGTACTCGCCGGGCTGCAGAAGAGTGAACGCGACATTCGGGGTATCAATCTCATAAGTGTCGTCATCATCCACGTGGCGCACGCGCACAATCAGCGATCCCTGGGCCAGGCGGATCTGCGTGTTAAGGTCATCGAGCGCCAGGAAGGTGATGCCGGTCTGCGCGCCCAATCGAATCGCCGCCGAGCCCACATGAACTTCGGCGCGTGAATCTTCGTCGGCCCACAGATCGTCGCCCGCCACGATCGGGCGGTTAGGAACGGCGGCGACCCAATCGTCTTCCCCCGCCGGCCGGAACGATACCGACCCCTGCGAGTAGTTGAGCCGCGCCACGCGGGCCGGGGGATCCTGACTCTGATCCTGATCTTGATCCGGTGGTTGATCTTGCGCTTTCGCTATGGTTGAAATTTGCAACAGGAAAACAAAGCCGGCTAATAGTGCCATCCAGGCCCACAACTTGCATGTTTTCATAATTCCGCCTCGACACAACATGGATCGGTACACCATGATCTTACCCGTATCCCTGTAAACACAATAGAGACGGTTTAGTTTCCTGGGAAGCGGAAGTGCAGCCCTGTGCGCGATTAGCGATGGCAAGATACAACCGTGGGGAAGACCTGAACATCAGGTCTGTCATCCTGAGGGTTTGTCATCCTGGAGGTTTGTCATCCTGAAGCCTTGTCATCCTGAGCGAAGCG
>JBKQRC010000012.1:0-21823 GCA_052326105.1 Candidatus Sulfotelmatobacter sp. | reverse complement strand
ACTGTTTTTGCTGCTGCCGTTGCTTCGCTCGTCGTCCCATCGCCATGCACGCAGTCTACGAACTATGGCTGTGGATCATGCAACTAATTCTTCTCAGGAATCCAGACTTTCACCACGGACTGCTAGGGCCGTGTCCTATAAGTTCGCAGCATAAATTGCGCTGTCATCCTGAGCGAAGCGAAGGACCTATGTATTCTGTTTGCACCGCGAAACTCCTCGCCTTGCCTCGAAACTAGGCCCCCGGCTTGGTTCGTTATTTTCGGACAGGTCACTGGGCCGCCATGACGCGGCGCTCCGGCGCCGCAACTTTCCATCAAGCCCCGCCGCCCTTCGTTCGAGGGCAGCGCGGGGCTTTTGCCATATGCACGAAGGCTCTTTCTTTACGCGTCGTCCCGCGGGTACCACTGCGCCAAACCAAAGTCACTCCCGCCCAGGCCGCGCCCGAGTTACATTTCAAACAGTTCCCTGCCGGAGAAACGATGCGCCGCAAGAACCGCAAATGGGCGGCGACCGCTGTCGCGCTCTACTTACTCGTCATGTGGTCGGGCTATCGCTGGTCGATCGGCCAGCGCCCCGCCGACGGTCCCATCCTCGAACACATCCAGCACGAGGAGATGCGCAAATTCAAGGAAAAGCGCGCCCGCGAGGCCGAAGAGGAAGCCAAATCCGAGCCTCATCTCGCCGAAGCCCGCCTCAACGCCGCCGGGCCGGCCTTCGTCGCCGCGCGTTACGACGCAGCCCACGTCGTCTTCATCGTCGCCACCGACACCGAATCCAGATTCTCTGCGTCGCCTCTCATCTCCGATGGAACGCACGCCAAAATTCCGCCCCCGTCTCATCCTGCCGCTCCGCTCGCCGGCCTCGACGAATTATGGGAGCCCGATTCCTTGGCGCTGCATTTCTTCCCTGAAATCGTGCAGAAGACACACCCCGGCGACCAGTGGACCCTCAGCCTTTCGCCTGACGCCACCATTCCCGTCGCCATCGAACGCACCGTGATCGCGCCCTCCGGATGCTCGCTGGGCATCGGCTTCCTCGCCTCCGTCCCACCGGATCAGCGCGCCGCCTACGCTGCCTCCGGCCGAGATTACTTCCTGGTTCGGCGCACTGCGGTTCAATCCGTCGATCCGCCCGTTCCCGCGCGCATCGCCGAACTGACTGACTGGAAGATTCCTTCCGCCCTCGCCCAACAGATCGAGCAGCAACTGAACCAGCGCATGCAGCAGGAGGTCGCGGCCATTGACGCCCGCCTGCTCGCCAACGCCAACAGCCCGGGAATGTCGGCTGGAGAAATTCCCATCGGCAACGCCCGCCCGCGCCTCAAAGAATGGATCCACGCCGACCGCGGCCTCACCCGTGGTGAAGGCGCGCTCGACTATGATCTCCGCGCCTTTCAACTCACTCCCGACGGCGTCCCGCGCCTGTTCGTCCGCGCCCGCTGGAAGTTGAACAACGCTCCCGCATTCCTCATGACCGCCTGGTTTAGAGTGGATTCGTCCAAACTGGATTCGATCAAAGCAGATTCGCCTACCGCGGATTCTTCTAAAGCAGATTTGTCGAGCGTAGAGAAGCCGGCGGCAGCTTCCGCCGATTCATCCTCCACTCACTCTTCTCCGGCAGATTCTGAACTCGTCCTGCTCTCTGCCGATTCCAGCTGGTCGTTAGCCATGCGCGAAGGCGAAGCCTCGCCTTCGTTGGGAGACCGGCTCGACTTTGCCACCATCCTCAATCAATTCGACGCCGACCACGACGGCTGGGCCGAGTTGCTCATCCATTCTTATGAGGCCGGTGCCTCGCAGCGGGATTCCGCCACCATCGCGCCCTACCTCTACACCGACGTAGGCCTGGTCCCGCTGAAATCCCCGCTCCGCCGCGATGCCCGCTCGCCCGAATCCTGTCTCGATCCCTAGCCGCAAGTGTGGGACGGTGGCCCACTCAAGCCCGCTTTTGGCTTGAGTGGGAACAGACACTTCTGGCAAAAGAGGTATTACGATTTCAACATTCGAGATTACCCGCAGTTTGTGGAAAAGCTGCGCTACATCCATCGGAATCCGGTGAAGGCCGGGTTATGCGAGCGTCCGGAGGACTGGGAGTGGAGCAGTTTTCGCCACTACGCAACCGGCTGCGAGGGGCGAGTGGAGATCGAGTCAGAATGGACGGCACGAAGACGCGAACGAGCAGCGGGAACACTGTGCCCAGCGATCGAACTGCCCCACTCAATCCAAAACCGGGCTTGAGTGGGCCACCCGTCCCGTCCAACGAAGGGTGGGCAAGATGCAGCATGAAAAACGGAGACCGGGTGCCCCATCCTATCCGCGTTCTTTGCGGATAGGGTGGGGATTTTGACCCCGATTCTCGCAAACTGGTTGTCTGGGCCACCCGCCGTCTTCCTGTTTTCCATACCAATCCGGTGCCAGAAGCAGTACCATCCCCTTATCGCAATAATGCGCCACAAGGAGTGGGCTCATGGCTGAGTATCCTCCCTACGTCAACGCCTACAACGGCATTCCCAAACTGTTCAAGAAAATCAAGGAGGCAGCAGTCCCTCCGAAGGTTACCGTGGATTTCCTCAGCACCATGCTGGACCTGAAGTCGTCCAGCTACCGAGCGATGATCCCTCTGCTGAAGCGGCTCGGATTCGTCGGCCCTGACAATGTTCCGACGCAAGCCTACAAGGACTATCGCGAGGACTCCTTGTCAGGAACAGTCATGGCTGAACGACTCAGGGACGCCTACAAGACGCTGTTCGCAGCGTCCGAGTACGCCTATAAGTTAGACAAGAAAGATCTGCAGGCCAAACTAAAGAGTCTCTTGGGAGCTGCGGGGGATGATCCCAATGTTCCCTATGTCGCCAGCACGTTCACGGAGCTGTCCAAATTGGCAGCGTGGAACGGTGCCGCGCCGAAACCAAAAGAACCCGTTCCCGCCAGCGCAGTCGGAAACGCCCAGGAGCGTGCAGAGCAGGGACGAGAGGGGGCGAGGGACAGCGGCCTGCGACTCGGCTACACGATCAATCTCAACCTTCCAGCGACAACCGAAATTGAGGTCTTCAATGCGATCTTCAAGAGCCTTCGCGAGAATCTTTTGAGGCATCTGCAATGAGCAACGAAGGGACGCTCAAATTGTTCGGCATGCAGAACCTGATTCTGGAATCCGAACTCAAGAAGCTAGAAGAGTCCGGGATCCAGATTGAGCACACAAAAACGATTCAGAATGCCGAGATCGTGGATGTTGAATTGTTTGAGATAGACATCCTTCAGGAAGCGCGCCGCATGGCGGATTTCTACACGATCTACTATGCGCTGGAGAACAGCATTCGGCGGCTGATCTCGGGCCGACTGATGGAGAAGCACGGCCCTACTTGGTGGAAGGACAAAGTTCCCCCTGGCGTTCAGACTGAAGTAGCGAAAAAGCAGAAGGAAGAGCTAGACACCACGATGTCCATTCGCTCCGAAGACCCGCTCGCCTATACGAATTTCGGCGAACTTATCAGCATCTTTGACGCAAACTGGGGAGACTTCTCAGACACGCTTCGTAGCCAGAAGGCCATGCAATTGATCCTGTCGCAGTTCAACAAGATCCGGAACACGGTCGCTCATAGTTGCGAGCTGAACGAGGACGAGATCACGCGCTTCAAGTTGTCGGTAAAAGACTGGTTCAGAATCCAGAGCTAGGGGCTATCGAAAACCTCCGGCAGAGTCGGGACTCGGGCCCCGGATACTGGCGTCTTTACGCTCTCCAATCCCCCGTGCTATCCTCATAACTGTCACAAAGACAAACGATTAAGAACAGGAGCACATCAGGCTAGTGCTAGCCAGAGAGCAAAAGAAATCCGTTATTGACCACAATCGCACGCACGCGACCGACACCGGCAGTCCCGAGGTGCAGATCGCGCTGCTCAGCGAACGCATTGGCCAGTTGACGGAGCACTTCAAGACGCACCAGAAAGACCACGGCTCGCGCCGCGGACTTCTCATGCTGGTCAGCAAGCGGCGTCGCTTGCTCGACTACCTCAAGAAATACGATTCCGAGCGCTACAAGGGCGTCATTACCAAACTCGGCATCCGCAAGTAGTCTGGAGAAGCCAAGGTTTCAAAGTGGCAAGGTCTCAAGGTTTCAAAGACCCTGAAACATTGAAACCTTGAAACGTTGAGACTTTCTTCCGGGATACTTCCAGAAGGCCGTCGCCCGTTGGCAGACGGCGCAGCATTGAGGAACTTTCCATCTGTGCGTTTTTCAAGCGCAACCAGGATCTCCAACAATAGCGCAAGGGTGGGCGTGTCTCTTTCCTCGACGGAAAGTCAACGTCCCCACCCTAACGTCACACAGAACGTGACGTTAGGATGGGGCACCCTCCCGGTTCATCTCGCTCTCAGCTCAAAGCTCACAGCTCGAAGCTCCGAAGGAAAATCATGAAACCCGAAGCAACCAGCATCACCGTAGATCTCGCCGGCGGCAAACAAATCTCATTTGAAACCGGAAAACTGGCCAAGCAGGCCCATGGAGCGGCCGTGGTGCGACTCGGCGAAAACGTCGTGCTCGCCACCGCCGTCGCCAACGCCGATCCGCGCGAGGGCATCGACTTCTTCCCGCTCACCGTGGACTACCGCGAATACACTTACGCCGGCGGACGTTTCCCCGGCGGCTTCATCAAGCGCGAAGGCCGCATGAGTGAGCGCGAAGTCCTCACCAGCCGTCAGATTGACCGGCCCGTCCGGCCCCTGTTTGCCGAAGGCTTCCGTTGCGA
Organism: Candidatus Sulfotelmatobacter sp.; assembly: GCA_052326105.1. Taxonomy (GTDB): domain Bacteria; phylum Acidobacteriota; class Terriglobia; order Terriglobales; family Acidobacteriaceae; genus Sulfotelmatobacter. The sequence continues at coordinate 17,076 of JBKQRC010000012.1, read as the reverse complement.
GACCCAGGTCATCGCCTTCGTGCTCTCCGCCGATACCGACAATGACCCGGACGTGCTCGGCATCAACGCCGCTTCCTGCGCGCTGACTCTTTCCGATATTCCCTTCCTCGGGCCCATCGGCGCGGTCCGCGTCGGCCTGGTGAATGGGCAGTTCATCGTCAATCCCACGTACAACGAGATGCGCGAGAGCCTGGTCAACATCATGGTGGTCGGAACCGCCGACGGCATCGTGATGATCGAGTCGGGCGCCAAGGAAGTGAAGGAAGAAACGGTCCTGGACGCGATCGAGTTCGGCCACACCGAGATCAAGAAGATCTGCGCCGCCATCAACGATCTGCGCGCCAAGGTCGGCAAGCCCAAGCGCGCGGTCGAGCCGGTGGTGTTCGACGAAGCGTATTACAACGATCTCAAGAACCGCGTCGGCGCCGATCTTGCCGACCGGCTCGACACCAAGAAGCATCCCAAGGCCGAGAGCCACACGCTGGTCAAGGAACTCAAAAAGCAATTGCTGGCGGCCATCCCCGCGACCGGAAAAGAAAAGGACGATGAAGCGGCGCAGGAGAAACTCAAGCACTACTACGAGATTCTGCGCGAGCGCATCTTCCGCGATCAGGTAATCGAACATCACCGGCGCCCTGACGAGCGCGCCTTCGACGAAGTCCGCGAAATCTGGATCGAAGCCGGCGTCCTTCCCCGCACCCACGGCAGCGCCATCTTCACCCGCGGCGAAACCCAGGCCCTGGTGACCACGACTCTGGGCACCAGCGACGACATGCAGCGCCTCGAAGGCTTCGAAGGCGAAGCCAAGAAACGTTTCTTTTTGCATTACAATTTTCCGCCGTTTTCGGTTGGGGAAGTGGCATTTCTGCGCGGAGCAGGAAGACGGGAAATTGGCCACGGAGCGCTGGCCGAGCGGGCCATCTCAGGGGTGCTGCCAACCGAGGAAAAGTGGCCGTATGCGATGCGCGTGGTCGCCGACATCCTGGAATCGAATGGATCGTCGTCGATGGCCACAGTATGCGGAGCTTCGCTCTCGCTGATGGATGCGGGCGTTCCGCTCAAGGCTCCGGTCGCCGGAGTCGCCATGGGGCTGGTCAAAGAAGGCGAGAAGTACGCCATCCTGACCGACATTGCGGGCGCGGAAGATCATTACGGCGACATGGACTTCAAAGTGGCCGGGACCAAAGACGGCATCACCGCTCTGCAGATGGATATTAAAGTTGCCGGCATCACGGCGCAGATCATGCGCGAGGCGCTGGCGCAGGCGCAACGTGGACGGATGCACATCCTGGGCAAGATGGAAGAAGTCATCTCGGCCGCGCGCGAGAAGATTTCCGATTACGCGCCGCGCTTCTACACGGTGCAGATCCCGGTAGATAAGATTCGCGATCTGATCGGGCCGGGCGGCAAGATGATCCGCAGCATCGTGGAGCAGACCGGAGTGAAGATCGACGTGGAAGACTCCGGACTGGTCAAGGTGGCGTCGAGCGATCAGGCGGCTGCGTCGAAAGCGCTGCAGCTGATCGGCGACATCACGGCGACGGCGGAGGTGGGCAAGACCTACCTCGGCAAAGTCACGCGGCTGGCGGATTTCGGGGCGTTCGTCGAGATTCTGCCGGGCACCGACGGCTTGCTGCATATCAGCGAAGTCGCCGAGCACCGCATTGCCGATGTACGCGATGAGCTCAAGGAAGGCGACCAGGTGCTGGTGAAAGTGCTGGCCGTGGAAGGCAACCGCATCCGGCTGTCGCGCAAAGCGATTCTGAAAGAGCAGCGCGCGAAGATGGGCGGCGGAGGCGCACTCCCTCCGGCCCCTGCGGCTACTGCAGCCTCTGCTCCGGCGGCGGAGGGCGAGCCCGCTCCACTTCCAGCCGGTACGGTGGTCATCGAGGGCGGCGGGAATTTTCCCGATGAGCCCGAGGGCGAGCCCAACTTCAACCGCGATGATGCGGCCCGTGCTGCCGGCGCCGGACGTCCGCATGGCGGCGACCGCGGCGGGGATCGCGGTGGACGCGGCGGTGGTGGCGGCGGCGGACGCGGGCGCGGCCGGCGTCACGGCGGCGGCGGTGGTGGTGGTGGCGGAGGACGCCACGGCGGTCACGGCGGCGGCCATGGCGGTGGTGGTGGAGGAAGACACTAGCCACGGATTTACACGGATAACAGGAAAGGGCCGGACTGAAAGAGTCGTGGCCCTTTCGGTTTTGCGGTTTGGTCTTTCGCTTCGGAGCGCTCTTGCTGCGGAGCGCTCTTGAGGAAATCCCCACTTCTCGCGCAAAGAACGCGCGAGAAATGGGGCACCCGTCTTTTCGTTGATTCCCCGTGTCCTCTGTGGTTCAAGAACTTACTGCTTCACTCGTTCTGCGATGGTGACGATCCAGCCTTCGGGATCTTCGAAGGCGAATTCGCGCATGCCATAGAACTGCTGCTTCAGCGGCATGACGATTTTGGCCTTACTTTTCTGTACGGCGGCCAGCACCTCTTCGATCCCCTCCACTTCTACGAACAGCGTGAGAGCGCCGCCGATGGGCCGGGCGCCGAGCGGAGGATACTCCTCGGCCACGGCTTTCTGGTCGTTGAAGAAAATCTCGACCCCTCCGCTGGTAACCGATCCGAAGACATACGGCGGCTGGTCGGGCACCTTCATGGCAGGCTGAAAGCCAAATACCGAGCAGTAGAACTGCATGCAGGCAGCGACGTCGCGGACCACCAGATTGGGTGTGAGCTTGCTGAATTTCATTGGCATCTCCTGTTGATGTTGAGCTGGGTGTGCGCCGCCTGAATCCGGTCTGGAGGCGCGACGCACACCGAGGTTGTGTGTTCGCAACGCCTCCATCTGCGTTCCTTGCGAGTGGAGCGCAAGTAGGGCCGCCTCATTGTGGTCCGGCAAGAACCGGTGGCGCCAGCCACGGCTGGCACGCGGGGCCCGCGAGGTACGGAAGAGAGGATAGCACAGGTTCAAGAAACTGCGCAGGCGCGGCCTTTCCGATTGCACGATTCACCGCGGCTTGACCGCGGCACCGGGCAAGAGTAATCTCGCGGGGGAATTTTCGCACCGCTGTCCCCGAAGGAGGACGCTCAATGGCTTTTCTTGCCGCTCTGTGGCTCCCGATCCTGCTGGCCGCCGTCATCGTGTTTGTGGCCAGTTCCATCATGCACATGGTTCTGCCTTACCACCGCAGCGACTACGCGAAGCTGCCCGATGAGGAGAAGGCTCTGGCCGCGCTGCGCGGGACGCCCCGGGGTCTCTACGTTTTTCCTTTCGGCACGCATAAAGACATGAAGACGCCGGCGATGCAGGAAAAATACCGGCAGGGACCGGTGGGGATGCTGACCATGTTTCCCAGCGGCCCGCCGGCCATCCCAAAGTTTATGGGGATGTGGTTCGTTTATTGCCTGATCATCGGATTCTTTGTGGCCTATCTGACCTTCCATACGGTGGCGCGGGGCGAGAACTATCTGGTCGTGTTTCGTGTGGCCGGAACCGCGGCCTTCCTCGGGTATGGCCTGGGAAACATCAGCAACGGAATCTGGAAAGGACAGCCGTGGGGCATGGTGATCAAGGAAGTGATTGACGGCCTCATTTATGGCCTGCTGACGGCCGGAACGTTCGGCTGGCTGTGGCCGAAGTAGCGGCAAGCTGAGGCCACGGATTTACACGGATCCCGCGGATAAATCTTCAAGACGATGGCAACAAGGCCACAACTTTGGTGGTGGCTTTTTTGTCTATAGGTCCAGGAACCGGCTGCGGGTGTCTTCGCTGGGGAGCGGGCAGGCGTCGTAACGGCCGAAAACACGGTAGCGATGGCGCGCGACCAGGCCGTATCCCCAGTCGCGCAGGCGCCTGGGCACGACTTGTAGAAGAAATGCAACCAGCCTCCAGAGGAAGCGTCCGGGTGTTGATGTGGCTTGTGTGGGTCCGGGTCTCAGACCCGGACGGGCCGAGCGCAGCTCGGCTGCCGCTGCGAGCTGTTTCAGAATGAAGACGACAGCATCCGACCGAGCCAACAGCCGTTCGTCGGAAAGTTCGTAATTGACCACGACGTACACCGTATCCAGGTCGCGAGCATCCGCCCCGTGCCGGGCCAGGATGCCTGCGGCCAGCGCACTCTGCAGCGAGGCAAAACGAAAAACGCCTGATCGGTCGCGGCGAAGGATGAATTGGACCAGCCGGTTGCAGAGTCCGCAAACGCCGTCGTAGAGCAGAATGGGGTGGGGCATGGAATCAGACTTCACAGGAAACTCTAGCATCCGAAGTCAAAAACCCCGCCCTGTCCCTGCAAAGAACGCAGGGACAAGGACGGGGCACCCTCAGATCTGGGATCCTTAAGGTTTAGATCCGAGGCGGAGCAGCTGTTCCCGCAGGCGCGCGTGATGCTGCGTCAGCCTCAGGTAGCGCATTTCGTTGGGTGCGGACTGGGCTCGGATGATCTGAATCAGGCTTCTCTTTTCCTCCCGCGACCAGCGCTGCAAACCGGGAATGAGGGCTAGAACCAACGACCAGTTTTCGAGGGAGCGGCGTTCGGCGGGCGTCCAGCGCGCGGGATTGATGCCAAGGGCGCGGGCGATTTCCTGGACCGAGGCTTCGCGGATTCGAGTGGAGCCTCCGTCGAACTCACGCGCCATGCGGCGGTTTACGCGCAGGGCGAGGTTGCGGGCGGAGAAGGTGTCCCAGGGGCCGGGCGTTCCCTCAGCGGCTAAAGCCGGCGTTGGCTTGGCGTCTGGTACGGCACGCCTGAAGGCGTGCCCCGATACGAGGCTTACGCGACCCTGAAGGGGCCGCTCTTCCACCGTTGCCGACGGGCGGCCTGTGTCCCCCGCTGCAGGCCCCTCTTCGACGCTCGTGTTCAGTGCACGTTCGGCCTTTGCAGTTTGTGCTGCTAAGCGAGTTACATCGGTCACAACTTCATAGAACACATGCGCTTCTGCCAGGCGCTTCAGAGTTTTTCGCGGAGTGCGGTAATGCGGCGCGGCGGAGATCTTCTGCTCTTCCCTTCTCGCCAGTTGCTCGAGGTCGGGGCGGCCGCAGCGGAAGCCGAGTTTGCGGTAGAACCAGAAAGCACCGGAATCGAGCGCTTCGTCGTTGTTCTGGCCGATCTGGTAGGGATAGACCGAAATGGTCGTGGCGCCGGTGAAGGCGCGGAGCGCGCGCAGAGCCTGGGCGTAGATCCAGGCGGTTTCGCCCTGGCGATAGGTGTAGAAGGTGTTGAAGCCGACCTCGATCCATTCGCACAGGCCGATGGCCTCGATGTAGTTGATGGGGACACCGTTCTTGAGAGTGAATCCGGCAACGTAGGCCCGCAGCGGGAGGCGGCGCGACGGCGGAAGATTCCACAGATGCATGATGACGCCGCGGGCAGCGTCTCCAGAACCAAGATCGACGCGGACCACGGAGCGCGGATCGCCCAGCGTGGTGCCGTAGAGTTCGCGGTAGCGGACGAGCATCACTTCCCGGATGGCTTGCATCACGCGCTCGCCTTCCCGGCGCGAAAGCCGGATGAGACGCGGCGCGGGCTTGGCGAACTCCGCGGCCAGCGATACCTGGCTTCGGGTGAGGAGCGGTTCGTTATGGAAGTAGAAGACGCGCGGGCGCGTCCAGTTGCGGGTGCGGGACAATCTGAGATTTTCGAGATGCCAGCGCAACGGAAGGCGCAGCAAGTCGTAGAGTTCGTCGCGCTCGCGGTCCGGATTCACACGATCGGAGACGGGCAGTCGCTCGAAGCGCCGGATGAGCCATGCCAGATCGTTCTCGCGGCCGCGGGCGGAATCGAGCCAGCGCCGCCATGGGATGTTGGCTTCGACGTCGGAATCTTCGCGGAGCAGCGGAATCAGCCGCGGCCACGTGGAGGCCAGCGCGCGCTCGGCTTGAGAGTCCTCCCAGTAGTCGTCCCATGCAATCTCGACATGGCGCGGAATGCGGCGCACCAGCCAGCGCGCCGCTTCGAAATTGAGCGCGTCCTGCATGGTGGTGCCGGCAATGCCGGAGGTGTCGAAGTCGTCGAACGCCGACATGTCGGCGCCGAAATCGCGGAGTCTTTCGACCCGCTCGTGAAAGCGGTTCAGCAGCTTTTCGGTTTGCGCGACAATCTGCCGGGCCTGCGGAAAAGCGCGGAGAAACAGCAGAGCTTCGTGGAAGCGAAGTAGCGACGGCGCCTCCTTAAAATCGTGCGCGGAAAGCTGGTCGAGCAACTGTTTGGTTTCGGCGGCGGCGCCACGGCCGAAGTGACTTTTGGCGCCTTCGAGGCGGGCGAGCAGAGCGTTGAGGGTGGAGGGCATGAGTATGCTGGCTGGTTAGTGTAGCGCAGATAGTCAAAGTCCCCGCCCCTGTCCCTGCAAAGAACGCAGGGACAAGGACGGGGCACCCGCTGCAAAACCACCGCTAATTAATCCGAAAGCTTTTGCTCTCCCGTGATCGAAAACTTCCCTTCTGCCTGCGGCGCGACGGTTCCGGGCTGGCCTCCGCCCACGGTGATGCGGTAGTCGCCGGGAGCAATCACCCGCGATCCCGCTTCGTTGACCATGCTCAGGTCGCGAGGGTCGAGGGTGAAGCGCACGTGCCCAGCGGCTCCCGCGGCCAGATGAACCCGGGTGAAGCCGCGCAGAGCGCGCAGGGGCGCGCCCGGCAGCGCGGGAAACACCAGATAGAGTTCGGCCACTTCGTCTCCGTCAACCTTGCCGGTGTTGCTGACGTCGGCATCGACCGAGAGCGGGTCTCCGGCCTGCAGACTCGCCGCCGAGACTTTCACGTTACTGTAGGCGAACTGCGAATAGCTCAGGCCGAAGCCGAAGGGATAAAGCGGCTGTCCTTCGAAATAGCGGTAGGTGCGGCGCTTCATGGCGTAGTCTTCAAACGGCGGCAACTGGTCGGTGCCTTTGTAGAAAGTCACCGGCAAGCGTCCCGCAGGATTGTTCACGCCCGCCAGAGTTTCGGCGACGGCTTTGCCTCCCTCTTCGCCGGGATACCAGGCTTCCAGAACCGCATTGGCATTCTGGTTGGCCCAGTTCACGGCCAGCGCGCTGCCGTTCATCAGCACAACGATCAGCGGCTTCGCTTGCGCCTTCACGGCTTTGAGCAGGTCTTCTTCCTCCTGCGGCAGATCAATGCTGGTACGGTCTCCGCCTTTGAAGCCGGGAATATTGATGCTGCTCTCTTCGCCTTCAAGTTCGGAGTTGATGCCGACGACGGCGATCACCACGTCTGCATCCCTGGTTGTGGCCAGGGCGGCGGGCAGGGGCGCCGCACCCGGAGGAGCCCAGATCAGCTTGGCGACCGCGCCTCCGCCAGCCTGGAAATAGTCGAGCTTGAGCGCATATTTGCGGCCTTTTTCCAGCGTCATCGGGACGGTCTTGGTCAACGGCGCATGCGTGCTCCAATCTTCGACGATGAGTTTGCCGTCGAGCCAGAGCCGGTATCCGTCGTCGCCCGTCACGCCGACTTCATACGTGCCGGACTGATCGGGAGTGAGAAACCCGGTCCAGCGCACCGAATAATTTTCCCGGCCGAGACCGGGCGCCGGGCTGGCGTCATTGAAATCGAAGTCGACGTCGGCGTCCGTGCGGGTGACAACGGGCGCGCCTTGCAGTTCGGTGCCTTGAAAGTATTCTCCCTTCAGACCGGGCTTGCCGTCCGGCGTGGACAGGGCTGCGGCGGGAATGGACTTTCCGCTGCGCAGAAAGGCTGTGCCCGGCGCGAACGTCACCGTCGCGCCTGCGAATTGCTGGCGGATTCCGTCGAGCACCGTGGTAAAACGTGAAGGAATGCCGTTGTAGTTACCCAGCAGCACGGTGGGGGAATCGGCCAGTGGACCCACCACGGCAATCTTCTTCGCTGAACCGCTGAGGGGCAGAATACCGTCGTTTCGGAGCAGGACCATGGTTTCGCGGGCGATCTTGAGCGACAACTGGCGGTGCGCTTCGCTGTCGTTTTCGCTGAAGGGCGTTTGCGCGTACTTGACCATTTCCGGAGGGTCGAACATACCCAGCCGCATGCGGGCGCGCATCAGGCGCTTGACGGCCACGTCGAGTTCCGACTCTTTCAGCAGGCCATTCTTCACGGCGGCGACATAGTGCGAGTAATCGCTGCCGCTGCATTCCAGGTCCATGGAATGTTTGATGGCCGCCGCGGCCGCTTCCGGGAGCGTTTTCACGAAATGATGTCCTTCCTGAATATCCTCGACCGCGCCGCAGTCCGAGACCACGTAACCCTGAAACTTCCAGGCGCCGCGTAGCTGGTCCTCCAGCAGAAACTGGTTGGCGCAGGCCGGTTCGCCGTTGATGCGGTTGTAGGCGCACATGACCGAGCCGGCCTTGGCTTCGGTGACGGTGGCGCGGAAAGCCGGCAGATAGGTGTCTTCTTCGTCATGGCGCGAGACCACAATGTCCATCTTGTGGCGCGCGGGTTCGGGTCCGCTGTGAACCGCATAATGTTTGGGCGTCGAGATCACGCGATAGTATTTGGGATCGTCGCCCTGCATGCCGCTAACGAAAGCCACACCCATGCGGGCGGTGAGAAAGGGATCTTCGCCGTAGGTTTCCTGCCCGCGTCCCCAGCGCGGATCGCGGAAGATGTTGATGTTGGGCGCCCAGAAATCCAGGCCGACGCCGGTGAAGTTGCCGCGACGGATGTCTTCCTCATGCTTGGCGCGAGCCTCGGTGGAAATCACCGTCGCCATTTCGTGGATCAGCGGTGTGTCGAAAGTTGCGGCCAGGCCGATCGGCTCGGGAAAAACAGTCGCCGTGCCGGAGGCGACGCCGTGCAGCGCTTCGGTCCACCAGTTGTAGGCTGGAACTTTCAGGCGAGGAATCGCCGCGGCCAGATGCACCACCTGCGACGCTTTCTCCTCCAGCGTCATGCGCGAGACCAGATCGTCCACGCGCTGGTCCACGGGAAGATCAGGATTGAGATAGGCAGGCAATTGCGCAGCGGGAGCGGCAGCGGATTGCTGGGCTGCGGTTGGAATGACCAGGAGAATTAGAACGAGAACCAAGGATGCAGCGATGCTGAGGCGGAAGAGAGAGCGGATCAAAGTGACCTCCTTAACGTATTAGGACGCGGTTAGCCTGCATTACTCATGAAGTGCTTTGAAAGGGCGCGGCTTCCAGCCGCGCCGCTGCACTGCGCCTGAAAATTGGGCTTCAGCCCGTGAGGACGAACGCGCTGCCATCTTCCTTTCCGCTACCCGAGGATGCCTCCAACGAGCTCACCCTCAGCGGCTAAAGCCGGAGTCGTTCACGTCAGTTTCGGCGCGGCTGAAAGCCGCGCCCTTTCAAAACCATACAACTCAATCCCCGCAATTCACTTCACTCTCCGGCAGGCGACCAGAATTCGCGTCCAGGGCTGATCGTCGAGGCGGCTGATCTGTACCACGGGATGGCCGTTGGTCGTGTCATGAATGAACTGGCCGTCGCCAATGTACATGCCGGTGTGGGTGATATGTTTCGCCGACGAACCAAAAAACAGCAGGTCGCCGGGCTGAAGGCCGGTGCGGTCCACGACGGAGACTCCGGTCCAGGCGGCCTGCGGGTCGGCGTCGCGCGGCATGATGATGCCGCGGCTGCGCACCAGCATTTGCGTGAAGCCCGAACAATCGTATCCGTACGGGGAGCGGCCTCCCCACAAATACGGCAGGCCGAGGAAGCGCTTGGCCAGTTCGATCGACTCGGGAATGGTTAACGGCTTGGGGTCGGAAACGACATCACTCGACTGCACCCAGGCCGTGCGCATATCGGGCAGATAAACTTTCAACCAGCCCTCGTCGTCGCCCTTGCCTTCGGCAATCACTTCCAGGCGCGCCTGAAACGGAATCGTGATCACGGGCTTGTGCCGGGTGACGTCGGTCTCGCGGTAGAGATTGGCGAACAAGCTTTCCACCTGAACCGTTTTCCCCGCCGTGGCGTAGCCGGAGCCTTTCAGCACCAGGCGCAGGTAGCGGCTGGCAATCCATCCTCGGTAGTGGTCGTCGGTTTGAATCCGCGACCACTCTCCGCGCGCCACCAGCAGCTTCACGTTGCTGCCGTAGATCGCTTGCGAGACCACATCTTTCTGGTCGCTGGGGCCGGAATACATGTTGGCCACGGGAACAACCACGATTTCCATGCTGGCTTTGCCAAAAAGATCGGGGGCGGCGAGAACGGCAAACAGCACCACGGACGCGGAAAGAATTTGTACCGAGAGGATACGTGGGTGAAGAAAACGGCGTCTGTGGTTCGCGAGCAAGGGAACAGTTCGCGTATGGAACATAAAAGCTCCCGAAGATTTCGAGAATTGCTGAACGTGTGATGGTACCGGAAGAGAAGGCCCGCCCGCCACTCGCCGGCTGGCGGAGTGGCTCCGTTTGAACTTTGACACTTATTTCTTCGACGGCGTCATCCTGAGCGTAGCCGTTCTTCAGGCGGAGCGAAGGATCTCGCGCGCATAGCGGGCACTCGCCGGAAGCCCACGCGAACCCCTTCGGCAAGGTCAGGGCAGGTTCTCACCCGGCTGATAAGCGCCGGGCTTCGGGATGACGCCCCTCTGAGTGAGATTCAGCTAGGTTTGAACCGCCCTGCCTCAGCATGCCGGGGAAATGCAGTGCTATGATGCCAGCGTCATGAGGGGGTGGAAGTGAGCCTCACCCGTCGCCGTTTTCTTGCAACGTCCGCGTTCACTCTGGCCGCCCTGCGAACCAGCCTGGGCGCAACCAACCCGCAGCGCATCATCGGATTCTCCACCTTAGGCTGTCCGGCATGGGAGTGGACCAAGATTCTCGATTTTGCCCAGGGACACAATTTTTCCGCCTTTGAGCTGCGTGGCTTGCAGGGCACGATGGACCTTCCCACCCGTCCGGAATTTCAACCGGACCGCCTGGCGCAGTCGAAGCGCGACGTGGCGGCCCATGATCTGAAGATCGCGTGCGTCAGCAGTTCCGCGCAACTTCATGACGCCGATCCCGATCAGCGCAAGCAGCAGATCGCCGATGCCAAGCGCTTCATCGATCTGGCCGCGGCGCTCGGCGCTCCCTTTACCCGCGTGTTTGGCAACAAGATCGAAGGTCCGAAAGAAGCGGTGGTGGACCGCGTTGCCTCCGGGTTGCACGAACTGGGCGCTTATGCGGGAGAGCGCGGGGTGGTGGTGATCATCGAATCGCACGGCGACTTTACCGACTCGCCGACCTTGAGTGAGATTTTCACCCGCGCCGATTCGCCTCACGTGGGCCTGCTCTGGGATGCTCACCACACGTTTGTGGACGGCAAGGAAGACCCGGAGTTCACCGTGCGCAAGCTGGGCAGCTACATCCGGCACACTCACCTGAAGGATTCCGTGGCCACGGCCAACGGCAGGCATTACGTGCTGACCGGCCGCGGCGACGTGCCGGTGCGCAAGCAGGTGGAAGTCTTAGCCGCCACCGGATACAAGGGCTGCTACACGTTTGAGTGGGAAAAAGTCTGGCATCCCGACCTGGAGGAACCAGAAATCGCCTTCGCCGATTACGCCGAGTTCATGCGGACGTTCGCAGCCACAGGTTCTTTTGTGTCAACCACGGCCCGTTAAGAAGGCGAAGCAGTTTCCGAGGTTCCCTCGGCGCTTTTCCAATTCTCCAGCGCGTATTTTTCGCAGTCGTGCGCCTCGAATTGCTGCTGGGCTTTTTCAGTATGCTCTCGTTGGGTTGGCAGAGTGCCAAGCTTAATGTGCCAGCAACAGCGCTCACAAAACCAGCCTAACCATGTTGGAGTAGCGACAAAGACGAGGCGACGCTCATACTGCCAATGCAATATAGAAGGCTCCGCATAAGGATTAAGTCTCCCCCACGGAGACTGTGGCCCTTTGAATTGAATTCCGGTGTGTGTTTAGTGTAACATCCCCGCCCCCTCCGTTCGACGGCGGAATCTGCCCGCGGGGTGGTCGGCGCGAGCCTGACAGGGTGCGGACACAGAAACAAGGGCAGGGCGAGGAGAAAAACTGGGAACCACGTAGTTTATTGAGGATTATGCTGGCTGCCCCCCAGGGATTCGAACCCCGATATGCTGATCCAGAGTCAGCTGTCCTGCCGTTGAACGAGGGGGCAGTTGGATTTGTGGAAGCCCGTGCTGCGGGCTCTTTTTGATTCTATGGTCCGAGGCGAAGTGCGGTCAACCGCGGAGGATGATGAAGGTGCGGGCATCCCAACCCGGATCATTCCGTGCAGGTTGCTGTCGTTTTGAAAGGGCGTGGCTTCCAGCCGCGCCGACACGGGCGAGAAAGGAGTCTGGCTTTAGCCGCTGGGGTAAGCCGTCTGACAGTACTTTGTGGCGTCGGAAACAAAGACGGCAGCGCGCTTGTCCCCGGGGGCTGAAGCCCAATTTCACAGGCGCGGTAGCGACGGCGCGGCTGCAAGCCGCGCCCTTTCAAAGCAGTTTCAAGAATAACGAGTCCTAGAGTGCCCGAAGTTTTTTTCCCATCGTCCGCGGTAGAATCTGCTGAGCGAGCATCTTCCTCCCGAGGAATCTCAAATGGTGACATCCCTGGAACGTCCGACCGTCCCTGCTGACTATGCCGAAATCGCGCGCCGCCCGCTGGAAGCCGAACGGTGCGCCCTGATCGTCATTGATATTCAGGAAAAACTGCTGCCCCCGATCTTTCACAAGGACGAACTGGTCCGGAACGCGCAGCTTCTGATCCGGGCGGCGGGAATCCTGAAAATTCCGACGCTGGTTAGCACGCAGTATGCGAAGGGATTGGGCGGGACAGTTCCCGAGGTCGCTTCCCTGCTGGCAGGAACGTCGGCGACCGACAAGACCATGTTTTCCTGCTTCGGCAGCGAAGTTTTCTGTTCGTTGCTCAAGCGGCTGCCGGGCCAGCGCAATACGCTGCTGCTGTGCGGAATGGAAAGCCACATCTGCGTGACCCAGACGGCGCTGGCCGCGCTGCGCGAGGGATATCTGGTGCACGTTGCCTCCGACGCGGTCAGCTCGCGGACGGAAGCCAACTGGAAGATCGGGCTGAAACGCATGCGCTCGGCCGGAGCCGTGATCTCGTCCACGGAAATGATGATCTATGAGTTGATGCGCTCGTCTTCTTCGGCGGCTTTCAAGGAAATGCTGCCGTGCTTGAAGGGGTGAACGGGCCGCAGCCTTGGGGTGGCGCAGCGCTTCAGCGCTGCGATCAGGGCCTATTGTCAGTAGCGGCTTCAGCCGCGGAGGTACCTCTGAGGCTAAAGCCGATTTTTTCTGCCAGCTTTATCGCAGGCCTGGAAGGCCTGCGCCACCCCAAAACCATGTGCCCCGCTGAATCTTTCAGCAGCTGGTTCGGGCGCTGAATTTGCCATTCTGAGCCTCGCCACGGCCGGCTCAAGCCTTTCCCGGTCCTGCCGATGTAGTTCCCCAGAGCGGACCATACCCCGATGAGCCTGAAGAGCAGGTTCCGAATCTTTATCGCCCTGGCGATGCTGGGGCCAATCATCTTTGCCGGCCTCTGGCTGAGCCAGGAGCGGTCGCGCATTCTGCGGGAAAAACAGGAAAAAGCCAAGAACCTGGTGGAGGTGGCGTATTCCCTTCTGGCGGAGTCGTACCAGCTCGAACAGGCCGGAATGCCGCGGGCCGATGCGCAGAAGCGGGCCATCCTCCTGCTGAAAGATGTGCGTTATGAGGGCGACAACTACTTTTGGATTAACGACCTTCATCCCACCATGGTGATGCACCCCACCAAGCCGCAAATGGACGGCGCCGACCTGAGCAGCTTCAAGGATCCGACCGGGAAAGCGTTTTTCATAGAGATGGCCGATACCGTGCGCCAGAACGGCGCGGGATTTGTGGCCTACGAGTGGCCGCGCCCCGGTACGGACAAACCGGTGCCGAAGATTTCCTATATCAAGGGATTTGCCCCCTGGGGCTGGATCGTGGGGACAGGAATTTACATCGATGACGTAAATGCCATCTGGCGGCAGGACGCGGTGCAGGCGGCGACGGCGCTGCTGGTATTGCTGGCCGTGCTGGCCGTGGTGGGGCTTGGCGCCTGCCGGCGCATGTTTGGTCCATTGAACCGCATGGTGGCGTGCATGAAAGATGTCGCGCAAGGGGAAGGCGACCTGACGCGCCGCCTGGAAGTTCCTCCCGACCGCGAAGTGGCCGAACTGGCAGGATGGTTCAATACTTTCATTGACCGGCTGCGAGGGATCCTGCTCTCGGTGGCGGCCAAACGTTCACCATCTGGCGGCCGCGGGCGAAGAACTGTCGGTCAACTCCCGGCAACAGGCGCAGGGAGCGGAGCAGCAGAAATCTCAGATCCAGCAGGTCGCCACCGCAACCCAGCAGATGGAGGCCGTGGTCCGGCAGGTGACCGACGTCGCCAAGGGCACCGCCGAAGCTACCCAGAAGTCGGCCGAAGCGGCCCGCCGCGGCGGCAAAGTGGTGGAAGAAACGCTGACCCGGATGCAGGCCATCGCCACATCCGCCACCGAGGTTGCCAGGAAAATTGAGCATCTGGGAAAACAGTCGGAACAGATCGGCAGGATCATCGGAGTGATCGACGACATCGCCGATCAAACCAACCTGCTGGCTCTGAATGCCGCCATCGAAGCGGCACGCGCCGGGGCGCAGGGACGGGGCTTTGCCGTGGTGGCCGACGAAGTCCGCAAACTGGCGGAGCGCACCACGGGAGCAACCAATGAAATCGCGCAGATGATTCACGCCGTGCAGGAAGGCACACAGCAGGCGGTCGCGGCCATGCAAGCCGGCTCCAAAGAAGTGGAACTGGGCGTGGCCGCCACGCGCGAGGCGGGCAGTGCGTTGCGCGAGATCATCGAAGTCTCTGAACGGGTCGGCGAGATGGTGGGCCACATCGCCGCGGCTGCCACCCAGCAACTGAGCGCCACCGGCGACATGAACCGCAGCGCCGAACGCATTGCCGACATCGCGGTCACGACCGCTACGGGCGCGCTCCAGGCTACCAAAGCGCTGGAGGATCTGGCCAACCTGGCGGCCGAGATCCAGGGGCAGCTGGCACAATTCCGCATGGAATCCAGGGATGGGGCCGCGGAACCGGCGCAATCTTCGCGGACTGCTGCGGCCGGCTGCTAGCTATTCTTCTTTCTTCTTGACCCGCACCACGGTGATCTTGGCGATGCCTTCGGCGAATGACGGCGGTTTCAGCTTGGCCGCCATGCGCCGCATCACATCCTCGGGCACCACGCGGTCGCGCCGCTGGTGGCGCTCAATGCAGACTTCCAGCGGCACATCGAAGAAAACCGCGTGCACTTCGTAGTTGTAATCCTTCGCCAGCTTGATCCAGTGCTGGCGTTCCTGCGGCGTGAGATTGGTGGCGTCCACATAATTCATGGGACGCTTGGCAATCAGCCGCGCTTTGAGCAGAGAGCGCAGGTTGGAGAAAACCAGATCCTGGTAGCGCTGCTCGCGCACGTCGTCAAACAGAAGCGAACGCACCATGTCGCTGGAAAGCGCGACAACATTGTGGCGCTTGAACCAGGAACTCTTGCCCGATCCCGGCAGGCCAATGGCTAGAACGACAATGCCTTTCGGCGGGCGCGGCGGAGCCGCAGGCACAGCGGCGGGAACGCTGGGTGCAGACGGCGCGGGGGATGGGATTTCAGCTTCGGGCTCGGTTTCAGCAGCGGCCTCGGCCGGGGCCTCGACTGCAGGCTGGCTCGCCGCTTCCGGCGCTTCGGGGACGATGCCTTTCCCGCCTGCGGGAGCGAAAGCCTGAGCTACCGCCTGTTCGCGAACGCGTCCGCGGCCGCCGCGGCCACCCCGGCGACGGCGTCCGCGCCGGGGCGCTCCGCGCGAGGCTTGCTTGCCGGGTTGCGCCGCTTCCGCAGGCGCTGACTCGCCATCTGAGGCTTCGGGTACAGAAGCGCGGCTTTCCGGCTCCGATTCGCGGCTTCTGGGTGTTTCCACTTCTTTCGCGGCGGGCTCGGCTGCCGGTTCGGGAGCGGCGTCGAAATAAGCTGGCTGCAGAGGCGGAGGCGCCGGCTGACTTGCCGGCTCCGTGGTTTTCTTCTTGCGGCGCTGTATGCGCTCGCGCATCCATTTACGCATATTCAGGCTTGTAACACAGATACCGTGACCGGAGCAATCGGCGCGGCCGGATTCTGAACCAGTGACGGCAGGAGGAGAGCGGAAAACGCGGATGGGCTGTGCTTCCTTCTCTCCCGCCCATGACTCTGGGGCTGACCACGCAGCTATTCGTAGCGCAGCGCCTCGATGGGGTCCAGACGCGAGGCCCGGACGGCGGGCACCATGCCGCTCACCAACCCTACGGCAGCCAGAATCAGCGTGGCCACCATCAAAGTGCCCGCATCAATGACCAGGCGGATGTCACCGGCTTCCGCGTTCTTTGCCATGGCGCTGTATAAGGTAAGTCTTCCCACGGAAAACGAGACGGCGTAGGCCAGGATGACTCCCAGCGCGCCGCCCATGAAGGTGATGGTCAGAGACTCGGCCAGGAACTGAAAAAGGATGTGACTCCGGCGCGCACCCAGCGCCTTTTCCACGCCAATTTCACGGGTGCGCTGCGTCACCGAGACCAGCATGATGTTCATGAGGCCAACCCCACCGATGCCCAACGTCAGCGTACCGATGAAACCCAGCAGAATCTTCAGGCCGAGCGTAATCATTTCGAGTTGGTGGACTTGTTCCATGAGATTGAATACGTACAGAGCGCGCCGGTCGGTGGGATTGAATTTGTGTTCAATGGCCATCACCGTACGCACGGTGTGCTCCAGATCCTCATACGCAGGGGTCTCATAGTTGAACCAGATGGCGTCGAGGTAGTGCGTATCTTTCACGCCGCTCATGGTGGTGAAGGGGAGGTAGATTACGCGGTTAATGTTGTCATCGCCGGCCTGCATCTTGGCGCTTAGGATGCCGATGACTTCCACTCTAAGCCCATCGATGCGGATGCGTTCGCCCAACGCGTTACGTCCGGAAAAAAGCTTTTCTTTGGCCTCGGAGCCGATGACGGCGATGCGCGCGTGCTGGGTTTCATCCTGCGCATTGTAGAAGCGCCCCTCAGCCAGTTTGAGCGCGCGGATGGAAAAGACGTTGGGATAGTTGCCGGTAACGTTGAAGGCAAACGTCCGCGTCTCGTACTGGATGTTGGCCTGCTTG
>JBKQRC010000011.1:0-33346 GCA_052326105.1 Candidatus Sulfotelmatobacter sp. | reverse complement strand
GAAGATCGCGCATTGCGCCCCGCAAGGGAGGCAGTGAGAGCAGGTCGAGCAAGGGTCAAACGCGAGCTACTGGCCGAGACGAATGGACCTTACATCACCTCGGAACTCTCTTATTTTGGACGCGATTTCCTTTCCGCTGTGGTCTTAGGTGTTAGGTCTTGGATCTTCTGCTCGAGTATCTCTTCAGGTTTTGCAGCCCTTGTTCCGTTCTGCGCTAAAGAATATCCGCGTATCTCCGCGTGAATCCGCGGCCAAGAAGTTCTGGCACTTTCCCCCTCCGGCAAAGACACGGTGCAAATGTTCATTCGTCACTGACACTTCCCCTACATCTGGCGCATTCTACGCAGCAGGTCTTCGCAGCCAAGCAGTCAGAGAACTACGGCTACCCCGGAGTCCTCCCATGCCATTACTCGACAGCGCCAAGGCTTTGCTGGACCGGCCAGCGCTCAGGCCGTTCCTGATTCCTCTGGCCAGCTCCCTCGCTCGGGCGCAGAAAAAGGGTGTCCGGAGGATTCTCTGCGATGACGGAATTTGGATTCACGAAACCACCCGCGGCTACTTTGCTTATCACCAGCCCTTCCTCCGCCTGGACATGGCGCGGATGGACGAATCGGCGCGGACGAACTTCCTCTGGGGCTACCAGCCCCAGCCCGGACACGTCGTCATCGACGTGGGAGCCGGAGTCGGGGAGGAAGCCCTGACCTTCTCTCGCGCCCTGGGACCGGCCGGCAAACTGGTTTGCATCGAAGCTCATCCCCGCACCTGCCGCTGCCTGGAAATGCTGGTCCGCTACAACCGCCTGGCCAATGTCATCCCCATGCATTGGGCAGTGGCTGATGCTCCTTCCGCAATGGTCATCATCCAAGACTCCAGGTCTTATGTGGCTAACCGCTTGAACCCGGCAAAGGGAATTCCGGTCCCGGCCACCACCATTGACGCAATCCACCGCAAGCTCGGTCTGGGGCGGGTTCACTTCCTCAAGATGAATATCGAGGGGGCAGAGCGCTTCGCCATTCGGGGCATGAGCGAGACTCTTAAGCAGACCGAGGTCCTGTGCGTCTCCTGTCACGATTCTCTGGCCGAGGCGACCGGAGACGACACACTAAGAACAAAGAGTCAAGTCAGACAGTTCTTCCAGCAGAATGGGATCGAAATCCGCGAGCGCATCGATCCCAGCCTTCCGCCTTATATCCGCGACCAACTCTGGGGCTACAACCAGCAACTCCTGCAAATGAAGACGAAAACCGCCAGCTGAGAGGGACCAGCCATCTGCGCTGTGAGGCCCGAGCGGAGACCGCACGTGCGAGTCGCATTAGTGGCCTGGTCAGAAGTTCGTCGCATGTTCCAGGGCCTCGTGTCAGGGCACGCCTTCAGGCGTGCCGTATGTGCTCGGTTGTGAATGCGCCTTCAGGCGCTGAGGGCGGAGATTCGATTCTTACCAGAGGCTCCCCGGGCAAATATTCTTTGCGTCCTTCGCGACTCCTTCGCGATCTTTGCGGTTCAAGATTTTTCCAGCTCGTTCACTTTCCCGCATTCCCCGGCCCGCCCACGGCGGAAATTTTCGGAATGCGCTGCTCCAACGGCGCCAGCGCGGGAAACGCCGCGTGCGGTTCGCTCTGATACCAATACGCGACCGAATAGTAATTGTCCGAGCGGTGATTCGCATGCCCATGTTCGATCGTCGCCCGCAGCGACTTGGTAAACGTGATCGGCGAATCCAGATGAAACCGGTAGACCGACACCCGCCCGCCCGCCACTTCCGCTCCCTTCACCGGCGCCCCGAACAATCCATAGCAAAACGCCTGGTTCCCGAAATCCCACGCCCCGAGAAAATAATCTTCCGTCCCCGTTCCATTGATAGACGGCAAAGTCTCGCCATCCACGAAAAACATGTCGTCGCCTTCGCCGAACCAGCCATCCTGGTTCTGCAGCACCGACATGGTCACGCCCACAAAGTGTCCGCGCCCCGTGGCCTCCATCCAGACGTAGTTGCCTTCTCCGTTCAGATTCTTCTTATCATTCACCAGCGGATCGCCGTTCGACTGCCACTGATTCGTCCAGCCGTGGTTGGGCGCGGCCTGGCGATACTGCGCGTGAAAGTAAAGTTGATCCGCGGCCAGCGGCTTGCTGTACGCGCGGTAGTCAATATTGAAGTAGAACGCGTCCACCTGGCGCCCGCCTTCATTCGTCACTGTGATGCGGGCGTGTTTCTGGAACGGCATGGGGAAAAAACTGTTCAGCGCTTTATCGGAGCCGACCGCGAGCGGCAAAGATTGATACAGGTAGTAATCTCCTAATCCCAGCCCGAAAAAGTCGCCGATGGGAGTCTCCACACTCGGGCTGGCCTCGCCGTCCCAGAACATGCGCAGGACCAGCGCTTTCAGATGATGCGGATCGTCGCTCGCAATCGTGATCCAGATATGGCTGATAAGCCCGGGCCCGGCTTCGTCGAGCAGCGTAAGCGTTTCTCCGGCCGCGATGGTGCGCGCGTCCGCATTGCCGCCAGTGCGGTCATAGCTGGAAGCCCGGTGCTGCACATAGTCCTTGGCTTGCGGCAGCGTGGACAGCCACGTGGAAGGATCTTGCGAGAACAGCGGGAGGGTTAAGAAAAAGAGGCCGAACAGAACAAGAAGTTTTTTCATGAGATCTCCAGGGATTCTGGATCACTGCAACTCTCAGCGAAGGCGTCCTGATTCTACTCCGGTTCGCCCTTGTGGCAGGAAGCGCGCATTTCCAGGAAGCGGACTGGCTGTGCGCATTCCGTTTCCATCCCTCCGGCCCGGATTTCGAATTCAACATCGGCCAGCACCGATATTGCACAGCACACTCACTGCACAGACACAGATACGGTGGTGTTGTGGACGATTCCATTTCCCGCCGCGCTTACGACAACGCTGTAAGTGATGAGCGGGTTCGGGGGCTGCTGAGGCGGCGTTATAACCTTTGTTGTGGATTGTCCTCCGCCACAGGCTACTGTCAGCGAAAGAAAGACGGATGCCGCGATCGCCATCATACCCATCCTTCTCTTTCCGCTGTTCCCGCGCGAAAAACCGCCCAGAAAACAGCAGCCGAGAAACACTGCGCCGCCGGATAACCAGAATGTCCATCTCTTCGACCTGGGTGCGTCTGTGCTCATCGCCGTTGTCCGTGCGGTGGAGTTCACCGTGAGCGTGACCTTTGCCGTTCCACTCAGGTTCACGGAGGAAGGTGAGACGGTGCAGCCAACCACGGTTGACGAAGTTGTGCACGAGAGGCTGACAGCGCCGCTGAAAGCAAAAACCGAAGCCAGATTGATGGACGTGTTCGCCGAGCCTCCTTCGGGCACGACGAACTGGGGCACCTGCGGCGCGAGGGTGAAATCGGGAGTTGTCCCCGCCTCCACGGCTGTGAGAATTATCGGTGCGCTGACCGATTCCTGGTAGGTGCTGTCGCCGGTGTAAACCGCGGTGATCTGGTTCAGACCTAGATTGAAGTAGTCCCCTACCGCACTACCGGAGGATCCCGATGCGCTGTTGGGCCCGGATGGGGCAAGGGTCACGCTGGCTTCACCCAAACCGTTGGAGTAAACGGTAACAGCTCCGGTCGGAGGGCCGCTGGAACCACTCGCCCCAGTTACCGTGACCGTGAAGCCACCCATTGTTCCGAAAGGGTACGATACGGTGGCTGAAGCCTCAGTGATCGTCGTTGTCGTGGCCACTCGCAGACCCGAAGGGGCCGCCACAACGATCGTAAACGGACCTCCCGACGCCCCCTGGTAATTGCTGTCCCCACTGTAGGTGGCTGATAGCTGGTAAGTGCCGGGCGTCAGGTTGGAGAATTCCGCAATTCCCGTGAGATTATGAATTTCATCGAAACCGCCCGCGGACATCGTCACCGCCTGTGACTGTGATCCCAGAGTGACGCGCACAGTTCCAGAGGGAATCGCCGCCCCGAAGCCCTCCAGGTAGACCTCTACAGGCACGGTGTCGCCGGCGTATGCAGTACACGTGATACCGGAACCGCAAACTCCGCCGGGACCTAAGTCAAGGCTGGATGTTTGCTGGTTGACCGTATAGCTAAACGCCGCAGACTGGGACGGGCTGTAGCTCGCGTCGCCGGGGTAGCTGGCAGTCACGGAATGAAGGCCTGGAGCTGCCCCTTCGGGAGTGATCCAAGTCCCAATTCCTTTGACATTCAGTGGCACCGTCCCGGCGGTCTGGCCGTCGAGAATAAAGTTAACGGAGCCGGTGGCGGTTGTGAATCCCGAAGCCGTCCCTTTGGGCTGCGCGAAAAGCGAGATCGAATCACCGTATGGAATCGTCGATCCGCTCTGAAAGGGATATCCGCCCACGGTCGCCCAGGTGCCGACGCTGCTGCCCTCCGGCGCTACGGTGACCGCTACGGGTGACGATGTTCCTCCCGAGTAGACGCCATCTCCGCCCACAGTTGATAGCTTCCCCCGGGCAGTGAATTGATGCTGCCCGTGGCTGTTCCATTGGTTCCAATCGGCAGCACGCCCTGCGTCTGACTGAAAGGCAACGCCGAATTCGTCAGGATGGAAACGTTTCCCGTGGGTGATTCGCTTCCCGAACTGTGCGTTACATCGGCCGTGAACGTGACCGCTGTGCCGTGCGTAAAAGTGCTCGATGAAAGCTCTAACGTAGTGACCGTTGGAAGAAAACTGATCTTGCTCCAGTTGCTGACCAGCACATTGGCGTCCACGCTGCCCAGTCCGCTGGCCAGATCGTAGCCCACCGTCGCTGGATAGCCCGACATGGTGTACTGGCCGTTATCTGTACCGGTTGTGCCGAGCACGCAATCGGGTGAGCCCTGGACGCAAGGCACGTTATTGCCTCCGAGCCTGATGTCGTGAAAAACGGTCGGCATCTGCTGGGCCAGAAGATACAAAATGAAATTCGCCTGCCCCTGACGACCGTGCTTCTGATTGACCAGCGCCAGAATGCCCGCCATCGCCGGCGAAGACGCCGATGTGCCGCCCACCACCGTAACCGGAATCGAACCGTTGATAGAAGTGCAGTCTCCCGGGTTCGCGCAGATAACGTATCCGGAAAGGTTGGCGCCATCGGCGGCAAACAGAGTTACATCGGGTAAATCGCGCTGGCCGTCGCTGGGCACGCCCGATCCACTTTGCCACGCCGGCTTCGAATAAATGGTGCTCACTCCGCCGCTGCCCGCATAAAGTGGGGCGAATGGATTTGGCGTGACGTCGAAGCCGAAATAGTCACTCCATACCTGTTCGGGCAGAGGCCCCTTCAGCGAGCCGTAGTTGGCGTCATTCGTGGCATTCCACAGGGTGGCGGCACTGGGTGCGCCGCTGGCGTAGTCGGAGTAGTAGAAGTCCGTTCCGCCCACCGCGACATCCCACGGCGTAGAGGCAAAACCATTCACCGCCAAACCTCGGCTCGCTTCCACCTGCCCCGCGATGGGATCGTCGCAACCGGCCGAACCGTTATCGCCGGCCGAAACGAAAACCGTTTGCCCCTGCGCAGCCGCCTGCTGCCACAGCGAGTTCAGGATCTGGTTGTGGCTGGTTCCCAGATTGGCCTCGCAATTCCCGAAGCTGATGCTCAACACGTCTGCCTGGTTATCCTCAATCGCTCGCTGCGCGGCCAGAATCAGAGGATCGTCGAGTGTGTCGAACACGGCAACATAAAGATTGATGGTTGCGCCCGGCGCCACCGAACCCGCCACTTCAACGTCGAGGTAGGCTTCGAGTTCATCGGGATTCACGCCGGGATCGCCACCGTCAACCAACACTTGAGCAGGATTGGAAGTCAGGCCGAACAGACTCCGATAGGCGTTGTCCAGCGACACGTCAATGTTCGAATCGTTGATGATGCCGATGGTCTTTCCGCTGCCGTTGATTCCGGCGGAATACAAGGGAGTCAGGTCATACTGCGTCGTGAAATCCTCCGGGGCGACGCCATGAAACGTTCCATTCGGGCCGGTTAAGTCGAACTCGGGAACAATCTTTTTCGTTTCCGGATCAATGTGTGCGCGTCCCACCACGTGAATCGCAGGCCGGGCATGAAAATCGTGCAGCGGGGAAATTCCGCGCACGACCCTGGACAGTGCTTCCGGGATCTGTGGATCTCTCGCATTCGCATAGTGCAGTTCACCGTTTACTTCGTAACGGTGAATCTGGGTGTGGAATGCCTCGTTCACTTGCCCCACCACGCCCGAGAACTCGATCAGCGTCCTGCCCTTCGACACCCGCGCTACCTGAAAGCCCTTCGCGCTCAGCCATGCCGAGACAGCCTGAATCTCGGAGTCTGCAGGCCCAAAGCGAAAGCCGAACTGTTGCGGCGTGATCCACTGGTGATAGGCCGCTGAGCCGGATGTGTGCACATCCCTCAGATACTGGTCCAGTGCCGCTTCTTGCTTGTCAGGGCGATTCAGCAGCAGTAGCAGCCTGCCGGTCGGCGCCGACGCGCTCGCTGAACCCAGGTCATAGCGAGCCTGCGCCAGCGGATGGACATTCCCGCGTAGCGTGATCAGTCTTGATTCGTCAATCGGTGCAGTAACCAGCCGCGATGGACCCTGCGCCCAGATCGGAATCGCGATCGCAACGATGAGCAGCAAACACCCGGGCAAGCTGCGGAAAAAGGCGCGAATTCGTGCGCCACCGTGGAAGAGCGGCGCTTCAGCGCCGCGTAAGCGGGTTGAAATTAATGCGGGCTTCAGCCCAGGTGGTCGTTCTCCTGGCGACGACGGACTTTTTCCGCATCTTCCTGGGAAACGTGGAGAGTGTTTCAACGGCATAAACAGCACCACCCAGCGTAAGGGCAACATTATAGCGGTATGTTCCCGTGCTTCTTCGGAGGGTTCTTGTCCCGCTTGGTCTCCAGCATGGCCAGCGCTTGGATCAGCTTCTTCCGCGTTTCCCGCGGCTGGATGACTGCATCCACGAAGCCGCGGTCGGAGACCACGTACGGGTTGGCGAAGCGGTCGCGGAATTCTTCAATTTTCTGCTGCCGCACCTGCTCCCGGTTGGCGGCGGCGTCCAGTTCGCGCTTGTAGACGATGTCTACCGCGCCCTCCGGCCCCATCACCGCAATTTCCGCCGTCGGCCACGCGTAGTTCACATCCGTCCGGATATGCTTCGACGCCATCACGCAATACGCCCCGCCATATGCCTTGCGCGTGATTACCGTGACCTTCGGCACCGTGGCTTCGGCGAATGCAAAAAGCAGCTTGGCTCCGTGCTTGATGATCCCGCCATACTCCTGCGCCGTTCCCGGCAAGAATCCGGGCACGTCTTCGAACGTAATCAGCGGAATGTTGAAGCAGTCGCAGAAGCGCACAAAGCGCGCGCCTTTCACCGACGCGTTGATGTCGAGCGTTCCCGCCAGCACCGCCGGCTGGTTGGCCACGATGCCCACGCTGCGCCCATCCAGCCGCGCGAATCCGACCACGATGTTCTTTGCGTAGTGCTCCTGCACTTCGAAGAAATATCCGTCGTCGGCCACGGAGTGGATCACGTCTTTGATGTCGTAAGGCTGATTCGATTGTGGGGGGACGATCGTATCCAGCGCCGCATCCGCTCGGTCCGCCGGATCGGTCGAGACCTTGCGCGGAGGATCATCCAGATTATTCGACGGCACAAAACTCAGCAGTTCGCGCACCATCGAAAGGCACTCGGCATCGTCATGCGCCACAAAATGCGCCACGCCTGAAGTTTCGTTGTGCGTCATAGCGCCGCCCAGCTGATCTTTCGTGACTTCCTCCATCGTCACGGTTTTAATCACGTCTGGCCCGGTGATAAACATGTACGAAGTCTTATCCACCATGAGCACGAAATCGGTGATCGCCGGCGAGTACACGGCGCCCCCGGCGCACGGTCCCATGATGGCGGAAATCTGCGGCACCACGCCGCTGTACAGCGTGTTGCGCAGAAAAATGTCGGCGTATCCCGCCAGCGACATCACCCCTTCCTGAATGCGCGCTCCGCCGGAATCGTTCAGCCCAATCACTGGCGCGCCCATCTTTGCCGCCAGGTCCATGATCTTGACGATCTTGCCCGCGTTCGCTTCCGACAGCGACCCGCCGAATACGGTAAAGTCCTGCGCGAAAACGTAAACCAGCCGCCCTTCAATGCGGCCGTAGCCGGTCACGAATCCGTCGCCATAGATTTTCTGTTCCGCCATGCCGAAATCATTGCAGCGGTGCGTCACCAGCTTGTCGGTTTCCTCGAACGTGCCTTCGTCGAGCAGGAATTCGATGCGCTCCCGCGCCGACATCTTGCCCTCTTTATGCTGCCGCTCGTTCCGCTTGGCTCCGCCCCCGTCTTCCGCCAGTTGGTTCCGTTTATTCAGTTCCGCGACTTTTTGTTCGAGATTCATGGGCAAGAATTATAGGCTTAGCGGAAGC
This sequence comes from Candidatus Sulfotelmatobacter sp., assembly GCA_052326105.1. Taxonomy (GTDB): domain Bacteria; phylum Acidobacteriota; class Terriglobia; order Terriglobales; family Acidobacteriaceae; genus Sulfotelmatobacter. Next base: position 24,976 of record JBKQRC010000011.1, on the reverse strand, counting down.
CGCTGTGAGATGGATGATGGCGGCGCCGCGCCGGGTGCCCCATCCTTGTCTCCGCGCTCTTTGCGGAGACAGGGTGGGGCCTTTGATTTTGCTAAGCGTGATCCCGGAATCTCCCAGCTGTCTCCCTGCCTGCGCTACACTCTCCTCAATGTCTTCTCTCGCCGATCAGATGGGATTCAACTTCCGCGCTCCCGAGCGCCGCGTCTGGAAGGTCCGCGACCTGGTCGCTGCCGTGCGCACCCACATCGAGCGCGAATATTCCGACGCCTGGGTGGAAGGCGAAATCTCGAATTTCCGCGCTCCCGACTCCGGCCATCTTTATTTCACCCTGAAAGACGGCACCGCCCAGATTCGCGTCGTGATGTTCCGCTCCTCCTCCCGCCTGTTGCGCTTCCGTCCCGCTGATGGCCTGCAGGTCGTCGTGCGCGGCCGCGTCACCGTCTATGAAGACCGCGGCGAGTTGCAGATTTCCGCCGAGTACATTGAGCCTAAAGGCGCTGGCTCGATGCAGTTGGCTTTCGAGCAGCTCAAGGCCAAACTGGAAGCCGAAGGACTGTTCGCCGCCGAACGCAAGAAGCCCATCCCGCCGCTGCCCGCGCGCATCGGCATTGTGACTTCCGCACAAGCCGCCGCCCTCCGCGACATTCTCAATATTCTCGCGCGCCGCCACCGTTCGGTGAATGTCGTGATCTATCCCGCGCAGGTGCAGGGCGACGCCGCTCCGCTCGAAGTAGCCGCGGGCGTGCGCTATTTCAACCAGCACAACAACGTCGAGGTCATCATCGTCACCCGAGGCGGAGGCTCCGCCGAAGACCTGGCCTCGTTCAATGACGAGTCCCTGGCCCGCACCGTCGCTGCTTCCCTCATTCCCGTCATTTCCGCCGTCGGACACGAAACCGACTTCACCATCGTGGATTTCGTCGCCGATCTGCGCGCGCCCACGCCTTCCGCCGCCGCCGAGCTGGTCATCCGCTCCCGCCAGGAAATCGAACAGAGCGCCGCGGCTTTGCACGAGCGCCTCGCCCGCGCCATGGCCTACCGCCTGTTGATCGGACGCCAGGCCTTGACCCAACTCGCGCAGCACCGAGCCTTCGCCCGCATGATGGAACTCATCCACCAGCGCCAGCAGACGCTCGACGACCTCGCTCACCGCCTGGAACTGGCCGAGCGGCAACTGCTCACACGCATGCGCCGCCGCTGGGAAACTTTTTCCGCAGCCGTCCGCCACTACGATTTGCGCCTGGTGCTCTCGGGCATGCGCAAAGAGATGGAAAGCGGCACCGCGGCCCTGGCCGCAGCCATGCGCAACCTGCTTCTGCAGTACAAAGTGCGCGGCGAGCGCCTGTACACCGCTCTCGAATCCCTATCGCCCCTGGCGATTCTCGAACGTGGCTACGCCCTGATTTTTGATTCTGAGGGCAAGCTGCTCAAAGACGCGCGCCAGGTCAAGGTCGGCGACGAAATTTCCGCCCGCCTGGCCCACGGCGGAATTCACGCCGCCGTCACGAAGAAGCAGCGATGACCATGTGGGGACGCCGCCCCCCGGCTGTCCGGCGGAGCGTAGCTCCGCGGCCCTTGCGGGGGAAGCATCCTTGCAACCAGGCAACCCGGATGCCCTGCATTACAATGAAATTCTCGGCACCCCGATTTACTCAGGAGAAACATTCGAGTGACGCCGGTCTTCACGTCATGGTCGCAGGCGGCATGGGCAGCGCTCGACATCCTGCTGGTGGCGTTGCTCATCTATCAGGTCCTGGTCATGATCCGCGGAACCCGCGCCGCTCCCATGCTCGCGGGCCTGGCCATCGTTGCCGTGACCTTCTACCTCGCGCGCATGGGCGAACTCACCACCTTGAACTGGGTGGTCAGCCGCGTGCTCCCCTACATCGTGTTTGCGGCCATCGTTGTGTTCCAGTCCGAGATTCGCCATGTGCTGGCCGATCTCGGACGCCGGCTGAGCTTTTTGCGCGGCTCCTCGGCCGACAGCGATTCCTACGACGACATCGTGCTGGCCGCAAATCTGTTTTCCCAGCATCAGACCGGCGCTCTTATCGTGATTGAGCGCGACATTGGATTGCGCACCCACATCGAAAGCGGCGTCCCGCTCGACGCTCGCCTTTCCTACGATCTTCTGGCCACCATTTTCCGCCCCAGCGCTCCCCTCCACGACGGCGCCGTGATCGTGCAAAAGGACCGCATCGCCGCCGCCGCTTGTTTTCTTCCCCTCTCCATGAATCCCTTGCTGTCCACCCAACTGGGCACGCGGCACCGCGCCGCCATCGGCATCACCGAAGAAACCGACGCCATCGCCGTCGTCGTTTCCGAGGAGACCGGCGCCATCAGCCTCGCTATCGCCGGTCAGATCGAGCGGGATCTCACTGTGGATCAGCTACGCGAACGCCTCGGCAGCGAGTTGCGCCGCTACATGGCTCCCGTAACCTTGCCCACCGCCATCGCGCGCAATGGAGATGAATCCGATGCAGCCCTGGATTCGCCTCTGCGAGAGCCTTCCCCGCAACGGGGCCTGGAACCGGGCTCGGATTCGGAGCCGCGGCCATGATTGCATTCTTCAAGCGCTACGTCCTGCATAACTTCGGGCTGAAAGTGCTGTCCTTGTTGCTGGCGGCAGGACTCTGGTTCTCTCTTTCGCACGAAGAGCCGGCGGAAGTCGCTTTGCGCTCCCCCATCCTGTTTCAAAATGTTCCCCAGCATCTCGAGATCAGCTCTGAATCCATTCCCGAGGCCCAGATCCGCGTCCGCGGGCCGGAGCGCGTCATCCGCCAACTGCAGGCCAGCGAGGTCCACGCCGAGATCAATTTGGCGGATGTGAACTCGGGCGAGCGCACCTTTGATCTCACCGCGCAGCAGGTTCGCCATCCGCGCGATGTTACTGTTGTGCAGATCATACCCAGCCAGTTGCATCTGTCCTTCGACACCCGGCTCACTCGGGAAGTCGAGATTCGTCCCCGCGTCACCGGGACCTTTGCCGACGGCGAGCAGATCACCAAAGTTGAGGCCGATCCGCCCCGCATCACCATCACCGGTCCCCTGCATCACGTGGAGAAAGTCGAAGCCGCGATCACGGATCCGATCGACGCGACCGGCGCACGCGGCAGCGCCGTCTTCACCACCAATGCCTACGTCCCCGATCCCCTGGTGCAGGTGGCTCAGCCGTCCTCGATCCGCGTAACCGTAACCGTCCAGAAACTGGGGACCTCTTCCCCGCATTGAAGCGGTGATGTAGTTTGGTTGTCATCCTGAGCAAGCGTTTTATGCGCAGCGAAGGATCCGGGCGAGCCGCGCGACGCGTCGCGTTCTTTGCGACGCAACAATTCGCGCGTTTGGCTCGCTTCCCTATATCATTCCTGTTCCGTATCAAAAATCCTTGCTTAGTCACCCTATGACCCAGCCAACCCGCCAACTCTTCGGAACCGACGGTATTCGTGGAGTCGCGGGAGAATTCCCGCTGACCCGGCAGAGCACCTATCTCATCGGCCGCGCCCTCGGCCACGATCTGGTGCACGCCACACCCAAGGCCCAGGCCGTCATCGGCCAGGACACGCGCGAGTCCAGCCGCTGGATTGCCGACCGCATTGCCGACGGTCTCGCCGCCGTGGGCGTGGACGTACACAGCGCCGGAGTCATTACCACCCCCGGCGTCGCCTACCTCGCCCGTTCCCGGGGCATGGCCGCAGGCGTGGTCATTTCCGCGTCGCACAATCCCTGGACTGACAACGGCATCAAAGTTTTCTCCGGCGACGGCTTCAAGCTGACCGACGAGCGTGAACTGGCCATCGAAAAAGAAATCTTTGCCTTGCTCGAAAACCCGGCCGCCGCCGACGATACTCCGCTCAAAGTCCCCGGGCCGTCTCTGCCCGGCGAGGCTGCCCTGCGCCGTGCCTATATCCAGTCCCTGGCCGAAAGCGTGGCCTCCGATCTGCGCCACCTTCATCTGCTGGTGGATTGCGCCAACGGCGCCGCCACTGCCGAAGCTCCGGAACTGTTTCGCGACCTGGGGATTGCCGCGACGTTCATTCACATTTCCCCCGACGGCCGGAACATCAACCACGGCTGCGGCGCTCTGCATCCCGAGACTCTGGGAAGGACCGTAGCCGAATCCACGCGGCACTACGATCTGGGTGTGACTTTCGACGGCGACGCCGACCGCGCCCTTTTCTGTGACGCCGCCGGCCGCGTGGTCAACGGCGACGCTGTCCTGCTTGTCGCAGCCCGCGACCTGCATGCGCGGGGAAAGTTGCAGGGCGCGACCGTCGTCGCCACCACCATGTCGAACATGGGTCTGGAAATCGCGCTGCGGAATTCCGGCATCCGCATGCTGCGCGCCAACGTCGGCGATAAATACGTGCTCGAAGAAATGCTCAAGACCGGCGCCACGCTCGGCGGAGAGCAGTCCGGCCACATCATCTTCCGCGACGGCGACTCCACGACCGGCGACGGTCTGCTGACTGCCCTGCGCCTGATGGACATCATCGTGCGCAGCGGCAAATCGCTGGCTGAGTTGGTGGCTGATCTGAAAGTGTTTCCACAGAAAATCCAGAACATCCGCGTGCGCGAGAAAATTCCCTTCGCCCAGGTACCAGCGGTCCAGGCGGCCATCACCGCCGCCGAGCGCGAGCTCGACGGCAATGGCCGCGTAGTCGTGCGCTATTCCGGCACCGAGGCGCTCGCCCGCGTCATGGTCGAGGCCGAATCAGAAGAAAAGATGCAGGCAGTAACCGCCGCAATCGCCGAGGAGATTCAAAGAGCGCTGGGAGCGTAGCGCCTTGCTGGATGGTCTATGTCCGGCGAGGGTGCCCCGTCCTTGTCCCTCCGTTTTTTGGAGGGTGGCCCATCCTAGCCGCGTTCTTTGCGGCTAGGATGGGGACTTTAGCCTACCTCCGCCTCGTCCCGCGGGTACCCCATTTCTCGCGCCTTCTGCGAAAAGTGGGGCTTTTCCGGACTCCACCTACCTCCGCTTCCGCCGTCCCACCGCGCGCGCTGGCGCTTCCTCCACCACCGCAAACTGAATCTTCTTCTCCACCGGATCAATCCGGTCCACCAGCACCCGAATCTTCTGTCCCAGCCGGAACGTTTTCCGCGACCGCTGCCCGATAATCTCCCGCGTGTTCTCGTGATACGTATACCGGTCGTCGGTCAGCGTGTTCAGCGGCACCAGCCCCTCGACGAACAGATCCGTCAGCTCCACGAAGAACCCAAACTTAGTCACGCTGATAATGAGCCCATCGAAATCCTCGCCCACCCGATCCTGCATGAACTTCACTTTCTTCCACTCCATCAGTTCGCGCTCAGCGTCGTCGGCCCGCCGCTCCGACTGGCTCGACTCCTGCGCAATGTCGTGCAGTTCTTCGAGCGCAATCGGCTCCTCTATCTGAGGCTGCCCCACCCTTGTCGCGCTTTTTGCGACAGGGTGGGGATTTTGACTTTCCGAGCGCGGATACCCCACGCTCGCCCAGGGCGAAGGCGCCGCGTCGGTAGCGCCGGCGTCCCGCCGGCCCGATGGCGGGCTGAAAGTCCGCGGACTGGACCCCTTGCCATGCGATGCAGCCGAATCACCCGGCTCGGCCGCGCTCGCAGTCCGCTCCAGCGCGCTTTCACCGCGCAAATGGGCCCGCGGGACGCCGGCGCTACCTTCGCGCAGCACCTCCTTCAAAATCCGGTGCACAATCAAATCCGGATACCTCCGGATCGGCGACGTGAAATGCGTGTAGCTCTTCGCCGCCAGCGCGAAGTGTCCCAGATTTTCCTCCGAATACCGCGCCTGCTTCAGCGAGCGCAGCATCAGATAACTCAATATCCGCTCTTCCGGTTTCCCCGCGATCTTCTCCGTCAATTTCTGGTACATCCGCGGCGTGATGTGCACTTCCTGCGGCACTTCGATTTCGCGCACCCGCTTCCCCGTCCCATACGCCGCGCGCCGGTCGGCTTTCATCTGCACCTGGTGAATCGGCAGCGCGCCCACGCCCAGCGAATATCCAAACGTCGCCGCGATCACTTCAAAGTCGTAAACCCGCTTGGCGTCCGGCTTTTCGTGGATGCGGTACAGCGACGCAATCCGCCTCGACTCCAGATGCTGCGCCACGCATTCGTTTGCCGCCAGCATGAATTCTTCGATCAGCCGGTGCGCCACGTTCCGCTCCGAACGCGCAATGCTCCGCATCAGCCCGAATTCATCGAACTCGATGACCGGCTCCGGCAGATCGAAGTCAATCGATCCCCGCCGCTCCCGCTTGCGGTTCAGGATCAGCGCCAGGTCGCGCATCAATTCAAATTCCGCCACCAGCGGCGCGTAGCGCTCGTGCGCAGCGGCATCGCCTTCCAGCACCGCGTTCACGGCGGTGTACGTCATGCGCTCCGCAGACCGGATCACGCCCTCCGACAGCTCGTAACCCACAACTTCGCCGCGATGGTCAATCTCCATCACGCACGACGTCACCAGCCGGTCCACTTGCGGACGCAGGCTGCAGATGTCGGTCGAAAGCTCGAGCGGCAGCATGGGCACGGCGCGGTCGGGAAAATAAACGCTGGTCCCGCGCAGCCGCGCTTCCTGCTCGAGCGCCGATCCCGGCGTGACGTAGTGCGCCACATCCGCAATATGCACCTGCAATTCGAAATTGCCGTTCTCCAGCCTGCGCACGAACACCGCGTCATCGAAATCGCGCGCCGTCTCCCCGTCAATCGTCACAATCGGCAACGCGCGGAAATCGCGCCGCCTCTGCAGTTCCTGCGCCGGAATTCCCCCCGATGCCTCCTCGGCTTCGGCGATCGCTGCTGCAGGAAAATGATGCGGCAGATGAAACTTGCGGATCGTGATTTCGACGTCCACGCCAAAATCGTCTTCCCGCCCCAGAATCTCGATCACCCGCCCCCGCGGATTCTGCGTCGGCGATGGCCAATCCGTGATCTCCACATCCACCACCAGGCCTTCCAGGTCGTCCCATTCCGTCAGCCGCGTCGCCTCATCCCCAAGCACACGATCCACGGATCGTTTCTTTTCTCTAAATTTCTCTGCGTCCTCCGCGTCCTCTGCGGTGAAGGTTTTAGGTTTTTCCATCCCCGCCGGAATCACGATTTCCTGCGTGATCTTCGCATCCATCGGCGTGACGTAGTTGCGCCGCCCGCCATAGTGAAAAATTCCCACCACGGTCGGATGAGCCCGCTCGACCGGCCGCACGATGCGGCCTTCCGCGCGTCCATCGGGGCGCACACTCATGATCTCGACCAGCACACGGTCTCCGTGCATGGCGTTGCCGATCAGATGCGGCGCGATGAAGATGTCGCCCGCGAGCCGCGCCTTCAGCGATGCGGGCAGTGAATTCGCGTCCGGAATGACAAAGCCAAACCCGTCGCGATGCATGGTGAGCCGCCCGGCCACGAGATTCTTGTCAACCGCAGCTTGCGGCAGCGCATATCGCTCCGAGCCGGCGGCGATCAGCGCCCCGCCCGCCACCAACTTCTGCAGGCGCTCATCCAGTTCGCGGCGCTCGTCCCCATGCAGCCCCAGCTCGCGCACCAACTGCTTGAATCCCGCCGCGCGCTTCGCCTGCTTGGCAATGTGTTTGAGAATGATGGAATCGGAAAGCATAGTCAGCTGTCAGCGATCAGCCCCTCCGCCTTTCGGCTCAGGGCAAGCTAACAACATCTCTCAGCATAACCCAGGTCGTACTGCAGGTCGGTGGGGTGCCCCGTTTCTCGCGGCCTTTGCGAGAAGCGGGGTTTTTGATCTTCCGTGCCAGTTACACCCTGGTCATCCTGAGCGCAGCGAAGGACCTATGCATTCCCTCCGTGTTCTCCGCGCCCTTTGCGTTTTGGGGTTTTCCCCGCCCAACCGGAAACTCGCACCTCGGATCGGACGCAAGGCCGCAGCTGGAAGAACGGAGCCTCAAGGTGAAGGTGGAAGAGCGGCCCTTCGGGGCCGCGTAAAGCGCTCAGATTTTTCCGGGCTTCAGCCCCAGTGGTCGCAGACCCGCTACCACGTATCCCCGCCCGCCCGCGGCGGCCACGCCCCCAGCGCCCGCCTCACCATCGCGATCTGCCCCACGTGATAGCCGTTATGCGCCACCATCTGCCAGAGCACCGCTTCGACCGAGCCCGCAACTTTCTTGTCGCCCTCGTGCGCGCTCTCCACCTCGCGCTGCATCTCAGACGCAGACCCCTTCGCCAGCTCCGCGTACTCAGCCAGAAACCACGCCAGGTCTCTCCTCAGCCGGTCCCATTCCTGCGCATCAGCGGGCGATGCCGCCGCCGGCCAGCTCTCCTCCGCATGTTCCGGATAATCCGGTTTCTCCCCGCGAATGCGCTGCAGTTCGTAGCTCATCCAATAGTTCATATGAAACACGATCTGACCAATGGTGTGCGGAAATCCCTCCACCGGCCGCCCCGCCAGCTCCGCAGAAATATCCTCCACGCACGCCACCGGATCCGCGTGCGCCCCCTGCCCGCGAAGCAATTCCGTCAGTGCGCGTCGGGACATAACGGTCTTGTCGGACACAACGGTCTTGTCATCCTGAGCGAAGCGAAGGACCTATGCACTTTGCCGGGAGCGATATGGTTGCATCGGGTCTTCGTTTCGCTCAGAATGACATCAAGAATAATCCGCGTTCATCCGCGTGAATCCGCGGCGAAGAAGTTGGTTCTACCGCCCAAAATACTTCTCCTCCAAAATCCTCCGATGATGCAGTTCATGCCCGGCCATGATGTAAGCCAGCGCCCGCACCGTAATCTCATTCTTATTGGCCACGCCCCGCCGCGCCCACGCCGCTTCTTCCAGATTCCGCAGCAGCGTCAGCGTCGCTCTCCGCACCGCGATGTAGTCTTCGATGATCTCCGCCAGCGGAGCCCGCGCAAACGGGCCGTTCTTCACATAATCATCCTGTTCGAAACCTTCGATCGGCGTCCGGTCGTCGCGCGAAATCCGCAGCGCGCGATAGGCCAGGATGCGTTCCGTATCGCACACGTGCCCCAGCACTTCTTTCACGCTCCATTTGTCGGCAGCGTAACGAATGTCTCCATCGCTCTCGTCGCGCCCCGACAGCAGCAGCAGCATCTGGCGCCGCTGCCCATCGAGCGTCCCCAGAATATCCGATCCCGTGATCAGCGAAATGTAGCGCTCATAGTAGGGCGCATATTCCCCCGGCTCAGGCCGGGCGACGGTCAATGCGGCTGGCGTTACAACGGCAGGTTCTGACATGCTTTACTCCCGTCTCGAATGGAATTCCCAGGGCTGGATTCTCCATCATTAGACTCCCAACCTCAGATTCCGTTTTCGATAAATCTTCGACCCTGAGAGCATAACGCCGGAGCCCAGGAAAGGATACGGTCGGGATACGCTCCGGTCATTTTTTCCGGGAGCTCTTACATGCCTCCGGGCAGAAACGACCCGGCCTGCCGCCCTCCGCCGCAACTTCCTTTTGCGTTTCCTCCCGCATCACCAAAGGAACTACCGATCTGAAAATAAAGGATTTTCCACAGGGCTCACTTTGAGACACGGGAGTACAATTTGCTTTGGTCACGGACGTGCGGCTCGTGAACCCTAATCCCTAAGGAAAGGACTCTTTATCCCATGTGGAAGCCGACCAATCAGCCTCAGACTCCTGCCCCCCCTGCCGGTGCGGAGCGCCCTGCCACTTCGATGCCCAGCGCCCCGTCCATGGCCGCTCCCGAGCCTGCCGCACCGCGGCCCGTAACCACCACCACCGCCGATCAGGCCACCATCGGCAAGTCGCTTGTGATCAAAGGTGAAGTGACTGGCTCCGAGTCGCTCTATATTGACGGCCGCGTGGAGGGTTCCATCAATCTCTCCGGCAACCGCGTCACCATTGGCCGCAACGGCGTCGTCGCCGCCAACATCAATGCCCGCGAGATCGTCGTGCTGGGCAAGGTTCGCGGCAACCTCACCGCGAGCGACCGCGTTGACATTCGCAGTGACGGCTCCCTCACCGGTGACGTCATCGCCGCCCGCATCTCCATTGAGGATGGTGCCTTCTTCAAGGGCGGCATTGACATCCGCAAGAGCGGCCAACCGCAACAGAAGGCCAACGGCGAAGAGAGAGCCGTTTCCGGGCCCGAAACGGCCGCGGCCGGCGCCAGGGCGTAAACTTCCGCGCGAGCAGCCGGCCGAGTCCCCGCGAGCGGCGCGAACTGGGAAGGACGCGACTTCCGTCGTTCCGCCAGCACCGCCCTGTCCCCTCGGCTTCACAGGCTGCGGGAAAAGTCGCAAAGCGTGGAATAGCGGCGCGTCAGCGCCGCGCAAGCGGTTTGAAATCAATGCGGGCTTCAGCGTGTGCGTGAGAACTCGAATTTTTTGCATCAGACGATGGAGCAAGCACAGCCAAATGCCAGCCCCGGTGGTCATTCTCGTGGCGACAGGCACTTTTTCCGCATCCTGGTTAGCTGAGGGAAGCCACTCGTTAGAGCGTGTTTCATAAATCGGTTTTGGGTAGGGCACGGCTTCAGCCGTGCCGTTTAGGGCTGAAAAACGCGGGCTTTAGCCCCTGAGGGATGCGAATTCCGAAATGAGAGTTGTTTGTGAAACACGCTCTAGGAAATCTCTGAGGAATTTAACGCTCATCCGTAAGGATGCCCGTCCTCGCTTTCAGGCGAAGGTCCCCGCCCCGCGCTTTAACCGTGCTCACCCCGGGAGGGTCCAAAACTCAAGGGCGGATTAGCTCGCCAACCCCAGTTGGATGATAGACAGCAACTTCAAAAGTGAACGGCCGCCTGCAATGGCGGCCGTTCAATTTTTCCGCTCTGCCTTGGTTTAACGCTCGCGTTCCTTGGCAGGTTTCGACGTTTTGTCGTTGTGTTTCTCGTTGTAGATCTGCTTGCTGTTCTTGTTTTCTTCTTTGTTGGCCTGTTGCTTCTCTGGCTTGGTCAAGGCGCCGCCATTGGCGGTGCGCTCGTTGTGAACCTGCTGAGCGACGTTGGCCTGGTTCTCGTTGGTCCGGGCCGCTTCACCGGAAGTCATCTGGCCGCTGCGCAGCCCTTCGGCAGTGCGCTGCTGCTGGTTGGCTTCCCGGTCGTCAACTTCGTTCGGCTTCACAGTATTCCCGTTGTGCTTTTCGTCGTAGATTTGACGGCTGGCGGAATTTTGCTCGTTGTTGATCTGTTCCCGCTCCTGACCCGTGAGCTTGCCGCCGTTCGCCTCCCGGTCGTTGTGCACCTGCTGGTCGATGTCGGATTGCGTCCGCTCAGCTCGCGCCGCTTCGCCGGAAGTCATCTGGCCACTGCGCAAGCCGTTGGCGATGCGCTGGTCCTGATTCGCCTCCCGGGTATTGGGATTGTAGTTGCGCCCCACCGAGCGATCGCCCGCCGAAATCGGCTGCGACCGCACGTGCTGCTGCGCCACCTGGTGATATTCGTTTACGTTTGCGCTCGCTACGGTCGCTGGACGTCCTTGATTCACCGACGCCAGCTGCGCGCGGTCCTGCGCGGCAAAGTTCACATGCTGCACCTGGTCGGGGGTTGGCTCGAAGTGGCGCTCGTTGACCGCCTGCATCTCCACGGCCGACGCATGCACCTGAATGCCTACGCCGCCATTGAAGCTTACGTGGTTGACGTTTACGATCGTGTTTTCCGTCACAATCGTGCGGTTCTCGTACACATTCATCACATGTACGCTGCCAAAGTTCGCCACCGCGCTGTTGTAAGCGAATACTCCACCACGCCACTCGCCGCCGCCGAACCCGACGCCGCCGTAGCCGAAGCCGTAGTTAACCCCACCGTAGAACCCAATGTGCGGGCCCCAGTAGCCGCCGTGCCAGCCGTACATTCCGCCCTCATAGCCCCAGTAGCCGGGCGTCCACAGAAAACCCGCGCTCGGAGGTTGCACCCAAACGCCGGGAACCCAGAAGTAGCCTGCCTCCCCGTAAGACCAGTAGCCGGGAGTCCACATATAACCCGGCGCCGGCAGCGGAGGCTGCTCATACACCGGCAAAACCGGAGGAGCGATGTTGATCGAGATACCGACGCCGATCTGTGCCTGCGCGATGGGCAGGGTAAGCATCGGCGCGATAATGAATGCAGCGACAATCAGGATGCAAATCTTCAAACGAAGAGACATGGTCATTTCTCCTTGTGCCGGGGCCCGAATACGCCAATATCTCCCCGTCTGCCCGGACTAATCCGGGCGTATTGATTAGAACCCAGGATCGCGGCATTTTATGCAAACCAAGGTTCAGGCCCGAGGGGCCGGTGAGCGCACTGATTTCGTAACCATGTCGGCGATTTCAGCCATTCATCGCCAATTGTTCAAAAAAGCGTCGTCCCGCGCTGATTACTTTTGGGCATGCACTGAAGTTACGCAGTCTTCGCGTAACCCATAGGCAGGCCTAAGTCGTGAAGCGTCGCGCCACCGTGGAAGAGCGGCGCTTCAGCACCGCGTAAGCGGTTTGAAATCAATGCGGGCTTCAGCCCCGGCGGTCATTCTCGTGGCGACGACGGACTTCCGCATCCTGCTTAGCCGCGCCACACCGCGGTAACGTCGACCCCTTGGCGCGTTAGGAATATCCTAGTCGCATGCGGACTTTCGCCGCCCTTGTTTGCCTGACCGCGGCCTGCTTTGGCCAAGCCACGCAGCACCCCGCCGCCGAGCTTCAATTCACCGCGACGGACTACGGAAGACATTTCTTTTATTCGATCCCGCACCCCGAGCGCGTTCGCAAAGCCTGGATCGAGGTTCGCGATCGACCCCTGCTCATCGCCAAAAAGCCCGTTGCGGTCGAGGCCACCGGGACACTCGACTGGGATTGGGACCGCAGTGCTCTGAATGTCTATGAACAGCCCGAAGACAATCTCGGGGTCTCGATCTGGGATCCGAACGGCGAAACGATGACCTGCGACATTAATGCGATGATGACATCCCAACCGGGCGGAATAGTTGCCTGGGCCACCGTCGGTTCGCGCCAGCAATTCATGCCTTCTGCCCACCTTAACTCATCCTGGGTGCGGTCAGTGCAAGGCAGCCCGGCGATCACCTTCGATGTCACGGGTAAGGATCTCAGCCCGAGTGTAAAATTCCGCATCGATACCTCACGAAGCGACCGCTGCAAGCAGCAAAGCCTGCACGCCCGAGTGCTGGATTTGGCGCATGCCCGCATCACCCTTGGCGCCGATTGCCTGCAGAAGGCGGGAATTTTTCTGATCACCACCGAGGGCTTTACCCTCGAAGGCGCCACCCTCCACGTGGCCAGCAGAACCAGTCCCCAGTTGAACTTGGTTACGCCGTCGAGCCTCCCCGACGATTTCCGGCAAGACAAGCTGAAACTGGTCCTGCGCGGCCGCGGCTTCACGAAGGACTCAGTTGTCTACGCCGGGTACAATCCCGATGCTAACGATTTTCAAAAAGATCAGCTCTGGCCGGATACGGAGTACGTCTCGTCCACCGAACTCCGAGTGCATGTAGATCCCGTTCATGCCGGGGACTACACGGTCGCGCAACCCGCGGGCGAGAAGCTGCGCCTCTGGGTGGTAGGCAATGAGGAGAAATTCGAACTCTCGCAACCGCTGGACGTAACCCTTCAACCCACAGGTCATCCTCTGCCATCGGGCCGCCTTTCCGAGGCCGACTTTCGACGCTGGAAGCCAAAGACTGCCATCATCACATCAGTCTCCCCGTTTCCCATCCGGCTGATGAACGAGCACAGCCCCAAAGAGCTGGAAGTAACCATTCGCGGCGAGAACTTTTCCCCCGAGGACAAGGTCAGCTTTTCCTTTGGAGACAACGTAAACAACGATAAGGAAGTGCAATCCGAGTACGTCTCCCCGACCACCCTGCGTGCCTGGCTCCCACGCCAGTCCTGGCGCAAGCATGCCCTGACTTACCGCCTCGTCGTCGAAACCACAACGGGCCAGCGTTACACCCGCCAGGTAGACGAAAAGGGCGACGAGTAGCTGGGAAGGCAGCCCGGCTTGACAGCCTGCGGGAAAGTCGTGAAGCGTGGAAGAGCGGCGCTTCAGCACCGCGTAAGTGGTTTGAAATCAATGCGGGCTTCAGCCCCAGTGGTCATTCTCGTGGCAGACGACAAATTTCCCCCCCGCGTCCTGCTTAGCCGTGTCACTCCGCCGGTAACGTCGACCGCTCGACACGCCCCGTCAGCAACCGCGAAACTTAGAGCAGCGGCGGCCCTGCGCCCGCCGCAACCGGGGCCACAGGCGGCGCCGGATACAGCACAGCGGCCAGCCGAGGATATCGCCCCGCAAAGAAATACATGGAATACGCAGGGAAAAATACCAGGGCGGGCACAGAGATTAGCGCGACCAGATACACAAAAATTGCCAGCAAAGCACACCCCACCACGACCGCCAGAGTGATCGTGTAGGCGTTCCAGGTCAGTCCGGCCGCCTTGCCGGTGAGGATCGCAAGGATGCTGAGTCCAGCGCTTGGCATGACGAAGAGCAATCCTAAGATGAGCGCCGCGACTCCAATCAGGATGCCCACGACGACGGCGAGCACGATCTTCATCCCGATGTAGCCGGCGTATGCTCCCTTCTCGGCCTGCATCATCACCCACAGCCGCCGCCATCCCTCCATTGCGTCAACATTGTCCAGAGCCATCTGGGGAATGACAAAATCTTTCGTCAGCACCAGAATCACTGCTGTGGCCACAAAGAAAAGGAAGAACACCAGGAAAAGAATGATTCCGCCTAACACCAGCGCGGGCACGTGCTCCTTTGGTTCCTTGAGCCACCCCTTGGCGAAGACAACCGCCAACGGGATTCCAACCGCTATCACGATGCCCGCCAACGTCAGCAGAATGTAAAGCAACCTCCACACGAAGTATTTCCATCCCGGCCCCAGCCTCCGGCTCCAGCTCCAGCGGATGTGGCACTCTTTGGCGACGATGCTGTCGAACAGGACAAATCGCATCACGCTGCCGATGTACATCAGGATGATTCCGATCGCGAGCGCGGCCACAATGGCAGCGGTTATGAAAGCGGCCAGCAGAGCCGGATCGATTCCCAGAGAAGCCGGGAGCCCTGCGTGCGGCCCAGCCCCCGGATGAGAAGGAAATTGGAAGCTGGAGCGGTTGCATCCATTGCCCCCAAGTTCTCCCGCCAGCAGTCCGACGAAAGCCAGCTTCGTCCATTGACCAATCCGGAAGGGCTTGAACAGTTGTTGCTTGGTGTGTTCTATGGCAGGCGTGATCGAGTCCACGGCGGTAATTGGCAACGTGCACCTCGCTGCGAACGGCTTTAGCAGCAAGGTACTAAGAATCGAGCCGCGGATCAAATCAATTCGGAGAGAAAGATTCTGGATGGTGCAGCGCCGTTTGCGTCAACTGCCGCAACCAGCCCTCGCCCCCTTTACTCCACCAGCATGCAATCCCCATACGAATAAAACCGGTACCGCTGCTGCACGGCATATTCATAGGCGCGCAGCACGTTCTCTCTCCCGCCCAGCGCGCACACCAGCATGAGCAGCGTGGACTGCGGCAAATGAAAATTCGTCAGCAGCGCCTCCACCACCTGAAACTTGTATCCCGGATAAATAAACAGATTCGCCTCGCCCCTCCCCGCCCGCACTTCTCCCGCGCCCTGCTGCGCCGCATACTCCAGTGTCCGCACAGTTGTGGTCCCCACCGCAACCACGCGCCGGGCTTCGCCTTTGGCCCGCTTGATCCTCTCCGCAGCTTGCTCTGAAATCGAATACGCCTCCGCATGCAGTGCATGTTCCTCGACCCGCTCCACCCTCACCGGCTGGAAAGTCCCCAGCCCGACATGCAGTGTGATCTCGGCGGTCTCGATTCCACGTTCCTCGATCCGGCCCAGGATCTCCGGAGTAAAATGCAGCCCCGCCGTCGGCGCCGCCACCGACCCTCGCTCCCGCGCATAGACCGTCTGGTAACGCTCCTGATCGCTCGCGGAATCCGTCCGCCCGATGTACGGCGGCAGCGGCACGTGCCCGATCTTCTCCACCAGCCCGAAAAAATCCTCCGCCAGAGTATGCTCATGTGGGGACAGCCGCCCCTTCGGCAAGCTCAGGGCAGGCCCTCGGCTGTCCGGCCGGGCGAGGCCCGGCAGTGTCGGCTCAAACCGAACCTTCCGCTCCCCAAACTCCCCCCGCCCGATCACCTCACCCTGCAGCTCGTCCCCCTCCCCAAAGAACAGATGTTCCCCCACCCCAATCTTCCGTCCCGGCCGCACCAGGCATTCCCATTCGTTCGGATCCTCGCGCACCTGCCGCGTCAGCAGAACCTCGATCTGCCCCTGCAAAAATTCCCGCGCCGCCGGATTGCGCCGGCTCACCGCCTGCGCCTTCAACCCGCCCCGCCGTCCGTACAGCCGCGCCGGAAACACCCGCGTATTGTTAAAGACCACCAAATCTCCCGCCCGCAGCAGTGCCGGAAACTCCCGAAACTGCCCGTCCTCAACCCGCCCCGTGGCCGCTTCCAGGCGCAGCAGCCGTGAGCCTGCCCGGTCCGGCAGCGGTTCCTGGGCAATCAATTCTTCCGGCAGATCGTAATGGAAGTCGGAAACCAGCACGTCTCCGATTATAGGGAGCAGCGCGCCATTCCGGCCGCCCGCATCATGCAAATTCCCGCCAAATCGCCGCAAAATCCGGTTGTTTCTGCGCTGCGAGTGCTGGTACTATCGAGTGCTGAAGTTCAGCCTGCTTTTTATCATCTCCCCCGAAGGGTAATTGTGCCTACGGAACGTCAACACAGGCAGGAAATCGTCCGCTACGGCCGTATGCTGCACGAACGCGGCTTTGTCGCGGCCATGGACGGCAATCTCTCAGTGCGCCTGAAGAACGACCGCATCCTGGTCACTCCCACTTGCCTGAGCAAAGGCGCGATGCAGCCCGCCGACATGGTCGTCGTCGATCTGGATGGCCATCGTGTCTCCGGCCGCCGCAATGTCACCAGCGAGATCGGCATGCACCTGCTCATCTATCGCCTGCGCCCCGATGTTCAGGCCATCGTGCACGCCCATCCTCCCACCGCCACCGGATTCGCCGCCGCTGGCGTGGCCCTCACCGAGCCGCTGGTTTGCGAAGTCGTCATGGGCCTGGGATGCATTCCTCTCGCGCGCTATGGCACGCCCGGAACTTCGGAACTGACTCAGACCCTCGAACCCTACGTCCCAAATTACGATGCCATCCTCATGTCGAACCACGGCGTTGTGACCTACGGCGACACTCTCGAACACGCCTACATGAAGATGGAAACCGTCGAGCACTTTGCCCAGATCGCTCTGGTCACGCATCTGCTCGGACGCCAGCAGCCCCTCCAAGCCGTCGAAATCGAGAAACTCCTCCTCGCCCGCACCAAATATTTCGGACCGAAAATCGCCGCCTCCATGCCCCAGGCCCCCCAGGAAGTCAGCTAACCCCCTCGTCGACCCAATTCCTCTGCGTACTCGGCGTCCTCTGCGGTGAATCTTTGAATCTCTTCATTCCCCTCCCACCCGAAACCTCACTCCCGCCCGGAAGTTAACCGGCAGCGCCGGATACCCCACCACTTCGTTGTATCTCCGGTCCAGCGCGTTCTCGAGATTCAGGTAAACCGTGACCCGCGGCCGCACCGCGCACCATCCCCCCAAATCCGCCCTCACGTATCCCGCGGCGTGATCAATGCCAAAGCCATAGAAGTCCGAATCCGCCCGCCGTCCCACGAAACTTCCGCTCAGGTTTGCTCCCCACCGTGTCCCCAGGTAAGACAACATCTCCGTCGCCGAATGTTTCGGACGCCGCAGCAACGGCTGTCCCGGATTGTAGACCGGGTCATACGGCGTGGGATTATCCAGGTACTGCGACGACGTATACGTGTAAGCCGTATTCAGCAGCACTCTCGGCCGAAGTTTCGCCTGCAGCGCGAGCTCCGCGCCCTGCGCGAACGCCTGGTTTACATTGACATACTCGCCGGGATAGTTAGGCGGCTCGTTCATCGTCACATAATTGATCTGGTCGCGAAAAAGATTGTTGAAGTAAGTTGCGTTGAACTCGTACTTGTTGTTGAACAGACCCTGCTCAAATCCTGCCTCAAACGCGCGCACTCGCTCCGGTTTCAGCCCCGGGTTGGGAATGTCGTACGGATCACCGGGAATTCCATTGAACGTTTCTTCCAGCCGCGGCTCCTTGAATCCCGTGGAATACGAGAAACGAAAGCGCGTCCCGGAAAACACTTCGTCCCCTCGCAGGGCTTGCAACGTCAGCGCTATCCTGGGGACTCCCGTATTGCCAAACGCGCTGTCGTGGACAAATCGTCCTCCCGCGATCACCCCCAGCCGGCCCAGCTTCAACTCCTGCTGGACATATGTGTCCTCATTCAGCCTCTGTCCGTGGTTCTGCGCGCCGTAATCAAGATTGCCTACAAATCCGTTTTCGTTCTCCACTCGGTAGCCGAACGTGGTGTGCGCCCAGGCCCGCTCCGAATAGTCGCCCTGATATTCAAAACCGCCGCGATTGATGTGGTCGACTTCCTGCGAAGGGTAGTCGATCTGCGTGCCGGCCGTGTTCACCCGCGGCAAATCGCCAGGGTCCAGTTCGTTGTACCGGTAGACATAGTCGAAGCCCGTGAACCGGTGCCGCCATCCGTTCGGCGCCGCCACCGTCAACTCCACGCTGCCCAGCAGACTATTCAATTGCGACCACTGGTTCGGATTCGGAGCCAGCGGCACCAGAGGCTCGGACGGACCGTGGGCTGGCACCAGCGGATCGTAACCGTTGAAGTTCCATTCCCCGGGAACGCCCGTGTGACTGTTGGAATGCCGAACTCGCACGCGCAGAGAAACCGCATCGTTCAACGTCGCGCCCGTGTTCGCTCCCTGCAACGAATCGGAGTAAGCGTCGTTCACTCCCAAGCCGTTTGTATTGATTTGATCGCCGAAAAGGTTGTAATCGAAACGCCCGCGAGCTCCGGACAGCGCCGCGTGGCCGCTCTCCGTTCCCAGATTTCCCGCATCCGCGCCGAAGCGCAGTTCCGGAACCGGCGTGCTGCCCGTGCGCGTCCACACTTGCACCACGCTGGTCATCGCGTCCGATCCATACAATGTGCTCTGCGCCCCGCGCACGAATTCCATCCGATCGCCCTGTGCCAGCGACAGAGTCCCGAAATCAAACGTGCCCCCGGGTTCGTTGATCGTGACCCCGTCCACGATCACCTTGTTGTAGTTGGATTCGCCGCCCCGCACGAACAGCGACGACAGCCCGCCGTGCTGCCCCGCTGTATTGATGACCGCGCCCGGCAGAAATCGCATCGCGTCGTTCGCCGCCGTCGGCTGCATGGCCGTCAATTGCGCCCCGCTGAGAGTGTCAACATCCGCGCCCGCCGCTTCCCCCGGCACCGGAGTTCGGGTCGCGCTGACCACCACGGTTTCGGATGCAGGCGCCAGACGGAGCGTCACGGTCAAGGTATCGGCCCCCGCCGGAACCTCGCTGGTCTCCACCGCGAACCCCGGTGCCAGCACCTCAACCTGGTATTGTCCCGCGGCTGGAGTGTGAAAAATCACGATTCCCTCGGCCGAACTCGTCTGCGTAGCCAGAACTTTGCTCTCGTGCGCACGCAGCAGCGAAGCCTGCGCTCCGGCCACGGCCGCCGATTGCGGATCTACTACTTTGATTTTGAGATCGGCCGCGCCAGCGGCCAGGGAGAAAACCAGCGCCAGAAAAACCGCGCTCACAACGCGCATACCATCCTCCTTTGCACGCGAAAGAGGTTGACGGTGACGGAGTGCGCCGGTCTCCTGGCTTGGCGAGTGAGGATGGCAACCACCATCCAGCAACGCTTCCGGCCTTCCCGGGATTCCCCAGTGGCCGGACCGAGTTTCCTCGCTTACAGTTGCGCGGCAGCGCGGGATTTGCACCCGCTTCCCAGTCTTCGCCCTGCGGCAAAGACGCGCGCTCCGAATGAATTCACAAAGAGCAGATACAACCGTGCGACGACTCTAACGACACAAGCTTGTGGAAGTCAAATTGATGACGGGCTTTTCCGCATCCTGGCCAACCGTCGCACGACTCCAGCCGCGCAGCAGCAAAAGAACGCAGCCCACAGCGCACCAGGCTGCGGAAAAAATTGCGAATCTATGCACCGTGGAAGAGCGGCGCTTCAGCCCCGCGTAAACGCCTTGGAATCAGGTCTGGCGTTGGTGTCTGGGTGCCCCATCCTAGCCGCGTTCTTTGCGGCTAGGGTGGGGACTTTGACTTCCTCCCCACAAGGGGCGCGTTTCTCTTGATCTGCTCCCCGCACCCCGTGTCCTCCGCGCCTAATCCCCCCGGCTTCCAGCGTCAGTCCTGACTTTATACTGAAAAGTACTTGACAGTAGTGAAACACCGGCGTTACTCTCTTCTCATGTTCGATCGGCGGCCGCACCGCATCCGGCGCATCAATCGCTCGATCCCGCCCGCAGCGGACCGCGCCACCCGCAACCCTGCCGACGACCTGCGCTTCATTCGCGACACCATGGAGCGTTCCGCCGCGTTCACCGCCGTCTCTGGCTGGGGATACATCCTGCTCGGCTTCACCGCTCTCGCCGCCGCCTGGCTCGCCGCCCGCCAGCTTTCCTCCTTCGCCTGGCTGCGCGTCTGGCTCGCCGAAGGCCTGCTCGCCGTCGTCATCGGATTACTTTCCTGCACCTGGAAAGCGAACCGCCGCGGCCTGCCCCTGTTTTCCGGTCCCGCTCGCAAGGTCGTTCTCGGACTCTCTCCGCCACTGGTGGCCGGCGCCTTTCTCACTTTTCTGCTGTTCCGTGCCGGACTGCAATCGGCCCTGCCCGCAACCTGGCTGCTGCTTTACGGAGCCGGCATCATGACCGGAGGCGCTTTCTCCGTCGCCATCCTTCCCGTGATGGGCCTTTGTTTCATGCTGCTCGGCGGTCTCGCCGTTCTCGCGCCCGCGGCCTGGGGCAACTGGTTTCTTGCCGGCGGCTTCGGCGGCCTGCACATCGTTTTCGGATACCTCATCGCCAGGAGGCACGGTGGCTAAACCCCTTCCCGCGCGCCACAAGCACGAGAAGTCCAAGGCCGGATTGCGTGAGCAGGTTCGCGAACGGCGCCTGCCCGCCCGCGCTCCGGAACTCCCCGAACTCGACCGTCTGATTCACGAGCGCATCCGTCTCGGCATCGTCAGCGCTCTGGCCACCAACGAATCGCTGAGCTTCAACGACCTGAAGCGCGTGCTCAAGACCACCGACGGCAACCTCAGCGTCCACGCCCGCAAACTCGAAGAGGCGCAATACATTTCCTGCGTGAAATTTTTTGAGGGACGAGTCCCGCGCACCGAATACCGCCTGACCGCAGCCGGACGCCGCGCCCTCGCCGAATATCTCGATCAGATGGAAGAATGGATCCGCGTGACCCGCGAAGAGTAGTGAGGCTCCGGTTTGAGAATGAGAAAACCAATACCGAAGATCCTGGGAGCAATTGCCATCTTGTTATTCGGCCCCTTGCTGGGCGTCTTGATCGCCTTTTTTCTTGCCGTGCTTTCGCTTCCCCCGGACCCGAACTTCGTTAGCAACGGCGGACACGCCGCACCCGGCGACGGAGTTTTGATTCTCGTTTATGTATTTATCAGCCTTGTCGCCTCTGTCCCCTTGTCGATCTGGGGAGCAGTTCTTCTCTTCCGGACAGGTAGGCAGGACGAACTGCAGGGGACGATTTCTGCGGAGTCCGCGAATTGAGCTGAACCGCGGGCGTCATTTTTTTGGACTGTCAGTTTTGTAACTTAAAGTACATTACACGAGAGCAATCCCCATGGGTGACAACATCGAGAATCAAAACAGAAGCGGATTCAATTTCCCCCACGCCGCCCGCTTCTGGGAACGCGGCCGCATTCTCTACAACGCGATCCTCACGCTGATCGTCCTGCTCTGGGTCGTGCTGACCTGGCCGCATTTCCGCCCAGCCTTGACGCTCGGAGCTCTGGAAGCCCTCGTCGTCCTCGCGCTGGCCGCCAATCTCTGTTACAGCGCCGCTTATCTCGCGGACTTTTTCATGCAAGGTCTGCTGTCCATCCAGCACTGGCGCCGCTTTCGCCAGGTACTTTGGCTTCTGGGAATGCTCTTCGCCATACTGCTCGAAAACTACTGGATCGCCGACGAGATTTACGACTACGTCAACCAACCTCCGCCCGAACTCTTTCAAGGAGCGAACCACATGTCCACCGCCAACATCGCCAGCAACATGAACTTTCCCGCTCCCCTTGCGGCCGTAGGATTCCTCGCCGCCTGCGCCAGCCTCTTTTTCGTCCTGGCCTCGGCGCTCATCTTCTGGTTTGCCCGCAAGCCCAAATTTGCCCGGCTCGCCGTCGTCGTCACTGCTGCCGGCGCGGTGGTCTACTTCGCGCTGCTGTTCGGATACTCCGCCGCCAGCCACACCACCGTGCTGGCCCGCGGCCAGGAAAAATATTTCTGCGAGATTGACTGCCACCTCGCTTACTCGGTCGTCAATGTGAAAACCGAGACCAACGGACGCTACCTCATCACCCTGCGCACCCGCTTCGACGAAACCACCATCTCGCCCAGCCGCCCCAAAGACGCACCGCTTACGCCTTCTCCGCGCGACGTGCGCCTCGTCGACGACACTGGCCGCAAGTACACTCCCGCTGCCATCCAGGGCACGCCCCTGCTCACGCCGCTCAAGCCCGCCGACTCCTACACCACGCAACTCGAATTCGACGTCCCCAAAGATGCCAACGGCCTGCGCCTCCTGCTGAACACTGCCCCCGGCTGGCCGGACCACGTAGTCATCGGCGACGAAAACAGCTGGCTGCACAAGAAGACCTTCTTCGCCCTGTAGGAGTGGTTATGTGGGGACAGCCGCCCTCGGCTGTCCGGTCGAGCACAGCTCGACATTTCCGCGGCAGCAACGACTTGTCTTGATTTGGGATGCCGACCCTGGCCTTTGGTCCCTGACCCCTGACCGCGCTAAAATCCCGCCATGAAGCTTTTCCTCCTGCTCTTCTTGCTCCCCGCACTCCTATCCGTGCAGACGACGCCCGAACTGGAAATCACCGCCGAACCCCACCATCACCAGACCATAGCCAACGACCAAGTGCGCGTCTTCAACGTCGACGTTCCCCCGGACGGCGAAGTTCTCATGCACTGGCAACGTCACGACTACGTCTACGTCATCCTCAGCGACTCCGAAGTGGTCAATACCATGGAGGGCAAAGATCCCGTCACTCTCAAACTCAGCGTCGGGGACACCGCCTTCGTCCCCGCCCATCTCGCCCACCCCGCCCACAATCTCTCCGGCCATCCCTTCCGCAGCGTCATCATCGAACTTCTGCAAGACGAAGCCCTGCGCCACTCTCCCGCCCACTGGGACGAAGACCGCGCCCTAATCATCCTCCCCGGTGGCACCCAGCACATCCTCTTCGTCAAAGACGGAGTCCGCGTCTCCGAATTCGAACTCCAGCCTGGAGGCGTCGTTCCCATGCACCGTCACCCGGGCCCGCACCTGCTCGTCGCGGTCACCGATCTCGACATCCGCAGCGACGTCGCGGGCCAGGGACCGATGTCCGGTCCTATGCCCGGCCACTTCAAGTCCGGAGACGCCAAGTGGCTTCCCGGCGGCTACTCCCACACCATCACCAACACCGGCGCGAAACCCGCCAAGTTCGTAACCCTGGAATTCCCGTAATTCTTATGGGAGAACAGTTCGGGCTCATGCGGGGCGGACACTCCTCTCCGCCGCCTCCCACGTGGCCGCCCGCCCGAACCAAACTGGTAAACTTTCTTCCCCTGCAATTTCCCTCTTGCGCTCCGCTGCATTCATCTGCTATAAACAATGCACCGAGAGCAGTGGTGTGGCTAGCCGGGCGTATTGTCTGCAACTCTCGTCGCGCGTCCGGCATCTAAAGATGTGTGAAGGTTTTAGGCCTTCAATTTGTCCCGGCCACGGGACTCGATTCGGAAACACCAGTAGGTTTCTGAAGGGTACCTTCAAAGCAAGGAACCTCCAAAGCAAGTTCTTTTCTCAATTTTCTGTCTTCCGCCCTCGCGCGGCCTAAAAAGCCGAGCGCCCGAATGAGCGCTTCGCGAAGCGGAAGACCATACTGTTGCGCGCAGCAAACGAGCAACTCAGCCAGGCGCCCATCCGGCAGCTTCTCAATCGCAGAAGATCCGCGACCGAGAGAAAGACCGGGAAGGGCACGACTTCAGTCGTGCCGCCCGAGCCTGCCAACATGAGCTGGGCTTTAGCCCCTGAGGTTCGCTCCCCTGTCCCGCTTTCCCATTGTGGAAAACAAGTGGAAATCTTGGGGGATGCGGTCATTGACAGGGTTTTGCGCGGCACAGTATGTTTGTAGGGTTTCGAGGACGGTCGGATTCGCACTTGTGCGAGTTCGCCTGGACTGAATTCGCGCCGCTCAGGCGGACCGCGATTCGGTCTTTGACAACTAGGTTGAACGTGCCAGTCGTGAGAGAGCGGTTTCGGGCATAAGTCCGAAGCGATCTCACAAGATAGACCACCGTGGTCTTCAATCCCCTCTTCGGAGTGGTGAGAAGCTGAACGGTGGCGACCCGGCTTTGGGTTTGCAGTTCCGCTTTTGGTTTAGCTGAAAGCTAGGAGCTAAAAGCTAGAAGCTGCGGTCAGTCTGCCTACTACCCGTCGGCAGACATCAGGTTTCAAACGAGAGTTTGATCCTGGCTCAGAATCAACGCTGGCGGCGTGCCTAACACATGCAAGTCGTACGAGAAAGTGGAGCAATCCATGAGTACAGTGGCGACCGGGTGAGTAACACGTGACCAACCTACCCTACGGCGGGGAATAACTCCGGGAAACCGGGGCTAATACCGCATAACATCTTCGGGTCGAAGGGCCTGAAGATCAAAGCAGCAATGCGCCGGAGGAGGGGGTCGCGGCTGATTAGCTAGTTGGCGGGGTAACGGCCCACCAAGGCGAAGATCGGTATCCGGCCTGAGAGGGCGCACGGACACACTGGAACTGAAACACGGTCCAGACTCCTACGGGAGGCAGCAGTGGGGAATTTTGCGCAATGGGGGAAACCCTGACGCAGCA
>JBKQRC010000010.1:0-2744 GCA_052326105.1 Candidatus Sulfotelmatobacter sp. | reverse complement strand
TCCACGCCGTTGTTCAGCGCAATCTCGAGCACCTTGGGCAGGTTGAAGTAGCCGGTAAGAATGTATGCCTCGGTCCCGAAAGCACCCGTCTCCACGCATCCAGAGGTTCCTCCGCAACGTGCATCTTCCAGCGACTTGCCCTGCCGCAACAACTCCTCGACTACCGCATCGGCATTGAAGATGGAAGGTTGACCCCACCCCTGCTGCACAATTTCCAGACCACGCTTGAGAAATGCCTCCGGGTTTTTCTTGCTGAGTTGGAGGTTGGACGAGGGTTGAAGCAGGTGCATCTCATCGATGACGTCGAGAATGAGATAGGTGACGTCGTTGACTCCGTCGGATCCATCGCGTTTCAGACCACCATTGTTAATATTCGCGAAATCGGTGTAAGTGCCGCTCTCGGCCGCGGTAACGCCGACTTTCGGTGGCGCAGGCTGGTTATTGAACTTGACCCACAAACACTCCAGGAGTTCTTTCGCCTCTTCTCTGCTCAGTGTTCCCTCTTCCATACCCTTGCGATAAAAGGAGTAGATGTGCTGATCAAACCGCCCGGGGCAGAATGAATCCCAGGTATTCAACTCCGTCACCACGCCCAGGTGCGTGAACCAGTACGCTTGCAGGGCTTCCCAGAAATTCCGCGGGGCATGCGCGGGCACATGGCGGCAAACTTCCGCGATCTTCTGCAATTCCGATTGGCGCGCCGGACTCGTTGCCAACAATGCCAGCGCTTCAGCCTTTTCGGCATGGCGCTCGGCAAAGCGAATCACTGCATCGGCCGCAATCGCCATAGCCCGCAATTCGTCACGTTTCGCGCAGGCTTCGGGATCATTGAAATAGTCCAGCCGGGATAGAGCCTGCTCGATGTCGATTTTCAAGTTCAGCAGACCCTTACGATAAATCACATCTCCCAGCACCGTGTGTCCCGGCGCTCTCTGTTCCATAAATTCGGTAAAGATGCCGGCCTCATATGCGGCCTTCCATTGCGCGCTCATTTCCTCAAAAATCAAATCCCGCACGGATCGTCCCCGCCAGTAAGGGCTCACCTCGCTCCTGTGGATCTGGCGCGCCTGCTCACAGACAGCATAGGAAATCTTCTCGCGCGAGTTGAGGACGTCCAGATCTTCCATGCTGTGACAGCACAGTTCGGGAAATGTCGGCGTGCCTTTGGGCGCCGGGCCGCGCTCGCCTACGATGAGGTCGTCGGGCCCGATGTAGATATCCTTGTGCTCCAGCAGGTACTGAAAGGCGCGGGCGCGGCGGATCGGCACCGAGGTTGTCTGGTCCTTGCGGTAGAACTCAGTGAGCAGAGCCGCACGTTCCATCGATACCCAGGGTCTTGTCTCAAGTGTCTCCTGACGCAACCGGGCCACTCGCGCATTCATGACAAACCTCCAATTTGGATGTGAAACCCATCCCGCCTCAGACGGGCGGCGATGGTTTGCAATTGTTCTGCAGTGGGAGGAAGCAGACCTTCCATGCGGTACTTTAAACCCAGCCTCGAATACTTGCCGCTGGCGATCCGATGGTAGGGTAGCAGGTCGATGTTCCTCAGCCCGAGCGGCGAAAGGAAGCTGGAAACTGCGCTGAAATTGTCGTCGTCGTCGTTTACTCCGGGAATCACAGGTATCCGGACAATCACTGTACTTCCGCTTTCCGCCAGCAGACGTAGATTTTCCAGTATCTGGTCATTGCTGACGCCTGTGAACTGCTGGTGCTTGATCGGGTCCATGAGCTTAAGGTCGAACAGGAACAGGTCGACCTTGCTGCGGATTCGCTCGACGAGGCGGTTTTCCGCATAACCACAAGTATCAAGGACAGTGTGGATTCGCTGTGCGCGGCAAGCCGCAAGCAGCGCCTCCACGAAATCTGCTTGCATCAGGGGCTCGCCACCCGAAATCGTCACTCCCCCGTGGGACTCATCAAAGAAGATTTGGTCTTTCAGAACTTCTGTCATAACATCCGAGAGCGACATCCGGCGGCCAAATGTTTGTTGCGCGCCCGTCGAGCAGGCATCGACGCACCGCATATCCAGCCGGCACAGATGTGTGTCACGGACGACCGACTCGTGCAATTCTAGTGCAGCTTCTGGGCAAGCGCGGACGCAATCGCCGCAGCGAATGCAACGTTGAGCGACATAAACCACTTCAGTTTCTCTGGAGCGGCTTTCCGGATTGTGGCACCACCAGCAACTCAGGGGGCAGCCTTTCAGGAAAACAGTGGTGCGAATACCCGGCCCGTCGTGAAGGGCGAACCGCATGATGTTGAAGACCAGCCCGAGCGGGGGCTCGGTGGTCCCCGGGCCTTCTTTCTTAGCGACCGCCGGATGGCCCATTCGCGTGCCTCAAGCTCATTGGATACAATATGCCGTATTCTTGTATGTGATTAGTATCACTACCTCTTTCTTGCCCGGCGCACAACCTCAGCAAGCCGGCACGAGCTGCCACTTGCCCGCCAGGAAGGAATGGGTTTGACGGTTGCATATTGTATCCATAAAATGCCAACGTGTCCTTTTCTCTAGAGATTCGCCCGTTACGGATTGCAAGCCTGCGGGATGTCAAGGTGCGAAGCCGGAGCAGTCCACAGTAGCAGGAGGCCTGAGATGAACTGGAAGGGCGTGATGCCTGCCATCACCACTTGTTTCCGCGAGGACCTGAGTGTCGATCAGGGCTTCATGGCGAAACACTGCGGCTGGCTTCTGGACAACGGCTGCACCGGAATCGTGGCGCTGGGATCGCTGGGCGAGG
>JBKQRC010000009.1:0-4075 GCA_052326105.1 Candidatus Sulfotelmatobacter sp. | reverse complement strand
TCATCTCCGCCGCAGGAGGACTCATGCGCGAAGTCATCGCCACCGACTACGCCCCGCAAGCCATCGGCCCCTACTCGCAGGCCATTCGCGCCCAGGGCCTGATCTTCACTTCCGGACAAGTTGGCCTGGATCCCGCCACGGCGCAGATCGTCGAAGGCGGCATCTCCGCGCAGACCGACCGCGTGCTGAAGAATCTCGACGCCGTCCTGCAAGCCTCGGGCAGTTCCCTGGAGAAAGTCGTGCGCTGCACCGTCTTCCTGAAAAACATAGGGGACTTCGCCGCCATGAACGAAGTTTACGGCCGCTACTTCAAGCAGTCGCCGCCAGCTCGCTCCACTGTCGAAGTAGCCCGGCTCCCAAAAGACGCGTTGGTGGAAATCGACGCCATCGCCCTGGCATGAATGCAACCGTAGGAATGTTCGCGTGGAAAAATTCTAGAAACCAAGAAAAGGAGACACCATGAAAACCCTAATCGCCATCGTCGTTATCGCTCTGCTGGCCCTGGTTGTTATCGCCGCCGCTCAACAACCCGGCCCCACTAAAGTCACCGGAGCGCCTACCAAGACCGCCAGCGGCCTGGAATACTGGGACATCAAGGTCGGCACCGGCGCAGTCGCGCAAACCGGACAGAACGTCAAAGTCGATTACACCGGATGGCTCACCAACGGCAAGAAGTTCGACAGCTCCGTAGGCACGGGCCATCCCTTTGCCTTCAAGCTCGGCGCTGGCATGGTCATCAAGGGCTGGGACGAAGGAGTAGCCGGAATGAAGGTCGGCGGCAAGCGCCAACTGCGCATCCCGCCAGAGCTCGCGTACGGAGAAAAGGGCTATCCGGGAGTGATCCCCGCCAATTCAACTCTGATCTTCGACGTGCAGTTGATCGACGTGAAATAGCAAGACGTTCGTGTGGGGACGGGCGGCCTCGCCCGTCCCATACGAATCAACAGGAGCAAATCCATGCAACGTCGCGATTTCCTCAAAGCAGCAATCCCCGCAGGCGCTGCCGTAGCGCTGAGCAGCGCACCCCTCGGGGCTACGCCAGAGACGCGATCGCCAGTCAGTTCACCGGTCATCGAAAAGGTGAAACGAGCGATGCTCTCCACCCAGCGGGCGTCGTGGGAGCAAGGTGTAGCGGCTCAGGCCCTGCTTGAAATCGGCGACCTGGACGCCATGGTGCTCCTCGCCAAGGAAGCCGTGTTGCGCCAGAACGAGGACGGTCGCCTGGCTCTGGTCGCTTCCGACGACGCCGCTGCTGACCCCGCCGCCAATGGAGAAGCCGTTCTGGCCGCCAGCAAGATCACCGGCGACCCGGCGTTCCAGAAGGCAGCCGATCGCATGCTCGACTACCTGCTGCATCGAGCTCCCAGGACCGCCGATGGCGTGATCTCGCACCTCACCACTAGCGTCCAGCTCTGGTCCGATTCCATGTACATGGCGCCGCCGTTTCTAGCCGTGGTCGGCCGCCCCGACGAAGCCATTCGGCAAATCGAAGGGAATCGTAAAGCTCTGTGGAACCAGCAGGCGGGCATGCTCTCGCACATTTGGGATGCCGGCAAGAAACAGTGGGCAGACAAGGATTGCTGGGGCGTGGGTAACGGATGGGCAGCCGCCGGGATCGTCCGCATCATCCAAGTTCTTCTGCCTGCGATGAGCGCAGAGAAGCAGCGCTTGGTCGGCTATGTCAAGGAGATCCTTGACGGCTGCCTCGCCCATCAGCGTTCTGACGGGCTCTTTCACAATGTTGTGGACAAGCCGAACACCTTCGTCGAAACCAATCTTGCCCAGATGCTGGCCTATTGCATCTACCGTGGAATTCACGCCGGTTGGCTGGATAAGGAAAACGATAAGGACAAGCGCTATCTAGCCGCTGCCGATCGCATGCGTGCTGCCGCCCATGCCAAGGTTGATCGCTATGGCCTCGTCCAGGATGTATGCGGCTCGCCCGACTTCGAGCATCCCGGAACCGCAACCGAAGGCCAAGCCTTCTTCCTGCTGATGGAAGCGGCGTACAGAGGTTGAGTGAAATTCTCCGCCCGCGCCGCCTGGGTATACGCCGTCCCTGCCCGCCAAGACTCGCCAGACACACAAAAGCCCGCGGACTCCATAACACCCGCAGGCCTCGCGAAAACTATGCCTTTACCACTTTGCCGCTGCGCAGGCACGAAGTGCACACGCGCATATGTTTAGTAGCCGCCCCCACCTTGGCGTGGACCGGCCGCAGATTGACGTTCCAGCGCCGTTTGCTGACGTTGTGCGCGTGGCTGATGGTATTTCCGAACTGCGGCCCCTTGCCGCAAATATCACAAACTCGTGCCATAACTCTGAAGTCCTTCCAGGCCTGTTGCCGAATCCTATTGCCGAATCTTTGATTTTACAGGAATCCGGCCATTTTTGCCAAACCACGCCTACGGACAATGTAGGGCAGTTTGCAATCGCGGGTCGTTCCGCGCGGCTCACCGCTTGTTCTTCGGCTTTGGCATCTCCGTGATCTTGTTTTGTGCGCGCTCGTCTACTGGCACAGGCGGTACCATGGCCCGAATTTGATCTTTGGTCTTGCCCCCAGTCTTCTCCAGGAAATACCAGAGCGCATCGACAAGAATGTCGTTGCTGGTAGTTCGCTTGTCTTTCCTGGCCCGGCGGATTTCACTGATCCAGCGTATGGCTGCCCTGTCTTCGGCTGTGAGGCAAACCGAGGTCCGGTGAGCATCGTCCGGGATGTGTTTTTCTCTCGGGCTCATGGTTCAGATTGCGATTGACTGCATTCCCGCATTGTTACATTATTACCTAATAGTGTCATAACGTATTAACGCAATTTGGTTCTCATAATCACAGGTAATTGCGTAATAGAATTTGGAGGGATTCCGATGGCGCCTACTAGGCCTTTCTCGGCAGAGCTCAAGGTGTTTGAACATCACCGTAAAGAGTGGTCGCAATCGCACCCGGGCGAGTATGTTGCGATCCAAGATGACGTCATCGCGGAGGGATTCTTCAGCACCTACGCAGAGGCCTTCAAGGCCGGTCTGCAGAAGTTTGGAGTTCGTCGAGTCTTTCTTATAAAGCAGGTGTGGATGACCGAGCCAGTGTATTTTGTCTCATAAGAATGGCCAGCGTTGAACTCAATTGGGATCCTTTCGACCAGACTGATCCAGGTCCGTGCATTGACGTCGCAGTAATGAATTCACGTGACGTTATTAAGGCTGGCCGTGCTATCGGCCTCGAATATCCTGGGCCCCGCACAATGAGGGCGCTTCTAGATACCGGTGCATCTATCACCGTAATCAGCAGGGTCTTTGCCAACTACTGCAAGCTCTTTCAGACTAGTGAGGGAAGCGAGATAACAGCAATCGGTGCCACACACCGCTGTGCGGAACACGCTGGTGCCATCAGTTTTCCCGGTACCAGCCTGCAACCATTAGACCCCATTCGCATCGTTTCGGCCGTTTTCGCGAAAGAGCGAAACTACGCATGTCTGATTGGCAGAGACATTTTGCGAAACTGGGTTATCACATTCGACGGGCGTTCCAAGCGGGTAACGATTACAGATTGACCGTAGGCGTTGCCACGCCCCAGCGTTTGTCTCGCACTTACGCCGCCTTCCCCGTCACCGGCTGCGTGCAAAAGCTGCACCGCCGCGCATCCAGCGGAATCTCGCTCAAGCACTCCGGACACTTCTTCGTGGTCGGGTCCGCCGGCGCCGGGGCCTTCCGCGTCCGCGCAATCAGCGCGTTGATCGGAGTCACCACGAAGAAGTAAACCGCAGCGGCGACCAGCAGAAACGACACTCCGGCATTGATGAAATCGCCCAAGCGAAATAACGACCCGCGAATTGTGTAATGAATGGCGGAGAAATCCGGTTTGCCCACGATCGCCGCGATGAACGGCGTCAACAAATCTTCGGTCAACGCCTTAACCACTCCGCCAAACGCCGCACCAATCACCACGCCCACCGCGAGATCCACCACATTCCCGCGCAAAATAAACTGCTTAAAGCCGGATAGCATTACGCTGACCTCCGCTTGCCGAACCAGACCACCGCCGTAGCCTCTCAAATCCGCATCGGCATCACAATGTACCG
>JBKQRC010000008.1:0-3628 GCA_052326105.1 Candidatus Sulfotelmatobacter sp. | reverse complement strand
TCCGACCCGATCCGCTGGACAATCGCCGACGCCTATGTCAACGGAACGCAGGACTCACAGGAACGTTGGGCAAAGCGCATGGCGAGGATGACATGAGTCGAGAAGTCTTGGAGACGATAATCCCCTCGCATTGGGACAGCCAGAAACCGGCTCCGAATTCGGGGTATGAGCGCGTGCGCTGGCTCCAGGGTCTCAACGACTTTATCAAGCGTCCGGTCGTGAATCGCGCGACGGTCAGCACATCGGCGACGGCGACGACCTGTAACGGCTCGATTCAGTCCACGGGTGTCGGCTTGGCTACGCCGCTCACGCCGAAGCGATATGGCGAATTCACCATCAAGGCGCGCGTGAGTTTCAATGTTAACAGCGCAGGTCCCGCTTACGTTTACATCCATCGGACTACCGGGGCAATTCCGGCGAACGGATTGGCGCCGAATGCCGGAGACGTGATTGTCGGCGGCGATGCCTTCGTGGGCGGTCCGACGACAGGCGGGGTCAATCAATCAGGTTCTCTGTCCTTTATCGACACGGGTCTCAGCGTGACGACTCCCTACCGCTATTACCTCTCGGTGAAAGGTCCGAGCGGAAGCACGCACAATCTGGTGAATTCCAGCCAATTGTTCGTGACGGAGCGATCCTAATATGGCAGCTGCAGCAGGGCCGTTAGCCGGCATCGCGGGGAGCATCTTCGGCGGATTGTTCGGAGCTCACGCCTCGAACAATGCGGCCAATCAGTACATCGACTATCTCCAGCAGGCCCAGGGCCTCATCGCGGGACAGGAGCAAAAAGGTCTCGCAAACTTCCAGCCCTATATTTCTGGCGGAGCAGGCGCGACGAACATACTGTCGAACCTGCTCGGGACGCAGGGCCAAGGCTTGCTTACCCCGTGGAACCAGACATTCACCGCGCCCACGGCGGCCCAAGCCGAAGCCACTCCCGGCTATCAGTTCCAGCTTCAGCAGGGCTTGAACGCCGCCCAGAATTCGGCAGCAGGGCAGGGAAGTCTGCTGTCCGGACGCACGCTCGCGGGCCTCAACAATTACGCCCAAGGGCAAGCCTCGACGAATTACCAGAATGTCTTCAATAACTCCCTGACTCAGTACCAGTCCGCCTACAACACCTTCCTGAATAACCAAAACAACCAGTATCAGCGGCTCATGGGACTTTCAGGAGAAGGCTTGCAAGCTGCCGGCGGCGCCGGTCAGATGATGGAGAACATGGGCGGCGATCAAGCCTCCTTGCTGGCGCAAATGGGAGCAGTAAGAGCGGGAGGCACCTTGGGAGCGGCGAGCGCCTACGAGTCGATCTTGCCGGGGATTGCCAGCCAATCAACGCCGGGGAACGGGCTGACTCCGGAATATGCCGAAGGAACGGATTTTGCGCCCGGAGGCCCGAGTCTGGTCGGCGAGCGTGGCCCGGAGCTGGTCAACCTTCCGACCGGAGCGCAGGTAGTTCCGAATAATCGCTTATCAACGCTTGGCGCGTTGGCGGGAGGCGGCGGATTCGGCGGCTCTCCGATCTCTACTCCTATGCCCTACCGTCCAGTTGGCCCTCCGCAGGGATGGGGAGGTCAGCCGCCGGTCGCAAATCCCATGCCATTTAGAGGCGGAATGATGCCTCTACAGAGCCTCGGAGGAGCAACGGCTTAATCTTATGCCCCTACAACTTCCGCAGGGAATCCCGAACTTAAACGTCAATATTCCGAGCATGGCCGACGCGCAGATGAAGGGTCTGCAACTGCGCGACCTCATGGCACAGCAGCAGATGCGGCCGGTGCAATTGCAAATCGCGCAACAACAGCAGCAGCAACTTCAGCTTGAAAATCAGCAGCGCCAGATCGAACTCCAATCTCAGCAGAACATGATGAAGATGTTCCAGTCTGGAGAGATGGAAAATTTATTCGACGGGCAAGCGCACCCGTCAACTCCCGCAGGAACCGCACCCCCTCCGGGAGTGCCCGACGTTCTTCCCTTCGATCCGAATAAGTTAATGGGGACAATGGCGAAAAATGGCATCTTGCCGAAAGACTCTTTCGGCTTCATCACGCCATTGCTCGATCAAGCCTCAAAAATGTCGGAGATCGCCAAGAACCGCGGGGCGGCAGCAAAAGACCTCTTCGATGTTTACGCAAAAACACATGAGACGCTTGCCAGCGGACTTGCTCCTATTGCGAAACTCCCGCCAGATCAGCAAGCCCTTGCTCTCTCCGAATGGCAGCAGGAGCTTTTCAAGAATCCTCCGCCGGGAACCGATCCTGGAGACATTCAGTATTTGGCGAAGATCACGCCTGACCAGATCGCCCACGCCGCTACAAGACTTGGGATCGAATCGCAGATGGCGAACTCGTATAAAGCGCAAGCAGAAGCAGCGGCGGCACAGCAGAAAGTGATTCCTTCGGGGGCTGCGGTTTCA
The DNA here is from genome assembly GCA_052326105.1 of Candidatus Sulfotelmatobacter sp. Lineage (GTDB taxonomy): Bacteria > Acidobacteriota > Terriglobia > Terriglobales > Acidobacteriaceae > Sulfotelmatobacter. Next base: position 1,215 of record JBKQRC010000008.1, on the reverse strand, counting down.
CCCGATACCCAACAGCAAATTCAGAAGGACATTGCCGTCGCAACAAATCCGCAGATCCAGCAAGGCAAAGTCGCTGTCGCTACCGCCGAAGGCATCGCGCGCGCAAACGTAGAGGCGCAAATGGCGCGCGGCTCCAATGCGGCAGTCGCTAACGTTCCCCCGCACCTGGTTGCGCCGGCGGTTGCCGAAGCGACGAAACTGGGAACGGATTTCGCAACGTTCAGTGGGCAGATGGCGAACTTAAGAACGCAACTGGCTGCGGCGAAAGACGGAGATCAAGTGGCGGCAGCTTTCGCGCCCGTGGCTACGGCCCTCGGTTCAAATGCTTTCTATGGCACGCACCGTCTTGCTCCCGCCGAAGTACAAGCCCTGGGGCCGTCGCTTGGCTCAGTTCCACGCGAGATCGACACTTGGTTTGCTAAACATGGGTCGGGTAAATTGGCGGAAGAGTCAGTGAAGGAATTCAACAATCTGGTGGACCGGCTGACCTCGGCAAAAACGGACGCCTACAAAGCGTCACTCGGATTGGTCAACCAGAACTATGGGGCGAATTTCAAGCCTGTAGAGACCGGCGGAGGTACGGGCGGATCCGGAGGGAGCGGGTTAGGCGTGAGTCTCGCCGCCGCGCGCCGACTTCCTCAGTACAAAGGAATGACGGACGCTCAGATTACGTCCGAAATTGAGAAGTACGGACATAAGGCTCTCCCTTAATGCCAACCGATCCCTTTGCAGCGATAGCAAAACCTCTCCCGCAGTCCGATCCGTTTGCGGCGATAGCCACGCCTTTACAGAACATTCCACCTGCCTCCGGTCCGACTCTCGGCAGCATGTCCCGCGAAGCCGCGCTCGGCGTGGCAAGCGGCGCTGGATTGCCTGAAACCGAGCATCCAGGCGAGAACTTGGTTTCGGGCCTATGGCACATTTTGCGGCATCCCATCGACTCAGCACAACTCGTGGGGAGTCCTATCGTCCAAGGGATGAAGGATCAGTTTGGGCAGGCCCAGAAGGAATTCTCGGACGCTCAAAGTGCAGAACAAGGCGGCGACCGTTGGGCAGGGATGCTGAAAGCAGCGCAGTCCATGAGCCATGTGCTTGCCGCATCTGTCCCGCTGGTGGGGGCAGCCGCTTCTCAGGCCGGAGATGAAATTGATAAAGCGGCTCAATCGGGAGACCATGACCGTTTGGCCCACGGTATAGGTTCTGCGGTGGGGCTGC
>JBKQRC010000007.1:0-8266 GCA_052326105.1 Candidatus Sulfotelmatobacter sp. | reverse complement strand
GAACACTTTGTATCAAGCGATGGATGCTCCGAAAGGGAATGCTGGGTGCCGAAACCCAGTGTTCATCATTCCTTTTAGAGCATCCTTTCTTTTTTGGCTAGAGACTTGGTGAATAATCCAGGCTAGGAGATCTGTCATGGCCATCCAGAGGGCTTTGCAAGGCACCTGCTCAACCGTTTGATCTTCAGGAGGAACATAGTGTAGACACAAAAGAACGCGCTGGGACTAATCTGGCAGTCTACCGCGGATGACCTCAACGATCGAAGTCAATTTCTTCGAGTCCTGCATTTCTGGAGCGGGCCGAAAGTGGATATGGAGAAACAGCCGGACGGATACTGGACTGTCACGACTCCACCGCTCGTTCCCGGCTTCCACTACTACACGCTGATCATCGATGGCATGGAAGCCAGCGACCTCAACACACATGCGTTCTTTGGTGGAACCAAGGAAGCGAGTGGGGTTCGAGGTTCTGGAGCCGGGTTCGACCTACTACTCGATCCAGGATGTTCCCCACGGCCACGTCCGGGAGGTCTGGTACAACTCGAAGGTAACGGGTAGCTGGCGGCACGCGCTGGTCTATCTGCCGCCGAATTACGATACGCAGACGAAAGAGCGCTATCCGGTCCTCTATCTGCAGCATGGTGGCGGCGAAGATGAGACCGGCTGGATTCGCCTCGGCAATGCCAATTTCATCCTCGACAATCTGATAGCAGCCAAGAGCTGCAAGCCGATGATCGTCGTGATGGCCTACGGCTACGCGAAACGCGCTGGCCAAAATCTTTCCGATCTGACCGGAAAACCGTTCGGCTCTCCCGAAATGTTGAAGGCGATGCAGGAAATGGCTGCAGCATTCGAAGACGATGTGACGCAGGCCCTGATTCCCTACATTGATTCAACCTTCCGCACACTATCAGATCGCGATCATCGCGCCATGGCTGCCCTATCCATGGGAGGAATGCAGACGTTCCAGATCACGCTCAATCATCTCGATCTCTTTTCTTACATTGGGGGATTCAGTGGAGCGGGCGGGATGCTCTTGCTTGGGGATCGTAAACTGGATCCCAAGACCGACTACAATGGAGTATTCGCTGATCCGGCAGCATTCGCCAAGAAAGTGCACTTGCTCTGGCTCGGTGTCGGAACCAATGAGCCTGAGAGAATGCGCGCAGGACTCCAGAGACTGCACACGTCCCTTCTCGAAGCAAACATTCAACACGTTTTCTACGAATCACCGGGCACTGACCATGAGTGGCAGACCTGGCGTCGCGATCTGAAGGATTTTGCACCGCGACTCTTCTGACCAAGCCACCAGCCCGCACACAATCAAGATAGCGTGCAAGTAATGCCTTGCTGAAATGAGATTTCCAAACTTGTAATCTACAGACGCGCTCTGAAAGCGATCGGTGTAGCTGCCGTTCTACTTTCGTGCAAACCGATATCATGCGCGACGTGAGCGGCGAATAAAGACGGTGCCGACCCCGAGCGCCACTGGACGCGAAAGTGGTTAACAGACGCGCCCCCGTTTCAATGACGGATTGTGGATAATCCGGCGTCGCTGGGCGCGGACGAAATCAAAGAACTCTTGCTGGAGGCGCAGCGTAGGGTGTACGCAAGCGCCCGGGCCACAGCTGCCAGACTTTCACCAAAACTTTCACCGTTTAGTCTAACTGGGCCGCACTGTACCTAACGATGTCAAACGCATTTTCAGCAACTTACGTAAGAATGACTGGTATACTTGCGATTGAGAATCTTCCGTCCTAACCCCTAGACGATAGCGCCCCGGGACGTGAACCTGAAGTATGCCAAAACCCTTCCCTGTTCCGCCGCGCTCTCACCCCTGGGTGTTGTCCTGAATTTGGTTTTTCTCGACACAGAGGCCCGGGGACACCAGAGAAAACCAACTGCCTGGCAACCCCGTACCCTATCTGGTTTTTACAAGCTCAAGGTTTTCTCTGTGTCTCTGTGCCTCCGTGCTGAAGAAACGAAATTGGGGCACGGGCCATGGCGCCTGAGCGACGCGGAGCCCCATCATCCACATTGCCGCGTTGGTTTCATTTTGGAAATCCGTACCGGCGCATCGCTTTTATAACTGCAACTTCTTCCCTTCCACAGCCCTACTCGTTCTATAGTAGACACATCCTATGAAGCAGAAGCTGAGCGCACCCAGGAGGCTCCCTTAGCAACCTGTATGTCGTTCATTCATCAACAAGTTCAATCATTCCTGAACCTAGGAGGATGCAAGGAGTACAGAATCATGGCTAGACCGAAATCCCCCAAGAAGAATACGGATGTCAATCAGCCCACCTCCCCCCGCATCGAGTCCACCATTTCCACCCCGGCCGAGAGCCCGGTGGAAAGGGCGGCGATAGCAACCCCTGCCACCGAAGTTACAAAGGCCAAGACCACTCGAACACCGAGGAAGCCGGAAATTGTCAGGGGCGAGTCCCGGATGAATCTGGTTCCAATCAACATGGACGACGAAATCCGCTGCCTTGCCTACCTGCTGTCGGAGCGGCGCGGATTTGTGCCGGGTCATGAGACCGAGGACTGGCTGAACGCGGAGCGCGAAGTTCTCGGGCGTTACGAGCAACAGCGCGCTTAGTTCTCCGGCCGGAATCCCGTGGCGGCCGAGCCCCGGCCGCCGCCCGGCGGGTGATGTCTGCACCCACCGCGCTTCCGCGCGTCTGATTCGCGGTTCTTCCCGTCTTCGTTGGTCTTCCGCCCCAGGGTTGCCGTTCCGCACCTTATCTCTACCAGCTTTCCTTTTCTGCCGGGGTCCCGGTTGCTTGTGCCGTGGGTTTCTGAAAAAATGGCTTGGGGTTCCACACAATGGCGTTAATCGGCAGTTATGCACTGCTCCTCGCCTTCGCGTTGAGTGTCTACTCATTTCTGTTTGGACTTCTCGCGCTGGCCTTCCCCGGCAAGGGGTCAGAGCGGGTGGGCGAAACTGCGCGCCGCGCCGGCGTGGTTGTTTTCGGGGCCGTGCTGCTGGCCGCCGTGGCCCTCGTGGTTGCCGCCTTCCACGACGATTTCTCGATCGCCTACATTTTCCACCACAGCAACCGCGATCTGCCCGCTCCTTATAAGTTCGCGGTGTTGTGGTCCGGCCAGGAGGGATCGCTCCTTTTCTGGTCCCTCCTTCTTTCCGCCTACGGCTTCGTCCTGCGCCTGCGATACAAGACCGATCCGCGGCTGTTCGCTTATGCGTCGGTGATTCTGGCCGGAGTACAAATCTTCTTCCTGGCCCTGGTCTGCTTCGCGGCAAAACCGTTCGGCCTGATCGAAGGTCCGCTTCGCCCCGACGGCAACGGTCTGAACCCGCTGCTGCAGTATTCGGAGATGGTGATCCATCCGCCCATGCTCTATCTGGGCTACGTCGGATTCACCATCCCGTTCGCCTTCGCGCTGGGCGCGCTGATCATGAAGTATCCCGGTGAGAAATGGATTCACATTACCCGCCGCTGGACCATGGTCACCTGGGGATTCCTGACTTGTGGCATCTTTCTCGGCGCCCACTGGGCGTATTCCGTGCTGGGCTGGGGCGGCTACTGGGGATGGGACCCGGTCGAGAACGCCTCACTCATGCCATGGCTTGTCGGCACCGCTTTTCTGCATTCGGTCATGATGCAGGAAAAGCGCGGCATGCTGAAAGTCTGGAACATGTGGCTGGTCTTCGCCACATTCTGGCTGGCCATTCTCGGGACTTTCCTCACGCGCAGCGGCATCATCAATTCGGTGCACGCCTTCGCCCAGTCTTCCATTGGAACGTGGTTTGCCTGGTTCCTGGCCATCACCTTCGCGGTGTTCGTTTTCTTCTTCGCCAAGAATCACCAGCACCTGCGCAGCGAGCACAAACTCGAAGCTATCGTCTCCCGCGAGTCGAGCTTCCTGTTCAACAATTTGCTTTTTGTTCTTCTCTGCCTCGACGTCCTCTGGGGAACGTGGTTCCCGAAAATTTCCGAGCTGGTACAGGGCAACAAAGTCACCGTGGGCGCGCCTTTTTATAATCGCGTTGCGATTCCGGTTGCCCTGCTGCTGCTAATCCTCACCGCCGTCGGGCCGTTGCTCGCCTGGCGCAAGACCTCCCTCGAAAGCTTAAAGCGGAATTTTCTCTGGCCGACGATCGGCGCCGTCGCCGTGATGGCCTTTCTGATGCTCGCGCCAGCAAGCTGGGGATCTCCTTTCGGCCTGCGCCCCTGGCAGGATATTTCCTACTTCTATTCGCTGATGGCGATCGGCCTCGCCGTGCTGGTCACGCTCACCATCGCCAGCGAGTTCTACCGCGGCGGCCGCGTAATCTCGGGCAAGACTGGCCAAGGCATGTTCGCCTCCATGGTGCAGCTGACGCACCGCAACACTCGCCGCTACGGCGGCTACATCGTCCACTTCGGCGTTGTGGTCGTTATCATCGGCCTCGCCGGAGCTGCTTTCAATCAGGACAAGGAATCAGAAAAAGGAATGGGCTACGGCGACAAAATGACCATAGGCGCCTACACTCTTGTCTGCCGTTCGTACACGCAGGAAGACAAACCCAACTATGCCAGCGAGTGGGCCATCATCGACGTCTTCAAGAACGGGCGTCAGATCGATACGCTCTATCCCGAGCGCCGCCTGTACAAGGCCAGCGGCCAGCCTTCGACCATGCCCGCTATTCGCTCCACTCTGGGCGAGGATCTCTACCTTGTGTATGAGGGGCAGAACGAGGAGAGCAAGCCGATCATCAAGGCGCATTTGAATCCGCTGGTCATGTGGATCTGGCTCGGCGTCTGGATCATTCTCGGCGGCACGCTGCTGTGTCTGGTGCCCAATGCGCCAGCTCCCGTGCGCGTGCGGGCTGCAGAGTTGGTGGAGACGACTGCTCCGGTGGCGACAGGAGACTGACGGAAAATGGCACTCGAACTGAAAAAGGTAGAAGCGAAGGAGCTTCGGTCCATGGGGCTCGACGAAAGGTGGTTACAGGACCAAATGAGAAATGATCCGTCGCTTCTGGGCTTGGGGCAATTGGAAATAGCGGGGCGCGAACATCGGCAGCCGGTCGGGGGACGGATCGATTTTCTGATGCGAGACGCAGAAAGTGAGACCTACTACGAAGTCGAGATCATGCTGGGCAAGCTCGACGAGAGCCATATAATTCGGACGATCGAGTACTGGGATCTCGAACGCCAGAGGCGTCCCCAGTCAGAGCACCGTGCTGTGATTGTCGCTGAGCATATCACCAGTCGTTTCTTCAACGTGCTTCGACTCTTAAATCGGGCCGTGCCGGTGATTGCGGTTCAGCTCAGCGCATTTCCTCTCGGAACTGGCGTTGTCCTTCATTCGGTGACCGTGCTTGATGTGGTGGGGGAGACCGCAAGCCCGGACGTTGTTGACGAGATCGAAAAGGCAGATCGCACCTACTGGGAGAAAAAATCCGAGCCAGCATTTCTGTCTGCGGTGGATCGGATCGCGTCCCTCTTCCGGACCGACGGCATCGAACCAAGGGTAACCTACAATCGAAATCACATCGCCCTAGGAACAACCGGTTGGAATTTCTGCTGGTTTAATCCTCGCAAGACGGTCGGCCACTGCCATATCGAGTTTCGAGTCAGTAACGAAACGCGTGATTCCATTCTTTCGTCGCTGCAGGAGGGTGGCGTCGATGCCTCTCCTCGTGCTACCGACAGCGTTTCATTCACCATCACGACGAAGCTCTTGGACGAGCACTTTCCGATCATTAGTAGTGCATTGAAGCATGCGGAGGAACAGTCGAGACAATAGCGGCTGAATACGGCCAATGAAATCCCACGTCTTATCGCCGATCCTCCGCCGAGCGCTGCACTGCAGCGTGATCTGCCTCGCCGTGTTCGCCTTTGCCGGCGCCGGCGATCCGGCTTCCCGCTTCAACGAGATCGGCCATCAGCTCATGTGCATCTGCAGTTGCGGCCAGGTTCTCCTGGAATGTAACCACGTCGGCTGCCCCGACTCCGATCGCATGCGCAACGAACTGACCGCCGCCATCGCCCGCGGGGACAGCGACAGCCTGGTCGAGCAGGCCTTCGTGCAAAATTATGGACCGACGGTTCTGGCCGCGCCGACGACCGTGGGTTTTGATCGCGCCGCGTGGATCATGCCATTTGTCGCGCTGGCCCTCGGCCTCGCCGTCGTCGTGCTGGTCGTTCGCTCCTGGAGGAACCGCCCCGAGCCCGCCATTGCCGACGGCCTGCGCCCCGCCCGCGGCGCCGAACTGGACGAATTCCGCGAGCAGGCCCGCAAGGAGACCGACTTATGATCCTCGAACTTGCCGTCTGCGCCGCAGTGCTCGTGGCAGCATACATCTACATCTTCCATTTGCCCGGAAAGCTGTATCTCGGTCCCGAGAAAACCCGGGCCTCGTATCTGCGCGAGCGCAAGGACGCCGTCTATGAAAATCTTCGCGACCTGAACTTCGAGTACACCGCCGGCAAAGTCCCCGACGCCGATTACCAGTCGCTGAAGTCTGCGCTGCAGGACGAAGCCGCCACCCTCCTGGCAGAAATCGCCCGCCTGGAAGCAAACGCCTCCGTAGCAGGAACAGAGAGATCATGAACCGACCCAAATTATCCGTGACTCATGTGGGGACAGCCGCCCCTTCGACAGGCTCAGGGCAGGCTCCCGGCTGTCTTATGCTGCTAGCTCTCGCTCTCCTCTCCACCCTCGCCTCGGCCCAAACTCTAACCGGCACGGTCAAGAATGCCACCACCGGCAAACCGGCCGCGGGCGAAGAGATCGTCCTGCTGAGTCTCGGCCAGGGGATGGAAGAATCCGGACGCACCCAGTCCGACGCCAAAGGCAACTTCAGCTTCAAGCTGGATAACGCGCAGGCGCCCCACCTCGTCCGCGTAATCCACCAGGAAGTCACCTATCACCGCATGGCTCCTCCGGGAACAACTTCGGTCGAGGTCGAAGTCTACGACGTCGGCAAGAAAGTTGCCGGCATTGAAGTCGTGGCTGACATCATGCGGGTTCAAGTCGCGCAAGGACAGCTCGAAGTCATGCGCGCCTTCGCCGTCGAGAACAACTCCAAACCTCCGCGCACGCAGATGAACGAACGCAACCTCGAGTTCTATGTCCCCGAAGGTGCCCAGATCATCGAAAGCCAGGCCATGACGGCCAACGGGCAGCCGGTCAACTCCGCGCCCGTTCCCGAGGACGACAAAAAGACCCGCTATGCGTATCTGTTCCCGCTCCGGCCCGGCACCACGCAATTCCAGCTGGCCTACCAGCTTCCCTACACCGGCAGCGCCAACATCGATCCCCGCAGTGTTTATCCTCTGCAACATTTCGTCGCCATCCTGCCCAAGGCCATGCAGTTCTCCGGCGCTCCCGGCGCGAACTTCCAGCCCATGAACGATCCCCAGCAGCCGGATGCCAATGTCCAGGTCGCCTCAAACACCGCCCTGAGCCAGTCGCTGGCTTTCAAGATTTCCGGGGAGGGCACGCTGCAGGCTCGTCAGGAAGGCGCGGGCGCGCCCAGTGAAGGCGGTTCGGCGCAGGCCGATAATCGTCCCGGCGGCGGCCTCGGTCCACCCATTGACGCTCCCGATCCCCTGCAGCAACACCAGTGGCGAGGCGTCGCTGATACCTGGTTGATTCTCGGTGGGCTGACCCTGGCTCTGGCCGGCGGCGGAGTCTACACCGCGTTTCGGCAACAAGCGGGAGCCCGCGCCGCGGCCCGTCCGCGGGCGATGCAAGCAGCGGAACTCGATGCCGACGCCAGTTACGAAGAGATGGAGGCTGTTGCCGCCTCGGCCAGGCGCAGCGTCGTGGCGCAGGCGCCCAGGACTCCGGTCTCACCTTCTTCCATGCTCCTGGAAGGACTGAAAGAAGAACTCTTCCAGCTTGAAGTCGAGCACAAACAAGGCCACATCTCGCAGCAGGAATACGAGAAGACCAAGGCAGCCCTCGACCAAACCTTGCAGCGCGCCCTGAAACGGGCAACCGCAAAGCAAATCTAGAAAGGATCAGCGTTGTTGTAGCCCGCTCGTGTGGGGACGGGCGCCCTCGCCCGTCCAGGCCGAGCGAAGCTCTGTTTGCCCTTTCTCCGGGGATCTTGAGTGTAAAGGCGATTTATGGGCAACAATCCGCACAACCCCATTGAGGATTTTCAAACATCACTTCTTCTCAAACTGGAGAAACTCGACTGGGGCTCCATTCTCGACAATAAAAGCGACGGTCACGCCCGGTGAGGGTGAGTTGGGCGCAATAAGTATCTCTTTTCCGGCGATTTCAGCGGAGAGATCGTCCACTT
>JBKQRC010000006.1:0-21891 GCA_052326105.1 Candidatus Sulfotelmatobacter sp. | reverse complement strand
TTCATCGCCCGCTCCATCGCGGCCTGCGTGTAAGAGAACATGCCTTCCATGGTCTCCTACCCTCGCCGCCTGCATAGCGGACACTTCACTTGCTATCTCAACCGGACATATCATGTGCTAACGACACGGGGTGGGATCTCTGATGCGCGGCTCCCACTCTTTGGTGTAGCCTCATAGGAACCCGTTGCGCCACCGTCTCAGGAGGACTCCATGCGTCGCCGCGAATTCCTCATTCGTTCCGCGTCAGGCCTGGGAGCGGCCTGGCTCTCATCGAAGTCCGTTCTCCAGGCCATCGCGGACCAGCCTCTCCCCGCAAAATTCTCCGCTTCCGACACGGTGACGCTTGGCAGCACGGGCATCAAGACCAGCCGCCTAGCCATGGGCACCGGCACCGTCGGTGGCGAGCATCATTCACACCAGACCGCGCTGGGCGTCAAAGGCCTCTCCGATCTTCTGCTGAACGGATACGACCACGGCCTGCGTTTCTTCGACGCCGCCGACTCCTACGGCAGCCATCCTCACGTGGCCGAGGCGCTCAAGCACGTGCCCCGCGACAGAGTCACGGTGTTAACCAAGACTTTCTCCCGCGACCCGGCCGGCGCCCGCGCCGATCTCGACCGCTTCCGCCGCGAACTCGGCACCGACTATCTCGACGTCTGCTTGATGCACTGCGTCACCGAGGCCGACTGGACCGACCGCTACAAGGGCGCCATGGACGTTCTCTCGGAGGCCAAGCAGAAGGGAATCATCCGCACCCACGGCTGCTCTTGCCACTCGATCGAAGCCCTGCGCGCCGCCGCCAAGTCGCCCTGGGTCGAAATCGATCTAGCCCGCATCAATCCCGTCGGCGCCTACACGGACGCCGATCCCGCGACCGTTGTTGCGGTGTTAAAGGAAATGAAAGCGGCGGGCAAGGCCGTGGTGGGAATGAAAATTCTAGGCCAGGGCACGCTGCGCAAGCGTCAGGACGAGGCGATCAAGTATGCATTGTCGCTCGGCGTGCTCGACGCCTTCACCATCGGCGCAGAAAGTAAAGCGGAGCAGGAAGACCTGATCCGCCGCATCGCCACCGCGTAGCAGGTACACTGCCTTTTGCGGCGCTCTGCGCGCGCTGTGCACCAGAAGGGATGGATTTGCGCATCGTGACGCGAGTATTCTGAGCATCAGAGACGAGGTGCAGCGCTCATGTCGCGCACAACGCCGACTTACAACGTCCTGATGGCTCAGGCCTTTAAGGCCCAGCAGAGGGAGCAACGCAAAAGTAGGCCGAGAGTTCTTTCGCTAGAGTACTTTGTCGCCGGCGTTCCGCCACTCGGGCTCTTTCTTCTGAACGTTGAAGATTTAGAAGCCCTTCTCAAGAGGCGCAAGGACGAGCCGCCTCCGCCTAGCGCCCTTACCGGCATTTGTCTCATCGGTCTCGCGGCGTATTTCGAGGCATTTTTCAAGGACCTCTTCGCGGCAATCGTCAACATCTGCCCTACGCTGCTCGAGGGATTTGTGATTCGGCGGGACTGCAACTTTACCTTATCGGAAGTCCTCCACTTGGTCGACGGATCAAAGCATCGGATCGGATCGATCCTCGTGGAACACTACGACTGGGGTTCGGCCCATTCTGTGAACGGTTTGTTTACTGACCTCCTCAAAATATCCCCATTTTCCAAGGACGAGGCCAAGAGGTACGCCGGGTTCCTCAACGACAGAAACCTCCTCGTCCATGACGGCGGCGTCTACACCTTTAAGTACGCCGGGCAGAAGTTTTCAAAAGCACGCCGACGAAAGCTCGCCCACTGGCAATCGCTGACAGTGCGCAAAGGCGACGTCCTCAAGTGGTCCAAGTTCTTCCAGGGCATAGCGAGGAAATCGTCCATTGCAGCCGACAGGGCCGCACGAGAATTCGTAAAGATCTCGAAAGTGAAGCTGGGGAAGCAGCGTGAACGAGCACTGAAGTTGCTTGCCTCCGACTAACCCCGAACCGTGAGGTCAGATCTCTAGCAGCCCTAGCTCTCCATCACCCTCAACCCCGGACTCACAATCAGCCGCGCCTCAGTCGCCCGCTGCACGTCGTCCGCCGTTAACCCGGGCGCAACTTCCTCCAGCACCAACCCATCTTTCGTCACCCGGATGTAGGCCATCTCGGTCGCAATCGTATCCACCACGTGGACGCCCGTGAGCGGCAGCGTACACTTTTTCAGAATCTTCGGCGCCCCCTCGCGCGTCGTGTGCTCCATCGCCACCACCACGCGCCGCGCGCCCGCGACCAGGTCCATCGCCCCGCCCATGCCCTTCACCATCTTTCCCGGGATCATCCAGTTCGCGATGCTCCCCGATTCATCCACTTCCATCGCGCCCAGAACGCTCAGATCAATGTGCCCGCCGCGGATCATGGCAAACGATTCGGCACTCGAAAAATACGACGTCCCCGGCATCTCGCTCACCGTCTCCTTGCCCGCGTTGATGAGATCGGGATCCTCCTGCCCCTCGATCGGATACGGCCCAATCCCCAGCATGCCGTTCTCCGACTGCAGCGTGACCTCCATCCCCTCTGGCACGTGATTCGCGATCAGCGTCGGCATGCCGATCCCCAGGTTCACATAGAACCCATCGCGCAGTTCGCGTGCGATCCGCTTCACAATGCGCTCGCGCTTGTCCGTATCTTTACCTGGTTTATTCATGTTGGTCGTTCGTTGTTGGCCGTTCTTTGCGCGAGAAGTGGGTGTTTTTCTCACATAGTCGGTACTGCTTTTCTTACCGTCCTTCTTTCAATCCTCCGCTCGTACAACTCTCCCTGAAAAATGCGTTTCACATAAATCGAAGGCGTGTGAATCTGATCTCCCTCCAATTCGCCCACTTCCACCAGATGCTCGACCTCCGCAATCGTGATCTTCGCCGCCGTCGCCATCATGGGATTAAAATTCCGCGCCGTCTTCCGGTAAATCAGATTGCCTTCCCGGTCACCTTTCCACGCTTTCACAAATGCGAAATCCGCCGTGAGTCCGCGCTCCATCACGTACAACCGCCCGTCGAACTCGCGCGTCTCTTTCCCTTCTGCCACCACGGTTCCTACGCCGGTCGGCGTGTAGAACGCTGGAATACCCGCACCCCCCGCCCGAATCCGCTCCGAAAACGTTCCCTGCGGAACCAGGTCCAGCTTGATCTTGCCCGCGAGCACCATCTCCTCCAGCAGCCTGTTCTCGCCGACGTATGTTCCGATGTGATGCACGATCTGCCCCGCCGCCAGCAGCAACCCGTTTCCCACGCTGTCCACGCCCACGTTGTTGCTGATGGTCCTAAGATCCTTCGTCCTTTTGCGCACCAGCGCGCGAATCAAATTCTCCGGCATGCCGCACAGGCCGAACCCGCCGATCATGATCGTCGCGCCGTCGAACACGTCGCGGATGGCCTCATCCGCATTGGCCACAGCTTTATTCATAGCGGGAGAATTCTAAATCAATTGTTGATTTTTGATTGTTGAATGGAACTCTTTCGCAAGACGCCGCAGGTTCCATTCAACAATCAAAAATCAAAATTCAACAATCGCCTTTCTCCGTGCCTCTGTGCCTCTGCGGTGAAATCTTACTTTCTCTTCCCCGGCACCTTCCGCAACGCATGCGCCTGCTCAAATTCCTCCGCCAGTTGACGCGTGGCAAGATTCTCCCGCACGTGTGCCAGCCTTTGCTCCACCTTCCACAGTGCATCTTCCAGATTTTTCTTGTTGCTGATCGCGATATCCCGCCACATCGAGTACGGGCTCGCCGAAATTCGCGTCATCTCCTGCAGCGCCCGTCCCCCCGCCGGCAGCAGCGGAGCTTCAGCCCCAAACTCCTCGACCAGCGCCGCCGCCAGCGCCGTCGAAATCATTTGAGGCACGTGGCTGATCCACGCGCACAGCCGGTCGTGCTCCTCCGCAGGCAGCATCGCAATCCGTGCTCCAATCTCATCAATCCATCCTGCGTATTCGGCGAACAGGCCTTCCTTCAAGGTCTGACCCGGCAGCGGCGTCAGAAACCACACCGCATTCTGAAACAGATCGGCATCCGCATAATCTACTCCGCTCAATTCTCTTCCAGCCATCGGATGCCCGGCCAGAAACCGCTTCCCCGCATTCTTCCCCAGCACCTTCACCGCCCGTTCCACCACGGCCACCTTCGTGCTCCCAACATCCGTCAGCAAAGCTTTCGCCGGAAGCACCGGCCCCACGCGCTCGATCAGATCCACAATGGCCAGCACCGGAGTCGCCAGCACCACCACCTGGCTGCCCCGTATCGCGTCTCCCGGATTTGAAGTCCCATCGTCGATCGCGCCGCGCTTTCGCGCCCGCTCCAGCGTCGCCTCGCGGTCACAGCCCACAATTCGTCCAGCAAATTTCTTTTTCCGCAGCGCAAGCCCCAGCGACCCGCCAATCAAGCCGGTCCCAATGATCGTGATTTGCCGAATTGGCATGACGATAAAATGAAAACCGCAGGGGACGCGGAGGATTTAGGAATCTTAGACCACCCAAGTTCTGTCGCCGGGACCACTGGCCGGCGATTCATCCGCTTATCTCCGCCATCCCCTCCGCGTACTCTGCGTCCTCTGCGGTGTTAATTTGGTCCCTCGCCTACCCGATCCTTCTCCCCACAGCCGGCGCAATCATTCTCAACTCGTCCATCAGTTGCGCGAACTGTCCCGGAAACAGCGACTGCGCTCCGTCCGACAGCGCCTTATCCGGATCGCAATGCACTTCGATGAGCAGCGCATCTGCGCCCGCCGCTACCGCCGCACGCGCCATGGGCGCAACCTTGTCGCGTCGCCCCGTCCCATGCGACGGATCGGCCGTCATCGGCAGATGCGACAGTTTGTGAATGATCGGAATCGCCGAAATGTCCATCGTGTTCCGGGTATACGTCTCAAACGTCCGGATCCCGCGTTCGCACAGAATCACATCGTAATTCCCGCCCGCCATGATGTACTCGGCCGACAGCAGCAGTTCTTCCAGCGTCGCCGCGATCCCGCGTTTCAGCAGCACCGGCTTGCGCACTTTCCCCAATTCGCGCAGCAGATTGAAGTTCTGCATGTTGCGCGCGCCCACCTGCAGAATGTCCACATACGGCAACATCAGCGGAATCTGCGAAATCTCCATCACCTCGCTGATCACCACCAGTTTGAACTTCTCGCCTGCCTCGCGCAGCAACTTCAATGCATCTTCCCCGTGCCCTTGAAACGAATACGGAGAGCTTCTCGGTTTGAACGCACCGCCGCGCAGCACTTTGGCGCCCGCCTTGGCTACAGCCTCTGCCGTCGTGAACAACTGCTCCCGCGATTCCACCGAACACGGTCCTGCCATCACGATGACTTCGTTCCCACCAACACCAATCCCATTCGCCAGCCTGACGATCGTCCCCTCCGGGCGAAAGCTCCGTCCCGCCAGCTTGTAGGGCGAGCTTATGCGATGGACTTCCTGCACTCCAGGCAGCAGTTCCAGAATGCGGATGTCGAAATCAATTCCCGACCCGACCGCCCCCAGCACCGTCATGCGCGCTCCAGTCGAGCGGTGCACCTCAAACCCCATCTTCACCAGGTGCTCAATCACCTGCTGAATCTGCGCCTCTTCCGCGCCTTCCTGCATGGCAACAATCATAGAGAATCAGCTCCTGGCTTTCAGCTCTTAGCTCTTAGCTCCTAGCTGTGCCTCTCGCCTCTTCGACTCCTGCAAACTCTTGTCATTCCGAGCGAAGCGAGGAATCTGCTTTCCCCCCGGCGCCAGCAAGTCCGTCAGCCAATCACAATCCTTCGTCGAAAGAGGGTTGGCTAAAAGCTGAGAGCTAACAGCTAAGAGCTATTTCAATCATTTACATCCGAATCCAATTCCGTCTCCGCTTCCACCGGTTCCGCCGCCGGCACGATCTCTTCTTTTTGAATATTTCGCATCACATCAATGATGCGCTCGTAAATTCTCACCAGATCGCGACCGGGCAAGGGCCCGCGGTTCGCCTCCTGCACGTTCGTAAACACGATTCGCTCCCGGTCCGGCTCATACACAGGCAAATTGGTATTGCGCTTGAGCTTCCCAATCGCCACCGCGGCCCGCGCCCGTTCGCTCAGCAGCGCCACCAGTTTGCGGTCGAGTTCATCAATTTTCTTTCGCCAATCCTCGATATCCATGAAAAGCAGCTCTCAGCAAACCTAAAGTACACGCAAAATGCCGGGTGCCCCACCCTTGTCGCGCTTTTTGCGACAGGGTGGGGATTTTGACCTTCCCCCGCCAATCCCGCCCTCATCGCGCAGCGACTGGCAGCCGACAGCTGATAGCCTCCTCACGAACTCTCCCACCGCTGCCGCCTCCCGCCCGCGATTCTGCTCGATGGTCTCCACAATCGCGCTGCCCACGACCACCGCGTCGGCAAACTCGCCAACTTCAGCAAACTGCTGCGCTGTCGAAATCCCGAATCCCAGCGCAAT
The DNA here is from genome assembly GCA_052326105.1 of Candidatus Sulfotelmatobacter sp. Taxonomy (GTDB): domain Bacteria; phylum Acidobacteriota; class Terriglobia; order Terriglobales; family Acidobacteriaceae; genus Sulfotelmatobacter. Next base: position 15,453 of record JBKQRC010000006.1, on the reverse strand, counting down.
CGGCAACCGGGTTACGCGGCGCAACCGCTTAACCAGTCTCCGAGCGTCGTCGGCCAACTGCTGCTGCGCCCCCGTCACTCCCGTCCGCGACACCGCATACACAAATCCCCGCGACGCCTCCGCAATCCGCTTTAACCGCTCCTCCGGACTCGTGGGCGCCGCCAGAAAGACCGGCGCCAGATCATACTCCCGCATCGCCCGCAAATACTCGCCCGCCTCTTCCACCGGCAAATCTGTAACCAGTGCGCCGTCCAGTCCAGCCGCCCGCGCCACTTTGCAGAATTTCTCCATCCCCATGCGCAGTATCGGATTCAAGTACGAAAATATGATGAGCCCCGTCGACTGCGCATGCTGCCGGATCTCCGCCGCCAGCGTCAGCACCTGCCCGAGCGATGTTCCATGCTTCAGCGCCCGCTCACTTGCCCGCTGAATCACCGGACCATCCGCCACCGGATCGCTGAATGGCACACCCAGCTCGATAACGTCCGCGCCAGCCTCAATCGCCGCGAGAACAATCTCCCGCGTAGTCGCGAGATCCGGATCCCCGCACGTGACGTACGCCACCAGCGCCGGTTTCCTGTAAAAGGTCAGGGGCATGACTATTGAGTCATTGAATCATTGAGTCATTCAGGCATTGTTTTCTATTGGTTCAATGACTCAATGGCTAAATGACTCAATGGCTCAATCCAGTTTCAGGTTCTCCCGCATAATCCCAATATCCTTGTCGCCGCGCCCCGACACATTCACGATCACGATGTCGGACTTCTTCATGCGAGGCGCGCGCTTTACCACCTCCGCCACCGCATGCGCCGACTCCAGCGCCGGAATGATCCCTTCCGTTCGCGCCAGCAGAGTCGTCGCCTCCAGCGCCTCCGCATCCGACGCCGGCACATACTCTGCCCGCCCCGCATCCCGCAATGCCGCGTGTTCCGGCCCGATCGAGGGATAATCCAGCCCCGCCGACACCGAATGCGTGGCTGCAATTTGTCCCGCCGCATCCTGCAGCACGTAAGAATATGTTCCCTGCAGCACGCCCGGAGATCCTCCCCGAAACCGCGCCGCATGATCCCCCAGCGCCTCGCCGCGCCCTCCCGCCTCCACGCCAATCAGCTGCACCTTCTTATCTTTAAGAAACTCATAGAAAATCCCGATCGAATTCGATCCTCCACCTACGCACGCAATGATCGCCGCTGGCAACTTCCCCTCAGCTTTCAGAATCTGCGCCCGCGCCTCGCGGCCAATGACGCGATGAAAATCCCGCACCATCGTCGGATACGGATGCGCCCCCAGCACACTCCCTAACAAATAATGCGTGGTCCGCACATTCGTGACCCAATCGCGCATCGCTTCGTTGATCGCATCTTTCAAAGTGCGCGACCCTGAATCCACGCCGCGCACCTCCGCCCCCAGCAGCCGCATGCGGAACACATTCAACTCCTGCCGCCTCATGTCCTCGGTGCCCATGTACACGACGCACTCGAACCCGAGCAGCGCGCACACGGTAGCAGTCGCCACGCCATGCTGCCCCGCGCCCGTCTCTGCGATCACCCGATGCTTCCCCATCCGCTCCACCAGTAGCCCCTGCCCCAGGCAGTTGTTGATCTTGTGCGCTCCGGTGTGCAACAGATCTTCACGCTTCAAATAAATCTTCGCCCCGCCCAGCTTCTCGGTCAGCCGCCGCGCAAAAGACAACGGCGTCGGACGCCCCGCATACGTCCGCAGTAACTCATCCAACCGCGCCTGAAATTTCCTGTCCCGCTTCGCCTTCTCATACTCGCGCTCCAGCTCCTCGAGCGCCGCCATCAAAGTCTCGGGTACATACCTCCCGCCATACACCCCAAAGCGCCCGGGTTCGTGGGCGCGCGCAGGAGTGGGGGAGGACGATAAAACCCGAGGGTGCCCCATCCTAGCCTCGCCGTTCTTTGGCGAGGCTAGGGTGGGGATTTTGACTTTCGTATTTTGCGGAACCGCAGCCATCGACTCTCTCGCTTCTAAACCGTTGTCATTCCGAACAGGCGCAGCCGGTGAGGAACATGCTGTCCAGTGCACGAGCTATTCCGCGTGCGAGCCGGCCTTCCTGTCCATCTCCCGCACCGCCCGCACAAACGCCCGCACCTTCTCCGGATCTTTCTTCCCCGGTCTTGCTTCCACCCCGGAGGCTACATCGACGCCCCATGGCTTCAAAGTCTCCATGGCCTTGCCAACATTCTCTGGAGTTAGTCCTCCCGCAACAACAAGATTCAAGCCTGCCTGCTTCATCTCCTCCGCGAAGGGCACCGCCTTCCTCCAGTCAAAGGTCCTTCCTGTTCCGCCAGGACACTTCGCTCCCCCCGAATCAAGAAAGAACGTATCAAGCACTCCCTCAGGAATCGGCGGACACCCCGGGACATCGTCATGAAGGTGCTTGAAATCCTCTGCGATCCCACTGAAGTCGGCTCCGGTTTCGAGAAAACGACCAATTGGAAGCGCCAAAAACAACTTCAGAGGTTTCTGACAAGAGTCACGCCAACCTGCTTTTGCCAGGAGCGACCTAACATCTGACTCTAGTGGTAGGTATTGCTGCGCTGCGGTCAATCCCGCCGAAAGCACAGGCTGCACCCAGTCCGCCCCTGCGCCGCCTACAAACACTCCTACCTTCTCCACACTCTTCGGCAGCTTCGCCACAATCTCCCGCGCCGTCTCCACGCTCACGCACCGCGGACTCTTCTCATAAAACACAAATCCCACCGCATCCGCCCCGGCCTCGACCGCGACGAGCGCGTCCTCCAAATTCGTCATCCCGCAAATCTTTATCCAAGTCATAAAACCAGTTGCCAGTTGTCAGTTGCCAGTACCAGTTGCCAGTTAGCAGTTGCCAGTCGTCGCACCCCTAACCTTTGTCATTCCGAACCGGCTTCAGCCGGTGAGGAACCTGCTTTTCCCTTCCACGAGCGTCTTTTGCGAGACGTGGGGATTTTCTATCGCCCGCTCGGCACCCGGCTTTCCCTACTTGAAAGCAGCTCCCGCAACGCCTCTCCCGGTGAATCTGCCCGCATGAGCGATTCACCAACCAGAAACGCGTCATATCCCGCTGCCCTTAGCCGCGCGATATCGTCGGCAGAATGAATCCCACTCTCCGCCACTCGCACAATGCCAGCTGGAAACTTTTCAGCCAAACTAAACGCCGTCTCCAGCTCCACCCGGAATGTCCGCAGATCGCGGGCATTCACGCCAATCAAATCGCATCCTGCATCGAGCGCCCGCTGCAACTCCTGGCCATCGTGAACTTCGCACAGCACGTCCAAGCAGCGCGCCCGCGCCCTCGTCGCGAGCCGGCCCAACTCTTCAGGAGTCAGCGCCGCCACTATCAGCAGCACCGCATCCGCCGCATTCGCCCGCGCCTCCACCAGCTGAAATTCATCCACAATAAAATCCTTGCGCAAGCACGGAATCTTCACTGCCGACGAAGCCTCACGCAGGTTCTGAAGCGATCCCTGAAAGAACTCTTCATCCGTCAGCACCGACAGCGCTGCCGCCCCCGCCGCCTCCAATTCCCGCGCCAGTTCCGCCGGACGAAACTCAGCCCGGATTAGACCCTTCGACGGCGACGCCTTTTTCAACTCCGCGATTACTGCGATGCCCTCGCGGCTCTTCTCCACCAGAGCGCGCCGAAACCCGCGCGGCGCATGCTGTTCCGCCCGCCGCTGCAGTTCGCGCACGTCCGCGCCGCGCTTGGCCTCTGCCACTCGCGCCCGCGCAGCCGCGACAATCCGGTCAAGAATCGTAGCCATAGAGAATCTTTTGATTATAAGGGACCCAAGGGATTACGAGTCTCTCGATGAAAGCCGCGGGTGCCCCACCCTTGTCGCGCTTCTTGCGACAGGGTGGGGATTTTGACTTTGTGGTTTTGAGATGGCTCTTCCTACTCCATCCCCAGTGACTTACTCACCGACTTCTCATACTCCCGCGCTTTGTCCAGCACTCGCGGCTCGTCCACGGTCAGCAACTTTCGGTTCCGCATCACCACGCGCCCGCCAATCACCACGGTCTCCACGTCAGTCGCCTTCAACGAGTACGCAATCTGCGCATAGACGTCATACATCGGCACCGCATTCGGCTCATTCAGACTGATCAGGATCAGATCCGCCTTCTTGCCCGCTTCGAGCGACCCAATCTCTTTCTCCATGTGCAGTGCCCGCGCTCCATCGATCGTGGCCATCTCCACTACAGCCTTCGCATTCAACGCCAGCGGGTCCATCTTCGTAATTTTCGCCAGCTTCGCTGCCAGATCAATCTCCTCCATCAGATCGAGATCGTTATTGCTCCCCGCCGGGCCATCCGTCCCCAGCCCCACCGCAACCCCCGCCGCCCGCAGTTCCGGCACCGGCGACACTCCACTCGCCAGCATCATGTTGCTCGACGGATTATGCACGCACCCCACCTGCCGTTCCGCCAGCAGCTCCCGGTCCGCCTCGTCCACAAAAATGCAATGCGCCGCCACCACGTCCGGCCCCAGCACGCCAATCTTTTCGAGATATTGCACCGGAGACATCCCGTTTGCCTTTTCGCTGTCGTCCCATTCTTTCTTCATCTCGGCCACATGGATCAGAATCGGCGCATGATATTTCCTCGCCAGCCCCACCGCATCTTCGAGCGTCTTCTTCGAGCACGTATAAATCGAATGCGGAGCCGGAGCCGCATGAATCAGCGCATCCCCCTGCCACCGCTTCAGAAATTTCTCCGTGTACGCCAGCATTTCCGCTTCGCTTTTGTTGTCCGGCGCCGGAAAATCAATGAACGTCTCGCCCAGCACTCCGCGCATTCCCGCTGCTTTCGTCTCTTCCGCGACCGCATCCTCGAAGTAATACATGTCGGCAAACGTCGTCACTCCCGACCGGATTTGCTCGGCCGCCGCCAGCCTCGTGCCCCAGCGCACGAATTCCTCATTCACATTCTTCGCTTCCGCCGGAAAGATGTACTTGTACAGCCAGTCATTCAGCGTGACGTCATCGTGCAATCCGCGAAACAGAGTCATCGGCACATGCGTGTGTCCGTTGATGAATCCCGGCAGCACCAGCCGCCCGCGCGCATCGATCGTCTGCCCGCTTTTGTATCGCGTCTCGACCTCCGCCCGCGGTCCGGCCGCGACGATCGCATCGCCCTTGATCGCGATGCTTCCGTCCTGGTAAATCGCCCGCGTTCCATTCATGGTCACGACCATCCCGCCGCTGACGATCAGATCGACGTCCTGCTTCGTCTGCGCGAACGCCACCGTAGTCAACAGAACTGCCGCCAAAAACGCCGCCCGTATCATCTCCACTCTCTCCTTGCGAAACTGTCGGTGTTTTAACTGTCGGGTGCGGGTGCCCCATCCTAGACTCGCCGTTCTTTGGCGAGGCTAGGGTGGGGATTTTGACTTTATGTCAGGTGTCCCATTTCTGCTTCTGCGGGGCACTCCATCCCCGCGCTTTTTGCGGCTAGGGTGGGAATTTTGACCCTCATTTCCCCGCCACCCTCTTCAAATAGAACTTGAAAAAATCCTCCGCATTCGATTCCAGGCACACCTGCGCATTTTGCGGCCCCGGCTCCTCGCGCGTGAATCCCTTCTCGTCCACACGAATGTGCATCCCCTTCACCGGACACAATTCCGGCCGCAGCACGAACGCCACCGTCATCGGATCAAACAGCGTCGGCGTCTCCTGTCCCCACAAGTGATACAGCACCGCCAGCTGATCCGTCACCGCCGTGCCCTGGCTGAACAGAAACGCCCGCTTCACTTCATCCAGCTTCAACTGCGTCGAATCGAGCGGCATCACATACAGCGGAACCCCCGCCGCAAAAAGCTTCTGCGCCGAAGCCACGTCATTCAGGATGTTCCACTCCGGCATCGGTGGAACCGGCGCCGTATACCCCAAATCCCCATACCCACGCCGGATCGAGCCTCCCATGATCACCACCCGCTTCAGCTTGCGGAACGTCGCCGCGTCGCGATCAATCGCCGCGCCCACATTCATCAGCGGACCAATTCCAATCAGAGTGATCTCCCCCGGATGCTTTCGGATCTGATCGAGCAGAAAATCGGCCGCGTCCCCATGCGAGCCCTTGGCGGAGTGCCCGCCCTCGGCGTACCGCCTCTGCGACATCGGATTCTTTGTTTCCGTCGCCTTTCCTGCCAGCACCGGAATGTCTGCCCGCCCGACTTCTCCCAGAAATCGGTCCACCAGCTTCGCCCGCGTTTCAGTATCGCCAAAAGTTGTGGTCACACCCAGAATCTGCAGCTCGGGACTCCGCACCGCCAGCGCGAGCGCGAACGCATCGTCTACGTCATCTCCGATATCGGTATCAATAATGACTTTTTCTGTGCTCGATCCGGTTGCACTTTGCGCCCAGCCCGCCGTAGCGCCCACGCACAAAACGAAACACAAAATGCGTTTCAAAACTGCGCCCGCTTCCATCACTCGATTCATCCCTACTCCTCTCCCGCACGAATTCTCAACTCTTGGTTTTCTCCACGCGCGGCACCACCGCCTCCCGCACCCATGCATCTCCCTCTCCATCGGGGACATCGCCAAACAACCACCAACGCTCCACATGCTCCGCCGTTTCTCCCGGCTTCAATTCCACCAACGGTCCCAGCGTCTCCACTTCCAGAAACTCCGGATTCGTAAACATCTCGAAATTGCATCCTCCATCCGGATACTTTGCCCCGGCAGCCACGCTCGCCCGTTTCACAAACAAAGTTCCTCGCCGGAAGTGCGCTCCCCATCCCGCGGTATTGAAAATTCCACCCATTTGCTCGCGAAACCTTCCCGTCGGATTCTCCGCCTGCGATAACTGCACGAACTCCGTCCCCAGCCTCCACCGCGTGTCCGAAAAATCCGTATACGACCATACCCCGAACACTCCCACCGGCAGATAGTGATCCTGATCCATCGCGTGCCTCGTCGGCAGCGGCAGAATCCCCCGTCCTCCCGCCCGCGTCATCGTTGGAGTCCATACCGCCAGTTCCGTTGCCTCCCGGTCGTGGTTGGTGATGCGATGTGTCAACCGCACCTCCGAACCCTCCGCGGCCAGTTCGATTTCCATCTCTTTCTGCAGCTTCGTTCCCGGCGGCCGGTCCTCGCGCGGCGCGGTAAACCGTACCGCATTCCCCTGCCGCGAAACCGTCACTGCCGCATTATCGGGAAAATAAGTCCGCTCCACCTCCGGTGAAGCCCACAACCGATGTCCCCCATAAAGCCGGAATTCCACCGATCCCGCTCGTCCCGCATCCTCCTCCACTTCATGAAATTGATTCTCACCGGCTCGCAGCCCATACCAGATCACTCGCGGCCCCACATCCGCCAGCACGATCAACTCGACCGATTCATTCGAAAACTTCCAGCAGTTCTTCCAACCCCGGTACCCTACACGCTCGATCATCGGTTCGTCTCCCTCACGCCCAGTTCCTTGCCGGGCCCGGATCTTCTCCCACACCCAGCGCCCGCCGTATCTCGCTGCCGCCCGGAAGCGCTTTCTACCGAGCCGATTACGATATCCGAAATCCTCCATTCCGTCGAAGCCCGGTATGCATTGGCCGGTGTGCAGCTCGAATTTCCCAGATGACTCCTTTGCGTCCTTCGCGATTCCTTCGCGTGCTTTGCGGTCTAAGACTTTCAACCGCAAAACTCGCAGGGAAAATCGCGGAGTCCGCAAAGCAGCGCCTGAGGTTCAGAGAGTTCGCCCGTGTCCTCCCATCCACATCGTGTCCTGCGCGCCACGTCCCGCATTCATCTTCAGTTCCCTAACCCACGCCGAATCAACGCGCCCGTTTCTGGCCAGCGCCGTGCATTCTCCATAGCGCCGCTAGTCGGCAGGAGGTGACCAACCATGACCCGCATCAACGCATTCCGCAAGATCACAGAAAGTTCCGTAGCCTGGGGCAACCTCAGCGCGCTCGTTTTCGCAGCTGTGCTGATCGTCTGCTCCCTGACCGTCGGCTGCTCCAGCGAGAAGCCGAAACCCGTTCGCTCCAATAACCAGATTCCTGTTACGCAGGCCCAGATTCCAGTCGCGTCCATGCCCGCGCCTCCCCTGCCAGCGGAGAACAAGCCAGCTGCCAGGAAAGTCGTGCATAAGAAGCCCGCGACCGTGAACTACACCGACAAGACTTACGGCGTGACTTTTGAATATTCACGCCGCTACGCCATCGAGACCGGGAACGCTGCGGCCGATCTTCTGACCGCCAGCCCCATCCCGATGAACTTCGTCCAGCCCGGCGGAGTCGCACTCGCCGCGGTTGAATTGCCTGAAACCGGTTTCGTCAACACCGACTTCTCGTCCGCATTCTTCAACGTGAGCGTCAACAAGGCTCTCACCGCCGATCAATGCAACCAGTTCGCTGTGCCGCAGTCCAAGGTCGTGACCGCCGCTGCCGCGCCCGCCGAAACTCCGGCCCCTGCAACCGCGTCGCCGGAGGTTCTGCCCGCGTCAGCTCAGTCTGCCTCAACCGCGACTTCAGCCACTTCTGACCAAGCCAGCGCAGCCAAGGCGAATGAGACCGCTCCGGCCTCGTCCGCGGAACCTGTGTCCAATCCGAAGCTGATCCTTGGTGACCTCGAACTCAGCGCCACTGAAACCGTCGCCGGTGAAGGCGCGCGCCAGAGCGACTCGAAGTACTTCCATGCTTTCCAGAATGGAGCCTGCTATGAGTTCGCACTCAACGTCACCACCGTGGCGTCTGAGGACGGCCTCATCAAGCACGTGGACCGCGACAAGGTCTTCGACCGCCTGGAGAAGATCCTGGCCACGGTAAAGATCAACCCCGTGACTGCCGATGCGACCGCCGAAGCCCCGGCCGCTCCCACAGCAACGGGAACCCCGGCCCAGTAGCTACTCTGGGGGTTGGGTGCCCCATCCTAGCCGCGTTCTTTGCGGCTAGGGTGGGGATTTTGATTTGTGTGTGGGGCGGATACTCCTGTCCGCCCCCTTTTGACGTTACAATTGATCCTGACTCTAGCCCGCGATGGCCAGATACCGGCCGCTGTTCAAAACTGCACACTATTCAGAGACCAGAGTCTGTAGAATTCCCCACGACTGGGGAACCCGAACAAATTCATTCCGCAAGGCGCTCGCAGAAGAGGCCAGTTCGTGGCATCGCTCGTGACGGCCCAGGCGCGCGCACTAAGTACGGCTTCAGGAGGAACGTCATCAGAATCTTGCTCTATAACCCCGACAACGGCGTAACCCGCAACTTCATGCCGCATCTCTGGATGTTCCTCCTCCAGTCTCTGACTCCTCCCGGCCACGAAGTTCTCCTGATTGACGGCAACGCGCAGCCCATGGACGAAACGCAGATCGCACAATTTGTCCGCGACGAGAACATTGGACTGGTCGGCATCGGCGCCATGACCCGTATGATCGCCAAGGCCTATCGCATCGCCGACGCTATTCGCGTCACCGGAGTCCCCGTCGTCATGGGCGGCCCTCACGTTACCGAGCTTGCCGACGAAGCCCTCGGCCGCGACGGTGGCCCCCGCCACGCCGATGCCGTCGCCCTCGGTGAGGCCGACGAAACCTGGCCCCAGATCGTCAACGATGCCGCTCGCGGCGAACTCAAGGAACTTTATGCGCCCGTCGATGTCTTTGGCCAGGAGCGCAAGCCCTCGTTAAAGCAATATCCCATAATTCCCTGGGACAAGATCGATCTCCGCCAGTTCAATCTGTTGCCCAAGGTCGTGTACCCTGTGCTCAAGAGAGTCGGCGAAGGCTGGGGAACATTTCGCATCATTCCGGTTGAGTCCGGACGCGGCTGTCCCTATGGCTGCGAGTTCTGCACCGTGACCGGATTTTTCGGCGACTCCATCCGGTTCCGCACCAACGAGAGTGTCGTCAACGAACTTCTCCTGCTCAAGGCCCGCGCCCGCAAAGAAAAAGGTCAGATGGCCGTCTTCTTCATCGACGACAATTTCGCCATCAACGTGAAGCGCACCAAATCCCTTCTCCGCGACATCATCGCTGCCAACGCCCAGGTTCACTGGGTGGCCCAGATCAGCGCCAACCTCCTGCGCGATGAGGAACTCTGCGACCTGATCGCCGCTTCCGGAGGCAAGTGGGTCTTCATCGGCATGGAGTCCATCGATCCCGCCAATCTCAAAGACGTCAACAAGGGATTCAATAAGCCAGGCGAATACGCCGCCGTCCTCGAACGCCTCGCCAAACGCAACGTCTACGCCATCACCTCGTTCATTTTCGGCATGGACAACGACACCGTCGGCGTCGCCGAGCGTACCCTCGAGCAAGTCCGCACCTGGCCCCCGGGCCTGCCGATTTTCGGCCTGCTCACCCCCTTACCCGCAACCCCGCTCTACAAGCGCCTGGAGCTCGCCGGCCGCCTCACCCGCGCCAAACACTGGCAGGAGTTCGTCCCCTTCGCCATGGCCCACACCCCGCTGAAAATGACCATCGAAGAAGCTCACGCCGAAGTGAATTACGGTTGGGCCCGCGCCTACAGCCCAGAGGCCCTGGCCCAGGCCGTCGACTCCCTCGACGACCAGCCTCTCGGTTACCGCATCAACATCTTCCTCGCCCGCCTCTGCTTCCGCGGCATTTATTTCCCTATGCTCGGAAAACTTGCCTGGCTGAAAGTGGCGGCAGAAAACCGTCGCACGATCTTCAAGCTGATGAAAGAAGCCATCTTCGGCCGCAAACCCCGCCCAGCAATTCGCGACGCAGAAGCCCCGTATCAAGACGCGCCAGCGCCGGAAGTCAGTGGCGAAGTAGGCGCCTAACCGACGTGAGGCCGCGGGTGCCCCACCCTTGTCGCGTTCTATGCGGGAGGGTGGGGATTTTGACTCTTTTCAATGAACCCCTTCCTTGACAAACTTTAGGACTACCCATTTAGTAACCTCGCTTCCCGCTCTCAGCCGTTCCATACTGCTCGGTATGGGCCTTGATCAGGCTTTCATCGATTTCTTCGCCCGTGCCGCGGTCGGTGCCGTCGCCGCCCTGTTCGTCATTCTGTTTGCCGGCATTGGCATTCCTCGCCGTTCCCCGGTTGGGATTCACCGCTCTCACCGCTAGTTGAAGTCGGCCGCTAACGCTGCCCGCGCTCTCGGTGTACTCCCTTCGGACTTTCCTGACTCCTCGCTACGCCGATCCCTTATTTGACGCCCCTCCCGCATGCATGAGATAGTGTCCCGCTCTACCTCATACATTCTGTTTTGGAGCCCTATTGCTTCCCGATGACCCCTCTCATTCCCCGGGATAACACCTTCTTCGAGATGTTCTCCCAGATGTCCGAAAACGTCATCGCGGGCGCTCGGACACTGGTCGCCCTGTTCACCGACTACACCGACCTCGACGCCAAAGTCGCTGAGATTCGCCGCATTGAGCGCGTGGGCGACGAGATGACCCACGCCGTCCTCACCAAGCTCAACCAGAGCTTCATCACCCCGTTTGACCGCGAGGACATTCACCAGTTGACTTCGTCCCTGGACGACGTGCTCGACTTGATGAACGCGGCCTGCGCCCGCATCATCATGTACCGCATCACCAATCCGCCGCCCGTGGCCCTCGAACTCGCCCGCTTGATTCTCCTGCAGAGCCAGGAAGTGCAGCGCGCCCTTTCTCTTCTCCGTAAGAACGGCGACATCCTGACCCACTGCGTCGAAATCAATCGCCTCGAAAACGAAGCCGACGTGATCTCGCGCGCCGCCATTGGCCAACTCTTCGATCAGGAGAAAGATCCCATTACCCTGCTCAAGAGCAAAGAGCTGATCGAATTCCTCGAACTCGCAACCGACAAAGCAGAAGACGTAGCGAACGTGCTGGAAACCATAGTTCTGAAGAGTTCTTAAATCTCGCGCTTTCGCCGACAGGCAGACTTCGTGAAACCTGAGTTCCTGCTCCTGATCATCACCGTCCTGGTCGCCCTGACCTTCGACTTCCTCAATGGATTTCACGACGCCGCCAACAGCATCGCCACCGTCGTTTCCACCCGCGTTCTTTCTCCCCGCCTGGCCGTGGTCTGGGCCGCCTTCTTCAACTTCGTCGCTGCCTTTCTGCTCGGCACCGCCGTCGCGAAGACCATTGGCAGCGGCATGATCCGCATCGATTTCGTCACCCAATACGTTGTCATCGCCGGACTTCTCGGCGCCATCGTCTGGGACCTCCTCACTTGGTTGTGGGGCCTTCCCACTTCCTCCTCGCACGCCCTGATCGGCGGCATGGCCGGCGCCGCCATCCTGCGCGCCGGCTGGCGTGTCATCATCGTGGCCGGATGGTACAAGACCCTCATCTTTATCGTCATCGCCCCCATCATGGGACTCGTCCTCGGCTTCGGCTTCATGGTCGCCGTCTACTGGATCCTGCGCAACAAAGCCCCGCAGCGTATTGACGCCTGGTTCCGCAAGCTGCAGCTTCTTTCTGCCGCCGCCTACAGTCTCGGCCACGGCGGCAACGACGCTCAGAAAACTATGGGGATCGTCGCCAGCGCCCTCTACGGCGCCAAAATCCTTACCGCCTCCCAGCTCGCCGGAAACTGGGGACACTATCACTGGCCCATCATTCTCGCCGCCCACACTTCCATCGCTCTCGGAACCTATTTCGGCGGCTGGCGCATCGTCCATACCATGGGTACCCGCATCACAAAGCTCCGGCCCGTTGGCGGATTCTGCGCCGAAACCGCCGGCGCCATCACCCTGTTCGCCACCGCTCTCGCCGGCATCCCCGTGTCCACTACCCACACCATCACCGGAGCCATTGTCGGCGTCGGCGCCACGCATCGCCTCTCCGCCGTCCGCTGGGGCGTCGCCACCCGCATCGTCTGGGCCTGGGTCCTGACCATCCCCGCCTCCGCCGCCGTCGCCGCCGTAGCCTTCTTTCTCATCCGCTTCTTTCACCCCGCCGCATAACAGGGTGGCGAAAGAATGCAGCGGGTGCTCCATCCTAGCCGCGTTCTTTGCGGCTAGAGCCTGCCCTGAGCCTGCCGAAGGGGGGGATTTGTGTGGGCCGACACTCCTGTCCGCCAACGGTTTGCCTTCCCCGGGTAACACCCACCCCGGTACCTCCGTAATCTTCCCGTGGTTACTAATCCCTTCCGGCCCGCGCCCCCAGGCCTATAATTTTCCTGTAGGCGTTTTTGGGCTCCAGGTTCTAAAGGACCGGGCCATGTATTCACCTGAGCGGCGCAAGCATCCGCGATTCACGGTGAGAGTGCCCGTCGAAGTTCACGCCGAAGGCAGCGACACCCCGATCCGCTGCGCTACCTCCGACCTCAGCCTCGGCGGCTGCTACATCGAAAGCATGTACCCGCTGCCCGTCGGCACCTCCGTCGAACTCAAACTGCAACTCGAAGGCACGCTCCTCATCCTCGGCAAGGTCGTCACCTCCTATCCCCAGGTCGGCAACGGCATTCAATTCATCAAAATTCTCCCCGAGGACCGCGCCGAACTCACCGCCTATCTCGACGCCGTAGCCAAGCAAGAACAAACCGTCTGAACCACGTAAGTGGGGATCTGACTTTGTTGTGTGAGGCGGACACTCCTGCCCGCCAAAAGCCAGCAGCACCAGAAATCCGTTGGGTGCCCCACTCTAGTCTCGCCGCTCTTTGGCGAGACCAGGGTGGGGATTTTGACTTGAGGTTAGAGAGCAATGGAAGTCAAAGCCCTCACCCTAGCCGCAAGGGACGCGGCTGGGATGGGCCACCCCTCCGAGGTTCTGCGCTAGGGAGGACAGTGGTGGAGGTTTGATCCCTCGACGGAGTAGGTCAGATCGAACCACGCGCGCGAGGTCGGAGGGAGTGTCAGTCTTCGCCTTGGCGGAGGGGCTTCGCATCGGGTCGGCCAAATTAGTGGTTTTGAGAAATTGTACTCCTGAGGTGAAAAGGGCTGCCCCAAACGGAAAAGGCCACACTCATTTCTGAACGTGGCCCTTATTTATGCCGGCAACGACCTACTCTCCCGCAGACTTTCGCGTTCAGTAGCACCGGCCCAGCGGGACTTCGACGAGTGCCCCTTACCCGCCCTCGCCGCCGCACCGAGATCAGCACACGGTTGTACACGGTTACAATGCGCCGTGCGTTTGTGCGCCTTGCTGGGCATACTCTGTACGGGACGGAATCGAACCGTCTAGTGCTGCCCCCGCACTACCGAGTCGGCATTACCCCGCCGTAGGGTTGTGCTCACTTCTCGTTGCGGCAACTACCAACTACCCACTCGTCCTAGTCCAACAACGTCGTCAGCCAATCCGCTTCCTGTATCCTCGTGTCGAGTTCCCGATGCTGCTTGGCCAAGTCGTCAGCCTTCCGCTGAATCGCCGCAACACTCACTGTGCTGACGAACTTTACTTCGGAACGTGTCGTACGGCCCTGCGTGGTCGATGCTGCAGTCGCAAGTTCGCGATACGCGTTGTAGCGGATCTTTAGCACGTCCCGCTCGGCAAGCGCGTCAGCCAGCGTTCGGTCGCCAAAGCGTGCTGCAGAGTTCGTGCGGTTGATGCGCTGAATCAGCAGAGTTAATTCCTGTGCCGAGTTTTCAAGCTCGGACTGCAACTCGACCGGATCCTCTTCCGGCTTATCGCCTTCTTGAATGCGCGCGTTCTTGACCAGCCTCTGCTTTAATTGCTCAAGGCGCCTCTGTAAATCAGCCCGCAGCGCCAATGCTTCTGCGACTTTCATAACTGCGTCCCTTTCTGTCGCGAACAAGTCTAGCGGCGACTCCCAGCTGTTGCAAAAGGAAAAGGCCGCCGAGATTTCTCTCAACGGCCTTTATTTATGCCGGCAACGACCTACTCTCCCACACACTTGGCGCGTGCAGTAACATCGGCCCGGCGGGGCTTAACTTCCGTGTTCGGGATGGGAACGGGTGGATCCCCCGCGGTAAGATCACCGACAACTTGAAGCAGCTCTTAGCTATTAGCCTCTAGCTACTAGCTTGAATCTTCCGGCGCATTACCGCGACCACGGAAAATCCCTCGCTGCAAACTTGATCTCTCGGCTTCCGCCCCGCAGCCTGAGCCCGTTGGATTGAGCTAGAAGCTAGGAGCTAGAAGCTGATTTTTCAAAGATCGTGAGGACGATACCTCACAGCTGAATAGATTGGGTGTGGCTTACTTTCATGTTTGCTTCTTTCCGATTTCAACCACATCTTACTTCGGCTTTGCTTTCCTTCCAGAAAGCGTCGGCGGGAAGCTTCTGCTGAACTTCTCACTTCTGCTCAGGTTCTAGCTAGGAGCTAGCAGCTAGAAGCTTCTCTGCACCGAGTAAATTTTATGGTCAAGCCGAACGGGCGATTAGTACTGGTAAGCTGCACGCATTACTGCGCTTCCACTTCCAGCCTATCAACCAGGTAGTCTTCCTGGGCCCTTCTTATCCCTTACGGGTTGGGAGATCTCATCTTGAGGAGTGCTTCCCGCTTATATGCATTCAGCGGTTATCACAACCGAACTTCGCTACCGAGCGGTGCCACGGGCGTGACAGCTCGAACACAAGAGGTT
>JBKQRC010000005.1:0-27590 GCA_052326105.1 Candidatus Sulfotelmatobacter sp. | reverse complement strand
ACTGCTGGTCAATCACGCTCAGCATGATCATGCGCTCGTGATGGCGCATGGCGTCGGGGCCAATCAGCTTTTCCTTTGCGTCGTAGCGCTCTTTGAGCTTGCCGAAAATCGCGTCGCCCAGTTCCTGCCGGCTCAGCGTGTCGGGCTTGATGCCCTCGGCGAAAATATCAACGCCGAAGCGGGTGAAGATCGCATCCTTCAGCCCTTTGGTGTCCCAATCATTGACGTGCGCCTTGGGCGGGCAATGCTGTTCCAGCAGATCGCCCAGGATGGCGGAAACATAGTCTTCCAGGATCAGATCTTTCTGATCCATGCCTTCGAGCAGCCGGCGTCGCAGGCCATATACGGCCTCGCGCTGCTTGTTCATGACATCGTCGTACTCGAGCAGATGTTTGCGCGACTCGAAGTGCTGCGCTTCGACCGTCTTCTGCGCGGTTTCGATGCGGCGCGTAATCATCTTCGATTCGATCGGAACGCCCTCTTCCATGCCCAGGCGCTGCAGCAGGTTCGAGACCCATTCCTTGGCGAAGATGCGCATCAGGTCATCTTCGAGCGCGAGATAGAAACGCGAGGACCCAGGGTCGCCCTGGCGTCCGGCGCGCCCGCGAAGCTGGTTATCAATGCGCCGCGATTCGTGGCGCTCGGTGCCCAGAATGTGCAGGCCGCCAACGGCAGTGACCTCGTCGTGTTCTACATCGGTCTGTGCTTTGTAGCGGTTGAGGGCTTCGGTCCACTTGCCGGTCGGAACCGTGTACTCGTTGCCGTTGTAGTAGAAAACAGAAGTTTCGACGTCTTCCTGCGGCCCTTCGATCTTGCCCTGCGCCACGCGCAACTGTTGAGCGATCCCCTTCTTGACCATTTCCTGCTTGGCCATAAATTCGGGATTGCCGCCCAGCAGGATGTCGGTGCCGCGGCCAGCCATGTTGGTGGCGATGGTGACGGCGCCCTTGCGTCCGGCCTGAGCCACGATTTCCGCTTCGCGCTCGTGGAACTTGGCGTTGAGCACGACGTGCTTGATTCCCTTCTTCTTCAGCAAATCCGAAAGCCGCTCGGATTTTTCCACCGACGTTGTGCCGACCAGCACCGGCTGGCCCTTGGTCGCAAGCTGCTGGATTTCATCCGCCGAGGCGAAGTATTTTTCCTTTTCTGTGCGATAAACGACGTCGGCATTCTCGACGCGCAGCAAAGTCTTGTTGGTCGGAATCACGACCACTTCCAGCTTGTAAATCTTGTCAAATTCAGTCGCTTCCGTTTCCGCGGTGCCGGTCATGCCAGCCAGCTTCTTGAACATGCGGAAGTAATTCTGAAACGTGATGGTCGCGAGCGTCTGATTCTCACGCTCGATCTTGACGTTTTCCTTGGCCTCGATGGCCTGATGCAGACCGTCGGACCAGCGGCGTCCCGGCATCATGCGCCCGGTGAACTCGTCAACAATGATGACTTCGCCTTCCTTGATGACGTATTCCACGTCCTTGCGATAGAGCGCGTGCGCCTTGATCGCGGTCTCAACGTGATGCTTCAGCGGCCAGTTCTCGGGGTCGGCGATGTTACCGATGCCGAGCAAGCCTTCGACCTTCTCCCAGCCTTCGTCGCTGACTGTGATGTTGCGGTGCTTTTCGTCGATCACGTAATCGCCGGTGAGAATCTTTCGCTGCGGATCGTCTCCCGTTGCGTTGAGTTCCTGGATCATCGCCTCCCGTCTCGCGGGCGGGATCTTGCCTTCGTCGAGCAGTTGACGCAATTCATTCGGCGATACTTCTTCACCTTTATCCAGCTTGGGAATGATGCGGTTCACCTTGTAATACTTGTCGGTCGATTCCTCGCTGGCTCCGGAGATAATCAGCGGAGTGCGGGCCTCGTCAATCAGGATGGAGTCTACCTCGTCGACGATGGCGTAGTTGTGCCCGCGCTGAACGCAGTCCTTCAGATCGAACTTCATGTTGTCGCGCAGGTAGTCGAAACCAAACTCGTTGTTGGTCCCGTAAGTTACATCGGCGGCATAGGCGGCGCGGCGCTCCTCGTCATCCAGATCGTGCACGATCACGCCAACCGTCAGTCCGAGAAAGCGGTAGAGCTTGCCCATCCATTCCGAGTCGCGTTTGGCCAGGTAGTCGTTGACCGTGACCACATGCACGCCGCGTCCGCTGAGCGCATTGAGGTACACGGGAAGAGTGGCGACCAGCGTCTTGCCTTCGCCGGTCTTCATTTCCGAAATCTTGCCATCGTGCAGCACCATACCGCCGATCAGCTGCACGTCGAAATGGCGCATGTTGAGCACGCGGCGGCCGGCTTCGCGAACCACGGCGAAAGCTTCGACCAGAACTTCGCCTAAGACCTCCTGCAGTGCGTCGTGCTCTTCTTTTTCCGGCCGTTTCTGACGATCGACATCGGGCTCGTCCTCAGCTTGGGGTTCACTGGCATCGGTCTGTGGAGCCTTGGCAAGCTCGCTTAGCCGTTCTTGAATCCGTTGCCGGAATTCGTCGGTCTTGGCGCGCAACTCGCCGTCGCTGAGCTTCTGCATCTGCGGCTCAAGCGCGTTGATGGCCACGACGTTCGGCATCAGCGCCTTGATCACACGCTCGTTCTTGGTGCCGAAAATCCTGCCTAGCAGAGTGTTAATCAAACTCGAAATCCCTCAAAGGGCAACATGCCCAAACTATGTTTAAAGCCTAGCACATTCGATGCGGGCGGAGGAGACGCGGCGCTTTACGACGAAGCCCACCAGACAATTGCCGCCGGCGGCGCCGGTTCGACGAACACAAGGGGCCGGTCTTCGCTCAGTCACTTCTTTGCAGTCCCGGCGATCACTGCGATGAGAAGGCTCTTTCCTGTAAAATTCCTCCCGACCGATGCCTACCTTCTACGACCGCTTTGTAGAATGCGCCGAGCGCTGGCCCGACAATGTCGCCCTAGAGATCCAGCGCCATGACCATAACGAGAGTTGCACGTACTCCGAACTGCACCGCATGGCCGAATCCATCGGGCGATGGATCACCGAAAGCGGCTTCCAGCGCGGCTCCCGGCTGGCTATCCTGGCCGACAACCATCCCCGCTGGGTCGCAGCCTACCTGGGAATTATTGCCTCAGGCTGTGTCGCGGTTCCGCTCGATACTGCGCTTCATGCTGACCAGGTCACCAAGCTGCTGAAAGACAGCGGCGCCTCTGCTGTCCTGGTAGATGCGAAGCATGTTCCAGTCGCGCAGCCCGCAGCGGCCGAACTGAATCTGGGTCTCATCCTCATGGATCCGGACCGCATGGCCAATCCTTCCCAGGAACATTGGCGGGGCAACCTGCCCGCTATCTTCGATGCCGGGCCGGGCAATTTCAAACCTGCGGCCTCGAATAGCGACGATCTCGCCGCCCTGATCTACACCTCAGGGACAACCGCCGACCCCAAGGGCGTCATGCTGACCCACGCCAACTTTCTGGGCGAGGTCGAGGCCGTCTTTAACTGGGTGGACATTGGGCCCGGCGACGCGCTGCTCGGCGTGCTGCCCATGTTTCACGTGCTGGCGCAGATGGCCAATCTGCTCCTCCCGCTGGTCAAGGGCTCCCGCGTCATCTATCTCGAGACGTTGAATACGACCGAACTGATGCGCGCGCTGAGCGAGCGAAACATTACGGCATTTGCTGTCGTTCCGCAGTTTTTCTACCTGATTCACGAACGCATTTTTCAGGAGATCAACAAACGAGGCGGGTTTACTCAGAAACTTTTCGGCGCACTGGTTGTGCTCAATCGCACGCTGCGCATAGTGGGCATCAACGGCGGGCGTGTCTTTTTCCGCAAGATCCACGACACGTTGGGGCCGAAGATGCGCTACCTGGTGACCGGGGGATCGCGTTTCGATCCTGCCATTGCGCGCGAGTTTCACGACCTTGGCATTGATGTTTTACAGGCCTACGGACTGACCGAAACCACCGCGGCTGTCTTTGCCACCTTGCCGAACGACAACGTCATCGGCTCGGTCGGCCAGGCGATGAAAGGGGTCGAGGCGAGGATCCTCGATCCCCAACCTCAGGAGGACGGCGGTCCGGCGGTTGGCGAAGTGCTATTGCGCGGGGCGGCGGTGATGAAAGGCTATTGGAAGCGTCCCGACGCCGCAGCCGCAGCTCTCCGCGAGGGCTGGCTCTACACCGGCGACCTGGGCTACTTCGATGCGCGCGGCAACCTGTTTCTCACCGGTCGGAAGAAAGAAGTCATCGTTCTGAGTAACGGCAAGAACATCCATCCCGAGGAGGTAGAAGCGCATTACGGTAAGTCGCCGTTCATCAAGGAAATCGCGGTCGTGGGCTTGGAAGGCAAGTTCGCCGAAGGCGGCGACCGGCTGCACGCCGTGATTGTCCCGAATTTCGACGTACTGCGGCAAAGGAAGATCGTCAACGCGAAAGAGGTCATCCGCTTCGACATTGAAGGTCTGTCGCAGAAGATCGCTTCCACGAAACGCATTGGCAGCTACGAAATCTGGCAGGACGATCTGCCCCGCACCACCACGCGCAAGATCAAGCGATACGAAATAGAAAAGCGGGTGAAGGCGAATCAAGCGAGGAGGCTGGCCGACGACTCTGAATTGCCGGCGGAAAAACCGTTCACCGCCGAAGAGCTTGCGTGGCTCGATCAGCCTGAAGTACAACGCGGTCTGACCATCGTGCGCGCGGCCGCGGGCAGCGCGCCGCCGACCCTGCGGCCCAGCCACAACCTGGAACTCGATCTCGGTCTCGACTCCATGCAACGCGTGGAATTGCTCAGCCGGCTCGAAGAGGAACTCGACGGCAATGTCGAGGAATCGCGCCTTTCGGAAATCTACACCGTCCGCGATCTGCTCGATGCCGTTCTCGAAAGTGCGGCCAGCGGCGCTGTCCCTGCGACTCGCACCATTTTCGCTGGCTGGAAGGCAATTCTGGCGGAAGATCCAACCGATCCCGAAGTGCTCGCGCTGAAGGATCCTGCGCCTGGTTTCGAGACCGTGCTGTATCCCCTGTCGCGCGTCATCCAGATGATCGCGCGCGATCTGTTTCATTTGCGCGTGTCTGGGCTGGAGCACCTGCCTCGGCACGGCCCATTCATCCTTTCCTCCAATCACCAGAGCTACATGGACCCGCTGGTCCTGACTGGCATGCTACCGAAGGAGATCATGGAAAATGCCTTCGCGGTGGGAACCAGCGACATCTTCGGCGACGGATTTATGCGCCGCCTGGCTCGCTGGTTGCGCGTGGTGGTGCTCGATCCGGATTCCAATCTCGTCCCTGCCATGCGCGCCGGCGCCTTTGGCCTGAAACATGGGCGAGTGCTGATTCTCTATCCCGAGGGTGAACGCTCCATTGACGGCAAGCCGCGGATCTTCAAGAAAGGCGCCGCGATTCTCTCCATCCACATGCAGGTACCAATCGTGCCGGTGGCGATTGAGGGATTCTATGACGCGTGGCCGCGCGGCAAGAAATTTTTCCAGAAGGTTACCGCTCTGAAGATGGCATTCGGAGAGCCGATTTCGCCGCCACCCGAGTCCGACGCTTCGGAGGCCGCCTATGAAAAACTAACGGCCGATCTGAAGGCTCAGATCGTCGAGATGTGGAAGAAACTGCGCGAGCTCGAGTAAAGCAGGATCAGGCGCCCGCTTTCGCCGCCTGACCGCCAAAGGCCTTGGAGAATGCGTCCAACACCAGTGAATCGTAACGGCCGCTGGACCGCCGGACGACTTCCTCCCCGGCCTGCGACGGCGACATCTTGGCCCCACCCTGCCCGCTGATCAAGGCTTCATACTCTTCGGCGAGCGTCAGAATCTGCACTTCAAAGGAGGCCTCGCCGACCTTGCCCCCGCTCTGCCGCAACTGCCGTTCCGTAAGGAAGATCGGGATCGCCCGGCGCAGCGCACTGCCCAGCGCACTCGCCTTAACACCCGACCGCTTGCGCTTGCTTCTTCCCCGGGTCAGGTCGTCTGCCGACACTTGCGCCGCCTTGTACAGCACCTCGTTCGTGATCCCCAATTCCTTCAGGTTGAACAAGAGCGCGGCCGTCCGCAGGTCTTCCAGGCTTCCCGAATCCAGGCCAAGGGTCTCGGCAATCTTTGTGGCGCACATCGAGATGCGATAGGCATGCGCCTCGCTGTATTTCTGGTTGGCCAGGAAGTTCTGCAGAATCGCCAGCATACCGTCGTAACCGTCTTCCATCTCGCGCAGAGTTTGCTGGTTCCGTTCGTAAAGCGTGCCGGTGACGTACCCCGCCACCATCAGCACTCCGCCCCACACCGTGAGGTCGAACCACCGGGCATCAAAAGGCAACTCCACCCGTCCCCGGAACATCGCCGGATTGGTGAACGTCAGCAGGACGACCAGCACAACGCTGGCCACTGCCGTAAGAGTGGCGTGACGCCGCCCAAAATAAAACGCGGAATAGAGAGTCGGCAAAAAGTAGAACACCAGAGCCATGCGCTGCGACGCCACCAGAAAATTCAACATCGCAGCAATCACGACTAGAAACAATAAGAGCCAAAGTTCCGGATTAATCTTGCGCACAGTCCCTCCGGGGCAGAGGTACCAGACCCGAAACGGCGGAAACAC
The DNA here is from genome assembly GCA_052326105.1 of Candidatus Sulfotelmatobacter sp. Taxonomy (GTDB): domain Bacteria; phylum Acidobacteriota; class Terriglobia; order Terriglobales; family Acidobacteriaceae; genus Sulfotelmatobacter. The sequence continues at coordinate 21,035 of JBKQRC010000005.1, read as the reverse complement.
TTCGGGTCCTGGCTTCCCGTTCTATGACATTCTCAAACCAGAGGCAGGGAATCCCAAATTACCGAGGTAATTGATCTTCGGGATTCCTCTACCGGGCCCGAGGATGGGTCCGGTCATAGACCTCGAGCACATGCTTCATGGAAAGCTGGGTATAGCGCTGGGTTGTGGCCAGGCGTTCGTGGCCCAGCAATTCCTGGATGGCCCGCAGGTCCGCGCCCTCTTCCAGCATGTGGGCGCCGAAGGCGTGGCGCAGGGTGTGGGGATGCACGTCGGGGGAGAGCCCTTTGGCCACGGCAATCTTCTTGATGATCCGGCCGACGCTGCGGGTGGTCAGGCGTCCGCCGCGCTGGTTGACGAGTAGCGCGGGCGTGTTCCGGCGCGCTTCCCCGATCGTCGTCTGCCGTGCGGGAAGGTATGCCGTCAGGGCGTTCTTCGCCGACTCACCAAACGGAACATAGCGCTCCTTCTTGCCTTTACCGCGAATCAGGATCGCCTCCGCACTCAGCCGGATGTCGTCCAGGTTGATTCCCGTCAGCTCCGAGTTGCGGATACCGCAGCCGTAAAGCAGTTCGAGCATCAACCGGTCGCGTTCGGGAAAGGCTGCCGCTTCCGGCATTTGCCCGTCCAGGACCGAGTTCATCTCTTCGATCGTCGGCACCCGCGGAAGCTTCTTGGGCAGCCTCGGTGTCGCCACCAGCTTGGCCGGATTCTGCTCCACCACACCTTCCTGCGCCAACCACCGATACAGCGAACGCACCGCCGCCAGCGACCGCGCCACCGAAGTCTTGCTCAGTCCCTTTTCGTAGAGCTGCGAGAGGAATCCGCGAATTGCGATGTGGTCAATCTGTTTCCATCCCCGCGACCCGGCATGAGCGGCAAAGTTCGCCAGATCGCCACGGTATGCCTTGATGGTGTGCGGCGAAGCGTTGCTCTCCCGCAAGTGGCGGAGGAAGTCGGCTACGGCGCGGCTGATGGCTGTCGGTTCGGGCATGTTGGACTCGCAATGCAGAAGTCAGAAGTAAGAAGTAAGAATGCAGAATGAAAGAGCTGGATCATTTGGTTAGTTTACTTCTTCATTCTGACTTCTTACTTCTGCATTTCATTCGCCCTCGCCTTCGCCCTCGGATGATGTTTCTGATACACGGTCCGCAGTCGATCGAGGGCCAGATGCGTGTATATCTGCGTGGTCGAGATGTCGGCGTGGCCGAGAATCGTTTGCACGGTGCGCAGGTCCGCGCCGTTCTCCACCATATGAGTCGCGCACGAATGCCGCAGCATGTGGGGCGATGCGTGCCGGCCCGATGCCGCCGACGCCGCCCGTACCATCTGCCACACTCGCTGCCGTGTCAGTCGGCGTGCGCCGCGAGCAATAAACAACAAAGGCGAACTCCCCGGCACGATGGCCCCGGGTGCCCCGTCCTTGCCCCGTTCTTTGCGGCAGGGATTTTCGATAGACTGAGCGGACCCGCTTGGGGAAAGGGGAAGTTTCGTTCGCCGCATTTGTGCCAGCACGGGCCGCGCCTCCGCCAGGTATTCCCTCAGCGCATCCTGCGCGGACTTTCCCAAAGGCACCACCCGCTCCTTGTCGCCCTTGCCCCGAACCAGCATGTATCCCGCTTCCAGCTTCAGGTCTTCGAGCTTGGCGCCGATCATCTCCGACACGCGCAGGGCTCCCGCATAGAACACTTCGAGCATGGCGCGATCACGGGCGGCCAGCGCCGCCGACTGTCTGGCTTGACAATCTGTCGTCTGGTGACCTGTGCCTCCGCTCCGCGCCAGCGGAGCAGCCAACGTCCTCTCCATCTCGTCGCGAGCCAGCGCCTTGGGCAGGACCTTCCACTGCCGCGGAGACTCTATATTCAACGTCGGATCGTGCTCGATTCGCTTGTCGAGCAGGAGGTAGCGATAGAGATGCCGCAACGCCGAGAGCTTTCTGCCCACGCTGCGCCCGTCCACCTGATAAGAGAAAAGCTGCTGCAGGAATTCCCGCACATCGCTGCGCCGGGCCGTCAGCAGCGAGCGTTTCCGCTTCTCCAGAAACCCGGCAAACTGGCCAATATCGGTCGTATACGCGCTGATCGAAAGCGCCGCCAGTCCCTTCTCGATGCGTAAGTAATCGAGGAATCCCGTGAGCAAGCGCGCATTGGAATCGGAAGCCATATCTGGAAGGAACTCAGTATGCGCGTTATCGGACGCTGAAGAAAGTGATGAAGCAGGTGCCAGCAGGGATGCCGCGGTGGAGACTATTGCTATGTCTCTTTCACGTCCCGCAGCAATTCCACCGCCGACAGCGCGCCTTCCGGCGTCTCTTCATGCTTGAAATATGCAAACACATCGCGCCCGGCCGCAAGATGTTGCCCGATGCGCTCGATCATCGAGCGCTTCTCCTCCCCCGTGTAACTGGGCTTGCGAAAACGGTAGTAAACGAATGCGGCTGTCGCCACGTCAGGTGTAGTCATGGTTTCAGTCTCGGCTACGCACAACGCGGCGCTGCTCGCCTTCAGCAGGTCCCAGGTCGAATCGGTGAACCAGGACGCATGCCGGAACTCAAACGCCGCCGGCACGGTCCGCGGAACGAACGCCAGAAAATCCTGGAGCAGCGCTGCATCCGCTTTCAGGTTGGGCGGAAGCTGAAACAGCACCGGCCCCAACTTCCCGGCCGCAGCCAGCGGTTCGATGGTGGCCAGAAATCGCGGCACAAAATCCTCCGTCCCTTTCAGCCGTTTGATGTGCGTGATGACCTGGTGCGCCTTCACGCCGAAGCGAAAATGCGCGGGCGTCTGGTTAAGCCAGTTCTGGATGGTGGTTTCCTTGACCAGTTGCCGGAAGGTGAAATTCACTTCCACCGTGTTCAGCTGCGTGGCGTAGTGGCTCAGAAATTTCTTCTGCGCCAGCTTCGCGGGATAAAACGCCGGCTTCCAGGTCGGATAGGCCCATCCCGAGGTTCCGGTAAAAAGTTGACTCATTTCGGTGCCCCTGCGTTGTGAATCATCGCCGTTTCGGCCGGCTTCGCGGGTGCCCCATCCTGGCCACGCTCTTTGCGGTAAGGGTAGGGATTTTCGTCGTTGCGATTGCCTCTGCCGCCACCGTGGGCGCGCTTTCAGTCCGCTTAAGAGCCGGCAGTTGCTGCTTCAACTCCAGCACCGGCTCGAACAGATCACCCATCTTCTCAAAGCGCGCCACCGCCTGCTTCGCTTCAAACACCAGCAGGCCAGAGTCCTTTTTCTTGAGAGCGCGTTCCACTTCCTCCCACGTCACCGGAGTCGAAACCGTCGGACGCTCCCGCGCCCGCAGCGAGTACACCGCGACGGTCGTCTTGTGCTCGTCGTTCTGGCTCCAGTCGACGAACACCTTGCCGGTGCGCGCCTGCTTGCTCATTTCCGACAACACCAGATCGGGATGCTCATGTTCCAGCAGTTGCGCCAGAGCGTGGGAAAAAAGCTTTGTCGCTTCGTAGGTGGTGGGTGTGTTGAGCGGGACATAGATTTGCAGCCCCTTCGACCCGGAAGTCTTGGGAAAACTCTGCAGACCGAAGTGCTCGAAAATCTCCCGCAGCCAGAGACCCACCTGGCAGCATTGCACAATGTTCGCCGGCGGCCCGGGATCAAGGTCAAACACCATCTCCGTCGGCCGGGTGATATCGCTCGCCAGCGCCAGCGACGGATGCAGTTCGAGCGCCGCCAGATTCGCCAGCCATACCAGCGTCGCCAGATCGTCCGCCAACACGTAATGAATCGTCCGCCGGTTGCGCCCGCTCCAGATTGGCGCCGTCTTCACCCAATCCGGCTTGTGCATGGGCGCGTTCTTTTCGAAGAAAGGCTCGCCGTCCACTCCGTCGGGATAGCGCTTGCGCGTCAGCGCCCGCCCCGCCAGATGCGGAATCATCGCCGGCGCAATGCGCACGTAATAATCAATGACGTCTTTCTTGGTGAATCCCGCAGCGGGGTACAGGACTTTCTCAAGATTCGAAAGCTTGAGATGCCTGCCCTGAATGTCAACCGAGGAATCCATCATGCGCTCCGCCTTGCATTGTGCCTGAAAGCCGGCCTGGCGCAAAATGGGGCGCGTCGCGCCCCGGCCGGACAGCTGAGGGCCTGCCCTGAGCCTGCCGAGGGCGGCTGTCCCCACATGGGTCCTGCGGTTTGACAACTTCCCTTCCCGCCAAGTACTTTCAAACTTCTGCCCCTGTTGTCCGTCCAAGATATATCTGTGTTACGTCTGCCCAATCCGGAGGCTGAATGCAACTCTGTCCCGTAAACCGCCGTCCCCACCCACGCCATTTCCTGCAACGCCGCGCCTTTCAACTCGGCGCTCTGGTGCTCCTGCTCGCGGCCCTGGCCGCCGCCCAGGACGTCACCTCGTTTGAGAAGCGCACCACGGTCAAGAAGCTGGCGAACGGCCTGACCCTCGTGATTTGCGAGCGTCCGGAGGCCCCTGTTTTTTCCTTCTTCACTCTGGTGGACGCGGGCTCGGCGCAAGATCCCATGCGCGCGACCGGCCTCGCCCATATGTTCGAGCACATGGCGTTCAAGGGCACAACAGAGATCGGCACCTCGAACTACGCCGCCGAAAAGCCTGCGCTGGCCAAGGTCGAAACCGCCTACGCTGCTTACATCGCGGAGCGCGACAAAGCCGTTGGCCGCGACGAAGCGAAGCTGAAGCAACTTGAAAAGACCTGGAAAGACGCCATCGCTGATGCCGAAAAATTCGTGGTCAGCAATGAATTCGGCAAGATCGTCGAGCGCAACGGCGGCGAAGACATGAACGCCTTTACCAGCTACGACGAGACCGGCTATCACTACTCGTTTCCAGTGAACCGCCTGGAACTCTGGGCCTACCTCGAGTCCGAACGCTTCCTGCATCCCGTGCTGCGCGAGTTTTATAAAGAGCGCGACGTGGTCATCGAAGAGCGCCGCATGAGCGTCGACAGCCGCCCCATCGGACGCCTGGTCGAGCAGTTCACCGAAGAGGCGTTCGCGGCTCATCCGTATCACCGGCCCACGATCGGTTGGATATCCGATCTCAACTCCTTTTCCGCCACCGACGCGCAGAAATTCTTCGACAAGTACTACGTCCCCGCCAACATGGTGGTCGCCGTCGCCGGGGACGTGAAGGCCGCCCAGGCTCTGCCCATCCTTGAAAAATACTTCGGCCGCCTGCCCGCGCGTCCGCAACCGGACGAGACTACGACCACCGAGCCTCCGCAAGACTCGGAGCGCAGGGTCGTGCTCAAAGAACAGACGCAGCCCATCTACCTGGAGGGCTACCACCGGCCCGACTACCGCAGTAAAGATGACGCCGTCTTCGACGCCATCAGCGATCTCATGTCGGAAGGCCGCACCTCGCGACTTTACCGCTCGCTCGTTCGCGACAAGAAAATCGCCTCCTACTCCGCCGGATTCACCGGCCTGCCCGGCACCAAGTATCCCCACCTGTTCGCGTTTTTCGCCGTGCCTTTGCCCGGACATACTCCGCAGGAAATGGCCGATGCGATTCACGCCGAAATTGACCGCCTGAAGAAAGAAGACATCACTGACGACGAGCTGAAGATGATCAAGACGCGCTCCAAAGCCAACCTGATTCGCGGGCTCGCTGACAACGAGGGCCTGGCTCAGGATCTCGCGACCTACCAGACCCGCTACGGCGACTGGCGTGAGCTGTTCCGGTCGGTGGATCGCATTGACCAGGTCAGCAAGGCTGATATTCGCCGCGTTGCCAATGAGGTTTTTGCTGACACGAACCGCACCGTGGGCATCATTGAAACCGGTGGAGGCGGCGCGTCTCCCGGAGAAGCCGGTCAAGGCTCGCATGATTCCGGAGACCAGGGAGGTGCGCAATGAAGCGGAACATTTTGTGTGGGGACGGACGCCCTCGTCCGTCCAGTCGAGCGAGGCTCGACAGCTTATTCAGTCGAGGCTCGCGAAGTCGCGTGAGAGCAATCGTGCTCTCAATCCTCGCCCTCTGCCTGACTTCCCTGCCTCACGCCATGGCCCAAGCGCCAGCTCAGAGCACCTGGAAGCAGATTCCCATCCCTCCTCTGCCCGCTTTCCATCCGCCGCAGCCCAAGCGCATCGAGCTCGCGAATGGCATGGTGATCTTCCTCCAGGAAGATCACGAACTGCCGCTGATTGATGGCACGGCGCGTATCCGTGGCGGTTCGGTGAACGAACCCGCCGGCAAGATCGGGCTGGTGGATATCTTTGGCGAAGTCTGGCGCACCGGAGGCACCAAGTCGCAAACCGGCGACCAGCTCGACGACTTCCTCGAAGTCCGTGCCGCCAAAGTCGAAACCGGAGGCGGGGCCGACTCCACCACCATCAGCTTCTCCTGCCTGAAGGGTGACCTCGACGACGTTTTCAAAGTCTTCGCCGATCTGCTGGAGAATCCTGAATTCCGCGCCGACAAAATCGACATCGCGCAAAAGGGAGAATACGACGGCATCTCGCGCCGCAACGACGATGCCAGCGAAATAGCGCACCGCGAGTCCGCCAAGCTGGCTTACGGCGCCGACAATCCCTACGCCCGCGTCCCCGAATATGCGACCGTCGCAGCCGTCACCCGTCAGGACTTGCTCGACTGGCACGCCCAATACGTGCATCCCAATAACATCATCCTGGGCATCAGCGGAGACTTCGATTCTGCCGCCATGGAAACCCGTCTGCGCACCGCTTTCGATTCGTGGCCCAAAGGCCCGGCGCTTCCGAAGAACGAAATCCAGTACTCCCCGGCCAAGCCCGGGTATTACCTCATCCCGAAAGACGATGTGAACCAGAGCAACATCCACATGGTCGCGCTCGGCACTACCCGCGACAATCCCGATTACTACGCCATCAACGTCTTCAACGAAGCCTTTGGCGGCGGATTTTCCTCGCGCCTGTTCAACGACATTCGCACCAAGCGCGGTCTGGCCTACGGCGTTGGCGGCGGAATCGGCACCAATTTCGGACGTCCCGGCATTCTGCAAATCTCCATGGGCACAAAGAGCCAGAGCACGATCGAAGCTATTCAGGCCGCCCGTGAAGACATTGACAACCTCGCCAGCCAGCCCATCACCGACGCTGAAATTCAGCACGCGAAAGACTCCATCCTCAACGCTTTCATCTTCCGCCTCGACTCTCCCGACAAAATCCTGGGCGAGCGCATGACCTACGAGTACTACGGATACCCTTCCGACTGGCTCGACAAGTACCAGGCAGAGATCAAGAAGGTCACTGCTGCGGATGTGAACCGCGTCGCCGCCAAGTATCTGCACAAAGACCAGCTCGCTGTGCTGGTCGTCGGCAACACGAAAGATTTTGACAAACCGCTCTCCTCGCTCGGCCCCGTGAAGCAAATCGACATCACGATTCCCCCTCCGCCCGGCGAAAAAGAGGGAGCCAAACCTGCCGCTTCTAATCCTGAGGGCAAGGCCCTCGGCGCCAAAGTTGCCGCCGCCATGGGAGGCTTGCCCAAATTGCAATCCGTCAAGACCATGCACGTCAATATCGCCGAGAGCGAATCCGGCGGTCCGGCCAACCCCGTCGACGTAATCCTTTCCTTTCCCGATAGCATGCACGTAGACGTGCAGACTCCGCAGGGTGCTCTGAGCATCGTGACCTCTCCCGACGCGGCCTTCATGAGCATGGCCGGCATGGGCACGCGCAGCCTGCCGCCCGCGCAGAAAACCGAAATGATGGCGCAACTTCACCACGACCTCGTCTATATCGCCCAGCACGCCGATGATCCCGCCTTCACTTTCACCGCTTCGGGCGCCGAAAAGATCGGCGACGTTGACGCCGCTATCCTCGACATCGGCGGCGCAGTCCCCTGGGTCCGCTGGTACATTGATCCCAAAACCGGCTACATCCTGCGCGAAAAATACAAAGGCATGGGACAAATGGGGCAATTTGACGGCGAAACCAATCTCTCTGATTGGCGCACCGCCGACGGAATTACCCTGCCCTATCAGCACCAGAACAAACAGAACGGCCAGGAGACCGGCAGTTCGGAATACAAGAAGGTCGAGATCAACCCGGCGGTGGATCCGAAGCTATTCGCCAAGCCGGCTGACAAACCGCCCGGCGCTCAGTAGGAACGTGGGCTATGCAAGCAGCACCAGGCCGTTAGTGTCCTATTGGAAGGGTGTGAACGTCGGAGCAAATTCACGGTTGACGAACGTCCAGATTGCGACTTCACCCACGGGAAAAGAACTGAGCGTATTGCGCCGCGGAAGGATTCTTCCCGCTATGCCAGCTTTGCGTACTCGGCTTTGGCTTGTTTCAGGCACGAGACGCCGGGATCGGCGTCTTTCCAGAGCGAAAAGAAGTCCTGGTACGCAGCTTTCGCTTTGAGGGTATCGCCTGCCATCGCGTAAGCGCGGGCGATCTGAAGATGGGCTAATGATCCGGTTACGAAGTTCTGCACGATGCTTTTGTGATCCAGCAATTTCTGGAACTCGGCGGCTGCGGCCGTTCCATTGTGTGCCAGCAAGTAGGCCTGGCCGCGCAGGTATGCCGGGTAAAGAGGCAGGCCACCAGCCAGTTCGTATGGTGCTGCGGCCTCCAATAACACAATCGCGCCCGACGCGTTACCTCGGTTGAGCTCGATCGCTGCGTTGATGCTCGGGAGCCAGTAAAACTTCAGCAGCGTGTTGGTGGGGTAGCTTTTCTGCAGTTCCTCGACTAGAGTCTCGGCTCGCGCGACGTCGCCGACGCGCGCCAACGCGAGGGCTGCCTGAATCTTCACGTCTCGCCCCGGAGACAGCGCCAAGGCCTCCACGGCACCTTGCCTGGCGGAGGAGGTATTGCCCAACTCCGCCTCGCGCAATGCAACATCCGCTTGCCATGCGGCCGCGGTCTCTTTGGAGTCAGCCCGGACGGCCGAGTCTATCGCCCGGCGGGAGAAGTCCCGGGCCTTGCTCATTCGTCCGTAGTAAGCTTCCGTATCGGACTGCAGCGACAGCAAGAGATCTTCGTCCCCGGGCTTACCCGCTGCCCAAGATACCTGCTCTTCCATTTTTGCGGCGTCTCCCCGCACAAAGGCAAGGTAATACATGAACTGGCGTAGCCCACCGTCGTCCAACTTTCGTGACAGGGCAAGGTCGAAAGTAGCCTTGGCTTCATCCAGCCGATTCAGGTAAAGAAGCGCTGCTCCCAGCGTAGTGTAGACATTCACATTGCCGGGAGCCAGGCGCAAACCCTCTTGCAATTCCGGAAGCGCTTTGTCATAGCGCCCCATAATGACGTAGTCTGCCCCCAAGTTAAAGCGAGGTACCGGGTTGCGGGGGTAGCTTGCGGTCCACAACTCGTAAGTCTGTATCTCCTTGTCGAGCTCTCCGGTGGCACTAAAATACAACGCCGTGATACTAAGTTGCTCGCTGAGTGTAGCCCGATCACGCAATTGGTAGGCCTTGCTCGCGTATTCCAACGCGCGCGACGGTTGCTCGAGATTGTCGTAGGATAGCGCCAACTCGGAATACGCCAGCGGAAAGTTCGGGTCAAGTTCGATCGCTCTCCTTAGAAACGGAATACCCGATGCGTCTCCTTCCTTGCGCCGTAGCGTCAGGCCTATGTTGAAGTATCTCAGTGCTTCCAGGGAGGACGTTGTGGCGTCCACCGGAACGTCATACTTCTCTACCGAGGGAAGCGTTTCTCCTAGCTTGGTGCGCAGCCTGGAAGAAGCTCGGCTCAGAGTTTTCAGAACATCCTCTTTGGCGGCAGCCTCGCCCTGTTCCATGGCCAGGGTGTCGCCCGTGCTGCAGGCCACCGCATTCAGAGCAATCAGGTAGTGGCTCCCCAGGCGGGAGATCTCCCCCGTCAGCAAAGCCTTGCTCCCCGCCCGCTGGCAAACCTCCCGGCCAACGTTCGCGGTGATGGGTTCGTTCGCGGGACGGCCCATCATCCCCAGCGTCTCACTGACCTTTTGGTCGGAGAGCACGTTCAGAAACGGAGACTGCTCCAGTTCCACGGCCAGCGCCTGCTTGAGCGCATCGTCGAAGACCTCGTCCCCCGTCTTGTTGTCGATGTCGGCCAGAACAATCGTGTCCTGGTCGGTCAGAGCGTTAGCTTTTCGCCACGGATAGAAAAGCCAGCCCGCGATCAGCGCGGCCAGCAGCAGAACTGCCGATGGCACCGCCATTTTCCGGAACTTTTTTTGATCCGCTTGGGAAGCTTTCTGTGGCCGTCCCTCCGTCACCTCTGCAATAAGCCGGTAGCCGTGCCGTGGCAGAGTTTCGATGTAGCGAGGCTCATCGGGATCATCCCCAAGCGCTCTGCGGAGCTTCCCAACGGCGGTATTGATGGAGTGTTCGAAATCGACAAAAGTGTCGGCCGGCCAGAGCCGCTCGCGGAGTTCATCGCGGGTGACCCACTCCCCGGGTCGCTCCACCAGAATCGTGAGAATGTGAAAGGGCAGGCCCTGGAGACGGATTTTTCCGTTGCTGCCGTGCAATTCCCGCGAGACCAGGTCGACCGTGAATGGTCCGAATTGCACTTGCCGGCGGGTTGTAGCCGGAGCTAGCACGAAGCGTTATCCGTTTCTCCCTTTCCTTGGGAAAAAGCCTGAAACCTCACCTTAGCCTTCCGGGGCACACCTATTCTTGTTTCCCATTGGGTCGGCGCGGTTAGTTAACCTGCCCGGTCGTTCAGGCGATATAGATACCGTAAATAGGAATCCCCGCGGACATCAGTGATTGAAATCACATCTCGTCGTAAACACAAGTAACAATGCATTGCGTTTCCTCCCTTTGAGCAACCGTCAACCTCTGCCACCGGGTACTCGCAGGAGCCAAGCAAAGGACTTCCAGCCATTCGCTGCACGGTCGACCCGCAGTTTACCTCTGGATTACCCGCAGTGCATTGAGAGCCGCGCCTTCCAGTGCTACTTTCGCATCGTTCCATAGTGGTCACCAGCGAATTTCTGTTGCATTTATCGCCACGGACCCAGTTTGGATCGGGCGGGTGTTCACCTTCTTTGAGGCGACCCCAGGTCAAATTCGCTCGGCGCGACGTTACGTTCGAAAGACGCGCGAAAAGGAGATCTCATCATGAACTCTCGTTATCGTTTGCTCGCTGGGCTATTGCTGCTGTGTATAGCCAGCTTCGCCCTTTTTCAGGCCGGGTGCGGCAGCAGCTCTAAAACCAGCAACCAACCATTGGACATCACCGCTGGAACGTGGACCATCACGATTACCCCCGCCTCGGGAGCAAGCGAATCCATGACCGCGACCTTCACAACCTTTAACTGCTCGAATACCAACGTCTATGTCGGGCCCAGTTGGCACCAACCGGCCGCCTTCTCTAGTACCGCCGCTGTTTGCCTCAGCGCGGGTACTCCGACCAGTAAGACATCCGGATTCACTCCTCAGGGTTTGGTCATCGGAGTGGGAGCCAACCCCGTGCCTGCAAACGGGACCACAACGTTGACAACTTACGCGGCTTTCTTCGCGCAGCTAAATTCCGACGGCGTCGATTCCGACCTTTACGATCTGACCGGAACAATCACAGCCAGCACCAAAAACGTGTCTGGGACCTATTCCTGCGACCCGGCCTGCGGCACGTGCAATGGCAAGAGCGGTACTTTCTCCGGCACGATGAACTAGCTGTTGAGAGGAAGCAATCAGACCAGGGAAGACATTTTGCTGAGAGGTACACAAAGTCATTGGCAAAAAGTTTGGTTAGAAATCAAATCACTTGGGAAAGGAATCGCATGCAAAAAATATTGACCTGCTTGTCGTTACTCCTGCTCTTATCGCTCCCTCTGACGGCGCAAGATTCCAGCAAATCGGAAATCTTCGGCGGCTTCCAATTCGGACACGTTAGCAGTATTCACTCCTACGACCCGTACCTTGGGAGCCAGGCTGACAATAACAATACGTCGGTCACAGTGAACGGTGTCGGCTGGGAAGGGACCTACACCTACCACATTGACAAGCAGCTCGGCGTGTCCGCCGATTTCAGCGGCACGTATGGCGGATCTACTACTACGGAGGGCACAGGGGCGCTTGGCAACTACAGTTTTGTGCCTGTCAAGTACAAGATGAAGGTGTATACGTTGGCGTTCGGTCCCGTCTATTACTTCAATACTCAGGGCAGGTTCAAGCCATATGCTCACGTGCTGATCGGGGGAGGGGGAACGTTCGGAACGGCATGCTCCTCGGGTATCCCCTGTGCTCCTTCGTTGAGTGGCCTGGGCGGCGTCGTGGCATTCATCGGCGGCGGAGCGGACATGCAATTCAAGAAAAAGATGTCCATTCGCGTGGCCCAGTTTGATTGGTTCTACAGCTACGGCGAATACAACAGCGGCATGGGCAACGTAAGGCTCTCGGCCGGAGTCGTATACCACTTCTGACCGGCGAGGTTAACGAGGAGCAGCTAACCGGAGTTGGGACAGGCAGACGCGCACCAGACCAATGCAACTCTGCCTGTCTATTCGGATTCGACGTTCACAAACTCGAGAAGGAGAACATCCCATCACCACAGGAGATTGATTATGACGAACCACTTGGTATGGAACAAAGGCACGCCGCCCGTAGAGCGGCGCTTCAAATCCTGGACTGGCAGTGTAGTGGCGTGCGCATTGCTGGTGCTGTGCGCAGCTTCCTACACGAGGGGGGGCGCGCTAGAGAAACAGGGGCCTGCGGCACCCACAAACACGGTTCGGCTTCTGCTGCTGACCGACACAAGCAAAGTTCTTACCGTCCACTACGAGACCAAGGGCAGAGTGATCCGCGACCTCATCATGACCAGCCCTCTGACCGGCGGATTGGGGAGCATCATTGTGGACGCGGCAGAACAAAAACACGAAAACTCAAAAGAATCAAAGATCTTGCAGAAAACCGTGGGCGAGTTCGATCGCCGGCCCATTATTGAAACTCGAATCGCAGCCGTTTTTAAGGACAAGACGAAATACCTTGACCTGGTCGTTCCGCCGGATCCGTCCGTATACATGACCGGGAAAGATATCAATTTCAGTAAGGTTCAAGCCGACGGCTATCCTTACGTACTGTGGGTCAAGGAAACATTTGCCGGACAGGCCACCGTGGCGGGCTTAGGCACGCTCTCCGCGGGCTCGGCGCTGGCGTTTAAAGTCTACGACGCCGCCACCGGCAAGGATATGGGCAAGCCGGGCCGAGTCAGCGCCTATTCGCCGCACAAGCAGGAGTTCGATCCCGCCACCTCAGACCGCAACGCCTTCGTGGCCGATTATGACGTTGCTGTCGGCTCCGAATGCGGTCAAGTCTACGGCGTAATCAACAAACAGGGCCATCTCCACACCATGGCCGAAGCCCACGGACTGGGCAGCGAAGTGCCGGATGAGGGCGCGATTCTCGCCCAGTACGAAAAACGTTTCGATTACGATTTCAAGCTCCCCAAGCACTGGCACCATTTGAAGGGGACGACCAAGTATTCCGCGACCTTGATGAAATTGTTCGGTGACGGCCCCAAGTTTCGCGTGCTGGTTAATGTCGACCTGATGCTCGCCGAACTCGGCCAGAAACCCGGAGACATGGACGAATACATCCGGAGCTACTTTGAGGGTTTGCAAGAGAAAGGCTATGCGGCGGACGCGGCTACGCCCTTTAAGGGATTCACTCTCGACCCGGCCTACACCGTGTACCTGATCGATCGGCCGCATGGCGTCGGAAAGGAGATAGTGGCGTTCCGGAAATTGGATGCCCCCTTTGTGGTTGTCTACGACGTCGTATTCGATTCGGACTATGACGGACTGGTGGCGAAATACAGCGCGGATCTGCAGGAGATCGTCAACGATTCGCGGATCAAGATACGCGGATGACCGTTCGTCTAAACCCATATTGCGGGCCGCCGGCAGATGCCGGCCGCTCCATCGCTAATACTGAAAGCTGTACCGTTTGTGCTGATACCGGTCCGGTTGTGAGTGGCAGAGCCGAACTTGAACACGTTTAAGGTCAAGTAGCGCCACTCCCACTGGGGAGGTCCAATGCAGTTCTATGTGCGAGGGCCAGATGAACTCTGGCCCTCCACCAAAACTGTTTTCTCAATCGAATCTTCGCGGACTTTCTGGCGCACACTCATTCTGCCCGGTTCAATCCCGGCGATTGAACGGAGGGAAGTCATGAGGCTGCGCAAGAAACACAAATCGGAACCCATCGAGCCGAGAGGTTGGTAACACACAAGATGGGGAAACATTCGGTACTGATGTCGGGTTACATCTGTTTTAGTAGCGAATGAGCGAGGCAAATCATGCCAGCACCAATGGTGGACTCGTTCTATGCGGCGGTCGTAGGGAACAAGCTCGAAAGCGTCAAAGCGTTGGTCAAAGACAATCCTGATCTGGTTCTCACCCCATACCTCCTGGGCGAAACGCCTTTGCACCTGGCGGCAAAGTGGGGCCATAAGGAGATTTTGGCTTTCCTGTTGGCCAGCCAGGCTGACGTCAACGCAGAGACCGAGTCGGGCGACACGCCTTTGCACTACGCAGCGGAAAACGGCGAGAAGGAAGTGGCTGCATTGCTGCTGGCCAGCAACGCTGAGATCGATGCCAGAAATAAGTGGGGCCAAACAGCTTTGCATTGGGCAGCACAAAATGGCCACAAGGACACGGTGGCGCTGCTGCTGGACAATGGGGCCCAGGTGAATGCCAGGGACAACCACGGACAGACACCGGTTCGCATATCGGCGAGATGGGAACCAGAAGTGGCGGAATTGCTGCGCCGGTACGGCGGCCGTGATGCACCGCTGCCGAACTGAAAAGCATTCGGCTGCATAGCACCCTGCGCGCCCGCCCCGCGCGCTCCCGCGCGTTGCGCGCCAGTTCCCCGTCACCCCGATATTACCAGTCAGTTACTATAGCGGTCGGACTTTTTTCTCCTGCGTCCAACCCCGTAAAGCCCTTGACAACCGGCCTGCCGTATTCTATTGTAGGCGAACAAAAGACGAATGTACGATGTCTTCCCTTCCCTTGCTACCCTTGCCCGGCAAGCCCTCACTGGTGGGCATCGCACGTCTCGCTTCCGAAGGCGAAACCCTCCGCGAAGGCCACAATGTTGAGTACTTCACCCTTCCCGCCAAGTCTCTGCTCAACCGCTGCGTCAGCCGCCGCGCCCTGCCCTTCACCTGGACCATCAATCCCTACCGCGGCTGCGAATTCGGATGCCGCTACTGCTACGCGCGCTACACCCACGAGTTCATGGAGATGCGCGACGGCCTCGAATTCGAGCAGAAGATTTACGTGAAGCAACACGCTGCCGCTCTGCTTCGCCACGACCTCCGCCGCGTCAAGCCCGGAGAAGCCATCGCTCTCGGCACCGCCACGGATCCCTACCAGCCCGCAGAGCGCCGTTACGAAGTCACCCGCGGCATTCTGGAAGAATTCGCCCGTCATCGCGGCTTCGAACTCGGCATCGTGACCAAGTCCGATCTCATCGTCCGCGACCTCAACCTGCTGGGAGACGTGGCTCGATCCAACAAACTGTCGGTTCACATCACGGTCACAACGCTCGACACCGATCTGGCGCGAATCCTTGAACCCCGCGCCCCGCGTCCCGACCTTCGCCTGGATGCCGTTCGGGCGCTGCGCTGTGCCGGCCTGAGTGTCGGCATCAGCTGTTCGCCCGTTCTCCCGGGAATTACCGATTCGCCCCGAGACCTCGAATCCGTCATCCGCGCCGCTGCCGAGGCCGGCGCCGATTATGTCTTCGCCAATCCGCTTTTCCTGAAACCGTGTTCGGCAGCGGTGTTCCTTCCCTTCCTCGAACAGAACTTCCCGCACCTGGTGGAAAACTACCGCCAGCGCTATCGCGACCGATCCTTCCTACCACCCGCTTACGCGAAACGCCTCTCTGAGCTCGTCAAAAGTCTGCGCGCGAAGTACAACATCACCCGCGGCCATCGCCATGACCGGCCGGCCTACGCGACCAAGTGGCCGGTGCCGTTATTTGACCAGCAACTGGATCTGTTTTGAGAATTTGTGGTTTCCGATTGCCGATTTCCGATTGAGATGCCGCGCGCTTGCCAAAATCAGCAAGCGCAAATCGGCAATCGCAAACCTGACACTTCCGTTTCCTCTATAATTCTCTGTTTCCCATGGCCACTTCCCCACCCGCCGGACATCCCGACCAGCCCGTCCCCTTCGGGGTGCGATTGCAACGATTCTGGCGCCGAGTCACCGAAGGACTCGAGGTCAGCCAGCTCTGGTCGCAGTTTGAGTCCGAGGCGCGCGCCAGCTATCACCTCTACTCCAAAGACGTCGCAGCCAAAACGCCCGAGGGCCTCACCCACGGCGGCCGCCGCCTGCACGTCGTCAAGGAGTTCTTCTGGGCAGTCTTCGAAAAGCTGTCGCCCGCCCGCCGTGTCCTGCTGCTGCTGGCGCTGATTCTGCTGGTGATCCCTCACATGGCATTCGAATATGCAGGCGAGGCGGGCAAAGTCCAGGGCGTTGAGTTCGATCTCCACTTCTGGGGAGGACTGCTCCTGCTGATTCTCCTCGTGCTCGAGATCGCCGATCGCGTCGTGATGAAGCGCGACCTGCAGATTGCCCGCGAGATCCAGACCTGGCTTCTTCCCGGCGCACCGCCGCAGATTCCCGGCCTCACGATTGCCTATGCCACCCGCCCTGCCAACACCGTCGCCGGCGACTACTACGACGTCTTCCCTCGCCCCGGCAAAACGCCTGAAGGAAACCGCGTTGTCTTCGCGGTCGCCGATGTCGCCGGCAAGAGCATTCCCGCCGCCATCCTCATGGCAACGTTTCAGGCGAGTCTCAAGACACTTTCCACCGCGCAGGTTGCCCTGCCCGAACTCGCCGCCAACATGAACCGCTACGCCTGCACCAACAGCCAGGGTGGACTGCGCTTCACCACCGCATTTCTCGCCGAATACGATCCCGTCCGCCGCACTTTCGACTACATCAACGCCGGCCACAACAATCCCATCCTGCGCCGCGCCAGCGGCCAGATTGAGCGCCTCGATGTCGGCGGACTTCCATTCGGCATTCAGCCCGAGGTGCAGTATCCCTCCGCCACCGTCACGCTCGCGCCCGGCGACTGGCTGATCATTTTCACCGACGGATTAGTAGAAGCGGTGAATGCGCGCCAGGAAGAATACGGCGAAACGCGCCTGTTGAGCGTGATCGAGGCGGGAAAATCGGACGAGCCCGAGGCGATGCTCAAGCGTCTCATGGCCGAACTCGATCTCTTCGTCGGCACCACGCCCCAGCACGACGACGTCACCTGCATGCTGCTCAAGGCCGTATGAACTGGCCCGCTGTCATCCCGCGCAGGCGTTGGTTGCGCCGCGAGGGATGCAGGCGAGTTGCGCGAAGCGACGCGTCTTTTGCGAGGCAACCATCGCGCGTTTAGCCCGCTTCTTAAGCGAGTGCTTCACCACCGGCTCTTAGCTGGCTTTGTAACCGAAGAACATCTGGGTATCAGCCGCACTTTTTTTGGCCTGATCGAGATTGTTAGAAATCTTCTGCGCGAGATCCTCGGCGGCCTGGGCTTCCTGCAAACGGCCGGCGTGACGCAGTGCGTCCGCCAGCAGGAGAAAACCTACATCGCTCGGCTCTGCTTTCATAGCCAGATTCAGCCGGGAGGCGGCGCGGGTGAAATCGCCGTCGCGCTCCGCCAACATCGCGCTGCCCACCAGCGCGGGCGCGTCGTTGGGGTTCTGCTGCAGCCCGCTCTCATAGCTCTTTTTGGCCTGATCGTAGTTTCCCATCTGGACATATGCCGAACCCGTCTGGCTCCAGGCTGAGGCGCGCAACTTGGGATCGGCTGCGCTTCCGGAGACCTTCTGATATTCCTCGATCGCGCCCTGAAAATGCCCGTTGCGTTGTTCGTACAAGCCAATTTTCAAAAGCTGATCTGGGGGATACTGGTGAAACTGTTCCGAAGCGAGAAACTCGTCGATCGCTTCATCCGGTCTGCCCTCGGCATCCAGCACCAGAGCCAAGTTGTCGTGCGCCATATAATTGCGTTCGGTGACGCTCAGCGTGTATCTCCACAGCGTCTCACCGTCGTGCCAATGACTCAGTTGCCGATAGGTAAGAACCCCCAGCGTCATCAGCACAAGGACGGTCGGCACCGCAACCAGCGCTCTTGATATGTGCTTTCCCTCGACTGCCCCAGCGATTGGCCACACCAGCAACACGAAAAGGCCGATCATGGGGATGTAGGCATAGCGGTCAGCCATGGCCTGTTCGCCCGTTTGCACGATTCCGATCACGGGCACAAGCGTTCCCACAAACCACAACCAGCCCACCAGCAGATACCGCAGGTCGCGGCGCCAAATCACCACTGCAGTGATCAGCGCGAGCAATACTGCGGCCCCAGCCACCTGCCACATCGGAGGAACTCCAGTATGCGGATAAATCGGAGCCAGCCGCACCGGCCAAAACGTGTGGCCGATATAGCGCACGTAACTTACAATCGCATTCCCCAGACGCGCCGAAAGCGGATACTCGCTGAGCGTCCGTATCGCGCTCTCCTTGCGCTGGGCCACGACTGTAATCACCGCGAACGCGGCCGCGAGAAGAAACAACGGAACTTTTTCCTTGACCAGGTAGAAAAAAGAGCGGGGTGCGCACGCTCCGGCAACGTTCGAAGGCGCGGCAAACATTCTGCCCAACGGCCAGTAGTCCCAGAGCAGCAACACGCAGGGCAGAGTGAGGATCTGCGCCTTGGACATCAGCCCTGCAGCAAAAAGCAATACCACCGAGACGTATCTCCCGGTTCCTCCGCGCTTCGCGTACCGGCCATAGGTCCACAGTGCCAGCAGAAAAAAGAACATGCTGAGCACGTTCTTCCTCTCCGAGGCCCAGGCCACCGACTCCACGTTTTCCGGATGCAGGGCGAACAGCGCCGCGACGATCAGGCTCGGCCACCCGGCGCCAGTAGCCTCCAGCAGAAGCAGGAAAAGCAGAACCGCGCTCGCCGTGTGCAAGAGCAGGCTGACGTAATGGTGTCCCGCCGGATTCAGACCGAACAACTGGCAATCCAGCGCATGCGACACGAAGGTCAGGGGATGGTAGAAACCCATGTGAACCGCACCAAACGCCCACTCCACGGTGCTCCAGGTCAATCCCGCTTGAACCTGAGGATTTCCCGTTATGTACGGGACATCGTCGGAATACACAAATTTGCAATGCGCCACGGGATTGTAGAAAGCCAGCGTCGCGACCACCAGCACCAGGCAGGCGATGAAGACGTTCTTCTGCGGAGAAAAAGCGGCGCCGCTGGTCTCCGGAACCGAATCGCTCTTCTGCTGCTTGCGCAGTTTGGCTGCCGACGACAAAATCCCACCCCTTTGCTAAAAGTTGGATTATAGCTTTACCCAGTTGCCTGCCCGATTGTCGCCGTCAACACCGCAATACTTTCGTAACCACAGGCAGCAGATCGCACTCTTCGAACTTCTCTGCGGCCAGCCCAGGGCCCCGCTAGCCCTTCTTCATGCATTCCGCATACATCCTGTGGAAGGCATGCACTCCCTTTTCCTGCTTCACGCTATACCGGCCGCGCGTATAGCTGCGCGACCGCAGATTCCTCTGCACCGTCTCGCAAATCTTCATGTCTTCCCTCTGGATCTGTTCGCTGAATTCCACCGACGCCCTCGCCGCCGGCGCGCCGTGGTCCTTCTCTGGCAAGTACCACTCAAAAATCACCAGCGACCGCTCCGGCTCCAGCGGCCGAACAATGTTGAGCGACACATTATCGGGGTAACAATTCAGCATCCAATTGGGGAAGACCCAAAAGTAGTCCGCTGTCAGGCTCGAGGCCTGGCCCGCCCGCGCTTCCTGATACCTCCGCGCCGTGGCGTCGCCCGGCTGCGCCCCGCGGATCGGACTCGACTGCCGCACATACCACGCATAAGGCTCGACCGCGTACGCGTTGTAATCGAGCTCGCGATTCAGCCCCGGATGCACGCTGGGCAGGTGATATCCCTCAAGATAATTGTCCACGTATGTCTTCCAGTTACACTTCATGTCGTACGTGCGCCGCTCAAACAGTTTCATCTCCGCGAACGGGAATTTCACCGTCTGCTCCACGATCCCGCCCAGACTCTCTTTTAGCGGTGTCGCCTCCGCATCGAGATTCACCAACACCAGGTTGAACCATTCTTCGGTGCGCACTGGCTTAAGCGCGAAATCCTCCGCGCGAAATCCCTCCACTCCTTCGATCTCGGTCGCGCTGACCAATGCCCCATCCAGCCCATACGTCCACCCGTGATACCCGCAGCGAAACAATTTCCGCGAGCCGCAGCCTTCGGCTGGAGGCCCTGCCCGATGCCGGCACACGTTGTAAAAGCCGCGCAGCTTGCCGTCAATCCCACGCGCAAGAAGCAGGGGTTCGTCCTCCAATTCCGCGGTGAAGTAGTCGCCGGGATTCGCGACCTGGCTCGCATGTCCCACGACCTGCCACGTGCCCGCGAATATTTTTTCTTTCTCCGCAGCAAATACGCTCGCTTCCGTGTATAGCCGCGCGGAAAGCGTCCACGCTCGCCCGATCTCCGCCTCAATTTCGAATGCAGCTTGCGAAATATCCATAGATTCACGCCCCGCGCCGGAACATTCTACGGCAACCTTGGTAAACCGAAGGATGCCGGAGCATTTGCTGACCTGGACTTTGGCACCCCAAGTTCGCTCGCAAGCCACGATTTCTTCATCGTTCTAAATCGGAACTCAGGCAGTTTCAGATTGACACGATTTGTCAGTCGGGCAGACGGTTTTTGCTAGCCGGTCACCCCGTAGGCGGCCCAGCCAGAGACTAAAGTTTGCCGGTGCGCTGAAAATAAAGTGCTTCCCTGAAACTGCCCGAAACCAAAGTAACTAGCAGTTTTGGTCCGGCAAGTGCAACCATTAGTCACGACTGCGTCATCCGTGACCAGACAACTTCACAGATTCAACACACGAGGGGAAAAACGAGATGCGGAAACAGAAGGGTTTCTCACTGATTGAGCTGCTGATCGTGGTGGCCATCATCCTGATCATCGCAGCGATCGCCATTCCAAACTTGCTGCGCGCCCGCATGGCGGCCAATGAGTCGTCTGCTGTCGCCTCCATCCGTACCATCAACACCGCGA
>JBKQRC010000004.1:0-62376 GCA_052326105.1 Candidatus Sulfotelmatobacter sp. | reverse complement strand
TCGAGCGGGCGTATGAAGCCTGCGCGAAGATTAAGTTTGACGGAGCGCATTATCGGAAGGACATTGCGTCAAGGGAGGTGATGAGATCCTAGCGACCAAGTTCCTTGCCGCGGATGAACGCGGATTCCGCGGATCGTTGAACCTCCTTGATCCGCGTGGATCGACACAAATCCGCGGAAATGAAGTTTCAAAGGAGATGAATGAGCAAGCCACTGGTTTCAATCGTGATGGGTAGCGACTCCGACCTGGAGATCATGCGCGAGGCGGGCAAGGCGCTCGACGAGTTCGGCATTGCCTATGAGATAGACGTGACGTCGGCACACCGGTCACCGGATCGCACCGCCGATTTCGCGCGCAAGGCCGCGGGGCGCGGGATTTGCGTGATCATTGCGGGAGCTGGCGGCGCGGCGCACCTGGCGGGCGTCATCGCAGCTCATACGACGCTGCCGGTGATTGGAGTGCCTATTCCTTCGACTTCGCTGAATGGGATGGATTCGCTGTTGGCAACTGTGCAGATGCCGGCGGGGATTCCGGTGGCTACGGTCGCGATTGGGAAACCGGGAGCGACCAACGCGGGGATTCTGGCGGCGCAGATGATTGGGCTAGCCGATGCTGGGATCGCGAAGAAACTTCAAGCCCACAAAGAAAAGCTGGCGCGGGGAGTCGAGGAAAAGTCGAGGAAGCTGAAGGGCGCGGCGGACTAAAACTCTTTGTCATTCCGAGCGAAGCGAGGAACCTGCTTTCTGGTTGACGCGAGCAGAAAAGCAGGTTCCTCGTCGCTTCGCTCCTCGGAATGACAACCGTTTCAAGAACCGAAGTTGCTAGAGCTTTAGTCCCTTCAAATATTCCCGGAACGCGCCGCCCAGGTCCTGACGCTTGAGGGCGAATTCTACTGTTGCCTTCAGGAATCCCAGCTTGTCGCCCGTGTCGTAGCGGCGGCCTTCGTAGACGTAGGCGTACATTTTTTCTCTTTTCAGCAGCATCCGCATGCCATCGGTGAGCTGCAACTCGCCGCCCGCGCCGGTGGAAGTCTTCGCGAGACAATCGAAGATGGCGGGCGTGAGAATGTAGCGGCCGATGATGGCCAGGTTCGATGGCGCTTCCTCTGCCTTCGGCTTCTCGACCATGTTCCTGACTTCGAACAGGCGGCCGTTGAATCCGTCGGCCGGCGCGGCGTCGAGGACGCCATAGGAGGAGATCATCTTGCCTTCGATCACCTGCGCGGCGATCACGGAGCATTGTTTCTGGTCGAAAACGTTGACCATCTGCTTGAGGCAGGGGACGGGATTGTCTATCACGTCGTCGGCCAGCAGGACGGCGAAAGGCTCGTTGCCCACGAGTTCCCGCGCCATCAACACAGCATGGCCCAGGCCGAGCGCTTCTTTCTGGCGGACGTAGGCCAGATGCATCATGTCGGAGATGGAGCGGACGGTCTTGAGCAATTCAATTTTGTTGCGCTCCTCCAGCATTTTTTCCAGCTCGTAGCTGACGTCGAAATGGTCTTCGATGGCTTGCTTGCCACGGCCGGTGATGATGATGATCTGGTCGCAGCCCGAGGCCATCGCCTCTTCGACGCCGTACTGGATGATCGGCTTGTCCACCAGCGGAAGCATTTCTTTGGGCTGAGCTTTGGTGGCGGGCAGAAAGCGAGTGCCCAGTCCGGCGGCAGGGAATACGGCTTTGCGGAGTTTCATCATGGCGGTCGTTGGTCGTTCGTCGTTGGTCGTTGGCTTCTCGGCGCGAGCGACGAACAATTGTACCTTGCGGGCGTTTCAGGGTAGGTCGCTTATCGGACAAGGAGTAAACTCAGCTTGTCTAGTGATCCCCCTCGGGAGGATTCCATGCAGCTGCCGCCCTTAAAAGACTTGCCATTTTCGGGGGCCTACAAAATGCTAGGCAACATTTGTGTGCCAATCATGGGGGCGATGGCTCTGACCGCCGTTGCTGTCGAATTCTGGCACGGCCGTGTTGACAGCCTGGCTTCGGCCGCGCTCACAAGTGGCATTGCCGTGATAGGCGTGTCCTATTACACCTTCCGCCGTGCCATAAGTCGGTTAGGTGTAACGGTTGGCGAAAAGCCGTTATCCCGGCTACTTGTTGCCGCCCTAATGATGGCCGTTTTTGGCTATCTAACTTGCATTAACGCCCTGATCCGTTGGCCCCATCACTGAGGCATCTTTCCACTCGCGTTCGATGTGACCTCGGCGTCATCCCGAAGCCCCGCGCTTTCACCGGCGGGGCGAGGGATCTCGCGCGCAGCCTAGGCACACGCTGCGTCCACGCGGGATCCTTCGCTCCGCCTGAAAAACGGCTACGCTCAGGATGACGCCGGTTTCAGACTTCAAACTGCACCACTATCGTTATTCCCCCCACTCACATTCGATCCCACCGCTGATGCTGGCTCCTCGCTCGCCAGTTGCTCCAGCACCGTGCGCAGAGCGCGCAGGACTTCTTCCGCGGCAGTCGCTTTCAGGACATACTTCAGCATTCCATCTGGCGTGAACTGGGCGCCGCGCTGGGCGGAGACGAAGCGGGCTAGCTGCTCGGGATCAACGGCGGCGTTCTGGCGGAACTTCAACGTCACGGAATCGCGCTTGCGCTCGATCGCGTTCACGCCGACGCGCAAGCACAGCAGCTTGAGCGAGGCGTAGTCGAGCAGGTTGCGCACTGCGGGCGGCGGAGGGCCATAGCGATCTTGAAGCTCCGCGCCCACGTCGCCGAGTTGCGATTCGGTCTCCACACCCGCGACGCGCTTGTACATGCGCAGGCGCTGATTCTCTTCGGGAATGTAGTCGGCCGGGATGCGAATGTTCAGGCCGAGATTGAGCTGGGTTCCGGCTTCTTCCGGTGCGGCTTCGCCCTTCATTTCGCGGACGGCCCGCTCGAGCATCTGCGTGTAGAGCTCGAAGCCGACGGCTTCGATGTGCCCGCTCTGCTCGCCGCCGAGAAGATTTCCCGCGCCGCGCAATTCCAAGTCCAGAGCGGCGATTTTGAATCCGGCGCCGAGGTCGGAGAATTCTTTCAACGCGGCCAGACGCCGGCGCGCCAGCGGCGTCAGCTCGACTTCCCGCGGAATCAGAAGATACGCATAGGCGCGGCGATTCGAGCGGCCGACGCGTCCGCGCAACTGGTAAAGCTCGGACAATCCCAACCGATCGGCGCGGTTGATCAGAATGGTGTTGCAGAGCGGGATGTCGAGACCATTTTCGATAATGGTGGTCGCCACCAGGATGTCAGCTTCGTGATGCATGAATTTCAGCATCACTTTTTCGAGTTCGCTTTCCGACATCTGGCCGTGGCCCACGATGATGCGCGCCTTCGGAGCCAGTTCCTGCAGCTTGGCCGCAATTTCCCAGATGCTCTCCACGCGGTTGTGCACGAAATAGACCTGGCCGCCGCGTTCCAATTCTTGTTCAATCGCCGACTGGATTAATTTATCGTCCCAGCTCGCGACCACGGTCTGAATCGCCATGCGGTCTTTGGGCGGCGTTTCGATCACGCTCATGTCGCGCAGGCCGACCAGCGACATGTGCAGCGTGCGCGGGATCGGTGTGGCCGACATGGTGAGCACATCCACTTGCTTGCGCATCTGCTTGATGCGTTCTTTGTGGCGCACCCCGAAGCGTTGCTCTTCATCCACGATGAGCAGGCCGAGGTCGGTGAACTTGAGATCTTTCGAAAGCAGGCGATGCGTGCCGATGAGGACGTCGATTTTCCCGGCTTCCGTTTTTTGCAGAATCTCTTTCTGCTGCTTCGCGTTGCGGAAGCGGCTGATCATTTCGATCGTGACCGGAAATGGTCCGAAGCGCTGCTTGAAAGTTTCGTAGTGCTGGAAAGCGAGGACGGTGGTGGGAGCGAGCACGGCGACCTGCTTGTTGTCGCTCACCGCCTTGAATGCGGCGCGCATGGCGACTTCCGTCTTGCCGTAGCCCACGTCGCCGCACAGCAGGCGATCCATGGGCTGCGACGATTCCATGTCGCGAATCACGTCGGTGATGGCCTGCGCCTGGTCGTCGGTTTCGCTGAACTCGAACGCGTCTTCGAATTCGCGGACGAATTCGCTGCCGGCGGAAAAAGCATGGCCCTGCGCCAGCTTGCGCTCGGCGTAGAGCTTGAGCAGTTCGTCGGCCATGTCTTTCATGGCCTTGCGCACGCGCGCTTTGGTTTTCGCCCAGGCCTGCGTGCCCAGGTGGCTGAGCGCAGGCTTGGCGCCTTCCGATGAACGATACTTCTGAATCAGGTCGAGCCGTGTGAGCGGCACGTAGAGACGCGCGGCCTCGGCATATTCGAGGAGCATGAATTCGGCATTGCCATCGCCCTGATTGATTTCCTTCAGGCCCTGATACTGGCCGATGCCGTGCTCGACGTGGACAACGTAGTCGCCGACCTGCAGGTCGCGGAAGTCGGAAAGGAAAGCCGAGACTTTAGACTTCTGGCGCTGCGGGCGGGAAGCGACCGTGTCGGATTCGTCGAACAAATCGCGCGCGCCGAAGATGGCAAGGTTCGCTTCGGGCAGCAGAACTCCGTCCGGCACATAGGCCTTGGCCAGCGTGGTGGTCAGCACTTCTCCGGCAAAGTAGCTGGTTTCGTCGGCGTAGCTCTCGCCGCCGCGGGTGCGGCTTCCCAGGCGGAACGAGACGTTGTATTCGGTGAAGATGTCGGCCAGGCGCTCGACTTCGCCGGTGTTGGGCACGGCAAACATCACCTGCTTGCCGTCGCGGGTGAGTTTCTGCACTTCTTCGAGCATGGTGGGAACCGCGCCGTGGAAGCGGGGCGCAGGCTGGGTGAGAAAGGCAACGGTGGAGTCCGCATCTTCCGCGCGCGTGATGCCGAGATGCTCGACATCGGCCCCGGTCCGCGACATGACGGATTGCCACCAATGGTCCGGCGGCAGATATAAATCTTCGGGGCGCACCAGATTGCCAACGCCGCTGCGTTCGTGGGCCTCGGAGACACGCGTCCAGAAGCGGTCAAATTCGGCCCGCAGCAGATCCGGTTCGTCGAGCAGGAGAGCAGCGCGAGGCAGAAGATCGAAGACTGTGCGATCGGCTCCAGCTACGGGCGCGTAGAACTCCCAGCCGGGGAAAACCGTTACGCCGCCGGAGCGCACGGCGGCTTCCACAACCTCCTCCGCTCCCGCAATGCGTTTGCCCGAAAGGCGAGTGTGAATCGCGCCCAGCAATTGATCGCTGACCGGAGTTTCGGTGAGAGGCAGGAGCAGCGCTTCATCCATGGGATTGGAAGAGCGCTGCGAGGCAGGATCAAAGCGCCGGATCGACTCCACTTCATCGCCGAAAAATTCGACGCGGACCGGGCGCTCGGCCTCGGGAGAGTACGCGTCGAGGATGCCGCCGCGCAGGGCGTACTGGCCGGGCATCTCAACCACGTCGGCCGCGGAGTACCCGACCGTGTTCAGGTGCGCGAGCAGGTTATCGAGGTCGAAAGATTCCCCGCGGCGAATGGTGCGGGCAAGATCGGCGTAATAATCGGCGGAACGCAGGCGGATCGCCGTGGCCCCAACCGGCGAGATCACGATCTCTGCTTTGCCGCTGGCGATTTTCCACAGCGTGGTAGCACGTTCTTCCTGGAGTTCGGGGTGCGGAGAAAGATTCTGAAACGGCAGCACGTCGCGGGCGGGCAGGGCAACTATGGCGTCTGGATCGCAGGCAGCCGTGAGTTCCGCGAAGCCGCGCAGCACAGGCAGGAAGTCCTCGACCGCCCGGTTATCGCTGACCACGACCACGAGTGGCCGGTCGGCGGCGCGACGTAACAGCACCAGCAGCAAGGCTTTCGCGGTGGGTGTGAGTCCGGAAACACGAATCCGCCCCGTGCTCTCCTTGAGGTGGGAGGCTGCACGCGTGAAGGCGGGTAACTTTTCTACGTCCGCGAAGAGTTCGCGAACGAAGGGAAGCAGCATGCATTTCAATTTTAGCAGGAGCTGGTTCGGAATATCTCAAGCTTCGAAAATCGGGCAGAGCGAGTCATCCAGGTAAAGTTCAGTAGTGTCTCAGTCGCTCGGACGGACTGCGCTGTCGAGCTCGCTCGACCGGACAGCCGGGGGCGGCTGTCCCCACATAGTTGTTTTCCCCAGACTGCCCCACCACCCAAAGTTTTGAGACCTTGACGGCGGGCGGGCATCTAGGTAAAACAACGCTGACGCTTTCGAGGGATTTTGGGGTTCCCATCAAACTCAAGGGTAAGACGAGCCGCAAGCTTTCCACGTGGCCGGGTGGGCCACAGTGGATTCACGTCAACCATCACGAAGTGCCCGATTCATTCACGGAGGAAAGACCAAATGAAGACACGTTCGCTGCTGTTAGCTGGGCTGCTGTTGTGCGGCCTTATGGCCTTCGGCCAGACCCTCACGCAGGCAGACCGGGAAAAGGGTGAGCAGTATTTGCAGCAGACCCGCGATGGCGTGGTTGCGGCAGTCAAGGGACTGTCGGATGCCCAGATGAAATTCAAACCCGGGCCAGACCGCTGGTCGGTGGCGGAAACGCTGGAGCATATAACTGTCTCGGAAGACTTTTTGTTTCAGAACATCACCAACAACATCATGAAAGCGCCGGCGGGGGCGCCGGATCGCGACACGGCCAAGATCGACGCTTTCGTACTGTCGGCAATTCCCGACCGCAGCCATAAGGCGCAGGCGCCGGAGCCGTTGAGGCCCACCGCGCGCTGGACTCCGGCGGAAACGCTCAATCATTTCCTGCAGAGCCGGGCCAGGACCATTGCGTTCCTGCAATCGACGCCAGATCTGCGCGCGCACGTGGTGAACGGTCCCCCGCTGAATCAGCCGATGGACGCGTACGACTGGCTGCTGTTCATTTCCGCTCACAGCGAGCGTCACACCAAGCAGATTCTTGAAGTGAAGGCGGATCCAAACTTTCCCAAGAATTGAATCTAAGGAATCGCCATCAGATAGCTTGAGCACGAACTTTGTAACGAACTCCGCGGAAGAATCTAAGAATCGGGCGAAACGCCGGGGGGATCCCTCATGAGCAAGGTCCGGGTTCTGGTCGGCACGCGCAAGGGCGCGTTCATTCTGACGTCGGACGGCAAGCGCGAGCAGTGGGAAGTCAGCGGTCCGCACTTCGCGGGCTGGGAACTCTACCATCTCAAGGGATCGCCCGCCGATCCCAACCGCATCTACGCATCGCAGACCAGTGGATGGTTCGGACAAATCATTCAGCGCTCCGATGACGGCGGCAAGACGTGGCACCAGCCGGGGACGCCCCCTGGTCAGGAGATGGCGCCCGGCGGCATGCCCAAGGGCGAAAGCAACAAGTTTGCTTACGACGTGTCTCCCGAGACCGGCAAGCCGCTCACCACGCACCAGTTCTATGACGGCACACAACATCCGTGGAAGTTCAAGCGAGTATGGCATCTGGAACCGTCGCTCACCGATCCGGACACGGTTTACGCAGGAGTGGAGGATGCGGCGCTGTTTCGTTCGAGCGACGGCGGAAAGACCTGGCAGGAACTCCCAGGTTTGCGCGGGCACGGTACCGGCCCCAAGTGGCAGCCGGGCGCGGGCGGAATGTGTCTGCATACGATCATTCTCGATCCCAGCGACCCGCAGCGAATTTACATCGCGATTTCCGCGGCGGGCGCGTTTCGCACCGACGATGGCGGCAAAACCTGGAAGCCGATCAACAAAGGACTGTACTCGCAATACATTCCCAACCCCACGGCTGAGGTCGGACACTGCGTGCACCACATCGCCATGAACCCGCGGCGTCCGGGAGTGCTGTTCATGCAGAAGCACTGGCACGTGATGCGGTCCGACGATGCGGGCGACAACTGGAAGAAAGTCAGCGGCAACCTGCCCACCGACTTTGGCTTCGTGATTGACGTGCACGCGCACGAGCCGGAGACAATTTACGTCGTGCCCATCAAGAGCGATGGCGAGCATTTTGTGCCCGAGGGCAAACTGCGCGTCTATCGCAGCCGCAGCGGCGGCAACCAATGGGAGCCTCTGACCCAGGGTCTGCCGCAGAAAGACTGCTACGTGAACGTCCTGCGCGACGCCATGTCGGTGGATTCTCTGGATAAGTGCGGAATCTATTTCGGAACCTCGGGCGGGCAGGTGTATGCATCGGCGGATGCTGGAGATTCGTGGGCTCCGATTGTGCGCGATCTTCCCGCCGTATTGTCGGTAGAGGTGCAGACGCTGAGGTAGCGCACCCGTGGAAGGAGAAACCGATGCCGAAGATCACTCCGTTCTTGTGGTTCAACGACCGGGCCGAAGAAGCGATGAACTACTACATTTCGATTTTCAACAATGGGAAGGCGCTGGGCGTCCATCGCGCCAATGGGAAAGTCCTGACTGTCACTTTCGAGCTCGATGGCCAGCGAATCATGGCGCTGAACGGAGGACCGCTGTTCAAGTTCACCGAAGCGGTTTCGCTGTTCGTGGACTGCGAGACTCAGGCGGAAGTGGATGACTTGTGGGAGAGGCTGTGCTCCGATGGTGGAGAACCGGGCCGGTGCGGCTGGCTTAAAGACAAATTCGGCGTGTCGTGGCAGATCATCCCGAAAACTCTCATGCAGCTGCTGAACGATCCTGATCCGGAGAAATCGAACGCGGTCCTTGAAGCCATGCTTAAGATGAACAAGATCGTCATCGAAGATCTCAAGCGGGCA
This sequence comes from Candidatus Sulfotelmatobacter sp., assembly GCA_052326105.1. Classification (GTDB taxonomy): domain Bacteria; phylum Acidobacteriota; class Terriglobia; order Terriglobales; family Acidobacteriaceae; genus Sulfotelmatobacter. The sequence continues at coordinate 53,730 of JBKQRC010000004.1, read as the reverse complement.
TATGAAGGGAAAGCTGCGTAGGTGTCGAAAAACAGCAGATTCCTCGGGGATGAATCCCCTCGGAATGACAAGCGAGTTCCGAGTATCGACACCAGACTGACACCATGATCCGCGTCATCCTTCCGCCGCATCTCCGCACCCTGGCGCACGTTGGCGCCGAGGTCGCGCTCGCAGTTGAGAATCCGGTCACGCAGCGCTCGGTGCTGGATGCGCTGGAGGCCCGCTACCCCATGCTGCAGGGCGCAATCCGCGATCACGTCACGCTGCAGCGGCGGGCGTTTTTGCGGTTCTTCGCCTGCGAAGAGGACTTGTCGCATGAGTCCCCGGATGCTCCGCTCCCTGAGGCGGTCGTGTCAGGGAAAGAACCTTTCATCGTGATCGGCGCCATCGCCGGCGGTTAGATTGTGTGGGGCCGGGTCTTCGACCCGGCCGGGCCGAGCAAAGCTCGGCTGGATTTCTTCAGTTTCGTTACTCACCCCCTTAGCAGCGGCCGCGTCAGGCACGTGGGGCCACCGCCGCCGTTGATGGCGATTTCGCTGCCGGGAAAAGTTCGAACGTCAAAACCGGACCGGCGCAGGCCGTCATTGGTGCAGCGATTCTCTTCCAAAGCCAGCAGCCGTTTCTTCCCCAAAGCGAGCACGTTGCACGCCAGCGTTTCGCGCTCAGAATAGTCAATCTCGATGAAGGTGAAGCCGCGGTCTTTGAGCAGTTCGACGGTCTCGACCGCCAGCCAGGGTAAATCCACGATCGCAGTTTTCTCGTCGAGCAGGCTGATCAGCGACATCAGGTGCAGGCAGGCGGAGGGTCCGCGGCCGTAAGGCAGTGGAGCGGAAAGAACCTCGACTCCCTTGGGCGCGAGCAGGGCTCGTATCTGCTCAATACCAGCCGCATTGGTGCGGTAACCGTGACCAATGAGCAGAGTTCTCGCGTCGAGCCAGAGAATGTCGCCCGCTTCCGCGGTGCCCGGCGCTGTGATCGTCCCGCAAGTCGGAACGCCGAGCGACTCGCAGAATGAACCGTGGTGCCGGGCCTCCGGCACGCGATTCGCCTTGCCAGGGCGCAGGACGATCAGGCCGAAGTCGGTGGCGAGGGAGGCATCGTGAGCGTAAACGGCATCGAGCGACAAATCCGGAGTGGAAGGCAGTTCGACGACTTCGGCGCCGGCGGCCTTCAGTTCGCGGCAAAAGGCCTCATGCTGGGCCTGAGCTTGCGCGAAATCGGGGGCGTGCTCGAATCCCAGATCGTGCCAGCGCGCCGCGCGCTCGGGCTGATCCCATCCTGCATCGCGGGGCGAGCAAACCAGCACGCGCTGGAGCGGGCCGACCATGGAGCGCCCGTTGAATGAAAGACCGGCTTGAACGAATGGAGTCAATCTGTCCACCGGGATCGCGGAGTCGCCATTCTAATTCACGAAAGCCGCCAGGATGCTGAATTCTTCTCCATGCGCTTTACTTCATGTTAAAATGTAAAGCATGGCGGAAGCGACCATTTCATCGAAGAACCAGATTGTAATTCCGCGAGAGGCCCGCGAAGCATTGCAGCTCAAGGCCGGCGATAAGATCCTTGTCGTGAGCCGGGGGGATCGGGTTCTCGTGCTGCAGAAGCCGAAATCTCCCCACGCCGCGATCCGCGGGCTGGCCAGGAACGTCACCCCAAGCGGCACCTGCAAAAGGAACGCCAGAGTTGGGAATAGATCGGTTCCGAGCCTTTCTCCGCAGGCACCGTCGAGTCGCGCTCGATACCAGCGTCTTTATTTCCCAACTGGAGGCGAATGCACGCTACCTGGCGCTTTCTGATGCGGTCTTCTCCTGGATCGAGCGCCCAGAATGTGCGGCGTTGACCTCCACCATCACGATGACGGAACTGCTGGTGCAGCCTTATCGCAGGCGCGATCTGGACCGTGCCGACGAAATCTATGCTCTGCTTTCTACCTATCCTCAGCTCGAGTGGATTGCCCCCAGCCTGGAAATCGCGGATGTTGCAGCGCGACTCCGCGCTCTGCATCGCCTGAGGACGCCGGACGCCTTGCAAGCCGCTACCGCGATGCAGGCTCTCGCCACCGGCTTGGTTACCAACGATCCAATATTCACTCGAATTGGTACATTCGAGACCGCAGTCCTGGATCATTTTCTCTGAAGGTTACCCATTAAAACTCGACGTGGGCGCGGAAGGTGGGAACGACGACCGGGCCACGGTCGCGATTGTAGCCAGGGTTGTTGATGTGTTGCACACCGGGGGCGAGATAGATGCCGCGCCACACGTGCACGGTGTAATAGGACTCGAGGATATTTTCGCGGCCGTAGTTCAAATGGCCGTCGCCCAGCAGAAAACCCAGTCCACCAGCAGCAAGATAGTTCTGGTGATCTTTGCCGATCGCGTTGGTCACGAACGCGACGCCGGCGCGATCCTGCTGGCGATGCCACCATGCGCCGTTTGCGCCCACGCCCTCGGCGAAAGTCTGATCCACTTCCGTGTAGGCGAACGACTCGGTCTTGCCGTTGTCCCATCCAAGGCGGGCGAACGCGGTCAGGTAGTGCGTGAGGCTTTGCTCCGCGTTGATGCCGAAACCATACTTGCGCGTGATGTGCCAGGGGTGATCGTCGATGTTCGGGGTTGTTCCTTCTTCTTCCGCCTTCAGAATCTGGTCGCGGTAGACGCCCATGTTGGCATAGTTGGTGAAGGCGAGCAGGCGGATTACGCCGGGTTTTTTCGGAATGAATCCGTGCCGTAATTCGTATTCGAAGTTTTCCGCGTGCGCCTGCCACGGCTTCCAGACGAGGTCAATCCCATTGGGGAGCCTGGGCATGAGGCCTTCGGCGAAGCGGAATCCCCAGTTGCGGTCTTCGAAATCGGCGGTGAACCCCACGGTATAGCCACGCGTGTCGGCGGCGTAGTCCCAGGCTCCGTTGTTGTCAATCGTCCAGTTGGTGAACTGGAAGTGGGTGTCGGAGCCGGCGGAATTGAGGTCCAGAAAATCCGGCATGCTGAACTTGCCGAACCGGATTTCCAGACGGCGGCGCGGAAGTTCGTCGAAAAGCGAGAAGGCGTTGCGCTGGTTCTCGACTTTATCGTCGCTGAGGGCGAAGACTTTGTGGATCATGCCGCGCCCGAGATAGGGAGCCTTGCTGAGCAGCGGGTTGCGCACGATGTCGAGATCGGTGTTGCCAGCCAGCCCGAGACCGGTGCTGAGAGCGGCCCCGCCCGCTTCTTCAACATCAACCAGGAACTCGGTCGAGTTGTCGAGGCGCACGCCCGTGTAGAGCGTCATCACGCGGGAGGTCGCCTTATCGTAGTGCGAGCCGAGGCTGTGCGGGCCGCTGTACAGAGCGCGGAATTCGGGATGCGTCTGAAAGATGAAATTGGTCTGCCCTGACAGCCAGAAGCGAGTGTCCTTGAAATGCGGCAACATCGCTTCCGTGCTGTCGTCGGCCGGAGGAGGATCGGCGGGATCGGCGGCCGCGGCCGGGTTCACGGACGGAACTTCAGGTTGCTGCGCCGGAGACGGAGAATCGGACTGCTGCGCCAATAGAGCAGTCGCGGAAGCAAAAGCAACGGCGGCCGCCAGCACGAGAATCAGAAGCCGTCCGGCGAGGAAACCGGGACAGGGGCCGGCGTCCTTCAGGCAGACGAGGACGTGGGCTGCCCGCCCGGGAAGGCGCGCCGCTATATTGAAAATGAATTTCAATTTCAACTTCATGCCCTCAAAGTAAGCCCCCGGCCGAAGCCGCTCTGTGTCCCGGATCATTCCTCAACGTGATGGAGATCACGCCCCGTCTCGTTAACTGTCTTATGGTCCCCAGTATTAACCATAGTTAATACTGCTGCACGGCCCCGTGTCAAGATTCTCGAACCTGCCACGTCTCGGCTGCGGCAAGGTTACTCAGCACAAGTTAAAGGAGTGTTACTGGCCATCATCGTGAGCACAAGAGGCAGGCGTGAGGCGATAGGGGAAGGGGCTTCTATCGGGTCACATCCACCGCTTCTACACGGGCCATCCACCGGATCTTTCCGGAGGTGCGGCGCCGCTGCTAGTATTCATACGTTGCTGCGCCATCGGGCGGGAGAAGGTGACTTCCCGCCTCAATAACATATATCATACCCCCCTAGGGTACATGTCAAGAGAAAAATACCGGACCTTGCCAAAGTTATGAAAGACAAACTCCCGGAAATTCCGAAAGAAAAACAGAAGCTGTTTTCCCGGATCAAGCGCCTGGGCGGGCAAATCAGCGCCGTCGAGCGCGCGGTGGCCGACGGCGACGAGTGCGCCGATATCCTGATGCTGCTGGCCGCGATTCGGGGCGGAGTAAACAGCCTGATGGCCGAGATCCTGGAAGACCACGTCCGGTTGCACATTACTCATCCGGATCGCAGGGTGGAATCGCCGGAAGAACTGACCGAAGATCTGATCTCGCTGGTGAGAGCGTACTTGAAGTGAGCGTCGCCGGACTTTCCGGACGAGGAAGCCCACTGTCCGGTTGCTCGCGGGATTCGGCCTGCCCTGAGCGAAGCCGAAGCGAGTGCCCGCGCCACACATACAACACAAAATCAAAAAGGACAGCCCGGAGCCCCCGAGACTGTCCCTCAAACCCTCCCGGTTAGAAGGGCAACTTGATGACCCTACGCTACCGCGGCGACATTGCGAAGTGATTGCAGAACCATGAATATCTGATGAATTCCTTTTGCGCGGGCGCTGCTATAGTATTCGCTTTGCTGGATCTGCTGACATCCGTTTGCTGACGTCTCTGTTTCTCCTCTCGGGAGGATTTGATGCCGTCCATCACATCGCGGAAAACCGAGCAGTCCCGCCGCCTGCAGCAGCGAGCAGCGAGCATGATTCCGGGAGGCGTGAACTCGCCCGTGCGCGCGTTTCGTGCCGTCGGAGGCGACCCGTTATTCATCGTGCGCGGGAAGGGCTCGCACATCTGGGACGCCGACGACAACGAATACATCGATTACATCGGATCCTGGGGACCGCTGATTCTGGGCCACGCCGACAACGCTGTGCTGGACGCGATCCTGGGCGCGGCGTGCAATGGAACCAGCTTTGGCGCGTCCACGCCATCGGAAGCCGATCTCGCGGAACTCGTGATCGGAGCCTTCCCTCACATCCAGAAAGTGCGCTTCGTGAGTTCAGGCACGGAAGCGACCATGTCGGCGATTCGACTGGCCCGCGCCTACACCAAACGCAAGTTCATCGTGAAGTTCGAAGGCTGCTATCACGGGCATGCGGATTGTCTGCTGGTGAAGGCCGGATCGGGTGTGGCTACGCTGGGGATTCCGGGATCGGCGGGTGTTCCGGACGAATTCACCCAGTTCACGCTCGCCTTGCCCTTCAACAATCTTCAGATGGTGGAGCACGCGTTCCATAAGTTCAAACATGAGATTGCCTGCGTGATTGTGGAGCCGGTGGTGGGGAACATGGGCTGCGTGCCTGCCGCCGACGATTATCTTGTCGGCCTGCGGCTGATCACGGAACGGGAGCGGTCAGTGCTGATTTTCGACGAGGTGATGACAGGCTTTCGCGTGGCCTACGGCGGAGCGCAGGAGTTGTACAACATCCGCCCCGACCTCACCACCATGGGGAAGATCATCGGCGGAGGCTTGCCGGTGGGCGCGTATGGCGGGCCCAGGGAGATTATGGATCTGGTGGCGCCGTTAGGGCCGATGTACCAGGCGGGGACGCTCTCGGGAAATCCGCTGGCCATGGCCGCGGGCTGCACCACCTTGAAGCATTTGCGCGATCACAAGACCGAAATCTATCCGCGGCTGGAGAAGTTGAGTGACGATCTCGTCGAAGGCGTGGCTGCGGCAGCGAAAGAAGCCGGCGTCAGAATCTGTCACAACCGGGTGGGATCGATGTTCACGTGGTTCTTTACCCCGGGACCGGTGACGGATTGGGATTCTGCTTCGAAGTCGAATACGGAGGCATTTGGGCGGTTCTTCCGCAACATGCTCGATCAGGGAGTGTATCTGCCGCCGTCGCAGTACGAGGCCGCGTTCCTGGGCGCCACGCATACCGACGAAGACATTCAGAAAACTATTGTGGCGGCGAAGCAGGCGTTTGCGGCAGTGCGCTCCTGACCGCGAGCGCTTTCCACCGCTTCACTTGTGCGACGGCAGCACGGACCATACTTGCGGATCTTCGGCGCCGAGCACCCACGAACAGAATCCCTGCAAACCACGATCGCGGACAAGATTCAACCGCTCCTGGAATCCGCGCTTATCGGTGTAGAAGACCCACTCGCGGTAATCATCTTTGTAGAAATAAAACCAGGCAGTGCGATCGGCGGAGTCCCACTCCACGTGCGGATGGTACGCGGCCAGATACTGGTCGATGTCTTGTTGGCCAATATATTCCGCAGTCGGGTCCGGCTTTTCGTCTTTGCCGGGATCCCCGGCGAACCAGTGATATCCATACAGGGGAATTCCCAATGACAGTTTTTCTTTGGGAACGAACTGCAGAGCGTATTCCAGATTCTCGAGCGTCCAGGGATAACCCGCGACTGGACCGGGCTGGGTCCAGCGCGTGTTCTGGTCGTAAGTCATCAGGCAAATCAGGTCGGCAGACTGCGCCAGAGCCTTGAGATCGTAGGCGCCGCGCCAGTTGGCAAAGAGCCAGTGAGAATAACCGCTCTGCCCGGCTGAGCCGGGAGCGTTGGGCACGGTCGCGATCGTGAGCTGCAATTTTTCCTTGTGCAGAGCTGCGGCCGCGTCGGCGACCAGGCTCGACAGTAGGTCGCGGTCGGTCCAGTTTACATTCTCGAAATCAATCTGGAAGCCGCTGTATCCGTGCTTCTGGCATTCGCTCACGAGCGATGCGATGAACGAACTTCGGGCCGCAACGGTGGTGAAAAGCTTGTGCAGTTCAGCCTGCGCCGTGCTGGCGACGATGGGCATGACTGGGACGTGGTCATCTGCCGCGGTCTTCAGCACGCTGGGATCGGGACCACCCCAAACCAGACCGTTGCCGTCGACCGAATACCAGGCTGGCACGAGAATGTCGACCTGGGCCGCGTGCTCGGTGAAAGATGCCACCGAGTTGGGCCTGTCGGTCATGTAGAACAGGGCCTTCGGCTGAGCCGAGGCCAGGATGGCACTGGAAAACAGAAACAAAAGAAAGCGGTTCATCGGGAAAACTCCTCGCACTTAGAGCTCGTTTGTTCTTTCCAACATCTGCGGAATGGAAACGAATACGTAACCGGCTGCTTTGTATCTCGCAATCAGAGAATCGGTCGCGGCCACCGTGTTAGATCGGTCTGCCCCCATCTGTTTGTGCCCGCCGTCGTGCAGCAGAATCACGTTACCACCGCAAATCCGGCGCGCGACCTTCCTCTCGATCACGGCGGCCGGCGGCGCGTTCCAATCGTAGCCAGTCACATTCCACATGATCGGATCGAACCCGAGTTCTCTCGCCACACGCAGCACAGCCGGACGGCGGCCGCCGAACGGCGGGCGGAAGAGATTCGAGAATGCACTGGAATGCCCGCCCATCGCGTCTTGCAGCGCCGCGCGGCAATCGGTAAGTTCGCGGCGAATCTCCGACTCGGGCTTAAAGATCAGCAGAGGATGGTTGAAAGTGTGGTTGCCGACAACATGGCCTGCCGCGGCGACCTGGCGGACGATGTCGGGGCACTGCTGCACATAGCGTCCGATCAAAAAGAATGTCGCATGCACGTCGTGCCGGGCGAGAACATCGAGCAAGCGCAGCGTATGTGGATCGTTGGGCCCGTCATCGTAGGTGAGCGCAAGCTGCTTTGCGCCGCGGCCAAGGCCCGTGAACGTGTGCCCGTACCACTGGCCGGTGGGAGCCATGGACTGATAGCCGGCGGCGACCGCGGCAGCGACGGTGGTTCCGGCAATCACGGCTCCGAACATATGAGGATTGTAAATTGATTTTCGATTTGCGATTGCCGATTGCTGATTTAGGATCGGGTCTCTGTAAAATCGGCAATCGCAAATCAGCAATCGCAAATCCCTGTTAACTCTTCCCGCAATTGTCACCGGGCGGCATCCGAGCTATCCTGCCACTTCCGGGACATCGCACGAACCCATGGCCAATCTTTTCGAACTCCCCCGTTACATTGCAGTGGAAGGACCGATCCGGGTCGGCAAGAGCACGCTGGCGGGCATTTTGGCCGAGCGCCTGAACGCGCAGCGGGTTATGGAGCCGGAAGCCAACCCGTTTCTCGATGCCTTTTATGAAGGAGAACGAGGCGCGGCGTTTCAGGCCCAGTTTGCGTTTCTGGTGCGGCGGTTTGAGCAACTGCAGGCGCTCGATCTGGGACCGCGTTCGCAGCGAATGGTGATCGCCGACTACATCTTCGAAAAAGATAAGCTGTTTGCCTGCCTCAACCTGACCGACCAGGAACTCGACACTTACAACCGGTATTACAACCACTTCCGCGACCAACTGCCCACGCCCGACCTGGTAATTTACCTGCAGGCAACGCCCGCTGTGCTGAAAAAGCGGCTAAAGAAGAAGAACGCGCCGGGCGAGCGCGCGGTGAGTGACGAGTATCTGGAGGAAGTGGTCAAGGCCTACGAACACTTCTTCTTTCACTACACGTCGTCGGACCTGCTGATCGTCAATACTTCGGACATCGACTTCGTAGACCGCAACGAGGATTTGCAGGAACTTCTGCGCAAGGTCAGCGAGCCCATCAAGGGCACGCAGTACTTCCTGCCGCTAGGCGGGCAGGAAACGGTGGGAGCGTGAGGGCTGAGGTCAGCGGTCAGCGCCCGGTGAGCAGACTGCGCGACTTAGGGACTTTCCGTCCGGACTTTACTCGCAGCGGTGTAAAGACGAGGCGGCCATTTGCCTCGGTGACGAGAAGAGTGCCGCCGGGCTTCAGATCGAGACCCTTCCGCAGGTGCGCTGGAATCGTGATTCGACCCCTTGTGCTAATGACACTCGACCGTCTGTCGTTGTCTTCGTCTAACGCCATAACCATTTTGCGAATCTCCCTAGTTCGTAAACGAAGCAAGCAAAGATTAAAGTGCGCAACAGTATCTTCTCGCAGATGGAGTAGAAGGCATCAATGCGGCGCTCCAAGTCGCGGTTTTCTCGTGCCGCCATGCTGATTCCTACCTAGCTCCTGCCCTTCGAACAATCGGCGGACTCGTCGCCTCCAAACTCATTTCTTATCAGGATGATCTTCCTTGAAGTCCCTGATGCCGCTTGTGCAGAGGGGGTTATTGGGGTCATCGAGAGATGGAAGATTTTTGACTCTCGGAAGCGCATAAGCAGCAATTCCGTCCGGACTTCTCACAAGTGTAATCTCTCCTTGCCTTTCGAGCCTTTTCAATGTGTTGTGAATTACAGTGAGACCGCTGGCATACGAATTGATGTCGAAGCCCTCTTTTGCCAGCCTATCGCGGATTTGCACCGGAGTAAGAGGGCCGCGAAAGCGACTCAGCAATTGACGGATCGCGTCAGTTATACCCGAGTCGGCAATGGCTCCTAACATTCCTGCCCCTGCCGCCTCCCACAGTAGCTCGTATTCAGATGTGTCTTCCAAAAGGCAGGATAGGCTCTCGATTGTCTTCTTGAGCTGGGCCAGTCGTGCGTCGATGGTAGCCCGCTGCTGCAGGAGAGTCTGAGTCTCCGCCTTCGCGGCTTCGATGGCGCTCCTGTAGCTCTCATCCACATAGATACTATGCTACGGCATACACCGCAGTGTCAATATAAACAGTTAATATAATAGAATAATGTAATACGAGTGGAATGTTGCCGCTGTGAAGGTGCGGCAAGCTAGAGGGAAACTTCACTCGTGCGGTCTCGAAAACTCCTCCTAAAGGCCCATCGACGCACGCTGTTTTTGCGGCTACAATACCCCGAGCGTCATCAAATGACGTGTACAGGGATGTGTACAGGCTCTATCCGGCCGCGCCGGAGGGGCACTGGAGGACATCATGAGCTTGACCCCAATCGGGGTTCGCCGCCTCGACGAATCCCACGCGAAGGTTACGACCGCAACTCTGCGGGAACAGAAACTCCGGCACGAACCGATCACCTGCCTCACCGCCTATGACTACGCGACTGCCCGCCTGGTGGACGAAGCCGGCATAGACATCGTGCTGGTGGGAGATTCGCTGGCCCAGGCCATGCTCGGCTACGAGAACACCCTCTCGGTCACCATGGACGAAATGCTGCACCACGTGAAAGCGGTGCGGCGGGGCGTGAAGAACGCCCTCGTGGTCGCCGACATGCCGTATGGTGCGTACCAGATTGATCCCCAAGCCGCGGTGAGCAACGCCCTGCGCTTCGTGAAAGAAGGCGGCGCCGAGATGGTCAAACTGGAGGGCGGAGAGCGCCGCGCGGACCTGATCCGCCGCATTATTGACGCCGAGATCCCGGTGGCCGGGCACGTGGGCCTGACTCCGCAATCGGTCAATGTAATGGGCGGCTACAAGGTGCAAGGCAAGAATCTGAGCGGGATCGAGCAACTCATGCGCGATGCCGTGGCGCTCGACCGCGCTGGCGTGGCCTGCCTGTACCTGGAAGGCATTCCGCGGGAAGTGGCGGCGATGATCACGGCGGAAGTCAGCACCCCGACGATCGGGATCGGCGCCGGTCCCGAGTGTGACGGGCAGGTGCTGGTGTTCCACGACATTCTGAACCTGACGTTTGGGACTCCGGCGAAATTCGTGCGCCGCTATGGAGACGCGGCTGCGCTGATTATGCATGCGGTGCAGGCCTTTCGCGCCGACGTGAAGTCACGTCAGTATCCGGCGGACGAAGAGTCGTATCATCTGCCCAAAGAAACCAAGGCGGGCCTGGATACGGTGCTGGCGCGGAAGCGCGCCATGCGGCGCTAACGCAGCCTCTCCACGGAGGCGCAGAGGCACGAGGAATTTGCGATTTCCAATTGCCGATTCAAAAGCTCGAGGGCAAGGGTTCAATCGGCCATCGCAAATTGCCAATCGGCAATCGCAAATCGCCGAGCGTGCAATTTCAAATTCTCTTTCGATGGTGCTAGGCTGTTGTCAGACGAGGAGGTATGAGCATGCATCTCGCGGCATTTTTCTTCTTCCCATTTTTCGGCTTTGGGTTCGTGTTTTATTTTCTGCCGTCCATTATTGCCCTGGCTCGCAGCAAGCGCGACACGCTGGCCATCTTCCTGCTGAACTTTTTCCTCGGCTGGAGCGTGATCGGATGGATCGTCGCGCTGGTCTGGGCGGCGAAGAACGACGTGCCCGTGGTGGCGAGGTAGCGTCGGCCCGTGATCCGGCGGCGCGGACGGGCGGCCTTGGTTTTGTTGCTGAGTATCTTGCCCGTCGCCTGTTCCACCCAGAATGCGGCGAAGCCGCCCGATCCCGAGACCGTGCTGCAGGCCATCCCCGCGGCAAATCCTGCCCAATACGACCACATTCAGGACATGCGGAAATGGCGCAACCCTTACCTCATCGTCCGCGCGGATGGTGTGGCCCTGTACGATTCTGCCGACAGCGCTGAAATCATTTTGACCACAGATGAATTGCTGTCAGCGCTGGCGGGCTTGCCCGCGTCAAAGTGGCCGTATGGCCGGGTCGTGGCAGTGTCGGAAAATGGCGTAAGGGCTTCGGAGCAGGACGCCGCAGTCATCCGCCGCAACAAGGGCATCGTCGGTGGAATGCTGGAGGACGCGCACATCGCCGTGAAGTGGGTGCCGTCGGAGTGAAGCAGAACAGTAGCGCCGGCATCTTGCCGGCTGTCGCGAGAGCTTGCCCTGAGCCCGCCCACGACAGCCGCCGGGTCGGCGGCGCCACTTTTGGGCACCATGACTATCTGCACCACCATTAACGAAATGCGCAGTGCGTGCCGCGCTGCCCGGCACTCAGGCCGGCGGCTGGGTTTGGTTCCCACCATGGGCGCGCTGCATGAGGGACACTTGTCGCTGGTGCGGGCGGCCCGGGCTTCGTGCGACGCCGTGGCTGTTTCCATCTTCGTGAATCCGACCCAGTTCGGGCCGAACGAGGACCTGGCGAATTATCCGCGGGCGTTCGAGCGCGACCGGGAACTGCTGGAGCGCGAAGGCGTGGAGTTGCTGTTCGCCCCTGCCGCGGATGAGATGTATCCCGGCGGTGCGGTGACCTGGGTGGTGGTCGAGCAACTGAGCGGGAAGCTGGACGGCCGCTCGCGTCCCGGACATTTCCGCGGAGTCACCACCGTGGTGGCCAAGCTGTTTCATATCGTCGAGCCGGACGTGGCTTTCTTCGGCCAGAAGGACGCGGCCCAGGTCGCGATCATCCGGCGCATGGTGCGGGATTTGAATCTGCCGGTGGAGATTGTGGTCTGCCCTATCGTGCGCGAACCGGACGGGCTGGCCATGAGCTCGCGCAATGCATATCTCGACCCGCTGCAGCGCACACAGGCGTTAGTGCTGCATCGTTCGCTGATGCGCGCGCAGGAGCTGGCCGGCGCGGGCCAGCGAAGCGCGGCAATGCTGGCGGCTGCAGGGCGCGAGGAAGTTGCGGCTGAGCCCTCGGTGCGCCTGGATTATTTCGAAATCGTGGATCCCGAGACGCTTCACCCGGTCGGGGATGTCACGCAGGGCGCTCTCATAGCCGTGGCCGCGTTTGTCGGGACGACGCGGCTGATTGATAACTTCCTGCTTGAGAAAACTGCCGGTTAGGCTTATTGATAAATCTCTGCTTGAGAAAACTGCCGGTCAGGGGACCTCTGATTACACTCAAACCTTTGATTACACTCAAACCTTGTCTCGCGGCTAAGGATTCGCATAAATATAGGGATCAGAATAGCCGTAGCCCCACCACGGCTCATACCAGTACGGTGGCCAATACCAGAAGGGATCCCATCCCCAACCAAATCCGCAGCCCCAGCCGAGACCCCAACCAAGGCCCCAACCCCCGCCGCCCCAGCCCCATCCTGAACCCCAATAGCCGCCACGTCCTCCCCAATAACCTCCACGACCGCCCCAATAGCCGCCGCGCCAACCGCCGGTGCCGAATCCTACGCCACTATGGCTAAGCGAGGCGTTCACCCCATGCCCTGCGCCCGAAGTCAGAGCCGATCCCGTCGCGCCGCGCGCGCCTCCAAAGGAATGCCAGTGCCCGTCGGCAATCGCCGCGTGCGTTGTCCCCATGCCCTCAAAGCCTGATCTTCCAGCTAGGCCCCGATTGCCGCCCATCCCCCGATTGCCGGCCATCGCCCCACCGCTGCCTGATCTTCCAAACGAATGCCAGCCCGGCGAAGTGCTCCGACCAGAGCCTCGGCCCTCCCAGGACCAGCCTCTGTATGCGCCGGAACCGCGCCCCGATGCCGAACCTCCGCGCATGCCTCCGTACGAGCCGCGGCCACCGTAGTAGCCGCCTCGCCCGCCATAGCTACCGCGATATCCACCCCCGCGATAGCCGCCATACGAACCACCACCGCCGTGGTAGCCGCCGAAAGAGCCGCCGCCACCGTGGAAACCTCCACCGCCTCCGCCGCCGTGAAAACCACCACCGCCGCCGCCACCACCGTGACCACCCCCATGCTGGGCAAGAACGGTTGTCGGGGCACAAATCAGGCCAGCAGAAGCGATTCCTGCGAGAAGAGCGTTCAGCAAGGTGGATTTCCTCATATCATTACCCTCCACCCAAATCGGCGGTTAGCTGCCCGGGGCGGGCAAACCGCCTTTCTTGATCTTACTCTATTGGAGGCTCATCCGAGCACGAAAGGTTGTTCGGCGGCGGGCAGGGATCGCTCTCTACGGTCGCGGGTTCGTGGCGACGGTGCCCGATTGGGGTTGCAGGCGCTCGAGCACCAGAGCTTCTACCTGCGACCAAAGGTGGGGATCGCATTCGCTCTGGGCGTGACCGGGCGTAAAAAAGCGGTCGGACCACGCCAATTCTTCACAGTGCACCGGCTCCTTCCTGTAATCAAAGCGATAGTTTCCCAGGATTTCTGTTCTGGAAGGATCGGCGGCCGTGATCTCGCTGCGACCGTGGACGATGCCGTGCGGCTGATAGAAGTTCACCGCCGTACCGACATTCGCCGGGATAATCCGGTCGTTCTGCCAAAGCTTGGCGACGCTATCCACCTGCACGGTCAGCAGCACCGGGATTCCTGCCCGATTCAAATCACGAGCCAGCAGCACCGCCGCGGCTGCTCCCCAACTGTGGCCGAAGAGAATGATGCGGGCCTCGGTTTTCTCCTCGCCGCTCAGGACGCCGTCGTGGTTGCGGTCGAGCAGGCGCAGGATGGTACGGTAGGCATCCTTCCGGCGGCGATTCTCGAAAACCTGGACGTAGGTACCCTTCGGGGCCGAACGCTGAATACGCTCGGCGAGCTGAACCGGTGCGTGGCGCAGATCGTTGTGGCTCACGAATCCGCCCACGAATCCAGCCACGATGTAGGAAGGCGTCGTTTGAGAACGGCTGGCCACGGCGCCATCGGCTGCCGCAAGCAGCGGACCTGCCGAGGTGAATGTTACGACCGCCGCAGCCAAAACCCGGTAACGTGTACAGCGAAACACGCGGGCTCCTAGGGATCGGATGACGGGCGCCACTCGGAAGATGCGTGACAATCTGAATCCGCAGTCCTTTTCCCCCAGACTACGGTTTTCCCCCATGCGTGGCAAGAGCACCGGGCGACAAGCCTTCTTCCATCAAGGCTTTTCGCCGATTCGAAACCTTGGGACAGTTTACACCTGCTGGTCAAGGCCAGGAGGCTGGGCCGTTTTTTCATTTCGAGACGAAGCGGTTGTCCGCGAGGATGTAACGCAGAAGCTTGTCTTTGGCTTTGGTGATGCCGATACGCGGGGTCAGGCGGATGCGGCGGGCCCGGTAGCCGTCGTCGCCAATCCAAAGGCTGCCGCCCGATGAAGTGAGGTCGCAGTCATTGTCGCGGGCGCGGGTGATACCGAAGGCTTCCGCCAGCCGTCCGGGCCCGCTGGTAAGTTTGGGCCAGTCGCCAGGGCCGTGAAGCGCGATCCCGCGGGCGTGGGCCATTTCTTCCATGCCGGAGAGCGGTTCCAGTGCGCGGAACAGAACGCCTCCAGCCTTGCCTTCGGGCTCGCAGGAGACGTTGAGGCAGTAGTGATTTCCGTAAATGAAGTAGACGTAGGCGTGGCCCGGGGGCCCAAACAGCACGGCGTTGCGCTCCGTCCGTCCGGCAGCGGAGTGGGCGGCGGGATCTTTTTCTCCCAGGTAAGCTTCAACCTCCACGATGCGCGCCGTCAGGCAGGTGCGTGCTGTCCTCCGATCCGATCCCCGGCGCACCAGCACCTTGCCCAGAAGTTCGCGGGCCACGCGGCGTGGGTCGCGAATGAAAAACGCCCGGTCCAGAGGAGAGATCAGGCTCGGTTGTGTCGAGGTTGCCGGCTTTTCACAGTTACTGTAACCCATCGTCACTGCAACCCATCGCGAACTGTCTTCCCGAGCAGACTGTCCTCCCGAGCAGACTGTCTTCCCGAGCAGACTGCCCTCCCGAGCAGACTGTCCCCCCGAGCAGACTGTCCTCCCGAGCAGACTGTCCTCCCGAGCAGACTGCCCCCCCGAGCAGACTGTCCTCCCGAGCAGACTGTCTTCCCGAGCAGACTGCCCTCCCAAGCAGACTGTCTTCCCGAGCGCAGCGAGGGATCTAGGTGTCTGCCCGCGGCCGCGATACTGCTGGTGGATACTAGAACCCGGACCCCTACGCCCCGGATCACAAGCGCGTTTAGTCCAGCCCGGCTGAAAACGCCCTAGATTGGCTTTGCCTGCGTATTCCTTGCGGCGGTGACGTTGTTCGGCGTATCGCTGTACGACTTGCCCGGCTCGAAGGCAAACTTCTCGTGGGCTGTGCCCACCTTCCGGATGATGTCATGCCAGCCATCGTCCCAACTGATGCGCGCCTCTCCATCCACCAAGGTCCAGGTGCCGTGCGCCGCGCCAATGGATTTCTTTGCTTCTCCGTTGGCTTCGAGCGTGATGAAGAAATTGCTTCCGTTGCCCTCACCGACTTCCCACTTGCCTTCAAAATGACCCCGGCCCGGCATCATGGCCGCGTCGGCAGGCTCAAATTCAATGCGCACGATGTCCGCGGCGGAGATCTTCTCCTGGTGGCCATCCCTGTAAACCACTACGGCAGGCGCCTTGAAATCAATGCGAGAGACCTCGGCCATGGCAAAGCTCTGGCGGTGGCCGTCTTTGAAGACGACCACGATCGACGCCCGATCGTCAGGCGATGAAGGAACCGCCTTGGCGACGGCTGCAAAAGCGAGCAGAAGCATCGCAGAAACGGCAGTGATTCTTCGAAGATTGCGCATAATTCCCTCCGGGCCAGGGAAGCGGCAGAACTTACACCCCCCTGGCAGAATGATACGAAAGAAGACCGAGCATTGTTCCCCTCGGCACGTAGCCTGGCAGTCTGCCTCGCCTGGCAGTCTGCGGAAAAAGTCGCGAATGCGTACGCCACCGTGGAAGAGCGGCGCCTCCAGCGCCGCGTAAGCGCCTGAAATCAATGGGGGATTCAGACCTGGCGGTCATTCTCGCGGCGACGACGGACTTTTCCCGCATCCTCCTACGCCGCTTTGTTCAGATACGCCAGCACTTCTTCACCATGACCATCGGGATTTACCTTCTCGAAAATGTGCTGAATCTTGCCCTCCGGCCCGATGATGAACGTGGTCCGCGCCACTCCCATCACTTTCTTGCCGTACATATTCTTTTCCTTCATCACCCCGAATGCCTCGGCGACCTTCTTGTCGGCGTCGGCCAGCAAAGTGAAGGGAAGGTCGTACTTGTCGGCGAATTTTTTCTGCGCTTGTGGCGTATCGGGCGAGATCCCGAGCAGCACGGCGCCGGTTTTCTGAATCTTACTGTAGGTGTCGCGGAACCCGCGAGCTTCTATCGTTCAACCCGGAGTGTTGGCCCGGGGATAGAAGAAGAGAATGACAACCTTGCCGCGCAGGTCTTTCAGGGAAACTTCTTTTCCGTTCTCATCCTGCAAAGTGAAGTCGGGAGCCTTATCATTGATATTCATGGGCGTCTCTCAAGCGAATTGGAACTCGGCGACCGGGAGGGCCACGAGGGCCCGATCCGGCTGTACTCTCCAGAAGATTTTATACCGCGGACGGCTTCTGTTCGCCGTGGTTGTGTGGGCCACGGTTCTGGCAGCTGGAGTTGCAGCTCAGGAAGAGCTGCCTCAAATCACGCCCGGCGAGCGCAAAGTCGCCCGCAAGAAAGACGCAGGCCCGCGGGCGCTGGCCCTGCTCCGGCTGACCGCAAAGGGCAAAGCATCGCTTGTGCCCATTTGCATTCTGATCGACGGCAAGTTCTGGGACGCTACGGCCTACAAGGCCTCACCTATCCCGATGGCGCTGGAGCCAGGCATCGTGTACGAGGCTGAGCGCACCGGCAATTCGCTGGGCCTGTTCACGGTCGGCACCGCGCTGCACAGTAATGCCGCCAACGCTCCAAGTCCCTGGCTTGCAACCGGCACGTGGCTGCCCGCGGGAACCGAGGTGGCTAATAAGGCGCTTAAGGCAGAGAGTACTCCGGTGGGAATTGACACCAGCGATCAACCGCCACGGCTCACCAGGAATCCGTCGAAGGAAACGCCGCCACCGGCGAGTACCGCACCGGCTTCCCCGCCGCCTTCGGGGCCAAGTTCCGGCGATGAGCCACCCCGCCTGACCAAGCCTGCGCCGGCAGCAGCGCCGCCGGCGAGTACGCCGCAAAGTTCCTCCGCGCCGCAGAGTTCTTCGACCGGATCGGCGGGATCAAGCCCGTCAGGATCGAGCCCGCCCCCCTCCAGTCAACCTGCGCCCAGCGCGACCGGCTCCGCCGCGCCCGCCGAGTCCAAGCCTGCTGACGCCAAGCCGGAAGATCACGCGAACGTGCCGGCATCCGACAGCGGAGCCACTGACGCTAACCGGCCGCGTCTGCGCCGCGGCAAGCCCACCGAGCCCTTGCCCGAAGAAGAGGTCCCCGGTTACAGCAAGCCCGGCGCTGCGCCGTCGTCCGCGAAAGCCGCCAAGACGGTTGAGACGCCGGTTGCCCCAGAACCGGTCCAGCTGGTCCCGGCCATCTCGGATGCCGGCGGACCCGAACCGCGCTCCTACACCTTCGAATGGCTGAAGGATGAGGAAGGAGAACGGCGTCAGCAGATAACGGACTTGGCTAAAGAACAACTCCGCGCCTATCTAAACGCTCAGGCGAAGGCGCAAGCTGGTCCGAAGCCGGCAGCGTCGCAGGCGCAGCGGCACGCTCCAGGCAGGAAATCGCCGGAACCCGTTCTCGAAAACGTCCACATGGTGGCTTTCGATGTATGGACCACGAACCAGCCAGTTATGATATTCAGCGCCGAGGCGCACCTGCCACCGCCGCCCGCCGGCGCGCAGGGAGGAGTTGAGACCGGCCTGCAGTATTCGATCACTCTGGTGGCCTACCCCGACATCTACAACAACCTGCACAAGCTCTATGTGGGAATCACCGACAAATACCATCTCGATCTCACACCACGCCTCGAGTTAATCGACGCAGTGGACGCGGACGGCGACGGCCGCGGCGAGTTGCTCTTCCGTGAGACTACAGACGCCGGAAGCGGCTGGGTGATCTACCGCCCGACCGCCGACACGCTGTGGAAGATGTATGACAGCCTGAACCCGGAGTAGCAGTTTTACAACTCGCTGCGGCGGAAAACCGCATGAGGCCGGGCTGAGATAGTGTGGGTCCGGGTCGGAGCTTGCCCTGAGCGAAGTCGAAGGGACCCGGTCAGGCGGCCTGCAAGGCCGCAGCACTGGTGCCTCCAGCACAGGTCACTTCTGCTGCATCACCAGTTCCCCGTTCTCCACTTTCACGCCGCCGACATTGTCGGGAAGCTTCATCCGGTCGCGTTCCTCGGCCAGCTTCTTCTGTAGCGCTGGATTCACCAGTGAAACCGGAACATTCAGGTCACCCACTTTGAATTCTGTGGGATCGAACGTGGCATAGCCATCCTTCTCGCCGATGTGGCCGGAAATCGTGATCCAGACATCCTTGCCGCCAATCTGCGTCAGGAACTGCCCGTGAACCACATCGCCGTCAAAGCTGACCTGCTGGTCTTTGATGACGGGGGCGCCGCTGCCGACATCGGAGTTGGGAGCAAGCCCTGAAGTTCCGGCCGTGCCCAGCGCCTGCGCCAGCACGGCGCTGATCTCGTCGGAATTAATGTGCACTTCAGCCTTGGGACTTTGGGTAACCGGCGACGCGGCCTGTCCAGCTTCGGGTTTGGCAGATGCAGACGTTCCGCTCGGCTGCTGTGTGGCCTGCTGAAACTCGTCCATCTTCTGGTTGAACGACTGGGCATGCTCGGCGATGGCTGCCGGCGTCTGCGGCTGCGCCACCGGCGCGGGCCGCTTCAGAACCAGAATGATGGCGACCAGCGACGCCACCAAAGTCGCAATGCTAATGATGCGGTCAAGCTTCAGTTTTTTCATAGCAATCTCGCGCGGTCAACCCCCAAACACCCAGAAGACAGGCAGCCCAAGTCCATGGTACCGGGCCGCAGAGCAAGGGATTAGATGACCAAAGTGATGGGCCGGAGGATGACTGCTGTGGAGCAGGATAACTTGTGTGGGAACTTGGGCTTGTGTAGGACCAAGAATTGTGTGGGACCGGGTCTTCGACCCGGTCAGGCGGCCTGAAAGGCCGCTGGCTTTCTTCCCCCCAAGCTCAGAGGACAGGGATCCGCCCTTCCCAAATCCACGGATACTCAGCCTCCGCCTTCACCAGCCCCGCCCGCACCGGATTCTGGCAAACATAATCCACACGATCGACCAATCTGTCATTCGATCGCAGCACATGATCGAAGAATTCCTCCTGCCAGACCGGGCCGGAGCGCTTGAGTGCCACGTTGATTTCTCGCGCCGACCTGCCCTTAATGGCTTTCATGATCTCGGGTAAAGTGTAGCTCCAGCCATCTTCACGGCGGAGAGGAGAGTAGATCAGGTGCACATGATCGGGCATAACAACAGCCGCATGAAGTTCAAATTTCTGGCCGTTCTCTTTCAGGCAGCATTCGAGAACAATGTCCCGAGCTGGAGGTGGAAGTTGCCAGCGACAATCCGTCGTAAAGGTGACGAAGAGCGGGTGATCGTCCTTCTGATAGTGAGGTAGACGACGGCGATACTCGTACTTCGGCTGCATAATGCCATCGGCCCTTCGGGCCGACTGACCGGGTCGAAGACCCGGTCCCACACATTCAAAATCACAGAATCAAAATCACCCCAGCTTCTTCGCCAGCAACTCATTCACAATCTGCGGGCTGGCCTGGCCCCTGGAGGCCTTCATGACCTGGCCCACAAAAAATCCCAGCATGGTTTTCTTGCCGGAACGGTACTGCTCCAACTGCTTGGGATTGGCGGCCAGAATCTCGTCAATGATTTTCTCCAGCGCCGACGTGTCGGTCGACTGCTGCGGGCGGCCTTCTTCCTCGTACACCACGGGAAAATCTTTGCCGCGCTCAAAGCACAAATCGTAAAGATCCTTGAGCATCTTGCCCGAAATCGTGCCCGCCTCGACCAGATCGGCTGAGGCCGCAACTCCCCGCATGGAAATCGGCGAGCGCTCGATTTCAATGCCCTTGGCCTTGAGTCGGCCCATCAGTTCGCCCTGCACCAGGTTGGCCACGCGCTTGGGATTCTTCGCCGCCCGCGCCGCTTCTTCGAACTGATCGGCCAGCGCCTTCGAAACCGCCAGCACCTGCGCGTCGTATTCGGTGATGCCGTAGTCCTTCACCATGCGCGCGCGGCGAGCCTCCGGCAGTTCAGGCAAGGCGCGGGCGATCTCGGCTTTCCATCTTTCGTCCACCACCAGCGGCAGCAGGTCGGGCTCGGGGAAATACCGGTAATCGTGCGCCTCTTCTTTCGAGCGCATGCTGTAAGTCTTGCCTTCGTTGGCGTTGTAGAGGCGCGTCTCCTGCGTGATCGTGCCGCCCGATTCGAGCACGTCAATCTGGCGCCCGATTTCATATTCCAGCGCTTCGCGAATAAAGCGAAAGGAGTTCACGTTCTTGATCTCAGTCTTCGTGCCAAGTTCCTTCTGGCCACGCGGCCGCACGCTGACGTTGGCGTCGCAGCGCAGCGAGCCTTCCTCCATGTTGCAGTCGCTGACGCCGGTGTAGAGAATGATCTCCTTCAGCCGCGTCAAATATTCGTAAGCCTCGTCCGGCGACGTAATATCGGGCTCGCTGACGATTTCAATCAGCGGCACGCCGGTGCGGTTGAGATCGATGGCAGTCTTTTCCTCGGCGTCAGGAAATCCTTCGTGCAGGCTCTTGCCCGCGTCCTCTTCCATGTGCACGCGAGTGATGCCGATCTTCTTTCTGCCTTCGCCGGAAGGAACTTCAATGTATCCGTGCTCGGCCAGCGGCTTGTCGTACTGCGAAATCTGGTACCCCTTGGGCAGGTCGGGATAAAAATAATTCTTGCGCGCGAAAATCGAAGTCTCATTGATGCGGCAATCGAGCGCCATCGCCGCCAGCGTGGCGAACTCCACGGCCTTCCGGTTGAGCACGGGCAGCGCCCCCGGCATCCCCAGGCAAACCGGGCAGACGTTGCTGTTGGGCCGGGCCCCAAATCGCGTCGAGCACGAGCAGAAAATCTTGGTCGCCGTCAGAAGCTGAACGTGCACTTCCAGTCCGATGACCGGCTCATACTTCGTGCGAGCGGCGATGGAACCGGCTGGCGTGGCGACCATAGGGTGTGATTATAGAGGGCGGCGAGGGGAGGGAACAGGCGACGGCGCAGAAACTCAGCCGTGCAGTGCGAGCCACAACCCCAACGCGGCAAAGACAACGGGAAGAAACGCACCGAACCTGGTCCAGCGCATGCGAGGCAGATTGTCTGGATTGGAATTGATAACCCAGATGCCACAGAAACCAAGAAGAATGGCGATCAGGAGATTTGTGGTAAGCACTCTGGGACTGTGAGCCGTGAAAGAGCAAATCATCGTGCCGATGAACAGGAGCACGCCCACGAACTCTTCCCAATTTGTGGGAATGAAAGTGTGCACAAAAGGGATACCCATTCCGCCGAGGTCGCGCTTTATTGTGTCGTAGCCGTCGATCTGTCGCGGCACAAGAATCCATCGGTAGCGATTGGAGGTGCGGAGATAGAGGCCCCCACTCAAAGAAGGTTCTTCAGCTCGCATGACCTCGCTTGTTGATAGCTGCCTTTTGTATCCAAGTGGATAGGACACCTCCACTGTGCCGGGAGTGATCTCGACTCTTACCTCTCTGAGCGAATTTCTCATCCGCTCGGGCCGATTCCTCCAACGCCAGATGGTTTTTGTGAGCGGGAACAAGAATGCCGAGGTGAGGAAAGCCATCAGCCAAGCCCGCATTGGCTCGCGGAAAATGGGAAGTGTGGGACGGTAAAAAACCAATCCGCAGGAGATAGCGAGTATCAGGAAGGCAATAACACAAAACCAGATGTGCGATCGCCTGGACTTACTGACCATCCTCTCGATCTGCTGCTCGCTATAGACGTAAACAGCCATCCGCAAGATTCCTGACGATTATTCTACGCTCGCTCGTAAAACCGGAAGAACAGTGACTGCTTCGACACCGGCTCTGCTTTCTCGGTGAGTGCGGCCATCTGTTGCTGGCTGAGCGGAGTGAACTCGCGCGCCAGTTGCACGTTCTGCTCTAACTGGGGAATGGAATCGCAGCCGATGATGACTGTGCTGACCGGCAGCGAAAGCGAATAATACATCGCCTGCCGCATGTCCAGCGTGCCCCCGGTTGTCGCCTGGATCGCCATCCCTTCCCACGAATGCTTCTGCTGTTCGATGGGCGGCGGAGTCCACGACGAAAGAATGCGCCCGCGCGCCGGAACTTTCATTCCAATAATACCCATCTGCTTCTCCACCGCCAGCGGCAGCAGTTGCTCACTGAAGCTGTAGTGATGCGGGTCGGCCGCGTTGACTGCCATCAGGATCGTGTCGAACGGATGGCGATGAATCGCCTCGATCAGCGCGTCGGGCCGGTAGTGCCCCGTGATGCCCAGATAGCGCACGATTTTCTGGTCGTGCGCTTCCAGCAGTGCCTCCATAGCTCCACCCTTGGCGAATATCTCGTTGATATCGGTCATCATGCCGATGTCGTGTAGCTGCCACAAGTCAACGTGATCGGTCTGCAACAGCTTGAGCGAGGTCTCGATCATGCGCATGGAACCGTCGCGTGTGCGCTCTTTCGTCTTGGTCGCCAGAAACGCCTCGTTGCGGCGGTGCTTCATTACTTTGCCGACGTACTGCTCGCTCCAGCGCTCGGGTCCGCCATAGATCGAAGAAGTGTCAACGTAATTCACGCCCAGGTCGAGCGCCCGTTCGATGATCGGGACAGCAACCGCTTCGTTGTTCGCCTTCTCCAGCGATGCTTGCCCTCCCAGGCTGAAGATGCCCACTTTGTATCCGGTCTTGCCCAGATTCCGAGTCGGCATGGCGTTTGAAGTTGCCGAATTGGCAGGCGGCGCCGGGGCCGGACTGGTCTGCCCGCGCGTGAGTTCCGGAAGAGCGGCCGAGCCAAAAACGACCGCAGTCATGAGGCCGCCGGTCTTGAGAAAAGTCCGACGATTGCTGGTGGATTGGTCCGACTTATTCTTGCTCATAACGACCTCCCGTTGTTTAACGCCTCTACACTAACCCGAATACCTCTCCGAATCCAAGGTTAATTGGAATCGAAAAGACCTCAGACCTCGGACGTCGGACGTCAGACCTCAGACATCAGCAAGAAAAGGCCTGAGGTCCGAGGTCTGAAGTCCGAGGTCCGCCCCTAGTTCGGCGGCGCGTTCAGATACTTGTCCATCGCAATCTCGAAGAACAAAAGTTCCTTGCCCTTTGCGTCGGCAACCCCGGTGATGTCCATCAACGCGCCGGCCAGAGGCGACGAAATGCCGCCCACATCGAAGAATAGAAATCCCGACTGGGTCGTGTGCGGCTCGACGGCTCGGGCTGCGAATTGCGCCGATTCGATCTCGTCCTTTTGTTTCTGGGTGATCGTTCCTTTCACCGAGTTGCGCGGAAGCGGAAACGGGTTGGGCCGGGTGTTAGCCCGCGGATTCGACAGCCGCCGGTAGATATCGTCCGGGGACGTGGGCGTAAGCTTCGAGTGGTCGCCGGTGGTCACCTCGATTTCCATGTTGGCGAGGGAGACCGGCTGGTCGCCGTCGTTGGTCACGACGAAAAAAACCGGCAGGAATCCGTACCCCGCGAAATCCACCGAGAAGATCTTGGCCTTTTCCGCCGTGTCGTAGGGGTCGGCAGCAATCGCAACCTTCTCGTCGCGATGCAAATCGTGCGCCGGATAGTTGAAGGCGGCCTTCGCCACCGGTTTCACAAAATTCTTGGATGCCGGGAGAACCGCAACCGGAAGCAACAGCACAATGCAGAGCACTCGGACAACTGCGCCTAAGCTGAATCGCGGAGGATGCATGACGTGATTATAGAGTGTGGCTGCCTCCGGCGCGGCTGCCCGGTTTAGAATGGGGAGCTTGAGCTATTTTCTCTACAGTCTGCTGCTGGCGGCGGGAATGCTGCTGAGCCTGCCCTACTGGTTCTACCAGATCCTGCGCCACGGCAAATACCGCTCCGGTTTTGCCCAGCGCCTGGGAAAGGTTCCCGGCCGTCTAACAGCCACGGGCACAGGCCAGCGGTCGAAGCGAGTGATCTGGGTGCACGCCGTTTCCGTCGGCGAAGTGCTGGCTGTAAGTGGCCTGATCGAGCAAATACGGCGGAACTTTCCGCAGCACCGCGTGCTGGTGACGACTACGACCGACACCGGCCAGGAACTCGCCCGCGCGCGCTTCGGCGAAGAAAATGTTTTCTATTTCCCCATCGATTTCGGCTTCGCGATCCGGCCTTATCTGCGGGCTCTGCAGCCCGAACTGGTGGTGCTGGCGGAAACGGAATTCTGGCCCAACTTCTTGCGGCTGGCGCATGCCAGCGGAGCGCGCATCGTGGTGGTCAACGCGCGTGTCTCGGATCGCTCGTGGCCGAACTATCGCCGCTTTCGCAGGGTTCTCGCAAAGATACTGGCGCCGATTGACCTGTTTCTGGCACAGACGGAACAAGACGAGATGCGGCTCGAATCCATCGGCGCCGCGGCCGGACGGGTGCAGGTCGCGGGCAATCTCAAGTTCGACGTGAGTCCGTCCGCGCCTCCAGCCATTGTCGAAACTCTGCGCCGGTCGCTCGCCGCCGAAGCAGCCGGACCGGTGCTGGTCTGTGGCAGTACGGTGGAAGGCGAAGAGCCGCCCCTCGCAAAAGCATTTGAGAATATGCTGGTCGAGCATCCGCGTGCGGTGATGATGCTGGCGCCGAGGCGGCCTGAGCGCTTCGACGAGGTCGCGATCCTGCTGCAACAACTGGGCATTCGTTGCCGCCGCCGTTCGCTCTGGCAGGGAGAGCCGCTCGCCGGCGGCGTCTTCCTCCTGGATTCGATTGGCGAGCTGGCCGCGCTCTATGCCCTGGCCGATGTCGCCTTTGTCGGCGGAAGCCTGGTGCCGCGCGGCGGCCACAATATTATCGAGCCCGCACAGCATGGCGCCGCCGTCGTGGTGGGAAATCATACGGAAAATTTTCGCGACATCGTAGCGCTGTTTCAACGGCGCGATGCCGTGCGCATCGTAACTTTGTCCGAATTGCCTTTGACTCTGATGCACCTGCTGGCGCACGATGCCGAACGGCGCGCCCTGGGCCGCCGCGCTGCGGACACCATGCGATCCCAGATCGGCGCTACGGCGCGGACGCTGGCAGCGTTGAAGACCTTACTCGCCAGACATCGTGATCCTCTGCCGCTTTCGGCGCAAGCTGCTCACACCGATTGAACCTGCTCTCAGCCATCTACGGCGGCGTGGTCGGAGCGCGCAACGCGCTCTATGACCACGCGGTTCTGCCCGCTCGCAGGCTTGAAGGCGCCGTCATCAGCGTGGGAAATCTTTCGGCCGGAGGCTCGGGCAAGACGCCGTTTGTGATGCTTCTGGGCGAGCTGCTGCAGGCGCGCGGCATCAGGTTCGACGTGCTCTCGCGCGGCTACGGTCGCAAGTCGCGCGGAGTGCTGCTGGTAGATCCGGCAGGCCTGCCCGACCAGTACGGCGACGAACCGCTGCTGATTGCCCGCAGACTGCAAGTTCCGGTAATCGTCGGAGAAGACCGGTACGAGGCGGGACGATTCGCAGAATCCAAATTCGCCGAATCCAAATTCGGCGTGCAGTTGCACCTGCTCGATGACGGATTTCAACACCGGGCGCTCCACCGCGATTTCGACATTGTTCTGGTCACGCCGCAGGATGCGAGCGACCGATTAATGCCCGCCGGACGGCTGCGGGAACCGCTCCGTTCCCTGCGCCGGGCCGATGCTGTCGTGCTCACCAGCGGCGCTTCTGCCGAGTCGTTTCCGCTCGACGGGAAGCTGGTCTGGCGGGTGCGGCGTGGCATTGCGCCGCAAAACGTCCCGCCCCGGCCGGTCGCGTTCTGCGGCATTGCGCGTCCGCAGAACTTCGTGTTGCAGTTGCGCGCGGCCAACATCGAGCCCGCCGCCGAGGCCTTCTACCGCGATCACCACGCTTACGCCGAGAAAGACATTCGCGAACTTCTCGAACTCAAGCAGAAATCCGACGCCGGCGGCTTCGTCACCACTGAGAAAGATGCCGTCAACCTGGGTCCGTATCTTTCCGCGCTGGAGCCGCTTGCGGTGGTTCCGGTCCGCATGGAACTGGCCGACGCCGCTAACGCTCTGGATACCATGCTGGCCAGGATCGCGGAACGAAAGCGCAAGGCATGAGAGAATCTCTTTCGTAGCGCCGTCCCGGCGGCTTTCGCGGAAGCGTCTCGCCCACGTATGTGGACAATGGGGCGCGCTGCGGACTGAGACCTATCGTAACCATGACCAAGCATCTCAAAGAAACCGATCGCCTCAAGAAGATCGTCGAGGGATTTCCCAGGATCACCGTAACCGTACTGGGAGATCTGGTGGCCGACGAGTTTATCTTTGGCGAAATCTCCCGCGTTTCCCGCGAGGCTCCGGTGCTGATTCTCAAACACCGTGAGCGCACCGTGGTGCCCGGCGGCGCCGCCAACGCGGCCAATAATCTTGCGGACCTGGGAGTCAACGTTCTTCCCGTCGGCATTGTGGGCGATGACGAGCCGGGACGGATGCTGCTGAAATATTTCCGCCACAAGCGCATTGCCGTCAGCGGCGTGCTCAAGGACAAGGCTTACACCACGGTCACGAAAACGCGCATCCTGGCCGGTATGACGCACACCGCGCGCCAGCAGGTGGTGCGCGTGGATCGCGAGCCGCAGGAAGCGCCCAGCACTCATCTGACTCGCGAGCTGTATCTGGCGGCGCGCAACTACGCCCACGCTTCCGACGCGCTGCTGATTTCCGACTACGGATACGGCGCGGCCACTCCCGCCATCATGAACACGCTGCGCGAAAAGGGTAAGCTGGGCCCGCTGCCCGTGGTCCTCGACTCGCGCTATCGCATGCTGCAGTATTCGGGAGCAACGGCGGCGACTCCGAACGAACCGGAAGTCGAGGAGGCGCTGGGCATTCACATCGGGCACGACTGGGACGCGCTCATCGCCGCGGGTGAGCAACTGATGGAGCGCATGCAACTGCAGTCGCTGGTGATCACGCGCGGACGCGACGGCATGGTCGCTTTCGATCGCAAGCACAAGCCGCTGGACATTCCGATTGTCGGCTCCGACCAGGTGGCGGACGTGACCGGCGCCGGCGATACGGTCATTGCCACCTTCACTGCGGCGCTGGCTGCCGGAGCGACCACCGAGGAGGCGGCGCAACTGGCCAACTACGCCGGTGGAATTGTGGTCATGAAGCGCGGCACAGCCACAGTCTCGCGCGACGAACTGTTGCTGGCGCTGGATAAGTCGCCGCCCAGTCTGAGACCTCATTGAACGCACAGAATGAACGCACACTAGTGAACGCACACCGCAAAATCCTGAGACGGGAGGAACTGCGCCGGCAGGCTGAAGAATGGCGTCGCGCGGGTGAACGCGTCATTCTGGCCAATGGCGCCTTCGATCTGCTGCATGTGGGGCATGTGCGCTATCTGCGCGGAGCTAAGGCGCTGGGCGGCAAGCTGCTGGTTGCCATCAATTCCGATGAATCGGTGCGCACGCTCAAAGGAGAAGGCCGGCCCATCATGCCGCAGGCTGAGCGCGCCGAGATTGTCGCGGCTCTTGCCGATGTGGATGCGGTCACGATTTTTCCCGAGCCCGATGTGCGGGCCATCATCCGCGAGATTCGCCCCGACATTCAGGCTAAAGGCACCGATTACACGCCGGAGTCCGTGCCCGAACGCGACGCGGTTGCCGAATATGGAGGGCGCGTCCAGATCGTCGGCGATTCCAAGGATCATTCCACCAGCGAAATCATCCGTTCGCGGCTGTCGCCGAGGAAATCTTGAGCGGCAGGCCTGAAGGCAGCGCGAATCTCAAGCGGCTGCTGATCGTGCGTTTGAGCGCGATGGGCGACGTGATCCATACCCTGCCCGCTGTGCAGGCGTTACGCGAGGCCTTCCCGCAGGCGATGATCGGCTGGCTGATCGAAGAACGCTGGGCGGAGTTGCTCTGCGCTCCCGGCGCGCCGCGTCGCGGGACGCGTTCACCACAACGGCCCCTGGTGGATTGGGTCCACACCGTGAATCTGAAGGCGTGGGGTGAATCGTTGTTGTCGGTTCATACCGTGCAGCAGATTGCCCGAGTGTGGAACGACGTCCGCGGCGCGCACTACGACGTTGCCATTGATCTTCAGGGCGCGATCCGGTCGGCTGCGCTGGCGCGCTGGTCCGGCGCCCGCGTGGTCTATGGCGCGGCTGAGCCGCGGGAGTCGCCGGCGAGCATTTGGTATACCCGCCAGACGGCAGCGCGTGGAGCGCACGTGATTGAGCAAAATCTTTCCGTCGCGGAGGCGGCCGCGGGCACGAAACTCAGGGCGCCCTGTGTGGAATTGCCCCATGATCCTGCGGCTGAACCGCTGATGGGCCAGCGCCTGGCCGAACTCGGTTCCGCAGATTTTGCCATCCTGAATCCGGGCGCGGGTTGGGGCGCGAAGCGCTGGCCCGCCCAGCGCTATGGTCAAGTTGCCAAAGCTCTTGCGGATGACGGCGTGCGGGCGGTCGTCAACTACGGTCCGGGCGAGGAAGACCTGGCGCGTGAAACCGAAGCCGCGAGCGGAGGCGCGGCCCGGCCCATGACCTGTTCCCTCACCGAATTGATCGCGCTCACGCGTAAGGCAAAACTTTTTGTGGGTGGCGATACCGGGCCGATGCATCTCGCGGCCGCGTTGCACGTTCCGGTGGTAGCGATTTTCGGCCCAACCGATCCGGCGCGCAACGGACCCTATGCGACGAGCAACATCACGCGCAGCATCGTCTTGCGCCATCCGGAAAGCCCGACCACGCATGCGCGGCGGCCCCAGCCGGACGAAGCAATGCTGGAGATCACCGCCGACATGGTGGTGGGCGCGGCGCGCCGTCTGCTGAACCAGGCGCGCTCCCGAATGAAGGTTGGATTTCATGACTGACTGGTCGCGCATCGCGCGCCGCATCCGCGTGCCGCTGGGATTCGTGTTCGCCGTGCTCTATTTCTGGCTGGCGCGGCCGACGTGGCGCTTCATCGCACTCGGCGCGGTCCTGATTGTGCCGGGGCTCTTGATTCGCGCGCTGGCTTCGGGCCATGTGCGCAAAAACGAAGCGCTGGCCACGTCGGGGCCATACGCCTACACGCGTAACCCGCTCTATCTTGGGTCGCTGCTGATCGGTGTGGGATTCGCCGTCGCGGCGCGCAGTTGGTGGATCGGCGCTGCGCTAGTGGCGATGTTCTTTGCGATCTATCTTCCGGTAATCCGCCATGAAGAGGCGTTTCTGCGGCAGAAGTTCCCCGAGTTCGAGGAATACGCGCGGCGAGTGCCGAGAATGCTGCCGCGGATCGTGCCGCCGGATGGCGAGGATAAGAGCGAAGCATTCTCCTTCGCTCTCTATCGGCAGCATCGCGAGTACAACGCCCTGCTGGGAGCACTGCTCATGGCGGCCGCGCTGGCGGTGAAGATGATGCTCACCAGGAGCAATTGATGATTGTTATTTTTTTGATTGTTGAATGAAACCACCTGCGTACCCTGACTTTCATTCAACATTCAACAATCAAAATTCAACAATCGCCCCGCTATTTCTGTGCCAGCAATTCCCTGGCCCGGCTCAGTTCCGGCCGCGTCGAGCTCCCGCCCTCACACGTCTTCAGAAGCAGCGCGTAATATTCCGTGGCGTCGCTCTGCTTGCCCGCTTCTTCCGCCGCCCGCGCCGCGCCATAGAGTCCGTTGAAGCGGTTGGGATTCTGCCTCAGGTCGGTCTGATACTCCACCAGCGCCTGCTGCGGGCGCTTGGCTTCGAGCAGCAGGTCCGCGAGCATTTCACGCGCCGGGATTCCCTCCTGTTCGCCCACTTTATCGTTCTCGTCGGCCAGGGCGCGCAGGGTGGCGATTGCCTCGTCATCTTTCCCTTCGGCGTGCGCAACCCAGGCGGAGGCTTCCCGATAGGAGTCGGCGACCCCTTCGGCGAATTCGGTTTTCTTTTCCCTGAGCAGTTCCTTGCGGATGATCTCGATGCGGTCGAGATCCTTGTGCGCCTGCGCGAGATTTCCACTGCGGGCGGCTCCGATTGCGCGAGCCAGGTAGGTGATAGCGTGATCGCCGATGGGCGCTCCTTCCACCGGTGTCAAAGCCGCCGCATCCTTCCAGTGGCGCAACTCGACATCGTAGGCCGCCGGGAACGCGCTGAGTGCGTAGGTGCGCGGATCGAAGCCCATGCCGTACATGTCGGGCATGGGAGCCATCGCTTTGACTTCCTCAATGATCTTCTCGGCCTCGGCTTCGCGGCCGCTTTGCAGATAGGCGTACATCAGAAAGTCCATGGCGTGGATCTGGTGGCCTTCGCCGCCCATGCCCATGGCCACCGTCTTGCGCGTGGCCGCGATCGAGGCCAGGTTCGAGTTGATGTCGTCCTGCCAGAGCCCGACGCGGGCAAAGATGTGTGAAGGCATGTGCAGCGCATGCGGCGCGGCCGGCGCGATCTGGGCATAGCGGCGTGCGGCGGGAATTCCGAGCTCGGCCAGTTGCGGCTTGTCGTAGCTGTGGATCAGATAATGCGCCACGCCGGGGTGGTCGGGTTCGATGGCGAAGAGCTTCTCGAGAATCGCGGCAGCCTGCTTGCGGTTGGCAAAAGTCTCGTCGTTGTGCGGCTCGGAGGCCAGCAGCGAGAGCGCATAGAAAGCGGCGGCTTCGTGGTCGTCGGGATACGACTCGTAGACCTTCTTCATCGCGTCGGAGTAGGCCTTGGCCCGGGCGGCGTGGTCCGACTTCTCTGAATTGCCGTAGAAGGCTCCGATGGCCGCGATGTACGCCTGCTCGCGCGGGGTGGCTTTCTTGGCCAGTTGCTTGCCCGTGCTCGTCTCGTCCAACCCCCGCTTGATCACCTTCGCGTCCGGCTCGTTCCAGAGCTGATGCCACAGGCTCATGGCGACTCCCCAATGCGCCATGGCGCAGTGTGGATCATCCTTGGCAATCTCCAGGAATTCCTTCTCGGCTTCCTCGTACCAGAACGAGTGCAGCAGGGCGACGCCGCGCTCGAAGGGCTGTTGTACCGACCGCGCGCAGGAGACGGGAAAATGGACGGTCCCCAGTTGAGCCTGGTTGAGATCTTCGTGATGATTGTGTTCCTGGCCGTCGTCGGCGGCGAAAGCCGTAAAGGCAAAGAGCAGCGAAAGCGCCAGCAACCACGCGCAACGTTTCATGACAGAACCCCGCTGAGAAGGGAGTCTAGTGGAGAGCGGACGGAACGGTCAAACCCCCGGGAAATCAGGTAGTGGAGCACTTTGAGAGATTCGTATCGGGGCATGTGGCGTAATTTGAGAGATTCGTATCAGGGCGATGCCCTGATACGAACCGTTATCCCGAAACGTCGCCACTACGAACCCAGCAATGAGAAACCAAGAAAAAGCCCGCCGCGTACGCGGCGGGCTTCTTCCGGGGAGGGTGCTCGGGCCCTGAGCGTTAGCCGAAGGGTGCCCGTTCGGTCCTCAAACTTACTTCGGCGTCGACGTCGTTGCCAGCTGCTCCAGATCGTTCTTCAGCAAGCTGATTTCCACGCGGCCGCCGCTGACATGTTTGGCAGCCTCATCCGCGGACGGGGTGTTGCCCATCCCGACAAGGTAAATGCGATAAACCGGAATGTCGTGGTTGAGCACGAGGTACCGCACCACCGACTCGGCCATCTTCTGCGAGCTGGTGATCGCCGCCTGGCCTTTCCCGGAGGAGAAGCCCTGCACTTCGAAGATGTAGCCGTGCTGTCCCTTGACGCCGGTGGCCATCTGATCGATCGCGTCCTTGGCGTTCTTGCTGAGCGCGGTCTGGCCGGGGCGGAAGCGAATCTCGGTCTGGTTCGACGCCTTGTACTGGTCAATGTTGCTGACGACCGTCTCGACAGTCTGCACTCGAACTGTGGCCTGCTGCGCGGTCTGTTGCGCCATGGTGGCCTTGTTGCCGGCATCCATAGCATGCTGGTCAGCCTGGTCGGCCTTGTCAGAGGCGAGCTTGATGCCAGCCTGGGCGCGGCCGTCAGTGTCTCTGATCGCCTTGCTGTTGGCCGAGGTCAGCTCGTCGAGCTCGTTGACCCGGTCGCGGATGGGCTCGGTCTGGCGCTTCACGTAGTTCTTGCGGGCAAACGGATTCAGATGTCCCCAGAAGCCTTCGCGGGATGGCAGCGCCAGCGGCGCTTTGCCGGTAGCCGTGTCGGTTGACGCCGCCGGAGTGGCGGCAGGCTGGGCTGAGGTGGACGAGGTGGTCTGCGCGAGGGCCGGCAGTGCGAGCACGGCAGCCAGCGGCAGGGCGATCAGTAGACGGTGCTTCATGATAGCTTCCTCCAAAGTTAGGAGCGTTTACGCTCCGGCACGCCTAGGGCGTGCGTGAAATTGTGATTGCGTCCCCTGAAACAACACCAAAGAAGCAAGCTGTTTCGCTTTGCCGGCCCGCGCTAACGCCGCGCCTGGCCTCTAAACCCTTAACGCCTGATTACCCTGGCGCCTGTACTTCCTAGTACAGGTTGGATGCCAAAGAAGGCGCCGCGGATACGAAGCTAAGTCATTGATATCTAAGACATTGTAGTACTATTGAGGCAGGAAAGATAGTCGTGGCAGGGTAATTTTGTGCAAACCTGATATAAAAACTGCGTGCAAATGAATGCACCGGGGGGACCTTTTGCGAGGCAAGAACCTGAGCTGGGACGAGCACTGCGGACAGAATGTGGGACGGTCGGGAGTGCTGTTGGGACTGGCAGTAGGGATACTCTGTGGGGCACTGAGGGGAAATGAAGCGCTCGCGGCCGCCAGCCCCGAACTGCCCTCGGCTATGGCTTCCTCGCACGTATCCGCCGAGCACATGCAGCAGTATTCCGATCTGGCCGTCACCTGGATGCAGGAATATCTCCGCATTGACACCACCAATCCGCCCGGAAATGAAATGAGGGCGGTTACGTTTCTTAAGAAGATACTGGATCAGGAAGGCATCGAGAATCGCGCCTTCGAATACACGCCCGGGCGTGGCGATCTGTGGGCCCGGATTCCCCACACCACCACCACACCGAAGCGGCCCATCATTCTGCTCAACCACATGGATGTCGTCACCAGCGACGCGGCGCACTGGAAAGTCCCGCCCTTCAGCGGAGAGATTCGGGATGGCTGGATCTGGGGGCGGGGCGCGCAGGACATGAAGAATGAGGGTTTGGCGCAGCTTGTCGTGATGGTCATGCTGAAGCGCGAGAAAGTGGCGCTCGACCGCGACGTGATTTTTCTTGCCGTCAGCGACGAGGAGGTGGATGACACCGGCACCGACTGGTTCATTCCGCATCAGCGCGATCTGCTCGAAGATGCCGAGTTTCTGATCAACGAGGGCGGCGAAAATCTGCTGGAGAACGGCAAAGTCGCTTACGTCGGCGTGGATGTGGGCGAGAAAACCACCTACTGGCTGCACGTGGTGGCGCACGGACGACCCGGCCATGGATCGCGCCCGATCCCCGATTCCGCGCCCAACCGGCTGGTGCACGCGCTGAATCGCATTCTCGCCTACCGCACGCCCCTGCGCGTGCTGCCCGTGGTGGATGAGTTCCTGCGCGACATGGCGCCCTACGAACCGCCCGATCGCGCTCCCTATTACCGCAACATACGCAAGGCGATTGAAGACAAGAAATTCCAGGACGACGTGGAGAACGACGAGTCGCTGAACTTTCTGCTGCGCGACACCATCACCCTCACCATGCTCGGTGGCTCCGGGCAGACCAATGTCATTCCTCCCGAGGCTTGGGCGAATCTCGACGTGCGCATTCTGCCCGGCGGCGATCCCAAAGCCGTCCTGGACGCGCTGCGGCGCGTGGTCAATGATCCGGATGTGACCATCGAACCGCTGAACGCGGAGTTCCGGGTAGCGAACTATTCCGGGACGGATAACCCGCTGTTTGCGGCGATCAAGGATGTCTCAGCAAAATATTTTCCCGGCACGCCCGTGGTGCCTCATATCACCAGCGGCTACACCGAGAATCAGCTGTACCGGCCGCTGGGGATGGTCGCCTACGGCTTTACTCCTTACGCCGCCACCGACGAGGAGGGCAACACTGAGCACGGGAACGACGAGCGGATTCGCGTAGAAGAAGTGCGCCGCGGCCCGCGGATTTTGTTCGATGTGGTGACGCAGGTGGCGGGAAAATAACTTCTTTGCCGCGGATTTACGCGGATTCCCACGGATTTTCTTATCGTGGTGGCGCTTTAGGCACGACGTACTCGTCGAAGTAGCGATACAGCGTGTCGCGGTGTGCGGAGCGGTAGGGCGCATAGTCCTGCGCGATCTCGCCGTCAGCGCGGTTCAAGAGCGCGAAAGGCTCAATCAGCCCCGCTTGATCGATTTTCACCAGTGCAGCGAGCGACGCATCGAGCCTCGGGAGATTCTCTGGCCGCGACAAGATCTCGACCATCAAGTGCAACGAATCGGCTTCTTCGCGAAGTGTGTGACGATATTTAGGTTCGCTCGGGAACTCCTTCTTGAACTTGTCGCCGCGCCACGCGGCTCGCGAAATGGCATAGCCAGTCCAGCCGGCGGCGCTGGGGTCGTCTTTTCCAGATCCCGGGTCGAGCGTAATGTTGACGTGGGTATCGTCTTTCTGCGTGACCGCAGCCTTATCCTGCAAGCGGACCCAGTTCAGCGTGACTTTCGTGCGTTGCGCCCACTGGTTCAGGCCCATCCAGGAACGCTGGTTGTTGTAGGGCTCGGCAATCACCGCCTCGATGTATTTCCCCCGAGCCTCCGCGCTCTTGCCCATCGCCCACAGTGCATCACCCCAGTAGCGGTACGCCGTCTCGCGGTTGGGGTCGATCTCGATCGCACGGGCAAACCACTCGCCCGCGCTGCCGTAGATGTTCTGTTTGAAATAAACATCGCCCATGAACAGAGCGGCCTCGTAGTTCTTGGGATCGAGAATCAGTACGCGAAGGTAGCCCTCGCGGGCTTTGTCGAAGTCGCCGCGCACAAAGTCGGCCTCAGCCGTCTTCATGGCGTCATCCACTTCCTTGCGATCAGAGAACGCCGGTTGCGAGCCGTTTTCGGGAAGCTCAAGAATGATCTGCAACAGGCTGCTGTTATCGCCCTGTTGCTTGGCCTGCAGCGCGATGCTGCGGGCCCGGACCCTTGCTTTCTTCCGCAGGTCGGGGTCGGAAAGCGTATCGGCATACGCCATCACCGAAAACGCCCAGCTTTCTTTGACTACAAGGTCGTTGGGATGATCGGCGGACAGCTGTTCCAGCAGCGGCATGGCTTCCACGAACTTGCCCGCATGGTAAAGCTCCAGCGCATGTTGACGCTCAGGACTGTCTTTCGATGTGGACTGAGCCGGAGCAGGCTGGGCTGGCGCCGATTGTGATTCCGTAGCCTGGGCGGCCAGGCGGCCCGAGAACAGCAGACTCAGCAGCGCGGCCAGGATACTTAAAGAGCGCGACGGCATGACGACCCTCCTGCTTCTACCGACACAGACACAGAAGGAACGGCTGAGGTTCCCAAGTTTGCGACACCGATTTATCTACTATCATGTCTCTCATACTGCTCGAAAATTGTCGCTCATGCCCGCGATATATCCGCAGATGACACGAACGACAGCGTCACAATCTTCCGTACAGCCGGCCCCCGCGAAGCTCCGCCGTAATCTCCGCCGACTTGATGGTGTGCGTCAACTGCTGATGCCAGGCCTTGTCGCGCCACATGCCCACGAACTGCGGACCACAGAAGTTGCTGCTCGCGATCGCCAGCCACTGGCCGGATGAAGCCGCGCGCTGAGCCCCCAGCGCACAAAGATCCTTCACCCAATCCCACTTCAGCAGCGGCCAATCCTTGTAATCGACGCTGCCCCAGCACTCGGTCGTAATGAGCGGCATCTTCATCTTTCGCGAAACCACGGCGTGCCGGTCGATCGATTGCACCAGCGCTTTCTGCCAGTATTCCGGCCGTGCGCGATAGATGTCTTCGGCCTTCAGGCTCAGGTTCGTGTATCCCTTGGCGTCGAACCGTTCGTAGCCATATTCGGCCAGCTTGTAGAACTCACCATCATTCTGCTGCACCATCCAGATGTGGGGATCGAGCAGGTCGAAATCGCTCAGATCATGCTCAAGATAGTTTTCCGGGCGGTCCTCCGCGCAAGAAAACAGCAACGGCATCTGCGGATAGCGGGCGCGGACCAGCACGATCGCCTTGTGCATGTAGTCGAGCGACGCAGGCTTATCCCAGTCGCCGTACGTCATGTGGGGCTTGACGAACGGAGCCCAGTCTTCGCCCGGCCACTCGTTGCAAAGATCGGTATAAAGGATGCAGTCGATGCAGCCCGCTTCCGCGATCAGGTCGAGCGTCTTGATCCAGTTCGCCGCCATCACCTCGGGTCCGGTGATGGTCATCCGCGTGTCCGCGTCGTCCTTCCTGTACCAGGTGGAGAGTCCGGCCATGATGCCGCGCTCGCGGCACTTGCCCAGAAAATCGAAGAGCGCAGGCACGAGCACGATGCGGTTGACGTCGGGCGATCCCCACATCTGCGTATTCCACTCCGGCCAGAGCGTCCACGTCTTATGCGCATCGGCCGCCAGCAGGTGCGGAAATGGATCGATACGAACCGCATTGTAGCCGCGCACCACAAGCTCATCGAGCGCCCGGTCCCAGTCCTCGTAGCCCGCCCCCGGCCAGCGCCGCTCGATCCAGGAGAACTCCCACATGGTGATGGCGCGCGGATGTTTGCCGGCCGCCGGGGCTGTATCAGCGGGGCCCGGATGCGCCTCGGCCAACGTCGCCGCCCTCAGCGGCTTGGTCACTAAGCTAGAAACCACGGCTGCGGAGGACGCTCCCGTTAGGAATTCCCTGCGATTCATTGTGGATCTCCAAGAGAATTTGTATTGCGTCGAAGTAGGTGGCGCGACTCGGCATGCCGGCCGTTGAACAACGTCAAAGAGTGCAATCGGAATGTTTCACCAGACTGACAGCGCGCACTACGCTCAGCACGGTGTTGCTATGGTTTCTTGGGCGCGTCGGTTGTCGGTACCGAGCAGTCAAACTTGACCCTGACCATTGACCGGACTGGTCGGTCGTCCTTTCTTGCTGGCTCGAACTGTATCGCCTTAATTGCGGCAGATGCCTCCTTCATCTCTTCCAGCCGGAGGCCCTTTGGAGAATCGGTGCTGAATGACTCCACTTTACCCTGAGTATCCAACGTCATAATTAAAACCACCTCAGTCGTCCCGGATTCGTGCAGCTTCGGCGCAGCGGCATCGCACATCGGTTGTGGTGCCTTGATAGAGTCCGCATGCTCGCTTTTCTGTGCTGAGGTCGCCATTGAGCAAACCAATAAGAACGAAAGCAGAGTCGCGTTCTTCATGCCAGCACTTTACGCTCAAGCGGGTGTCGAGTTCCAGAGCGACGTGGTAGTTGGCGTAACCAGGCGTTAGCACTCACTGACTCGGTCGACCTCTTGTTGGAAGCGCAGCGCTGCCGCCAGCAAAAAAGCATCTGCCTACACCCCCGCGCAGTGCCTCTCGTATTGCTCGAAAATAAAGTTGTCGGTCATGCCTGCGATGTAATCGCAGATGACGCGCGGCAGCGATTCATCCTGTTCCTTGGCCTTTTCCTGGTAATTGTGCGGGAGGGCATCGGGATGTTCCATCCAGAAGGCGAATAGCGCGCCGATGACGCGTTCGGCGTCGTCTTTTTCGTCGGCCAGCGCTGGGCTGAAGTAAAGATTCTCGTAGAGGAAGTCTTTGCTTTGCTTGCGCTCGGCTTCCACCGCGGGACTGAAGGCGGCGAGACGCTCTGGATGGCGGCGAACGTCGTCGAGTGTCTGGATTCTCGCTTGCTGCAGGCGCGCTTGCGTATTGCTGATCAAATCGTCGACCAGACGATTGATCACGCGCCTCAAAGCCTCATTGAATTTCAGCTTGGTGATCGCGCTGGGATAGATTCGCTCGGCTTCGCGATAATAACGATCGAAAACCGGAACGCCTTCGCGGATTTCTTCCAGCGAAAGCAAATGCGCTTCGTATCCGTCGTCGAGGTCGGCGGTGTTGTAGGCGATCTCATCGGTCAGATCGATGAGTTGCGCCTCCAGCGGCGGCCGCTGGTCCAGCAAGTACTCGGCCAGCGCGGGATATTCTTTTGCGTCGTAATCGCGCGAATGCTTGATGATGCCTTCCCGCACTTCAAACGTCAGGTTCAGGCCGCGGAAAGCGGCGTAGCGCTGCTCGAAGTCTTCCACAATGCGCAGGGCGTGCAGGTTGTGATCGAACGACAGGCCGTGCTCGCGCATGGCGGCGTCGAGCGATTTTTCGCCGGTATGGCCGAACGGCGGATGCCCGATATCATGCACCAGCGCCAGCGCCTCCACCAGGTCGACGTTGAGGCCGAGCGCTCCGGCAATGGTGCGCGAGATTTGCGAGACTTCGAGTGTATGCGTCAGCCGGTTGCGGAAGTGGTCGGAATAGCGCCGCGTGAAGACCTGGGTCTTGGCCTCGAGCCGGCGAAAGGCGCGGGCATGAATGACGCGGTCGCGATCGCGCTGGAAATCGTTCCGGTAGGGATGCTGCGGCTCAGGGATGCGGCGTCCGCGGGAGTGCTCAACGTGCACCGCGTAACCGGCCAGCATGTTCGGAGTGTATCAAAAGCAGTACCCAGTGCTCAGAAGCCATCTCATAAGTCCGCTTTGAAAGGGCGCGGCTTCAAGCCGCGCCGTCCCGAGCCCACAGAAATGGGCTTTAGCCCCTGAGGTGAGCGGCTTTTCTCCCTGGGTGCTACTTGTGAGACGACTTCTCAGTACTCAGTACCCAGTTGTCAGTACCCAGAGAAAGAAGACCCGCGGGTTTCACTCGCAACTGAGTACTGGGTACCGAGTACTGAGTACTGAGTACCGAGTACTCGTCACTGCTTTCCCGAATCTTCCTTGGCCAGCTTCACCTGCGCGGCCGCCAGTTTCTGCTGGACTTTGGCGAAAGCTTCGGTGTCCTGTTCGGCGGGAACGGTTCTATTCCACTCCTGCACAGCGCGCTCCCAGTGCGCGGCGGCCAGCTTCAGACGCCCGGTCTTCTGGTAAAGATCGCCCAGATGTTCCTGCACGGTGGGGTCAGAACCCATATGAACCGCGGCCTTGGCCAGGTTCTCTTCTGCCAGATCGTACTTGCCGAGCTTGAAGTAGGCCCAGCCGAGCGAGTCCAGATAAGCGCCGTTGGTCGGCTCGAAAGCGAGGGCCTGCTTGATGTAGTTCAGTGACTCCTCGAGTTTCACCCCGCGATCCGCGTTCATGTAGCCGAGGTAGTTCAGCGTGGCTGCGGCCTGGGGATCGGAGGGTGAGATCGCGGCCAGCACTTTCTTGAACTCGGCTTCGGCCTCGTCGAATTTTTTCTGCCGCTGATACGTGTCTCCGTAAAGGAACCAGACCGAAGCCTTGTCGTCGGTCTTGGTGGATAACTGTTCCGCCTTGCCCAGAGCTTCCTCGGCATCCTTCCAGCGTTTGGCCCGCCCGTAGATCACTCCCAGGCGCACGTAAACGTCGCGATCACCAGCATCGCCCTTCAGCAGCGAGCGCACATCGGCGACCGCTTTGTCCACCTCGCCGGTATCCGCCAGTTGCGCGTCGAGTACCATGCGCAGTTCGTGGTCGTCGGGCATCTTCTGCACCGCCTCTTTGGCGACGGCGGTAGCTTGCGGCCACTGTTTGGCTTCGCGGTAAGTGTCAATAATGTCGCCGTAGGCGGAACGCTCGTTTTCCTCGCCCAGGGGCAACATTCTGCGGAAGGTCTCGACCGCCGCGGTGTAGTTCTCCTGTTCCCGGTAAATCATGCCCAGGCGTTCCAGAAAGATGGCCCGGTTGTTGCGCTCGCCCTGACTGTAGGCAGTGTCGTTCTTTTCGGTTTTCTTCAGCAGGTCCTGCAGGATCTTGATCGCTTCGTCGTACCGTCCCTGCGACTGGTAGACGGCGGCCATGTTGTACGCGACCTGAGCCTGGTCGGGCGCGAGAGTATCGGCCTTCTTCAGGCTGTCGAGAGCGAGGTCGTATTTGCCCTGGCGGCGGTAGATTTCCGCCATGCGCACGTAGCTCTCCGCGTCATCCTGATTCGAGTCAACGATGACTTTGTACTGTTCCAGGGCTGCATCGAGCTGCCCATCATTCTGCAGGTTCTCGGCCAGGCCGCGAATCGCGTCGAGGTTGTCGCGGTCGAGCACCACCGCGTGGTGAAAGGCGTCGATTGCGCTCTTGTAATCCTTGCGCTGCTCGTAGGCAGCGCCCAGAGCGGAATAAAGCTTGGCCGAGCGGGCCGAGTCCGGCACGGCGCTCAGCACCTGCAGCGCGTGCGCCGTGTCGCCCTCGTCGGTATAGAGAATGGCCAGCGTGGTGACCGCCTCTTCTGAGCCCGGATCGAGCTTCACGGCGATCTTCAGTTCCGCTTCGGCTTTCTGCAAATCATTGTTCAGGCGGTAGAGACGCCCAAGCAGCAGGTGGTTGTCCACGTTTTCAGGCTCGATTTGCACGATCTGCTCGTACTGCTCAATCGCCAGCTTGAGCACGTTTTCCGAGCCCGCGCCCCCCGGCATGTCTCCGAGAGACCGAAGATAAATGCTGCCGAGAAGTTTGCGCGCTTCCAGGTTCTTGGGATCGCGCTTGAGAATGTCCTGCGCTTCCAGCACCGCGTCGCGGATGCGCCCTGTCTTGACGTAGAGTTCGGCGAGCCCGGAAGTCAGGAATTCCGCCGACGGATCGGCCTCGATGGCCAGGCGGTATTCCTGAATCGCCGGGTTGGCCAGGTCGCTGCGCCCGTACAGCGTCACCTGCTCTTCGTACATGTGCGCCAGCATGTAGTGGTAGTACGCCGCGGCGCGGTCGATCTTGCGCGGCGAGCTCTGCGCCGGAACCGCACCCGGCGGCGCGGACGCTGCCGGAGATGCTGCCGGAGATGACGCGCTGGTTTGGCCAGCTGCCGCCGCGGCGCCCACCATCATCACGAAAAAGAGGCGAAAAAATCTGTTCATGTGGACCTGACCGCGCCTGAGCGCATTACCCCGAAAACCTCAGCTAGTTGGATGCAGGACCGCCGGGGGAAAGGTGCCTTTATTGTACCCCGAGCCTAGTCCGGATGGCGAAAAACCCCTCCCGCCCGCCATGACCCCGCAAAACCGGAAGGACAGGACCAGTAGAACTGATGATTGCCGATTTTCGATTGCCGATTGAAACCCTCACGTTACCGGACGTTAAAAGGCGACTTCCCGGCAACTACGAATCCCATCGTAACGATCAATCGACAATCGGCAATCGGAAATCGGAAATTCCGGCTCAGTGGCGAAAGTGCCGCACTCCGGTGAAAAGCATGGCCATGCCGAGACGGTCGGCGGCTTCAATCACTTCTGGGTCGCGCTGCGAGCCTCCCGGCTGAATGATGGCGGTGGCGCCCGCCTTGGCAATTTCTTCCACGCCGTCGGGGAACGGGAAAAATGCGTCGGAGGCGGCGACGGTGCCCTTCAGCGGCAGTTGCGCTTTCATGGCGCCGATCTTGGCCGAATCCACCCGGCTCATCTGTCCCGCGCCCACGCCGACCGTCTGGCCGTCCCGCGCGTAAACAATCGCATTCGACTTGACGTGCTTGCACACCTTCCAGGCAAACAGCAGGGCGCGCGTTTCCTCCGGAGTTGGCGCGCGTTTGGTGACCACCTTCAGATCCGAGTCTTGCAAGCGACGGACGTCCGTGTCCTGCACCAGCATTCCTCCGGAAACATTCTTAAGCACCCACTTCTGGCTGGCGGCCACAACCTCGACCAGACGCAGATTTTTCTTGGAAGCGAACTTGGCCTTGGCCGCCTCATCAAATCCCGGAGCAGCGATCACTTCCAAAAAAAGCTTGTGCATCTCTTCGGCAGCTTCGACGTCCACCGCGCGGTTCACTCCAATCACCCCGCCGAAAGCCGAGACCGGGTCGCATTCGAGGGCCCGCTTGTAGGCTTCCGCCAGAGTCTTCCCCGTGGCTGTTCCGCAAGGGTTGGTGTGCTTGATGATGGCGCACACGGGAGTTTCGAATTCCTGGGCCAGGTCCCAGGCAGCCTGCAGGTCCACGATGTTGTTATAAGAAAGTTCCTTGCCCTGCAGTTGGCGGGCGTTCGCCACTCCCGCGCCCGAGCCGTCAGAATACATCGCCGCCTTCTGGTGAGGATTTTCTCCATAGCGCAGGTCCAGCGTTTTTTGGAACGAGAACCGCAGAGTCTGAGGAAACGCTCCTGTGTCGGGCTGCAACTGAAATGTGTCGGCGCTGACTCGTTCGAGGGTGGAAGCAATGGCGGAGTCGTAGGCGGCCGTGGTCGCGAAAGCCTTCTGGGCGAGACGCCATTTCGTGTCCAGCGAGAGGCTCCCGCCCGACCGCTCCAGTTCGGCGGCAATGGCCCCATAGTCGGCCGGGGACGTCACGATCGCCACGTCATGAAAATTCTTGGCGGCCGAGCGGATCATCGAGGGGCCGCCGATATCAATGTTCTCGATCAGTTCCTCGAACGCGGCTCCCGCCTTGGCAGCGGTCTTCTCGAACGCGTAAAGATTCACCACTACCATGTCAATGGGGGCAATTCCGTGCTCCGCCACGGCGGCCACGTGCCTGGGATCTTCCCGGCGATGCAGGATTCCGCCGTGCACTTTAGGATGCAGCGTCTTCACCCGGCCGTCGAGCATCTCCGGGAATCCCGTGAGTTCGGAAATGTCTTTGACGGTGATTCCGGAATCGCGCAGCAACTTGGCCGTGCCCCCGGTCGAAATCAGCTCGATGCCGAGGGCAGAAAGTGTGCCGGCGAATTCCACCAGGCAGGTCTTGTCGGTGACGCTGAGAATGGCGCGCTGGATGCGGGAAGCGGGAGACATGATGAGCCTCTGATTCGAAGATGAATGTCTGGAGATAAATGTCAATTCGGTGACCGGAAATTCTATCAGCAATCCGGCTGGTCGTTCGGTCGTTGGCTGCAGTCGGAAGGGACGACCTCAGAAGACCGAAACTAGAGAAGACCGACACCAGGGATGATGCTTGCTGCAGGGGTCCGGGCGAACGACCAGCAGGAGAACGACCAACGACCAACGACGGCTCCTAAGTCTTCGCCTTGGCCTTCAGCTTGACATGCCCCTCGGCCAGTTCGACCGAGTACTCGACATTCTCGCAGTGATACTGCTTGCGGATCTGCTGGGTCTTTTTCTGCACGAAGGTGAGAAAGGAATCGATGTTTCCGGAAACGTTCTCCCCAGCTTTTTTCTTGGCGGCCACCAGTATGTTGTACAGGCGCTCGACTTGCTCGCGCTCCGCCATATCAACGTTGTGCAGCGTGAAGTGCGGCGACGAGGCCGCGCCACCCCGCGCCACTGCCACGGCCGCTTGCGACACTCCGTAAACCGGATGGTGCTGCGGCTTGAGT
Source organism: Candidatus Sulfotelmatobacter sp. (assembly GCA_052326105.1). Taxonomy (GTDB): domain Bacteria; phylum Acidobacteriota; class Terriglobia; order Terriglobales; family Acidobacteriaceae; genus Sulfotelmatobacter. Next base: position 9,770 of record JBKQRC010000004.1, on the reverse strand, counting down.
TCCTCTTCTGTCAGTCGCACTCCCTGAACCGACAGCAGCGCGTCCTGCGGACGGCGGTATCCTTCCTCCCGGATGCGCGACTTCTTGCGCCACAAGTCGCTGTAGATCGCGTAGCGCTGCGCCATTTCGTTGTAGCGATAGCGCTGGGAGAAACTCATCCGCCCGCCGTCGGAAAACTTCCGCAGCAACGCCAGCACTTTCCACTCGATGTCCGTGGGAGGCTTCTTGGTCGGATTGCTGAAATAAATCTCGTACTCGATCTTCAACCGGCGCAGTTGGGTGTCGAGAACGCTCAGTTCCTCGTCGGTAGTCACACTCGTCTCCATGCCCAGTGTAGTAAGGCCGGAACAAAGCAGCGAGGTACCCGTCGGTCACTAAGGGACATGGAACGAAAGTAAGCGGCGAGCTGTGAGCTTCGAGCTATGAGCTATGAGCTTCGAGCATAAGTACTTACTTCGATCTATGAGATTGGAGTATGGGCCGAAAGGTGGAGCCACACGGCGTTTCTAGGGATTGCTCAAAGCTCGTAGCTCAAAGCTCGTAGCTGGCAGCTCACTTCGAATTCGACGCCATCTTCTTGACCATCGCCAGCACCAGCTTGCGGTCGCTGTCGTTCAAGTTGACGGCGTAGCGCCGGATCTGGCTCAGGAAGCGGACTTCATCGTCCGAGAGTTGCGGCAGTCCCTTGGAGCCGTTGCTGTGCCCCGACTCGGCGAAAAATTGCGACAGCGGGAGCTCCATCGCCCCGGCAATCTTCGAGAGCGTATCGAGGGAAGGAATGGTGTGTCCGTTTTCCACGCGCGACAGGTAGCAGCGCAGAAGGCCGGTTCGCTTCTCGATGTCGCCCTGGGACATTCCTTTTTGCAACCGGTAGTTGCGGATGGTCTCGCCAATGTTCATGGTAGGGAGCATTTCAGGATGGGCCATGGTAACCAGATCGGCAACTTCTGGCAAGTGGAAATTCGTGCCATGCGCGGACCGTTGGTGCCATAGCAAACCTGATCGGAGTCGAACCCCGGTGCAAGCTCCTGAGCGGGTTCAGCTTGCACATCGTATAAGCAACGAACCGCGTGGAAACCGGCGTCCAGCGGCCCTTTTCACCCAGTGCAATTTCTTGCACTACTTCTTCAGCGTCGCAGCCAGAAAAGCGATGGTGCGCTTCCACGCATCGGCTGCGTCGTCGGCGCGATATCCGTCTTTGTTGTTCGGGTTCTCAAACGCGTGCCCGGCATCGTCGTAGATCTTAATCTCGACTTTCTTCCCCAGTTGCTTCAACGCCTGCTCGAACTTGTGCACATCATCGGGCGTGATGCCATGGTCCAGGGCGCCGAACAATCCCAGGATCGGAGCGTTGATTTTTTTCAACGCATCGGCATCGGTAGCCAGGCGGCCGTAGTTGATCACGGTCGCGCCCAGATCCGGTTCCTCGAGCGCCACGTCAAGGGCGTAGCCTCCTCCCATGCACCACCCGATGGAACCGATGCGCTCTTTCTTCACCTTGGGCTGCGACTTCAGAAATTCCACTGCGGCGTGCAGATCGCGTTTGGCGCGGTCTTCCGGCACTCCCCGCATGATTTCGTGCGCCATCTCCGGCGTGGTGGCCACTTTGCCGCGATAGAGATCCACCGCCAGCGCCACATACCCCTCGTCCGCCAGTTTCGACGCCTGGTCTTTCACCCAGTCGTTCAGTCCCCACCATTCATGAACGACCACCAGCGCTGGAAACGGGCCATTGCCTGGCGGCGCGTAAAGAACCCCCTGCACGGTTTCGTCGCCACTCTTGTAGGAGACGGACTTGACGTCAGCGGCGAGGGCGAAAGTCGCCATCAGCAAAATCATCCACATTGTGCAAAATATCTTCATGATCGTTTATCCCCCCGGATATATAAGCCCAGGACGATGACCCCGAGGACAAAATCTATCACGAGCCCGCGCACTCCAAAACCGTAAAGCGAGCTTTGTGGTTTGCCTATCGCCAAACAGCTCACGTCGACGGCTAGCCAGACTAAGAGAACCGCGAGCCACTTTTCTTTCGTCATAGTTCCAGTTCCATGTACAATGCGCCCGCGATCGGATTCGTTCGGTAGGGAGCGATTTCCCTGAAACCAAATCTGCGATACATCGCGACAGCGTCTTTCATGACTGGCTCGACGGTATCGAGGCGCATGCGACGGTAGCCGATCTGCCGCGCCTCGGCGATGACACGCTCGGCCAAAATCCGGCCCAGCCCCTTGCCACGAAACTGTGGGCGTAAATAGAGTCGCTTCATTTCGCAGATGCCGTCGTCGACATTTTGAAGCGTGAGTTTGTGGAGCGCCACGCAACCGGCAAGCTGGCCTTCATATTCGGCCAGCAGCAGCCGCCCGTCGGGAGGAGCATAGTCGCCAGGCAGGCCGGCGAGCTCCTGATCGAAATTCTGGAAGCACAGGCTGAAGCCCAGGGATTGGGCGTATTCCAGGAAGAGCTCGCGGGCCTGAGCGATCTGGGCTGCCGACTCTGCTTGGGCGAGCGAAAGACCTTTCAACGCAGAGGCCGCGGAGGAATTTGGGAACAAAGGCAATCGTTCAGGCTTAGCTTTCATGTCCTCTGCGTACTCCGTGTCCGGAGCCTGCCCTGAGCGAAGTCGAAGGGTATTGAGGGGGTTTCCTACCCCATCAGCATCCCGCCGTTCACGCTCAGCACGTGCCCGGTGATGTAAGCCGCGTCATCAGACGCAAGAAACGCCACGGCTCCGGCCACATCTTCCGGCACCCCCACTCGTCCCAGCGGAATCTGTTTGACAGCGTTCTGTTTGAACTCGTCACTCAGCACCGCCGTCATGGCCGTTTCGATGAATCCCGGCGCGATGGCGTTGCAGGTAATGTTGCGCGAGCCGACCTCGCGCGCAATGGCCATCGTCAGGCCGATCAGTCCGGCCTTGGACGCAGCATAGTTCGCCTGCCCCGCTTGCCCCATCTGCCCAAAAACGCTGGTGATGTTAATAATCCGTCCCCAGCGCTGCTTGAGCATGGAACTGATGACCTGCTGGATCAAGAGATAGGCGGAAGTGAGATTGGTCTGGATCACGGCATCCCAGTCGGCGCGCTTCATGCGCATGACCAGCTGGTCGCGGGTAATGCCGGCGTTGTTGACCAGGATATCAAATTTGCCGAACTGTGCGATCGCGGCCTTGACCGCGGACTTGACCTGCTCTTCGTCGCCGACATCGACCGGGAAAGCCGCCGCCTTGCCGCCCGCGGCGCTGATTTCACCGACCAGTTCGTTCAGCTTTTCCTGATTCCGCGCGGCGACCGCGACAGCCGCGCCGTCCTTAGCGAGCCTAAGGGCGCAGCCGCGTCCAATGCCTTGCGACGCGCCCGTCACCAGCGCTACCCGTCCTGAAAGAGACATGATAATTCTCCCGACTCTTATCGAATGAATGCGGTGGAACGCAGAATTATACGCGGGATTCCGTGCTCGACTGCGAAGATGAAGAATGAAGATGAAGAATTGGGTAGTGGCTGAATTTGAATTCAGCCGGTACCAGGAATTGCTTGAGCCCGCGTTCGCACTGCCAGCATCATCCTCCCCATCTGTCATCCCGAGCAAAGCGAGGGACCTGGGTTCTCGCTTGCGTCGAAGCCAGCGTTCGCACCGGCAGGAAACCCATTGCCGTGACCGCGCAATTTGTACCCTTTCACCACTGAGAGTAGCACCGCCGTCCCGGCGCTACTGGTTTTGCACGCCATAATCATCACGCGGTCACCGTACCCAGTCCTCTCCCCTCACTCGGGATCACAATCCACACCACGTCGCCGCCTGCGTCCGACGAATCACATTGCTATTCCACAAGGCTCGCGGGTACCATTCCCACACTCCCATGCCTCAGCCTGCGACGAGTAATCTTGTCATGATGCCCGACCCTTCCCACAAGAATCCCCCTCCGGCAGACGCCGGCCCTGCCAATTCCGGGCACCGCTCAACCCAGCGGGCCGCGGCCGCGGAGAGCCCGATGCCGGCGGAGAATTCCGCTGTGCAGCCGTCGTCGGCTGCGCCATCCACCGAGGTTTTCGCCGTCTTCGGCGTCGAGCCGGAAATCCAGGCCTATGCCATGGCCAAATATTCGCGTTCGGCACTCTCGATGAAAGAGTCGCTGCGCGAGATCAGTTCGCAGAAGGCGGAGAAATTTCTCAACACTTTTTATTTTCAGTACGGGCATCGCTCGATCGCCGACCTGGCGCACATCGCGCTCGCGGTCGAACGGCTATCGATTCTGGCCGCGATCGAGCTTGCCGATGAGCAGCGCTGGGACGGCCAGGAGCGTTCCACCCGCTATCAGGATTTCAAAAAGAGCGGCTACTACACGCCCGATTTCGACGCCGACGACGAAGCGCGCCAGCTCTACCGCGAAACTCTGGATTTTCTCTTCGCCGAGTACGAGACCCTCTCGGCCCACATGGCGCAGTATTTGATCTCGATCACGCCCAAACCCGCCGACATGAAGCAGGAGGCCTACGAGCGCACGCTGAAGGCGCGCGCATTCGACATCACGCGCTACCTGCTGCCCCTGGCCACCAACACATCGCTGGGCGAAATCGTCAACGCCCGCACCCTGGAGACGCAGGTCGCGCATCTGCTTTCCCACACCCATAAAGAAGTGCGGCAGCTCGGCGAGTCGCTGAAGAAAGCCGCCACCGGCGCAGCCTACAACGTCAACGCCGAGTCCTTCCGGGAATTAGTCGAGCAGATTCGGGCCGTGAATCCGGAGCTCGGCGCGCGGGCGGAGCAGGAGTTGCTGCACGAGGTGCGGGTCGCGCCGACGCTGGTGAAGTATGCCGATCCCAACGAGTATGAAATGGAAACGCGCCGCGAATTGCGCCAGGCGGCGCGCGAGTTGATGGCGCACGAGCAACTCGCGCCCTCCAAGGCGATCGTGGACTTGCTCGACGAAGAGCCGCTCGAAGTGGAAATCGCGACCACGCTTCTCTACGAGCATTGCCATCATTCTTACCGCCAGATTCGGCAGGCGCTGCAGGTCTCCGGAGAGCGCTACCGCCGCGAAATCATTGACCTCGGCCTGCGCCATCGCGGCAAGCATGACGAGATGCTGCGCCCGTTCCGCGCCGGCCAGCAGTTTCGCTTCGACATTTTGATGGACACGGGCGGCTTCCGCGACATGCATCGCCATCGCCGCTGCATCCAGGTCATGCAGGCGTTCACCACCCAGCACGGCTACGAGATGCTGCTCGACCTGGAAGACGCCGGAGTGCGCGGCCGTTTCGACGCCGCCATGCGCCGCGCGCAGACCACGGTTGAGAACCTGGCCGGGCGCGGGACGCGTGGCGCGGGCACTCTTGCCCGCGCAAGCGGCTCCGACTCCCTCGCCGAGGCGGAAGAGAATTCGCAGTACGCCATTCCGCTGGCCTTCCGCAAGCGCGCCCTGTTCAAAATGGATTTCGCCGAGGCCGTCTACATTTCCGAACTGCGAACCACGCCCGCGGGGCATGTGTCGTATCGCAATGTTGCGTATGCGATGTACGAAGCCGTGGCCCGGAAGTATCCCGCGCTAGCCAAGTATTTCCGCGTGCACGACGTGACCGCCCCGGTAGACCTGCTGCGGAGGTAGTTCGTGTGGCGCGGGCACTCCTGCCCGCGAGGTCTTGAGTTTGTCATCCTGAGCGGAGCGAAGGACCTTATGCACTCGTCCGGGACATCCGTGCTGCCGGCAAGTACACAGGTCCTTCGGCCCGCAAAGAACGCGGACCTCAGGATGACAGGCTTGAAGGGCAACCGTACGCGCAAATATCCCGCGCTGGCCAACTATTTCCCCGTGCACGACGTGACCGCCCCGGTGGATTTGCTCCAGAGGCAGAAGCGCGCTGCCAAATGGTTCAATCGTTAGTCGGCAGCTCTGAGTTCTCGGTTCCCCGCCGCGGCGCGAAGGACCGAACGGGCGCCATCAGCAACAGGGCAACGACTGTCAGCAAGAGGGCAGGATGGGTCTGCCATGCTTTGCCGATCTCTTTCAGCCACACGGCAAGGTAGATATAACAACTCATATCGAACGAGGAGCGCAGGCCGTCAAGCGCGCTGCGAAGGTCTTCCCTGCGGAACTGCTTATTGTTGGGGCCGTGGGGCGCTCCTAACAGACTTACGAAGTCCCATTTTCTGCGGTATCGCGACCGGAGATAGCCCACGGCCGCTGCGGCGAGAGGGTAAAGAAGGGGCCAAAGTAGTTTTCCGATCATGCCCGGCAACTCCCAAAGTGCCCGTCGGAGCGAGCCTCGTAAGGGTGAATTGTAGCCGGATTCCAATGTCGTCGCGCAACAAAATGACTTCTCCAATCAACCGAGCCAGCGGGGCTAGCAATCTCTAGATTTATCTTGATTCCGCCAGCCCCACGCAGCTAGACTCTAACCCAGAGCCGCCCATGCCGCGCACCGTCAAGATCGCCCCGGAAATTGATGCCAAGCTTTATGAAGAACTCGTCTCCGTCGCCAGGGAGAACGGGCAGTCGCAGCGGTTTGTGCTGGAACGGGCGCTGGAGCATTACCTGCACAACGTGGTCCCTTCGCAGCGCCTGGTCAGGCCTGAGGTGATGGCCGCCTACCGCCGTTCTAACCAGAAGTATCGTGAGCTGTACAAGCGGCTGGCCCAGGGCAAGTAAGCTCATGTAGGGACAGCCGCCCTCGGCTGTCCGGCGGAGCGAAGCTCCGCTGGCGGTTCGTGTTGACCGCAGCTGATTTTAAGTGCATAGGCGAGCGGGCGCTCGCCGGACGGTCGAGGGCCTGCCCTGAGCTTGCCGCAGAGGCCCCCGTCCCCACATGAACACTAAATGGCCGAGCGCATCTATCTGACCGTAGCGGAAGTCGTCGCCATTCACCATTACCAGATTGAGGAATACGGCGGCGAGCACGGCCTGCTCAATCAGGCCGCACTGGAAGCTGCTGTCTTCCGTCCCCAGACGGGTTACTACAACGACCTGAGCGAAGAGGCGGCTGCGCTCCTGGAGTCGCTTGTCAATAATCATGCTTTTCTGGACGGCAACAAGCGTGTTGGATTTGCCGCCGCGCACACATTTCTACTCGTGAACGGATTCGATCTGGACATTCCCAGCAAAGCCGCCTTCGCGTTCATGATGAACACAATAACCGAAGGCAAGTTCCGCTTTGCACCGCTCCACGACTGGATCTCGGCCCATCTTGTGCCGCTTGGGAGCTAATCGCCCTTCTCGTCTGTCATCCTCAGGCAGCGGGGTTCTCGGCGAAGCCGAGGTCCCCCAACGAAGGACCTCTGCACCCTGGCTGGAACCACCTCTGTACCTGGCTGGCGCCGCGGCCGACGAATCCACAGGTCCTTCGGCCCGCAAAGAACGCGGACCTCAGGATGACAGGCTTGAAGGGCAACCGTGCGCGCAAATATCCCGCGCTGGCCAAGTATTTCCGCGTGCACAATGTAACCGCCCTGGTGGACCTGCTGCGGAGGTAGTTCGTGTGGCGCGGGCGCCCTCGCCCGCGATGGAAGCCCCCCGGTGGCGGTGATCGGGTGGGATCGCGTGGCCTAGAGCGGGGCTTGAGGCAGACCACGAACCGATAGTGGGGGAAAGCTGGGCGGTTCGCCTGGATTCTTCAATCTGTGAAGTTCGCGTTCGATGGGCCAATCAGTGAAGGCAAACCACATAATTTCGATGATGTTAAGAATCGGAATCAATAGGAGTAGACATTCAAAGCGCGAGTATCCTGCCTTGATAAATATCTTGCCGACCACGAAATACAGGAACAGAATTTCGGCGAGTATCGAGGCCGCGCCTATAAATGAAAAGTGCACTGGATGCCTCCCGAAATCAACTCATATTATGCACCCCATGTTATGCACCCCATGGTGTTAAATTCACCCAAAGCTTGAGGGACAGCGGGGGTCTTCTGATATACGCCGGTCAGTTTCATGCTCATCGCCACATCTCCCCTTGCCCATTTCGGGACCTTTTCCACCATAATTTGCAAGATTCGCCTTTTCTTCGCTTCATTCTGATTGTATAATCCGGCCAGCTATTCTGCACTTCTAAAAGGAGCCACTCCCATGGCGGACGAACGGGGCAAGGCGATTGAACTGGCAGTCTCACAAATTGAAAAGCAGTTCGGCAAAGGCTCGATCATGCGCTTGGGGTCGAAAGAAGCGATTGTGCCCATCGCGGTCATCCCCACCGGTTCGATCTCGTTCGACGCGGCCCTGGGCGTGGGCGGCTTTCCTCGCGGACGCGTGGTGGAAGTGTTCGGGCCGGAATCTTCCGGCAAAACGACAATCACGTTGCAGGTAATCGCTGAGGCCCAGAAAGTTGGCGGCATGGCCGCGTTTGTGGACGCCGAGCACGCCCTCGATCCCGCCTACGCCAAGAAACTGGGCGTGGATGTCGACAACCTGCTGGTCTCGCAGCCCGACTACGGCGAGCAGGCGCTCGAAATCACTGAGGCCCTGGTGCGCTCGAACGCCATTGACGTCCTGGTCGTTGATTCCGTGGCCGCGCTGGTGCCCAAGGCCGAGCTCGATGGCGAAATGGGCGACAGCCACATGGGACTGCAGGCGCGGCTGATGTCGCAGGCCCTGCGCAAGCTGACCGGGACGGTCTCGAAATCCAGAACCTGCCTCATCTTTATCAACCAGATTCGCGAAAAGATTGGCGTCATGTTCGGCAATCCGGAGACCACCACGGGCGGCCGTGCGCTGAAATTTTATTCGTCCGTGCGCATTGATATTCGCCGCATCGCCGCCATCAAGGAAGGCGAGATCGTCACCGGTTCGCGGACCAAGGTCAAGATCGTAAAGAACAAAGTTGCGGCTCCGTTCCGCGAAGCCGAATTCGACATCCTCTATGGCGAAGGCATTTCGCGCGAAGGCGACCTGCTCGATATCGCCGTCAACAACAACCTCCTCGAGAAGTCCGGCTCGTGGTTCAGCTACAAGGGCGAACGCATTGGCCAGGGCCGCGAGAATGCCCGCCAGTTCCTGAAAGACAACAAAGACGTCATGACCAAGCTGGAAGCGGAAGTGCGCAAGGCGCTGGGATTAACGCCCGCCTCGCCGCAACCTGCTGCCGCGCCAAGCCAGGCCCCCGCGCCAGCAGGCCGCGTTACCACAATGCCCAGCGAGCCGGTGAAAGCGCCGATTGTGGCCGCGCGGCGGTGACGGCGACGATGGAGGATTGTCATCCCCAACAAGGTTTGTCATCCCGAACAAGATTGTCATCCCGAGCAAAGCGAGGGACCTCGGTTTTCGCATGCGTCGAAGCGGGTGTTCGCACCGGCAAGAACCTGGCTCCCTCGCCTCGCTCGGGACGACAAAGCAATAGAAGAGGTTCCCCCATGCGCGAAGAGCGCTGCTATTTCGTCTACATCATGTCGAACCCTTCGCGAACGCTCTACACGGGGTTGACGAACAGCATTCGTCGCAGAGTGAGAGAGCACAAGCTGAAGCTCACCCCCGGATTTGCGGCCCAATACAACATCACGCGGCTGGTTTATTTCGAAACCTTCGAGGATGTCCGCAACGCAATCGAGCGCGAGAAGCAGATCAAGGCGTGGACGCGAGCCAAGAGAGTTGCGTTGATCGAATCCAGGAACCCGAAGTGGGACGACCTGTCCCGCGAGTGGGACCAGCCCCAAACGTTTCGCTTTGTCCCCAAGACGGCCTGACTCGCTGCCCAAGTCAGACTGTCATACCGAAGTAAGATTGTTAATCCCGTCTCTAACGACGCAGGCCGGTGTCAAGCATATTTTGAGGACACTTCTCCGGGA
>JBKQRC010000003.1:0-6324 GCA_052326105.1 Candidatus Sulfotelmatobacter sp. | reverse complement strand
CCCGGAAGATCGCCTGGTTATCGGCCAGAATCAGTTTGAGCATTTGTCAGCGCTCCCAAAAAATCCGCTTCAAAGAGTTAAGAGTTCCGAACGAACTCGTATGTGTCAATCACGCAGGCTACGCCGCGGCCTTCGCCGCCGCCGCCGGTTTCATCGGAGCGCACCACCCGCCCCTTGCACTGGATGGTCACATTCTCCTGACCGCCGGTCATCTCCGGCGGCAGCGTGATTTCAAATTCCACGGGCGAACCAACCTCCATGGCAGCGTCGGCGCGAATGTATACGCCGGCTGCGCTGAGATTGCCCGTCACACCACTGGCGTCTCCGCCGGTCTCGCCCTTGTGGATCTTAATCGGCAATTCCAGTGGAAACCTTTTTCCGGTCCGCGCTTCTTCGGCCACGGGGCCTCCTCTACGCTGCTGGCCGGTTCCGTAGCGGTTGTCTGCGAATGAGGTCAGCGGCATCAAATCAAGCTCCTGACGGGCCAAGGCCCGCATTTGTGCTTAGGGCAGGTTATATCACGGAAAGTTACCCGTGTAAAAGCCTGATACCCTGGTTAACGGTAGCAACTAGGTTCCCCCGCCGCCCGGCCCCAGGGGGAAGACGACCACCCCGACTTCCCCGAGCGCGGGATCGAGAATTTTCTCCCTGGAATTGTGCGGGTAGAGAAGGGCCAGGCTGGCGAGCAAACTGGCGCGTCGGGGGTCATCCGGTCTGCCCCACACCAGCATCGCGTCGGGAGACGCCTTTTCGATATCAGTCATCAGGCTGTTCAGTTCGGTCGGGTCCGGCAGGGAATCCATGGCACCGACAATTCTGCGCCCGCCAAAGTATGCCGCCTTGAAGCCGGCCTCCCATCCCACACCGTGCTCAGGAAAAGGTCCGGCGCCCAGGCTCACGATTCTGGAACCGCTGTGTGCCTTCAGGCGATTGCCTGCATCGTAGCAACTGAGTTGAAAGTCGCGGGTCAGGGTACGAAATGGGGACGCGTGGTAGGTCATCGAGAACACGACGCCTATGACGACCAGCGCGATACACGCTTTCCGCCACACGCGAAACTCAGCGCCGTCGCCGGCCAGGAATCCAGCAGAAACCGCCAGGACTAAGGGCATCAACGGGAACAAGTAGCGTGAGTCGACGACCAGCATCGAATATGCTCCCACCAGGCTGACCGCGGCCACCGCGACCACCACAGCGAACCGCCAGTCTTCGGAATTGGAAGTGGAACTGGAACTGGAAGTCTGAGGGGAAGTTTGGCGCCTGCGCCGGACGAGCGCGACCACAGCGAATAGGAACGCGAGCAAACCGCCCGGGGTCTCGACCACTGCCATCTCTTTGGCCGCCCGTGGCAGGTTGCGTATTTCCGCCCGCATAATTTTCGGGAAGGCCTTAGTGACGTCGATGGGATAGGTCCACATCCACGAACCCGGCGGCATATCCAGCACGACGTACTCGTCGTAGTCCTTCGTGGTGTCGGTCAGAACCGCATAGGTCATGTCGCGGTGTTCTCTGGCCGCGCCCAGAGTCCATTGCACCAGGTTCAGCCGGAACTGGCTGCCCGTGGTGTACACACCATACTTGGAGTGCAGCACTGCCGCCCATCCGGCCGCCATCACCGCGGGAATCAAGGCGGCCGCGGCGAGCCGCGCAAACCTCGTCTTCCACTGCTTGCCGGAAACGGCTAAAGCCGTTACGGTGCACAGCGCCAGCCAGGGCAGCGCGAAAGCCTTCGCCAGGAACGTCACACCGTGGATGGCTCCGAGAAGAAACCAGTCGCGCCGACGATCCTGACGCAGCGCCCGCAGAAGCAAAAGAAAGTAGACCAGCGTCAGCGCCGCAAACAGGAAATCCGGAGTGATTGATTCAACTGCGGCGGCCGCCAGACTGCGGCCGAGCACGAACAACAGAGTGGCTAGGGCAGCCGCCAGCCGGGAGCGCCACAGGCTTTCCGCCAGAACATAGAGCAGCAGCGCACACATCAGGAAACTTCCGACATTCACCAGTTTGCCAAGGTGTAAATAGTCTCCGTCGGTGAAAGACAAACCCGCGATCAGCCAGGAAATCAGAGGACTGCGAATGGAATTAATGGCAGCATAAAATTCGCCCTGGCGAATGTGCCGGGCGATTCCGATATACCCGACGCCGTCGTAGTCAATTTCGTTGAAGCAGGTGCGCGCGAACCACCATAGCTGAAAGCTACAGGAGGCGACTGCTGCAACGACGGTGCCGGCCCACAACTTGCTCTTGAAGTCGTAGTCCTGGCGTCGTCTCGGACCTTCACTCAGAGTCTGGGTCATTCCAGTGCTGTCTCGGCTATGCGGTCGCAGTGTTCATCGCGCGTCGCCAAATCGGGCGTCCGCACACAAGAAGCTAATCATGCGATCCTAACATCGAATAAGAGTGATCCATGTTAGCTTGAGCAAAGAGCCGTTCTGGATGGTCGAACCGGAGGCATACGCCATGCAGACTTCACCGAACTCCAAGCCGGCGCACAATCTTCGGCCGGTCTGCCTTGCCCTATTTGTGACTCTCTTCATCGCCACGACCCAGGCGCAGTCGTCGCCGGCCCAGAAAACGAATACGCTGCCCGCGGGAAGCCGGGGGACGGCGGCCCAGAATACGAAGCAGGAATCCGGGCGGCCCGAAGCGCCGAGTGTTCTGGCGCAGCTGAACAACGATTTGGAGAGTCTGGCGGCCAAAGTCTCGCCGGCCGTGGTGCAGATTCTCGTGACCGGATACGGCCCGCTGCGCGAGGAAGATAAATCGCAGACGGCGCTGATCGTTCGCCAGCATGCGGTCGGCTCGGGCGTGATCGTCGACCCCAATGGCTACATCATGACCAACGCCCACGTGGTGGAAGGCGCGCAACGCATTCGCGTGGCCCTGCCGCTGCCCATGACCGGTTCTTCCGTGCCGGTCGGAAAACGCCGGATCCTGGAAGCGCGTCTCCTGGGCCAGCACAAAGAGACCGATCTCGCTCTCCTTAAAATTGACGAGACCGACCTGCCTACGCTTGCCCTTCTTACCCAGAGGCCGCAGGTCGGCCAGCTGGTGTTTGCCATCGGCAGCCCGGAAGGCCTGCAGAACTCGGTCACCATGGGTGTAGTCAGCGCCGTCGCGCGGCAGGCTGATCCCAGCAAGCCGCTCACCTATATTCAGACCGACGCTCCCATCAATCCCGGCAACAGCGGAGGCCCGCTGGTCGATATGAACGGCGCGGTCCTCGGCATCAACACCTTCATTCTGTCGCAAGGCGGAGGCAGCGAGGGCCTGGGCTTTGCCATTCCGGCGCGGGTCGTCGATTTCGTCTACCACAGCCTGCGCACCTACGGCCACGTGCATCGCGTGGAGATTGGCGCCGTGGCACAGGAGATCACGCCCACCCTGGCCGAGGCTCTGCACCTCGCGCAACACTGGGGAGTGGTCGTCTCGGATGTCATCCCCGGCGGTCCCGCCGCTGCCGCCGGCCTGCAAATCCAGGACATCATCCTTTCCGCCGACGATCGCCGCGTCGAGACCCTGCCCTCGCTTTCCTCGGCGTTGTACCTGCACCGTCTCGACCAGGTGGTCAAACTCGAGATTCTGCGCGGCAACGAAAAGAAGATCCTGAACATTCCGGCCATCGAGCACCACGATCAGATGGACCAGCTTCTCGACACGGTCAATCCGGAAACCAGCCTGATCCCGCGCCTGGGCGTGCTGGCCATCGATTTTCCCAGCAATCTGGCTTCGCGGTTGGCATCATTAAGGATTCCCTCAGGCGTGATCGTGGTGGGACGGGCCGCTGACCTCATCATGCCCGACACCGGCCTCGAGGCCGGAGACATCATTCACCAGATCAACACTCTTTCCGTCGATTCGACCGACACGCTGCGTGCCGCACTGGGCGCGCTCAAATCCGGCGATCCGGTCGCCCTGCAGGTCGAGCGTGACGGCGGGTTGATGTACGTGAGTTTCGAGATTGAGTAGTGAAGGCGGGCTACGGCGCCCCATTCTAATTTTCGCGTTCTTTGCGAAATTTAGAGTGGGGACAGGTGGCCCACTCAAGCCCGGTTTTGGCTTGAGTGGGGATGTTCATCCGTCACAGACTTTATCCGTCAAACAAAGCTAGATTGTCCTCATGCCATGGGGACTAACTCGTTTTCACCACAGCGGGCAGAGTCATTTCGTCACTTTTTGCTGTTACCATCGCCGTCGGTTGTTTACCACGGACACAAGCCGACGAATCTTCGAGTCAGCCCTGGAGCGGGTGCGGCGCAGTTTCAGGCTTCAGGTTTACGGGTACGTAGTCATGCCGGAGCATGTTCTCCTCCTGCTCAGCGAACCGCAACGGGATACGCTGGCCGATGCGCTGAAGTCGTTGAAGCAAGGAGTAGCGCGGCGTTTAATGGGGAATCTCCCACTCAAGCCAAAACCAGGCTTGAGTGGGGCACACGAGCATTTCTGGCAAAAGAGGTACTACGACTTCAACATTCGAAATTACCCGCAGTTTGTGGAAAAGCTGCGCTATATTCATCGAAATCCGGTGAAGGCTGGGTTGTGCGAACGTCCGGAGGACTGGGAGTGGAGCAGTTTTCGCCATTACGCAATCGGCTGTGAGGGACGGGTCGAGATCGAGTCGGAATGGACGGCACGAAAACGCGAACGAGCGGCGGGAAGACTTTGTCCAGCGATAGAACTGCCCCACTCAAGCCAAAACCAGGCTTGAGTGGGCCACCCGAACCGTCCCACCAGAGCTCAGGCCGCGGCGCTAATGAGGAGCAGTGGCAGTCTTGCGCAACGCCGCGGCCAGTTCCTCCGGCTTGAATCCGAATGGCCCGGCTCTGCTCTTGTAGGCCACTTTGCCGCCGCCATCGATCAGGTAGAGGCGGTCGGGCCACGCCGTGTAGGCGCTCTCCGTCGAGTTCCCAAACTCATCCAGAACTGCCGGAATCTCGATCCCCAGCTTGCGCACGCACGTCCCGGCAAGCGTCGCGCGCTCGCCTTCGTTCCGCGGAGTGGCAAACACCACCTTATCCCGGATGTTACTTTCCATTTGCCAAACGTCGCTCGGATGGGCCTCGCTGATGTAGACCACGAGAAATGTGACCTGATTGCGATATTGGTCATAAAGCTTGTTAAGAGCGGGAACCTCCCGCCGGAACGGCGGTCAGGTATAGCTCCCAAATACGAGCACCACCGGGCGCCCTTGCGCGGCGAAAGATGACAGTTGGGTCGGCTCGCTCGTGTCCAGCCGGGCCAGCGTGAAATCGGGCGCACGCTCCCCAACCTCGAGGTTGCCGGTGCGGGCGTGCAGCCAGAGCGTTTCAAAGGGAAGCACGAGGAATGCAACTGGCCCCGGTATTCTCGACATTACCCGGGCGAAGCGCTCGGGCGGTTGCCGCATCACATGGTACAAAGCCCCGCACGCCACGGCCCACAGCGTGCCGATCAGGCAAACCGCGGCGACTACCGCCTTCTGAACAGACCTTGAGGGTGCCTTCACTGGTTTTGCCGTCGAACCCCAGACAGAAATGGGGATTATAGATGTGGGGCAGGGAAGATCAATACTGGGAAAGTAGTATTAATTGTGGCACTGGAGGGTCAGACAGTTTTCAGAGTCTTAGGTAGCGGAGGGGAACGAAATTCCCCAAAAATCCTTGGCCTTATCATCCTGCTCGACAAACTCAATGGCGTATGTGGGAACTCCATTCCGTGCGACCAACTGCGAAACGACCCGCGCCGAAACTTGGATACCGTGCTTGTTCTTCACTGAGACGATAGAACCGACCAGCAATTCTCGATGCAACTGGATGGCTGCCCCATGCTTATTCAGGTTGGTAGCCTTGGCAGGCATCGCAAAGCAAGATTTGTGCCGATCTTGACCCGCCAGTTCCACCGGGCTGTCGAGGGCAATCCGGGTGCTCCTGCGTTTTCCCAGTTGAATGCGATTCAGGCTGCGAGTCGCCGTTATATCTATGGACGTGCTCGCATTCGAGCGGTGTTTTGACACTTTTCGAGCTTCCATTGATACCCGAAACTACATTTGTTCCAACCGAGCTGCAATGTACGTGAGTCACCACGACAATATGACTGAAGTGATCATGACTTGGCGAACCGCAGGTGGTTCATTCGGCGGTCAATACAGAAACGTCTGGTACCCCTTTGACGAAACCAGCCTAGAACGCGCTTCCTCCTCCTCCGCCGAATCCGCCGCCGGAAAAGCCCCCGCCCCCGCCGAATCCGCCTCCACCAAAACCCGAGCCGCTCGAACTGGCGCGCGGAGCCGAGACGAAGACCTGGTGCATATCCGACGCCATGCTGTGCATCGAACTCGAAAAGAAG
>JBKQRC010000002.1:0-77572 GCA_052326105.1 Candidatus Sulfotelmatobacter sp. | reverse complement strand
GGATACGTCCTCAGACTCTATCTTTGCCATCCCGAGGCCAAATCCCTTGCGCCTGATGGCACGACCTGCTCAGCCGACACGCGCGGCCTGCTGAAACGCTCCTCGATTAGCGCCGGAGAGCTGCGTTTTGTCGGAAAAGAAACCGATAGGCGCTGGACCGAAGGCGAGGACCTGAGTCTGTTGACCTTCACTGCAATCGAATATCTACCTTCAGGCAAGGTGGCCGCTGACCCGACCCTCAAAGAAGAAATCGCGAGCACCGGGCTACGCAAACTGATGCGCGAAACGGGGCTTAGCCAGCACACGATTGAAGCGATCCGGTCAGGGAAGCCTGTTCGACGCAAGACCTTGCAACGGGTCGTGCAATTCCTGAAAGAAAGGAAAGGGTAAGTATCTATGCCGTACAAAGACCCAGAACGGAAGCGCCAGTGGGAACAAGAACATCGCGAGCAAAGAAACACTAGGCGAAGAACACAGCGACTAGATGCGCGGTCGGGACAGCCGAGTGTTCCAAAGGCAACGTCCGACATCGCGGCTGCGCTGCGCACTCAAGGTCGAGAGCAAGCGCCCGACCCTGCTTCAGATCAGCCGCAAGGCATATGGATAGCACTTCTAGGTTTGGCAGTCACCATCGTGGTCATGCTGCTTGCGGCATTCGCTGGCGTAAGTCGCCTCAATAACGGCACGCAAGGGTCGGGCAATCTAGGTAAGAACCCAGGTCAATGAAGTGGGGGGGCTTTGTCTTTTACGGGTTGATGCCTCTATCCTTCATCAACTGCTTGTAGCGCTCGTCATATAGCTCTTTGATTTCAGGGATTGGCACAAGAGCGCTCCACATCTCATTGATACGCTCGTTGATACGAGCGCCATCGTCGTCGAAACGAAAGTGCGACTGCAGCTCAGTGACGATACAAAGCAAAACAGCAGCAGCCCGTGACAGATGTGTGGACATGACTAAGGGCTGCGAGTCACTGATTTTGTGCCTTTCGTCAACTGGAACCGAGTCTTCCATGTAGAACAGAGCTTTATCAGACAGACCTTCAAACGTGGCGTGGGCCAGCGCCGAATACTCACGCCAGGGACCGTAAAGAAACGTCCTGAAGAACTTCTGGTGCTGTGAAAACGTACCACCTGGGCCTGGTGCTTTGGCGTACCGTCCCAAGGTGGGCCAGTCCTGTGCCGAGGCTAGGTCAGCCATCTTCATGCCACTAGAACCAACGCTTAGGTCAATCGCATCGCGACGCTTGGTAAGCCAGGCATCCCACTCCGGTTTGCCACCATATCGCTTCTGATTTTCCATGAGGACAGCTTGCATCCTCCTGAAACCACCCAAGCGAAAACGCGGGCCGTAAACAGCCGGGTCTTGAAGTATGAGCGTGATGCTGAACAAGCAATCAATCATATTGCGAACCAACGGCAGGGTGACTATGGTATAAGCATCCCGCCAGTTGGAATCGGTATTCCGTCGCTCTTCGGCATTCAGGTAGAACAGAAGACTATAGGTCCACATCGCCTGGCGAATTAGAACGTGCAAGTCTAGCCCAGTGAATCCGATCTGCTTTGTTGCCTCACGCTTAAGCTTCTGAGCCAGAACCTCAGCGAGCTTGCCAAGCTGAATCTGGAACGTTCCAGCATCGACATTTGTCAAAGATTCTACGCCGTCTTTGTTCGGAAACGGGAAGACAACCTTCAGCGTTTTGATTTCAAGAATCAAAAGGGGCATAGCTGCCTCGACCCGCGACGCTCGCCCGCTCTCCAGCCCGCAACCGCCGCGTGCGCTGCCCATCGCGCCAGCGAACAAAGCGCCCCACATGCGCACGAACGCGCCAAGCGAAGCGCAACGGGCGCACGCAACCAGCGCGCGGGCGGGGCCGGGCCTGTAGTTCCGTGGTGGGGGGGGTGTAGCAGTTTTCCCGTTCTAAACGCTATCCCCGCCGGCGGTTTGACCCTCCCCGCGGGGTTCTTTAGACTGAAAGATTCAGTTCACTTGCAGGTCCCACATATGGCAGAGAGCATTCATGTAAAGCTCCCGGATGGGAGCGTTAAGGACGTGCCCAAAGGCACGACCGCGCTGGAGATTGCGAAGTCCATCAGCCCGCGGCTGGCGGAGGCGGCGCTGGCGGCGCGGGCGCGGCCGCTCGACGCGCAGACGGAAGCTCAAACGGCCGCCCAGGCGGGCGCGGCGTCCGGGGCCAGCGCCAATGGCGATCTCATTGACCTGACCCGACCGCTCGAAAAAGACACCGATCTGCAGATTCTGACGGAAAAGCATCCGGAGGCGCTCGAAATTTACCGGCATTCGTCGGCGCACCTGCTGGCGGCGGCGGTACTTGAATTGTTTCCGGAGACGAAGCTCGGGCACGGTCCCGCGACGGAGAGCGGATTTTTCTATGATTTCTATCGCCCGACCGCGTTTACGCCCGAGGATCTCGAGAAAATCGAGAAGAAGATGCAGGAACTCGTGCAGCAGAACATTCCCTACGCGCGCGAGTTTCTGCCTCGCGACCAGGGGCTGGCCGAGTTTAAAAAAGAAGGCGATTTCATGAAGTGCCATTTCATCGAGCAATTCACCAAGCCCGATGAAAAGATTTCCATCTACCGCACCGGCAAGTTCACCGATTTCTGCCGCGGGCCGCACGTTCCTTCGACGGGGAAAATCAAGGCGTTCAAGCTGCTCAATATTGCGGGCGCGTACTGGCTGGGGGACGAGAAGAATCCGCAACTGCAGCGCATCTACGGAACGTCATTTTTCTCGAAAAGAGACCTTGACGATTATCTGAAGCACGTCGAAGAAACGAAGAAGCGCGATCATCGCGTGCTGGGCAAGCAGCTCGATCTGTTTTCGATTCAGGAGCTAGCCGGGCCGGGGCTGATCTTCTGGCATCCCAAGGGCGGGATCATTCGCAAAGAGATGGAAGACTGGATGCGCACGGAGTACATCAAGCGCGGCTACGCGCTGGTGTCGACGCCGCATGTGGCGCGGCGGCAGCTGTTCTACACGTCGGGGCACGAGGGCTATTACTCGCAGAACATGTTCGACGCGATGGAACTCGACGACGCCGAATACCGGTTGAAGCCGATGAACTGTCCCGGCCACATTCTGATTTACAAAGACTCGCTGAAATCGTATCGCGACCTGCCGGTGCGGCTGGGCGAGCTGGGGACGGTGTATCGCTACGAGCGTTCGGGCGTAATGCACGGGCTGTTGCGGGTGCGCGGGTTTACCCAGGACGACGCGCACATTTTCTGCACGCCGGAGCAGATCGAGGGCGAGATTGCCGCCTGCCTCGAGTTCGCTTTCGACACGCTCAGGGATTTTGGATTCGACAAGTTCCAGACGGAGCTCTCGACCTGGAATCCAGACGACCGCAAGAACTTTGTGGGCAGCGAAGAGCAGTGGAATCATGCCACGCAGTCGCTGGAGAAGGTGCTGAAAGAGCAGAAGATCGAGTACAAGACGATTCCCGGCGAGGCCGCGTTTTACGGGCCGAAAATTGACATCAAGCTGGTGGATGCGATTGGGCGGCTGTGGCAGCTTTCGACCGTGCAGTTCGATTTCAACCTGCCCCAGCGCTTTGGACTCGAGTATGTGGCCGAGGACGGGTCGCGCAAGCAGCCGGTCATGGTGCATCGCGCGCTCTACGGGTCGATCGAGCGATTCTTTGGCGTGCTGATCGAGCACTATGCGGGAGCCTTTCCAGTGTGGCTGTCGCCGGTGCAGGCAGTGATGATTCCGATCAGCGAGCGGCACGCGGAATACGCGAATAAAGTCGCGGCTCAGCTGAAGGCGGTCGGAGTGCGCGTCGAGGTGGACGCTCGCAACGAAAAAATGAACGCCAAAATTCGCGAGCATGCCATGCAGAAGGTGCCGTTCTTGCTGGTGGTCGGCGACAAAGAAGCGGAGTCGGGGAAAGTGAACGTCCGCTCGCGGGGAAAAGAGAAGACGGAGGACATGCCGGCGGCGGAGTTTGTGGAGAAAGTCAGAAAGCTGATCGCGGAGAAGAGCGCGGGACTGGATTAAGCTCTACCAAAGCTCATGTGGGGACAGCCGCCCTCGGCTGTCGGGGCGAGCGCCAGCTCGCCAATCTGCTTTCGTAACTGCTGAAGCTGTACCCTTCCCATTCGTGGTCGCACGTGTTCCAGGCTGTGTCGCCTGCGTTGCTTCGGTCCGCTGGATCCGAGGGCGGCTGTCCCCACATGGTTCCTGCTATACCATGTTGGCGTGCATCCCTTAGGCGAGCGCGTGCTTTCCCACATCCGGCGGCAGGAGCTGCTGCGGGCCGGGGATCGCGTTGGCGTGGCCGTTTCCGGCGGGATTGATTCGGTTGCGCTGTTGCGGTTGCTGCTGGAGTTGCGGAGTGAGTTTGGGATTGTCCTTTCGGTCGTTCATTTCAATCACAAGCTGCGCCGGGCGGAATCTGACGGAGACGAGCAGTTCGTCGGCAATCTGGCGCGCGAGCATGGGCTGGAGTTTTACTCCGACAGTGAGGACGTAGCACAGCATGCGGTTGAGGAACGCGTCAGCGTGGAGGCGGCGGCGCGGGAGTTGCGGTATGGATTCTTTCGGAGCCTGTTAGGGGAAAGTCCGTCAGGGGCTAAAGCCCAGAGTCATAGTGAGGCCCCGGATCGCAGCGCTGAAAGCGCTGCGCCAGCCAAAAGCGAATTCCCAATCCAAAGCAAACCTCAGGGGCTAAAGCCCGATCCAGAGGTCGCTGCCGACGGCGCGGCTGGAAGCCGCGCCCTTTCAAGACACGTCCAGGCCGCGCAAGCCAAAGTCCCCACCCTCTCGCAAAAAACGCGAGAAGGGTGGGGCACCCAGATCCCCCATTTGGACAAGATCGCGACCGGGCACACGCTTGACGATCAGGCGGAGACGGTTTTGATGCGGATGATTCGCGGCTCTGGGCTGCGGGGGCTGGGAGGGATCTATCCGCGAATTCCGGTGGAGGAGGAGGAGGGAGAAATCTGCGGCGAGATTGTGCGGCCGCTGCTCCTGGTTCGCCGTCGTGACCTGGAGCAATATCTCGAAGATATCGGGCAATCTTGGCGCGAAGACTCGAGCAATAGCGACGCGGCGCTGACTCGCAACCGCGTGCGCAAGCTGGTAGTTCCGCTGCTGGAGGGGGAATTCAATCCCGCCGTCGTCGAGAATCTGGCGGAACTGGCCGAGATCGCGCGCGGAGAAGAAGACTACTGGGAAAACGAGATCGCGGGATGGATGGGGACTACGGTGCACTGGTCGGAGCCGGAGTGGGTGCCGGAGGCGCTTAATGATGGACTGGTTCAGATCGCAGGGCTGAATTCACCCGGCGGTCAAGAACTGCAATCGCGCATTGACAACGCCGCTTGGCTGGTCCGGAACGCGCGGGTAAGCCTGCTTTGGTTTCTGGGCGAGCCCACGGCGGTGCAGCGCAGGCTGGTCAAGGCCATTGGCGAGCGGGCGGGGATTCCGCTGGAGTTCAAGCACGTGGAAGAAATTCTGCGCTTTGCCGCGGAAGACGGCGGGTCGGGCAGAGAGTTGTCGCTGCCGCTGGGGTGGAAGGTACGGCGCGAGCCCGATGAAATTGTCTTTCAGACTCCCGACCTGCGCGCGCCGGCCGGAGAGCAGAACTATGAATACGAACTGCCGATCCCGGGAACAATCGTGGTTAACGAGATGGGCCTGCAGATCGAGGCACGGCGCGTTCCGGCGGAAGCGGCGGCAGGTTATAATCCTGAGCAACTCTTGGACGCGGCATCGTTGCCCGGACCGTTACGGGTGCGGAACTGGCGTCCAGGAGACCGATTCTGGCCGGCCCATACCAAGTCCCCCAAGAAGATCAAGGAACTGCTGCAGGAGCGCCATGTGGCGCAGCCGGAGCGCAAGCTGTGGCCGGTGGTCCAGAGCGGGGACGAGATCGTGTGGGTGCGCGGATTTCCGTCGCCGGCAAGACTTCGGGCGAAGCCGGGGCGGGAAGCAATTCTCATCGCAGAAAAGCCTCTTTTCGAGAGGCCAGCGACGTAGAATTGGGGACGATGTGGCGGGAGGCAGGCAAACTTCCATGAGCGGTGCGAGAGTCGAGCCCCTGCGGCAGGTCATCACGACCGAGCAGATTCAGAAGCGGGTCAAGGAACTGGGGCGGCAGATCTCCGACGACTACAAACTGGAGACGGTCGAGGGGCAGGCCATTCAGGTGCTGGCGGTGCTGGAGAACGCGTTCATGTTCCTGGCCGACCTGGTGCGCGTGCTGGACGTTCCGGTCGTGTGCCAGTTCATCAAGCCGAAATACAGCCGGACCAAGGGCGGGTCCGCCGACGAGGTGATGGAGATTTTCTTCAGCCACGAGCCGGACATTCGCGGGCAGCATATTCTGCTGGTGGAAGGGCTGGTGCACTCGGGAGTGACCAGCGAATTCCTGATGGCCGACCTGCGGGCGCGGGGCGCGGCATCGGTGAAACTGGTGACCCTGCTCGACCGGCAGGCGGCGCGGCGGGTGTCGCTGCAGCCCGACTATTTCGGGTTTCTGGTGGATGAAACCTTTCTGGTGGGATACGGCCTGGGCGCGGTCGAGCAGACGAGCCGTAATCTGCCCTACGTAGCGGCGTCAAGTCTAAGAGCCCCAGTGACTTAAGTCATATTCGCCGGAACGCGCCTTTTTCCTGGGGAAAAGGTAGAATAGGCTTCTAAGCGATTTCGCCAGTCAAAAGTTGTTGAGGGGCATCTAATTACGAGTGGAAGCCTCGGGAGTTGGTGTATCCGGCTAACCGAGTTTGAGGAGTCTTCTAGGTGAACTCGACTGTAAAGACAGTGTTGTTCTGGGCGCTGATTATCGTGTCAGCGGTGTTGCTGTACCAACTGGTGAAGAGCGCGCGCGACAGCCAGAAGGACGCAGAGTTGGACTTCACTCAGTTCATGAATCACATCGATCAGGGCGACGTCCGTGAGCTCACGGTCGACGGCATGCAAGTCCGCGGCAAACTTAAGGATGGGTCCGCGTTCCACACCACGGCGCTGGTCAGCTACTTCACTCCTGAAGTGTTGAACACGCTGAAGACGAAGAACGTCGACGTCCACGTCCGCGATATTAACGGCGGAAACTGGGCGTGGCTGATTCAGGTGGTTCCATTTGTCCTGATCGGGGCGGTGTGGCTGTTCATGTTGCGCCAGATGCAGACGGGCGGGAACAAGGCATTGTCGTTCGGCAAGAGCCGGGCGCGCCTGCTCTCCATGCAGCAGAAGAAAGTCACGTTCAAAGACGTGGCGGGAGTGGAAGAAGCCAAGGAAGAGCTGCGCGAGATTATCGAGTTTCTGCGCGAGGCGCAGAAGTTCCAGAAACTCGGCGGACGCATTCCCAAGGGCGTGCTGCTGGTCGGGCCTCCGGGAACGGGCAAAACGCTTCTGGCGCGCGCGGTTGCGGGCGAAGCCAACGTTCCGTTCTTCTCCATTTCGGGATCGGATTTTGTCGAGATGTTCGTCGGCGTAGGCGCCAGCCGCGTGCGCGACCTGTTTGAGCAGGGCAAGAAAAACGCTCCCTGCATTATTTTCATTGACGAGATCGACGCGGTCGGACGGCATCGCGGCGCCGGCCTGGGCGGCGGACACGACGAGCGCGAGCAGACGCTGAATCAACTGCTGGTGGAAATGGACGGGTTCGAGTCGAACGAAGGCGTGATTCTGATGGCCGCGACCAACCGGCCCGACGTGCTCGATCCGGCGCTGTTGCGGCCGGGGCGGTTTGACCGGCGCGTGGTGGTAAGCCGTCCGGATGTGCGCGGGCGCGAGGAAATCCTGCGCGTGCACACCCGCAAGAAGCCGCTGGCTGAGGACGTTGATCTTTCCGTGCTGGCGCGCGGGACGCCGGGATTCTCTGGGGCGGATATCGAGAACATGGTCAACGAGGCGGCCCTGGCGGCGGCCCGGCAGAACCGCAAAGCGGTTCTGATGTACGACTTCGAGCTGGCCAAAGACAAAGTCCTGATGGGAGTGGAGCGCAAGTCGTTGCTGCTCACCGATGAGGAAAAGAAGAACACGGCCTACCATGAGGCCGGGCATGCCCTGGTGGCGGCGAAGATGCCGAACTCTGATCCGCTGCACAAGGTCACGATTATTCCGCGCGGCATGGCTCTGGGCGTGACCATGCAGCTGCCCATTGACGACAGGCACAACTACTACAAGAACTATCTGGAGACCGAGATCGCCATTCTGATGGGCGGGCGCATCGCCGAAGAGCTGTTCCTGAACTGCATGAGTACAGGGGCCGGCAACGACATCGAGCGGGCCACGGACATGGCGCGCAAGATGGTTTGCGAGTGGGGCATGAGCGATCTGGGTCCGCTGACGTTCGGCAAAAAGGAAGAACAGATCTTCCTGGGCCGCGAGATCGCGCAGCACCGCGATTACAGCGAAGACACGGCAATCAAGATTGACCAGGAAGTGCGTAAGCTGGTCAATACGGGCTACAACACCGCCAAGCAGATCTTGTCGGACAATCGCGATACGCTGGAGAGGATTGCGCGGGCGCTGATTGAACGGGAAGTTCTCGATGCCCACGAGATCAAGCTGTTGGTCGAAGGCCAGGAACTTCCTCCGGTGCAGGCGCCGCCGTCAAAGCCAGACGATGGCGTGCAACACGTGATCAAGCCGGACTTGCAGCCGGGACGAGCGCCCAAGACTGGGGAGCGGCCGGCTACGGCGTAAGAACAGTGCTCAGTAGTCAGTAATCAGTTGTCAGTTGGGGGCGGCCTTGCGGCCGCCTTTCTTACTGCTGAGAAGAAGTCGGCTGGGCGACGCCTCTCGGACAGACGAAGCGATTATTTCACGCGATTCGACGCGAGCCCTCGAACAGACGGGCAGTAGCAGCTCCGAAGATAAAGCCGCCAACATGCGCCAGGTAAGCCACGCCGCCGGTCTGCACGTGTGCCACAGCGCCTGCGTGGAAGAGCTGAGTGAGAAACCAGAAACCAATTAAGAGGGCCGCCGGGATGAACCTGATTCGCGCGAAAACGAATATGAACAGAAGCGTGCGAATCTGATCGCGAGGATAGGTGACTAGAAACGCGCCCATCACGGCTGCGATGGCACCGCTGGCGCCGAGGTTGGGCACCGTGGAATGTGGGTCGGCCAGAACCTGGGCAAGCATCGCCACGAGCCCGCCAACCAGGTAGAAGACAAGATACCGGCCCCGGCCCATGGCATCTTCGATTTCGGGGGCAAAGGCCCATAAGAAAATCATGTTGCCGATGATGTGCGACCAACTGCCATGCATGAACATGGCGGTCAGAATCGTGATCCAGTGATGGCCGGAAACAATTTGCGCGGGCACCACAGACCACTGCATCACGAATGAGTCGCCTCGGATCAGCTCAAGCACAAAAACAACGGCATTCACAACGATGATGAGGGCGGTAACCAGGGGCACCCGTGCCGGGCGTCGCGAGGCGTCGCCTAACGGAATCATGCCTCCCATGCCGTCCTCCTCCGTACAGCTTGGTCAACGCCAGGTCTCAGCGCACACTTAGCCCGAGGCGCCGCATTCTGCCTCGCGTCGCGAGAGCGAGCTTTTCCAAGTGTTGCCCCGACCCACTAAGCAGCCAATTTCGACTCGATCGTGTCCGCTGCCTTGCGGACCGCGAAGGATACCATCACCCGCGTAACGCCGCTGATGATCATGCTCACGCCGACCAGCGTGCCGATCGCCCAGGCCGAACTCGACGGCCATTGGGTGTAGATCATCAGCCCCAACAACAGAGTGACGATCCCGTCGAGCAAAACCCAACCGGATCCGCGGATTGACCGTGTCCTGAAAAACAAAATAATGTTCAGGATGCCCTCCACCAGAAAGAGCGATGCCAGCACTAAAGTGAGCGACGCCACACCCACTGCTGGACGCGCAATCAGGTACACACCAAAGCAGATATATGCGAGCCCTACCAGCAGTCTCCAGATCAGACTGCCTGCTTCGCGTGTGTGAAAAGCGACGGTCAAGTGGACCACACCTGCCAAAACGATAAGCCAGGCGAGTACCGCGTTGACCGCGACGGCGGCGAGAAAAGGCGATCCCACCGCCAGCATGCCCAAGATGATGAGCGAAACGCCCCATACGATGGACCATGTCGAAGCTGAACGCACAATACCGGACGGAATCTGCTGCGCCATAGAGGCCTCCTCAAAATGGACGAGCGGAATATCTTGCGAAGGGAATCTATCTTACTCAAAGAAATGCGAGAGCGCCACGGCGACCGGAAAGAACCCGCACAGCGGCTCCTGGACACTCCCCCGAGGCATCGTTAGTTCCTTCAAGAAATCCACCCATTACTCACTCGATTCGAGGGCTTAGAGGAGGGCGAAAAAAGCTCGTTTTGTGGTATAATCTAAACAGTCCGAAACGGTCCTAAGTATTTGCAATTTCAATAACTTGAAGTCCGGCGACGCGACTTCAATTGGGGCCGATCGAGACGAAATTTCCAGCCGAATTTCAGGGCCACAAGCAACACCGGGTTCAGAGAAAAAATCGGGACATTTTCGCGGAGCGGAATGGCCACCAAAGAGATCAATACTCCCATCGCAGAGACCAAAACAAAAAACGGAAAAGTGACTCCGATCAACGGCGCGATTTCAGTTCCTGGCACTGCCGCTGACCCTACGCCTGTCCCGGACAACGGCGGCGGTTCCTATAATGCCGACTCGATCAAGGTGCTGGGCGGCATGGAGGCGGTGCGCAAGCGTCCGGCGATGTATATCGGATCGACAGGCGAACTGGGACTGCACCATCTTGTCTACGAAGTCGTGGACAATTCCGTGGACGAGGCGCTGGCCGGATACGCCAGCAAGATTGAAGTCGCGATCCATCTCGACAACTCCATCACCGTGATTGACGACGGGCGCGGCATTCCCGTGGACGACATGGAGATTGACGGCGAGAAAGTTTCCGCGGCCCAGGTGGTGATGACCAAGCTGCATGCGGGCGGAAAGTTCGATACGTCTTCGTACAAAGTTTCCGGCGGATTGCACGGCGTGGGCGTGTCGTGCGTGAACGCCCTGAGCGAGGAACTGGAACTGGAAATCTGGCGCGACGGCGCGACCTGGCAACAGACGTATTCGAAGGGCGAACCGACCAGCAAGCTGAAAAAGACCGGCGTCGCGAAAGTGAAGACGGGCACGAAAGTGCATTTTCTTCCCGACCGCAGCATCTTCACCGTCACCGATTACAACTACGACACGCTGGCGCAGCGGCTGCGCGAACTGGCTTTCCTGAACAAGGGACTGCAGATCATACTCACCGACGAGCGCACGACCGATGCCAAGACCGGCGAAGCCAAGCACACCGAGTTCAAGTACAACGGCGGCATCGCGGAGTTCATCAAGCATCTCAATCGCGGTAAACAGGTGCTGCACGACAAGCCGATCTACATGGAAGCGGAGCGCAGCAGCGTGACGATGGAGATCGGCCTGCAGTACAACGACGGATACTCGGAGTCGCTGTTCAGCTTCGCCAACAACATCAACACGGTGGATGGCGGGACGCATCTCTCCGGATTCCGCACCGCGCTGACCCGCACCATCAACTACGCGGGACAGCAACTGGGATTGTTCAAGGACGTGAAAGAGAATCTGACCGGCGACGATGTGCGCGAAGGTCTGGTGGCGGTGATCAGCGTGAAGCTGCCGCAGCCGCAGTTTGAAGGACAGACCAAGGGAAAACTGAATTCGGATATTGCCGGCATTGTGACCGCTTTCGTGAACGAGCGGCTGGGCGCGTTTTTCGAGCAAAATTCGACCGTCGCCCGAAAGATCATCAACAAGGCGGTGGACGCGGCCCGGGCACGCGAAGCGGCGCGCAAGGCGCGCGATCTGACGCGGCGCAAGGGAGCGCTGGATTCGGGCGGACTGCCGGGAAAACTGGCGGATTGCTCGGAACGCGATCCGAACCGGTGCGAGTTGTTCCTGGTCGAGGGCGAATCGGCAGGCGGAACCGCGAAGCAGGGCCGCGACCGCCGCTTCCAGGCGATTCTGCCGCTCAAAGGAAAAATTCTGAATGTGGAGAAGGCGCGCTACGACAAGATGCTGGCGCACGAAGAAATCCGCGCCATGATCACGGCGCTGGGCACGGGAATCGCCAAGGATGATTTCGATCCCACGAAGGTGCGGTATGGGAAGATCATCCTGATGACTGACGCCGACGTGGACGGAAGCCACATCCGCACCCTGCTGCTGACGTTCTTCTTCCGGCACATGCAGGAACTGATCAAGCGCGGCAATGTGTTCATCGCCCAGCCGCCGCTGTTTTCGCTGAAAAAGGGCAAGTCGCAGCAGTACATCAAGGACGAGCGCGAGTTTGTGAAGGTCATGGTGAAGCGCGCGGCCGAGGGACTGAGCGTTCGTTACGGCGAAGGCGCGGCCAAGATCGAAGGCAAGGATCTGGCGCGGTTCATGACCGTGCTCGACGAGTATCTGGGATTCTTCGACAAACTCGACAAGCGCGTGCGCAACGAGCGCGTGACGGAACTGATCCCAAGGCTCGACCTGGCCAAGCGCGCCGATTTTGAAGGCGACAAAAAAGCGGCGCCGAAGAAGATCGAGCGGCTGGAAAGAGAGATCAAGAAGCTGCAGAAAGACGAAGGCTTCAAGACGGTCGAGGCGCGTTTCGACGAAGAGCACAACCTGTGGGAAGTCAGCTTCGTCAACAAGCACGGTGCCGAGCACGTCATCAGCTGGGTACTGGCGTCGAGCGCCGAGTGCCGGCAGATGATCTCGAAGTACAAGCAGATTGAATCGTTCATGGAGCCTCCGTTTGTGGTCGAGACCTTGGTCAAGGCGGCGCCGGCAAATGGCGGCGAGGCAGCCGAGGGCGAAGTCGCGGCCGCGGACGGAGAGAAGAGCGAGAAGAAGGCTGCGGCCAAACCGGCCAAGCGCAAAGCTGACGTGGAAGTGGTGGAAAAGACCACGGTCCGCGACCTGCGCGATCACGTGATCAACGAAGGGCGGAAGGACTTCGCCATCCAGCGCTACAAAGGCCTGGGCGAAATGACCGCGCCGCAATTATGGGAAACGACGATGGATCCGGAGCGGCGCACCTTGCTTTCGGTGAAGCTCGAAGACCTCGCCGAATGCGAGACCATCTTCACCACGCTGATGGGCGAGGACGTAGAGGCGCGGCGCAAGTTCATCGAAGAAAACGCGCTGGATGTGAAGAACCTGGACATTTAACTTCCTTGCCGCGGATTTACGCGGATAAAACCAAAAGATCGGGGCGGCCTTTCGCGGGCCGCCCCGTTTTTTGCTTCGGGCATCGCCCAGGAGAAACGGCCGCAAGACCGCGCTGATTCGGCGTTCTCTCAAAGGGGGAACGCTCATGTCGTCTATTGCAGATTCCGTTCGTGCTAGCGCGAAACCATGGCTGTGGATCGTCGCCGCCATTGTGGGTGCGGTGTTGCTGGCGGCGATAGCAACACCCAACCTTCTGCGGTCGCGGATGGCCGCAAACGAGTCGAGCAGAGTCGCCCAGCAGCGCGCTTTGGAGACTGGGTTGGCGAGCAACATGTACTACCGTCCCGCCACGAAGGCGAAGCCTGCGGCAGTCGCCACCGCGCTCATGGCGGCGGATCAGCCGGCAGGCCAGGCTGATCCCGGCGTGGCCGCGGGGCGGACGCCGCACACCGAGCCGAACGCCGGGGCCGGGCGGAAGATCATCCGCACGAGTTCGATCGAGATGGTGGTGCAGCATCCGGCGGAAGTGGCCGACAGGATAACGGCCATCGCCGTGAGTTTGGGTGGTTACGTGATGAGCGCGGGAGGCGGCGGACAGAATGCGACGGCGGAAATGCTGACGCTGCGTGTGCCCGCGGCGCACTTTGACCAGGCGCGAGCGGAGATCCGCAAGCTGGCGCTGCGCGTCGAGAACGAAAAACTTGAAGCGCAGGATGTCACGCGCCAGTACGTGGATGAGGACGCGAATCTGCGCAATCTGCGGGCGGAAGAAACACAGTATCTGACGATCCTGAAACAGGCGCACACGGTGAAAGACATGCTTGCGGTCAGCGAAAAGCTGAGCGAGGTGCGGGGGCAGATTGAGCAACAGCAGGCGGAGTTCAATGCGCTGTCCCAGCAGATCGAGACGGTGGCCATCTCGATCTCGCTGCGATCGGAGGCCGAGGCGCAGGTGTTCGCACTGAACTGGCGTCCGCTATATCAGTTGAAGCTGGCCCTGCGCGTTGGACTGGATAGCTTGGCGAGTTACGCTACCGCAATGACATCGGTTCTGTTTTACCTGCCAGCGGTGCTGTTGTGGCTGGGGACGATCGTGCTGGCAACGGTAATCGGGTGGCGCGCGGTGCGCTGGGTGGGACGGCGGTGGTTTGGATGGAAGGCCACGGAAGCGACAGTGCAGGGATAGAGCCAAAAACTTCAACCACAAAAGACAATGAGGGCAGGGAGGGACCCGTTCTCCCTCGCGTCCTCTGTGTCCTCTGTGGTGAAGCTTCTTGCTGGCGTAACGATTCAGGATCGCTCCGGAAGTGGCTCCGCCTCCGGCTTCTCACCGCGAAAGATGCGCGAAATGCCGCGAACCACGCGGCGCATGGGCAGCTCTCCTTTGGCGTCAGCGAAGAAGATTTCTCCCGTGCGCGTGCCGCGGTAATACCAGCGCTTGAGCAGGGCCAGGTGCTCCATTGTTTCCAGAGCGGATTTCGCCGGCGCAGCGGGAGAAGAATTCAGCGCTTCCTGCACTCGCGATTCCATAGATTGTGACTTGGCGTGTTCGGCGGCCTGAATCACAAACGGAATCGGCCCCGCGATTCGGCCGCTCGTAATGCGGAAGAAGGCAACCGATCCCGCGAGATGGCTGGGCTGAATCATGAGCGCGGACATGCGGTCGAGGCGCTGAACGATCTCGGGAAGCTGGCTGACGACGGGCTTCAGTTTCTCCACGCGCGCATGAATGGTGGCAGCTTCCTCAAATGCCAGGTTCGCAGACGCGACTTCGCGTTCGGCTGAGAACTGGCGGAGGAGTGAGTCGCCGGCGGAATCGACGTAGGCCTGAACGCGGTTCACTTCCACGCTGTACTCTTCGTCAGTGCAGCCTTTGAAGCACGGAGCCAGGCACATCTTCATTTCGGAATAGATGCAGCCGGGGAACTTCGGGTCAGGATGCAGGTCGTCCACACAGCGGCGCATCTTGAAGAAGTCAAGAGAGTCGTTCATGAACTTCTCGGCGGCGACGCGCGAGACGAACGGGCCGTAGTAGAGCGAACGTCCGCTGAGCCGGCCAAGCCGCGTAGTGATGGAGGCGCGGGGGTATTCGTTTTCGAGATGCAGCTTCACCAGGGGCGCGAAGCGGAAGCGCAGGCGGGCTGAGTAGGTCTTGGGAAAGGCGCCTCGCAGCACGGCATAGAGCAAAAAGCCGGATTCGAAATCGGAGCCGGTTGGCGTGTATTCGATCAGGCGGACGCGATCGCGAAGATTGAGCTTTTTTGTGCGCTCTTCGACTGGCCCGAGCAGACGCTGCAGTCGCCGCCGCAGATTGGCGGTCTTGCTGACGTAGGGCTCGGACTGGGCGTCGGCTCCGCGCAGAAGAAACACCGCCGGGGCGGCAGGGACCGCGGCAAAAACCTCGGCGTCGCCCTCAGGCGTAAATTCCAGGCGTTCGGTCAGCACAGGATCATTCTAGTGGGACTGCGGGCCCAAGACATCAGCGGCTTAAATCTTCCACAAGACAACCACCGCTTATCGTAGCGCTGCGTTGCGCCACCCAAGAACTACGCGGGACGCAGAGGAACACGCGGCTAGCGACACGCAGGCACGGAGTAAGCATTTGTCATCCTGAGCGCAGCGAAGGACCCGTGCAGTTTTATTCGCGCCAAAGAATGCATAGGTTCTTCGCTTCGCTCAGAATGACAAGGGTGGTTTTGATCCGCGTAAATCCGCGTTGATCTGCGGCGAAGAAGTTACCGGAAGCTGGCGCTGCGGTATTTCTGGCGGAAATCGGCGCCGTCGAGGGTGACGATGCGGCACATCTCGTGCAGGCGGGAGCGCATGCGCTCCCCGATGCGATCGCCCAGAGTCTCGCCGCGCCCCGCGGCCCTTGCGAGCGAGATCGAGCCGGCAACGGCCGCCGCCGGCTGATCCTCAAAATTCGTAGTGATGATGGTGGTGCGATTATCGTTGTAGCGCGTGTTCAGGATGAGGCTGACCGTGTCCCACACCCATTCTGTGGGCTTGACGGCGCCGAGTTCGTCAAGCACCAGAACGTCGGTTTCGAACACGGGCCGGAGAACGTCCAGTTCCGTCGTCTGCACCGCCGAGTTGTAAGAGTTCTGAATCTCCTTCAGCAGCTCGCGATAGTCGTAAAACAGGCACGAGATGCCCCGGTCCAGGATCAGTTCCTTGATGATGCCAACCGCCAGGTGAGTCTTGCCGGTGCCGATTTGGCCGATGATCAGCAGGCCCTTATCGCCCCGCGGATCGCACTTTTTCGCGAAGCTGGAGGCTACGAAATGACCCTCTGCCAGCGAGGGATCGGCGCCGGGGAAATCGGTGTCATAGTTCGCCAGTTCGCAGTGTTCGTAGCGGCGCGGAATGCGGGCCGCGGCCAGCAGCGACTGCGCCCGCGCCCGCAACTGGCAGTCGCAGCGGGTTACGCGGCGCTCGCTGGTGCTGCGGCCGGCGCCGTTGCTGGGCACGGTTTTCCAGCCTGTACCTTCACAAAGAGGGCATACTTCCGCGGGAGCCTTGATCACCTGGGACCCTACCTTCGACTGAGAAATCAGACAGTATCTGAGTCTCGACTCTCCTGACGCGCACCCGTCGAGTTTCACTCGACCGGACAGCCGAGGGCGGCTGTCCCTGCACGACCATTTCCGCCGACTGAGACCTGCCAAACTCCTACATTTCGACTTTGCACCCGAAGGTACATCTTGCGCAAGCCAGAAAGGCTGGCGGCCTGTGTACATCCTGTGAAGGAACCGCGCGGCCTGTGGAGGGCGTTGGAAAACCTTCCCCGGCAGGCGAAAAACCACCTGGGTCGGCCCATTTCGGGCCTAGTAATTGCAGAACAGGCTTCCAGCGCGGATTTTCACAGTTGACATTCGCCGCAGAGGGAGCACAATACGAACGGTCAGGTTTCCCAACTCAGCCCAAGCCAATTTTCCTCCCGGTGCAGGCTGGGAACGAAAGAGACCTGCGAGGAGAAACTATGAACAAGGCCGATCTGGTTGACAAGATCGCAGGCGCGTGTGAAATCAGCAAGGCGCAGGCCACGACTGCGATTGATACTGCCGTGGACAGCGTTACCTCCGCTCTTCGCAAAGGAGATCGGGTGGCTTTGATAGGCTTCGGCACGTTCTCCGTGTCGCAAAGAAAGGCACGGAACGGGCGCAACCCGCAAACCGGCGCCACTATCAAGATCGCTGCCCGCAGAGTCGCGAAGTTTACCCCTGGGGCCGAACTCAAGAAGGCTGTAAATAAGAAATAAGGCCAGAAGATAATTCCAAGATCGTGGGAAACGGCAGGGGGTCGGCCCTGCCGTTTTTGGTTGAGATCAGACTTCGGT
Source organism: Candidatus Sulfotelmatobacter sp. (assembly GCA_052326105.1). Lineage (GTDB taxonomy): Bacteria > Acidobacteriota > Terriglobia > Terriglobales > Acidobacteriaceae > Sulfotelmatobacter. The sequence goes on along the minus strand of JBKQRC010000002.1, from coordinate 60,047 downwards.
CCGCAGACCTCGGACTTCGGACCTCAGACCCCGGACCTCAGACCCAACACCTAACACCCCAGACCTGCCTCACGCCTTCGCGTATTTCAACCACTTCAGGATTTCGGGCAGATTGGGGCGCTTGCCATAAATGAGCACGCCGATGCGGTAGATGCGGGCGCAGAAGATGAGAAGGCCCCATACGGTTGCGATCAGCAAACCGAGTGACAGCGCAATCTGCCACAGGGGCGGGGTTTGCACCACGATGCGCGCGTACATCAGGATAGGCGCGAAGAAGGGAATCATCGACATCCAGACGACCGCGGCCGAGTCGGGCGTGCGGATCACCGGCATCAGCATGAACACCGAAAGCACGAGCGGAATCACGATCAGGAATTGCAACTGCTGGCCTTCCTGCTCGGTGGTGGTGATGGCCCCGATGGTTGCATACATGGTGCTGTAGAGCAGGTATCCGAGAAGAAAGAAAAGAGCAAAGGCAGCCATCACCCACGGTGAGATCGCTAGCTCGCTGAGATTGGGCTGCGCTGCCAGTGAGGGCAGAGCAATGAGCCCAGCCATCACGGCCCAGACTAGAATCTGGGTCAAACCAACTGCGCCGACCCCGAGCAGTTTGCCGGCCATCAACTCGGTCGAACTGGCGGAGGAGAGCAGCACCTCTATGATGCGCGAAGTCTTTTCTTCCAGCACGGAGCGCATCACCGAGATTCCGTAGAAAAGTACGGCCATGTAGAGCAGCATGACCATTACGACGATCTCCAGAAAGTGCCCGGTGCCGCTCCCCTTGGCCTCCTTCCCGCGTTCGATGCGAACCGGCTTCACTTTAACCGGCCGAAGCATCTGATCGGCTTGGGCTGCGGTCATGCCTTTGCTGGAAAGTTCCCGCTGCTGTACGACGCGGCTGACGGCCTCGCTGAACCACGATCGCTCGCGAAATGGCATCATCTCACGGCTGTACCACGTGATTTTGCGGGCTGCGATGGCATCGTCGGTGAGCCATAAGTAACCATCGATCAAACGTGTGCTCACCTTGTCCCGCAAAGCGGCGCGCTCAGCCTCCGTGGGATTGACGTCCACGTCGACGATGTATTGGTCTTCGGGTTTCTGTTTCGTGCTGCTCTCGGCGCGGTCTGTATCGTCGTCCTCGTCGTCACTGGGGGCGGCCAGAAGTTGCTGGCGGACGGTTTCGCCAAACTGCCCGGTCGACGCGACGATCACGAGATGCTGTGCCTTCAGCCCCATGACCGCGAGTTTTGCGGGGAGAGCCATCAGCACTGTCATGATGGCGGGCAACAACACGGTGAGCACAAGAAAGGAGCGGGTGCGCACGCGTTGCAGATATTCTCGTTTCAAAATCAGCCAGGTATTACGCATTCGGTTTACCCACCACGTCGATGAAAATTTCTTCCAGCGAGGGTTCCATCAGTTCGAACTTGCTCAACTTCGCGCACGAAGACGCCAGGTGCAGGAACTCCTGCGCGTCGGCGCCCGGCGCCAGCCGCGCTTCCACATAGTTGCCGTAATCGTTGAACGACTGCACCAGCCTGGGTTCTTGCAGGAAGCGCGCATCCCCGTCGTATTTGATCTGGACATTGCGGCGGCCATATCTCGCCTTGATCTGATTCAGATCGCCTTCGAGGACAGCGCGTCCATGATTGATGAGACAAATCGACTGGCACAATCGTTCCACCTGATCCATGCGGTGGGTTGACAACAGGATGGTTTTTCCTTTTTTTGCCAATTCGAGCAGAACATCTTTCAGCGCCACGGCGTTGGCGGGATCAAGCCCCGCAAAGGGTTCGTCCATGATGACCAGTCTCGGATCATGAAGAATCGCGCCGATGAACTGTACCTTCTGCTGCATACCCTTGGAAAGTTCTTCCACCTTCTTCCCCGTCCAGGCAGTTAGTTCGAAGCGCTCGCACCAACTCTGCGCCCGCTTCGTGGCCTCGGCGCCGGTGAGCCCTTTTAACTGGCCAAGCAAGACAAGGTGTTCCAGTACTTTCATCTTGCGGTACAGGCCGCGCTCTTCGGGCAGATAGCCGAACCTGTCCATATGAGCGCGAGTGAGAGGTTCACCGAAGATGGAAATCTGCCCGGAGTCGGGAACGATGATGCCGATCATCATGCGCAGGGTGCTGGTCTTTCCGGCTCCGTTGGGTCCGAGCAGGCCGTAGATTCCGCCCGGCTGGATCGAGAAGGAAAGGCTATCCACGGCGACAAAGTCACCGTAGCTCTTCGAAACGCCGGTCAGTTCAACCGTGTCCGCAGCAGCTGGACGTGAAGTGGACGAAAGCGCGACAGATTCCTGAATTGAAGCCATAGGCCGCCAATCGGGGGCATCTAGTTTCCGTTGCCCCTGGGGGGTAAGACATGATAAAGCCTCGGGTCGAATTTCGTCATGGCCGAAGTCAGCAGAAGGCCGAAATCGCAGAGTTCGCAGAGAAAAACCGCGGAGGACGCGGAGGAATTTACTTGCCGGAATTGGGGTTTTTCGCGAACTGCATGGTGCGGATAATGCCCTGGCCTTCTCTGACGAAAATCAACTGGTTTGCCTTGACGTCTTTCAGCGTATCGACCTGGCCGCTGGGCCAGCGAATCTCGAGCACGTCCACTTTCTCGGCTTTCCCCAGGCCGAAGTGAACTCGCAGATCATTCTGCGAGAAATAGCCGCCGCCGCTGCGGACTTCATCGATCTGCTGGTGCGGGTTGGATTCTCCGCGAGGACGGGTGAGGCACATCAAGCGGGCGCCGATTCCGCTGCGGTTTGACTTCGTCCCAATGGTGCGAATCTTGATCCAATTGTTGTCGAGTTTGGCGTCGCAGCGCAGAAGTTGCGGGCAGTCGTTGATGGTGTTAATGACGACATCAATGTCGCCGTCGTTGTCGAAATCGCCGAAGGCCGCGCCGCGCGACGGAGCCGGCTGGGAAATCCCCGGCCCCGCCTGCAGGGACACGTCCGCGAAACGGCCGTCGTGCAGATTCTGGTAAAGCAGTTTGCGCTGGGCATATCCTGCTTCGCCTTTGATCTGGTCGACTTCGGGATAGACGTGGCCGTTGCAGATCAAAATGTCGGCCCAGCCGTCGTTATCCATATCGAAAAAGCCGCAGCCCCATCCCAAGAATTGCGTGTGGGTGCCCAGACCCGCCGTGAAGGTGACGTCTTCGAAACTCGCTCCGCCCTGATTGTGATAGAGGGAAGGCGTGTCGCCGGCAAAGTTGGTTTTGACGAGGTCAAGATTGCCGTCGAGGTCATAGTCAGCGGCGGAAACACCCATGCCGGCCTGTGGCTTGCCATCGGGGCTGAGGGCGCAACCAGCTTCGATGGCGATATCCTCGAACTTGCCGTTCTTCTTGTTCTGGTAGAGCGCGCTCGGGGCAGAATCGTTGGCCACGTAGATGTCAGGCCAGCCGTCGTTGTCGAGATCGGCGGTGAGCACGCCCAGGCCGAACGTGCTTTCGGTGCGAAGTATCCCCGAAGCCTCGGAAACGTCGGTGAAGGTGCCGTCGCCGTTGTTGTGGTAGAGGATGTTCTTCCCACCCTTGAGGCCCGGCGGTCCACACGCGACCATAGAGCCCTTGTACAGGCATGGGCCCGATTCGGGCACGGGAGCGGTGGCCAGATCGAAGTCAATATAGTTGGCGACAAAAAGATCCAGGCGGCCGTCGCGGTCATAGTCAACGAAGGCGCAGCCGGTGTTCCATCGCGTGCTCTTGCCCGCCACGCCTGCCTTCTCGCTGACGTCAGTGAACGTGCCATCACCGTTGTTGTGATAGAGGACGTTCTTGCCGAAGTACGTAACGAACAGGTCATCCCAGCCATCGTTGTCGTAGTCGCCCACGCAAACGCCTTGTCCCCAGCCGAAATGCATCAAACCGGCTTTCGCAGTGACATCGGTGAATGTGCCGTCACGATTGTTGCGAAACAGGTGCGAAGTGGGTTCACTGCCGGCCGGAAAACCTTCCAGGCGCGAACCGTTCACAAGAAATATGTCCAGCCACCCGTCGTTGTCGTAATCGTAGAAGGCGACGCCGCATCCGGTGGTTTCGAGCAGGTACTTGTTCTTGTGCTCTCCACCGAAGATGGTCTTAACGTTCAGCCCGGATTCGCGGGCAACGTTGACGAAGCTGACGCCCAGATCGGCTTTCTGCGCCGGGTCTTCCTTGGAGGGAGTCTTTTGCTGTGGCCGCGGACCAGCCAGCAACCTGCGTGGACGAGCCAGCGCCAGCACGCTTTCGAGCGAAAGCACAAGAGCCGAATGGCTGAGAGATTTCAAAAAGATGCGGCGTGAAGAGAACAAGAGGTCGCTACCTGATCCGCGCGGGTCGTTGAAGATTCGCCCTACCACTTATATTCAAGAGAGGCGCGACTTTGCAAGGCCCGTGCGATGCGGTTTTCCTTTCCCGGAAAGCAAGCTCTTCCGAAAAAAGGTTACACTCAAGAATCGTCCAACGCGTCAGTCACGGAGCGATCATGCAAGGAAAGTCCGGTTGGATCCTGATATGCGGATTTCTGTGCCTCTCGCTGCTTGCGGCCGGCGCCCAGAATTCCGGCAAAGCCGCGGATGCCGCAGGGCATCAATGGTGGCAGAATGCGGTGTTTTATGAGATTTATCCGCGCAGCTTCGCCGACAGCAACAATGACGGAGTCGGCGACCTGAACGGCATCACGTCGAAGCTGGATTATCTGAAGAAGCTGGGGGTGGATGCGATCTGGATTTCGCCCTGCTTCCCGTCGCCGCAAAAAGACTTTGGCTACGACGTTTCCGATTACGAGAATATCGATCCCATGTATGGGACGCTGTCGGACTTCGACAAGCTGGCCCGAGAAGCGAAGAAGCGCGGGATCCACATCATCCTCGATTTCGTGGTGAATCATACTTCCGACCAGCACAAGTGGTTTCTGGATTCGAAATCGTCGCGCACGTCAGAGCACCGGGACTGGTACATCTGGCGCGACGGAAAGGGACCGGGGCAGCCTCCGAACAACTGGGTCTCGGATTTCGGGGGTTCGGCCTGGACATTCGATCCGACAACAGACCAGTACTATTACCACTTCTTTGAGGCGGCGCAGCCCGATCTGAACTGGCGCAACCCGGCGGTAAAGGATGCGATGTTCGGGGTTGAGCGCTGGTGGTTAAAACGAGGAGCTTCGGGATTCCGTCTGGATGCGGTGGACACACTGTTCGAAGATCCGGACCTGCACGACAACCCGATTGCGCGCCCCGGCAAGAACGCCTTCGGCGATCCCATCGAAGAAAACAAATACAACGACAAGCTGCCCGAGGTGCACGATGTGCTGCGCGAACTGCGCAAGATCGCGGATCAATACGACGCGGTGCTCATCGGCGAAACCTGGACTGACGATATCGCGGAACTGAACCGCTACTACGGCGACGGCAACAACGAGTTGCAGCTGCCCATGGATTTTCTCTTTACCACCGTGAACAAGCTCTCACCAGTCGAATTCCGCAAGCAGATCGCCGCAGTGGATGCGGCTTCCGGCTGGCCCACCTTCGTCATCAGCAACCACGATATCGTGCGGTCCTACAATCGCTACGGCGACGGCGAACACAACGATCAGATCGCAAAAGTGATGGCGGGACTTTACCTGACCCTGCGTGGAACGCCCATCATGTATTACGGCGAAGAAATTGGTATGACGACAACGCCGCCCACCCGCAAAGAAGACGTCAAGGATCCGCTTGGCGTTACCGGCTGGCCCGAGGAAAAAGGCCGGGACGGCGAGCGCACTCCCATGCAGTGGGATGAGAGCGAGAACGCAGGCTTCTCGAAAACTGCGCCGTGGCTTCCGGTGCCGCCGAGCTACAAGACGCACAATGTCGCGGACGAGTCCAAAGATCCGGATTCCGTCCTATCGTTCTACAAGCAGGTGCTGCGGCTGCGGCACAAGAACCAGGCCCTCATGGATGGGAATTATGTGCCGCTGGACGAGAACGATCAGAATGTGCTCGCGTACCTGCGCACGTACAAAGATCAGGCCGTGCTGGTGGCTCTGAACATGTCGGGGACCGAGCAGACGGTGAACTTTGACCTGAGCAAGAAAGGGTTCTCTTCCGCCAAGAGCCTGGTGGCGACGGAGAAGTCGGCAGCAAAGGGAGAAACTGTGACCCTGGGGCCTTACGGAGTCTTTATCGGCCGGCTTGCGAAATGATGCGGGCATTCGCCGGAGCTGATTTGCGGCTTGGACAGATTCTGCGATCGCAGACAGAATACGCAGGGTGTAGACATGCACGAACTGTCTATCGCGATGGGCATTGTGGACGCGGCACTGGAAGAGTCCTCACAGCGCGGCGGCTTGCAGGTAAGCGCTGTCCATTTCAGGCTGGGCGCGCTTTCCGGGGTGGTCAAGGACGCCCTGATGTTTTCCTATGAAATGGCCTGCCAGGACACGGCACTGCAGGGATCGCGTTTGATTGTGGAAGACGTTCCGGTAGTTGTGTTTTGTCCGAAGTGCCAGCAACGGCGAACCCTGGACTCGATCCAGTGGTTTGCCTGTCCGGAATGCGGCGCGCCGACCCGGGACATTCTGCAAGGCAAGGAACTGGAAGTCTTCGCTTTGGAGGTGCAGGAATGAGCGAGCCACGCCTGGTCGAAGTGCGCAGAAATGTTCTCAAACAGAATGACGTGATCGCGCGCGCGTTGCGGGAACAGTTTCGTGGGGCGGGAGTCTATGTCGTGAGCCTGGTTTCAAGTCCAGGGTCGGGGAAGACCACGTTCCTGGAGAAGACGCTCACCCTGCTGCAGCCGCGATATCGTGTGGCGGCGCTGGTCGGGGATCTGGCGACGGAGAACGATGCCGTCCGGCTGGCACGAAGCAAGGCTCCGGTGAAGCAGATCACGACCGGCACGCTCTGCCATCTGGAAGCGGCGATGGTCGAGAACGCGCTGCAGGAGTGGGATCTGCATCAGCTCGACTTCCTTTTCATCGAGAATGTGGGGAACCTGGTGTGCCCGTCCTCGTATGATCTGGGCGAAAATCTGCGGCTGGTGTTGATGTCGGTGACCGAGGGCGAAGACAAGCCGCTGAAGTATCCGACGATCTTCAACAGCGCCGACGTCGCGGTTGTCACCAAGAACGACATGGCGAGCGCCGCCGAGTTTGACTGGGAAGCGGCGCGCACGAATATTCAGGCAGTGCGGCCGGGAATGCAGATCTTCCGCCTCTCCGCCAAGAGCGGCGAGGGAATGGAAGATTGCCTGAACTTCTTTGGTCAGCGGCTGACCGAGCAAAGAGCGCTTGCCCACATCTGACGACCGGGCCTGTGTCCGCTGACCCCGTGTCCCGCCCCCGGCACATGGTTCGCCTTGCGGCAGCGACCTCCATTGAATCCAATTCCGTATTGGTCAACCTGCATACTCGCGCAGAACTGCGGAGTGAAGAGGACCTGAGCGGGTCTGGACTTGAGTTCGCGTGAGGAAGAATCTGATCTGTGCGAGGTCGACGAGCAGCTTTTCAGCAGAGAAGATGGTTGAGCTAGAGAAACGATTTTCTAGAGGGTGAAATCAGTCTGGGCCCAAGAATAATGCTGCATCATGCCTGTCGTTCGATGCTATCATGCGAGGTTCCGAGTTTCCCAGGCTTCTTGTGAGGATGGATACGGACTTATGGCAATCACCGCCCCTAATACCTCGACGACAGTGACGGCGCCCAGGACGGACCAGGGCTACGGAGCCCCGCTGGCTACGGTGACCACTCTTTTTTTCATGTGGGGATTTCTCACTTGTTTGAACGACATCCTGGTTCCTCACCTGAAGTCGATTTTTGACCTCAACTACGCGCAGGCGATGCTGATTCAGTTTGCGTTCTTCGGGGCCTATTTTGTTTTCTCCATTCCTTCGGCCAAGCTCATCGATTGGATCGGATACCAGCGGTCGATGGTGGCGGGTCTGCTCACCATGGGCGTGGGTGCGTTCCTTTTTGTTCCGGCCGCCAGCGCTCCGTCGTATCCGTTGTTTCTGGGTGCCCTCATTGTTCTTGCCGCGGGCATCACTTGCCTGCAGGTAGCGGCGAATCCGTATGTCACGGTGTTGGGGAGGCCCGAGCGAGCGTCGAGCCGGCTCAATCTGACACAGGCGTTCAACTCTCTGGGTACGTTTCTGGCGCCGTTCTTCGGCGGGCTGCTGATCCTCAGCGCGACAGCCAAGTCCATCGGTGATATACGAGCGCTGGCACCCGATGCCCTGCAGGCCTACCGCCTGCACGAGGCGGCAACGGTGAAGACGCCCTATGTGGGTTTGGGTATTGCGCTGGTGGTGTTGGCAGTGGCCATCGGCAGTTTCAGGCTACCGAAGATCGAGCACGCGCAGCACAAAGTCGGCGAGAAAGTAAACGACTCAATCTGGAACCACTGGAACTTGATTTTTGGCGCGATCGCGATCTTCGTTTATGTCGGCGGTGAAGTGTCCATCGGAAGTTTTCTGGTGAATTACTTCAGCCAGCCTGAGATTGGCGGCCTGACGGAAAAGGTGGCTGCCGGTTTCGTCGCACTTTACTGGGGCGGTGCAATGGTCGGTCGTTTCTTCGGATCCGCACTCCTGAGCGGAGCAAAAGCCGTCTATATGGGGTTGGCGTCGGTTGGAGGCGTTCTGCTCTTTTTGATCTCCTCCTGGGTTGCGCACACATGGGCTGACAAACTCGCCGCTCCGGTTGGCCATCTCGATTTTGTCGCGCTTCTGTGGGCGCTCGTCTCGGTCCTGGTTGCTGCCCGGCCGCTGTTTGCCCTGGTCGCTGTCGTAGCAGCTGTCCTAGGGATCGGCATGGCTCTTCGCGGTGGCCGTTTGGTTGTGCCCACGAGATTGCTGCTTGGCATTTGTGCAGTGTGCGCTGCTTCCCTTGTGGCGATTTCCATGCTGGCCACGGGGCACGTTGCCATGTGGAGCATCATCCTGGTCGGATTTTTCAATTCCATCATGTTCCCCAGCATTTTCACGCTGGGCGTGGCCGAGCTCGGCCCGCTGACCGGCGACGGCTCGGGAGTGATGATCATGGCGATCGTGGGCGGAGCCATCGTCCCGGTGATGCAGGGCGCGATTGCTGATCGTATCGGCATCCATCACGCCTTTTTCCTACCAGTTCTCTGCTACCTCTACATCCTCTTTTTCGCCATAAGCGGATCGAGGCCGAACAGTGAGCGTTACGCAAAAGGATAGATTAGGGAGGCCCCTCAAGGGTGCGAACCATGGGCCAGAACAGCAAGTCTCACCAGGATTCCCCTGCAGTCACACTTAAGACCGTAGCCGGACATTTGGGGCTTACTCCCGGGACGGTGTCCGCGGTTCTCAACGATGCACCGTCGGCCCGTTCCATTCCCCAGGGAACCAAGAACCGAATCCACGCCGCGGCCAAGGAACTCAACTACCGCCCCAATTTCTTTGCCCGCACTCTGCGCAATAAGCGGACCTATACCATCGGAGTGATCGCGGAAGAGATTGGCGACTCCTACGGTTCCGCCGTGATCAGCGGCATTGAGCAGTACCTGAGGAAGCACAACTATTTCTTCCTGACGGTGGCCCACCGCCACGACCCCCAGTTGCTGGATCACTATTCGCACATTCTGTCGGAGCGCGGAGTCGAGGGCATCATCACCGTGGATACGACCGTACACGAAAAGCCTGTGTTGCCCACGGTGGCCGTAGCCGGCCACAAGAAGATAAAAGGAGTCACCAACATTGTCCTTGATCACCAGCGGGCTGCAGTTTTGGCTCTTCACCACTTGAAAGACCTGTCGCATGAGCGCATCGCTTTCATGAAGGGGAATCCCATCAGCTCGGATTCGAAGGATCGCTGGGACTCGATTTGCCGGGTGGCTCAGGAGATTGGGTTAAAGATCGATCCCGACTTGATCGTGCAGCTCGACAGCGACGACCCGACGCCGATGCTGGGATATCCGTTTGCCAAGCAGTTGCTGACGCGCAAGAAGCCCTTCACTGCATTGTTCGCCTACAATGACATCTCCGCGATCGGCGCGATACGGGCTCTTCAGGAGCACGGGCTGCGCGTCCCCCAGGATGTTTCGGTGATGGGGTTTGATGACATTCCCGGCGCGGCGTTGCAGACTCCCAGTCTGACCACGGTACGGCAGCCGCTGAGCCGTATGGGAGAAGTGGCCGCCCAGAGCCTGCTGGAGCGCATTGAAGGCAGCAAGGAATACCCAGCGGAGATTGCCATCGAACCCGAACTGGTGGTGCGGGAGTCCACCGGGAAGGCTCCCCGATAAACCTGGCACCGTGACCGCATGATGATCACGATGCTGAACGAGTAGCGCCGGCATCTTGCCGGCTGTCCCGAGGGCGTCTCGCCCTCGGCGCGGCGGGTGAGGACCCCTGCCGCACCGCCGCCGGGAGGGCGGCGCTACTCCGAGGCGCAGTGATAACATAAACGCCCCAGCCATCCTCATGCCCGCTCCCGACACAGCACAAGCTCCAGGCTCCGCCAGACCTCTGACTCTCTCGGCGTGCGCGGCGTTTGTCCCCATCGGCATCGTGACCGTGCTGCTCGGCCCGATGCTGCCAACGCTATCGGCGCGATGGTCGTTGAACTACTCGCAGGCAGGCGTTCTGTTTACCGTTCAATACCTGGCTGCGACACTGGCGGTGTCGCTCTCCGGTTGGTTGATTGCGCGCCGCGGATATCGCTTCGCGATCAAGGCCGGCCTTCTGCTGGTGGCTGCCGGGATCGTGCTGTTGCTTGCCGGCTCGAAAGCGCTGGGTATGGTCTGCATCGCGGCCTATGGAATAGGGCTGGGGCTCGCAGTGCCTGCGGGCAACTTACTGGTAGCTGAGGTGAATCCCAGGCGGAGAAGCGCGTCCTTGAATACGCTCAACTTCTGTTGGAGCGCGGGGGCGGTGGCGTGCCCGTTTCTGGTAGCGGCCGCGGCGAAGAACCTCCGGATTCCGCTACTTCTATACGTGGTGGCGGGCTTCTCTTTCCTGGTGGCGGCTGGCATCGCGGTCATGCCCGCTTCCATCGTGGAACCGGCTGTCAGCGTGGATGGCGGGAATAAAGGTCCGCGGATTGACTGGAGAAACCGCGCTCTGCCCGTCCTGGGAATACTCTTCTTCGTCTATGTGGGGACGGAGAACAGCTTCGGATTGTGGGTGGCTTCGTATGCGAAAAGCCTGGGAACCTTGACGCTGACTATGGCGCTGATGACCCCGTCTTTTTTTTATGCCTCGCTCATGCTCGGCCGCTGGCTGGCGCCGCTGTTCTTGCGAACGGTGGATGACGTTCGACTGGTGCAGGCGGGATTGCTAGTTGCTTGCGCCGGAATGATGGGTCTTGTCATGTCGCACAACTTGCCAGGAGTGGTCGCGAGTGCTTCGCTTGCCGGATTGGGCCTGTCGGCGGTGTATCCCATCACCATTTCGCTGATGTCCCGGGAATTCGGCATGGCGGCATCGCGAGTGGGTTCTGTCATGTTCACGCTGTCCAACCTCGGAGGGGGATCGTTGCCATGGATCGTCGGTGTGGCATCGACTCGCTTCGGCACTCTCAAAGCGGGACTGGCCGTGCCGCTGTTCGGAGCCGCGGCCATGTTCCTTCTGTACCTGCGCGACTGGAAACGCGCGCCCGCGGAGCAGCCGGCCTAAAGCGCCAGATCAACTTCCATTCAAGCTCCGGCCAGTCTCGCCGCCAGACGAGAAATCCGGACCAGACGGTATAGCGGGAATAAAGGTCCGGGGAGATGAACCGCCGCCCATTCGCCGGGGCCGGGCGTAAACACCAGGCGCGCGAGAAATCGCATCCGGTCTGCCGGCCTTTCGCGCAGGCGCATCATCAGGCGGAAATACGCCAGCGACTCGACATTGAAGGCAGACTCGCTGACGATATAAGTCCGGATCTCCTCTGCCAGCGCAGGCGCTTCGCGATCTTCGGGGAAAATCTTCTGTACCGCGGCGGGGATGGAAGCGCGCAGCAACTGGCTGGCCGCGAGCAGGGTGACGCGCAAGATTCGCAACATTCCCAAGTCTTGGGCCTGCGATCCGATCCAGTCCCAGTCGAGGTTGGGCAGGCTGATCAGCTGCGCGATATCGCAGAGCCAGGCGAGCCGCCTCCACACATGCTTGGCCGCGTGCAGTGACAGAGTGAGAAGCAGGTCGGAGGGTGCCGGAGTCTTCATCGGCCGGCCAGCCACCGTGATAGTCACGGCCCGCTGGAACAGGCCGTCCATGTCGAAATCGACTGCATAAAATCGCGGCTGAATCGCCCACTGCAACTCCAGAAGGTTGGGCCCGGCGACACCGTCGAAGGCATATTCGTATCCCGATTTCAGATACGCCCGTTCTTCCCTGGCGGAGAAATGGTCGTGTGGCGTGTAGCCGAGTTCGCCGACCGCATCGCGGATGCGATGCAAATCCTGCGGATGGACGATCAGGTCGATATCGCCAGCCTGCCGCAAGGCGATGTCGGCGTAGAGAACTTCGGCCAAGGCCGGGCCCTTGTGAGGCATGACCTCAATGCCGAGTGCAGAGAGGTGCTCGATGATTCGAATCAACTCGCGCGAAAGCAACAGGGCTTTGTGCAGATTGGTCCGGCAACTTTGTTGCAGGGAACCAAACTCATTGGCAGGAACCGCTTCCTGAAGGCGCGATAGCGACTCGTATAAGAGTGGCTGGACGCCGTGCTCATCGGCGAGAGCAAAAAGTCTCTGCCAGCGAACCGGTTGCTGAAGCTGGGGCAGAAGGAGGCTGCGTTTCTCCTCGAACGGCGCTCGGGAACACGCGGCTAGCAGTATGGACCACTCGGCATCGGGCGTGGCGCCAGTCCCGGGCATGATTTTGGTACGACCCGCGCGCACGAGTCAACAAGCCGTGGCGAAACTCAGAGTCGCAAATTCAGCGCCTGAAGGCGCAGAGATAACTCAGTACTCGCGGTATGCCTGAAGGCATACCCTGATACGAATCGTATTCGCGACACGGTCTGTTAAGCAGACGCGCTTGCCAAGGCCGGAAGCGTCCGAATCTGGACGAGATTTGCCCGTGCGCGCTTTTTCGACAGCATATTTGCCGACGGAACTCCGGTCCTCGCGAAGGACTTCTCGCAATCCTGCGTCGAGGGCCCGCGCATATTTCCTTCCATAAAGGCCAAGCCGGGACACCGCGAGCAGCTTGACACGTGAGAGCACTGGGTGCAGGTCGTCAGATCCTTGATTCGGATCCCACGCACTTCATTCATCTGATCCGAGTGCCGCCAGATGTCAAGGAAGCGCTGCTTCCTGACATTGCCGGTGGGAAGCGGAAACTGGACGCAGGGAAAAACGTCGCCATACGGCGAAACATAGCAAGTGGTGTGACTGGCGCTGCAGGGTAGGGATGACAGCGCGCTCTCATCGGCGGGCGCTGCGACCGCGCAGAATTCGTCCACATTCCCCACCAGGCCCGTATCGCGAAAGACCTGCTGCAGGGCGCTCTGGTCGACGGCCAGGTTCAGGACCGAGCGGTTGCCATCCATCATCGGCGTGATCGTCGGATCAAGCGTGGACTCGACGCCCAATTCTTCGGCCAGCGCGCGTACACCGGTGTAATCCTGCACATTCTGGATCATCAGAACGTTGGCTATGACGACACGCAACCCCTGCGACTTGAGAAAGCGAATCGCATCCAGAGAGCGCTCGAGCGAGCCCCGCACCAGCGTGATGGCATCGTGAACTTCGGGGCGGTGAGAGTAAATGCTGATCTGGATGGATTCGACGCCGAGATCGCGGATGCGCGCCGCCTCGGCTTCGCGAATCAGGATGGCATTGGTCTTGAGCTTTATGCAGAAGGTCCGCTGGCGGGCGTACTCGAGAATTTCGAAGAAATCCTTGCGTACGAAGATTTCACCGCCGCTTAGGGTCAAAATGAAGACGCCCGCCGCGGCCATTTCGTCGAGGAGATGCTTGATTTCCTCGGTCGTCATCTCGCCGTGATCGTCATGATCGAGATAGCAGTGCACGCACCGCTCATTGCAGCGGTAGGTGAGATCGAGTTGGACGCTGAGCGGAATGTTCAGGGCCAGCGCCTTCTCGGTCATCTGCTCGAGCAGTCCGCTCATCGGGATTCTCCAGCCAATGCCTTTCCCGCCGGGATCGGTTCTTCGGAGATCTGCAAGATCTCATGGCCGGCAAGTTCCCGCGCCAGAGTCTCGGCATCCTGCAGCGCCTCGGCGGGTTCGACATCGAATTCGGGGCAAATCTTCGATTGCACGATCTCATCCAGCGGGGTCGTCCCGTCCGCCGCTTGCCAGAGGATGGTCGCCGTCCGGTTCAGGGTGAAGAGAGTCGAATCCCGCCCCGACATAATCATCATTTCGCCGTCGAGGCAGCGCGCCGCCACCCGGGGATTCCGCGCCACAAAAAGCCTGCTCATCGAATCAACTCCCACACCCGGGCATCGGGCACAAAGGTAAGGCGCGAAACCGGTACCCGGCTTACGAACTCGAAAGCGGAATGAAACTCGGCCTGCACCAGTTCTTCATCTTCCGCGAAAAACAAAACATTGGCAAGAAGAGACCGGGCGGCTTCGCCGGGCGCGACCGGGTCAATCCTGTTTTCCGGGCCTTGTGCCAGCAGGTAGAGTGCGGCGACCGGCGCCGAAACATTCTCGCCCAGCTTGGCCAGTTCCCCGGTGAACGGAGTGCCGAAGGCCACATAACCGTCGCCCTGTTTGCGGACGTAGGAGATTTCGTCGGTAAGAAGAGTAGCGTCGGAAGGCGCCAGCCGGGAAATGGTGGTCTTCCCCGCGCCGGAAACGCCGGCGAAAAGGAATGCCTTCCCGTTTCGCAGGGCGCTGGCCGAGTGCAGCAGGAAGCCGCCCTGCCGGGCCAGCACAAGCGAATGCACAATGCGAAGCACCGCATCGATCGAATAAGGATTGGCCGACTGGCGAATCCAGCCCTTCCGGGCTGCCGGTTCCCACTCGGCCCGAAAATCGCCGCGAGTCAGAGACCAGCGGCCCCGATGCTGAGTCACGCTCACGCCGGCATCGGGATCGGCGAAGCCAAGCTCAGCCGAGCCAGGCTGAACCAGATCAACATCAAATTCCATTTCAGCTTTTTCTGATAAGCCCAAAAAGCCTGAGTAGCGGCGCTCGAGCATGGCCAGGAAGCCCGGGTCCGTCGTATTCACACGGACGGGCATGCCTCCGATTTCGATCACGAGGCTGAGGCATTCGACTTCGGCGGTTAATTCTGGCAAGGGATACTCGATCTTACGACGTTTGACGCATGCCGTGTACGCCCACAACGACACGGGCAGCGATTTCCGAGTTTCGAACCAAAGCTGCAACCGCGCGCTCGGAAAGGCGCGGAGTCCTGCTCGGCTCAATACACTTCCCATTGCGAACGACAGACGTGACTTTTCCCAGCATATCGTGCTCTGACAGGGGCGGGTCCGGCTGCGGCATGGCGTCGCCGCGGGTCAAAATCCTCGTGTCCCCGGCCGGGCTGCTTTTCGCTACCACGCGGTGGGCAAAAAGCCGGCGGTCGCGGCCGAACAGGACAATATCTCCTTCAGAAACCGCGCCGCTCTCCACCCGCTCAATCACCAGCGTGTCGCCGGGCCACAAGCTGGGCAGCATGCTCCAGCCCATCACCCGCAGGCGCAAGGTTCCAGACGAATGCAGGATGTCGCCCGCCAGTTCGCATTTGACAGCATGGGCTTCGCCGGATGCTGGCGGCAGAGGCTTCATGACGCGCTGCCGAGATGAAGGCAGTTGCCCTGTGTGCCGGCCACCTTCCCGCACGAAAGGGCGGTGGTAACAAACACCTGTTCGTACCGGAACGATGGCTTTTCATACGGCTTCTTCATAACTGGAGTACGCGGATTGTCAGAGGGCACATCGTTCATAGCCATAGGAGGAACCTGGTCCATCTATTTTAATTGAGTCTGAGACGCCTGCACTGCGCAGCCGGTTGACGTTGTCGGACAAGCCTCATTGCCCAGAGTGCTGAAGTATAGCTGAGAAGCTCCCGCCTGCGTTGTCTGGCTGACGGTGTTATCTATGATAATTCCGCTTGTGCCTCCGGTCGCGGGCAAACCTGCGGCGGCCAATACACCGGCATTGACCCACGTCACTGTGCCGTCGGTGGTATTCAGGCCAGCCGTTGTGGCCCAGGCAGGATCGGTGCCGCCGGAAGTTCCCGCTCCCCCTACGATCACGACCTCGACGTTGCCATTACTGTCGACAATACGGGCGCGTTGAGCGTAGGCATGCCCTCCTGCCCAGTTCGCCAGCGCTGTAAAAACAGCGGTTCCCTGGTTGAGCCATGTGACGCCGCCATCGTGCGTAACGTTACCGATCGCGGCCGGCCATGCGGGAACGGTCCCCCCCGAGGTGCCGGGCGTCGCGTTGATAGCCACATCGACGTAGAAAGCGGTGCTCGCAATCCTGTAAATCAGAACCTCCTGACCCACCGAGTAGGTAGTACCTTTCTGCCAAGGCATATTCACCAGGCTCAGGGCACAGCCCCCATTGGCGCATATCGTCGGGTGGGCGTTGAGGGTCACGCTAAAGAACACCCGCTCCTCGGGTGCGCCTCCGGCTGCACTTGGGTTCAAGATATCGGTCACGGGAGAACACGCGCGATGGTTTCCAACGGGAGTTAGCGGCGCAACCTCTAGGGCAGTGCCAAAGGTTCCGGCCGTAATCGGGACCTGCCACAGCATCGGGTTGACCCCTGTATCTCCGCAAACATAGATATTTCCGGTGGCGTTCAAGGAAGTTTGGTAGGCGTTGTCGAAGGCGCCGTCATACAAGGGATTAGGAGCCGCACTGCTGGTCCCGACCGTGACTTCCGAGCCCGTTCCGCCGGTGAAGTTGGTGGCCAATTGGTAGACCGCCGAGCAGGGAGCTGGACCCGTGCAATTGGTGGTGCCGTCGCTGGAGGCAAAGACATACACCTTCTGCGCGGACGGGTCCACGACAAGACCGCCAACGATATCGGCGGCGGGAGCGAAATCCAACCGGCCCGACGTGGTCACCGCTCCAGATGAGGCACTCACGGCGTAGAGAAACCCTCCCTGATCCTCCACGAAGACATTGCCCGACACATGATCATGGACGGGACTGGTGAGCGCGGTGGGCGCGGTTGTATTGACCTGAACGGGCCAGGGCGCCGTCCTGATTTCGGCCGGGGCGGCAGTGTTACTGAACACTGGAGTGAACTGATGCAGCCAGCCTTTGGCATCGCCCACCCAGGCAGTATCGCCCACGTAGTCGTAGAAAACCGACGAGGTCGTATCGTTGGTCGCGGCGGGGGTCCCGCCGCCGCTGGTCAAGGCGATTGTAGTCATGCAGGGCGTAGTACAGCCGGGATATGAAGCTGGAGGAACCGACGTAGGAGCTACCGGACCGCCTACCGTCTCAGTGGTCGAGGCCTTCCACCTCAACAGAACCAGGCTGGCTGCGCCGGCACTGGTTTGCACAAAAGCCAGCTGCGAACCATCGCGCGAAAATACGGGAGAAGTGAGAATCTGCCCGCCGGTGTTGTAGGCCCAATAGACCGAAGGTATGGTTCCGGTGGGGCATCCAGAATAAAGATTGTCGAAGGCAACGATGCTGGCCTGTGTTCCCGAGCCTGTCAAACCGGTGCTGAAAGCCACAAAGTCCGGCGTGGCCGCACTGCCGCAGCTTGCCGTGGTGACGCTGAACGAATACTTGGCGGGATAGTTGCCCGCACCAACGGTACCAAGATTGCCGAGACCCTCGGACCAGTCGCGATGTATGCTGCTCGTCGCCTTGGGGCGATCGCGCCAAGTGGCTATCTCGGCGGAATTCTCAACGCCGTCATCGAGGACATGCGCGACGTTCTGCCGGTACCATTGCTGCCAGTACCGCGGATCACGGGCAACGATGCCTGCCAACTCCGCCGTCGCAGGCTGGGAAAAGATGATATGCCGATGAGTCCAGTCCGTGGGCAGCCCCTCCAGGACGGGTTTGGCGGCATGGCCGATCAGGACCCATCCCAGGGTCATCAATCCCAGTAAACCTGCACCAAGCCGAACCACGCGGGAGACTTTTCCTTCCATCTTGCCACTCCTCATCTCGCTGCTTCACGGGCTGGATAGATACGCAAGCAAGGTCATGAAGCGTCGGCAGCCGCCTGTCTGCGGCCACGCCGCTGAACACGCGGGCCGGGCTCCTGTTCGTGTCTTTCCTCGCGACCAACGTCGCGCGATATTTCGTGCTCGAACCACCAAATGCCGGGCTGGTCGCTCCATCTTCGACTGGTAAGGCTGGATTGGCCCGAATTTTACTCCTACTCGCGGGCGTGCGCAATGCGCGTTTTCCTCATTTTACGCACCTTTTCAGGAGCACTCGATTCCTGACCCGAGGAGGCCGTGCGCGTCATCCCGGTACCTCGTAAAATAATCCCCCTGGGTGGCCCCTTCCGTCCGCGCAACGGCGCGGACTATGACATCATGAATAGCAAGACCGATGGGGTATGACCTCCCGGAGGCTGGGGAAACAGACTTTGGACCGATACGACGAGGCAGCACAGGAAATGGAGCCAGAAGTACGTTCGCGGGACGCATGGAATGTCCTGACTCTGGAAGAGATCGGGAACCTCGGGGCGGAAGGCGGGTCACCCGCCGAAATCCTGATGAACGTTGTGGCGCTCGTCGCCAAGCGATTTAGAACAGACGTCTGCTCGGCATACCTGCTTGAACCGGATCGCGCCAATCTGGTACTGGCCGCAACGGTGGGACTGCGCCGGGAGTGCATCGGCAATCTGCGGATGGCGATTCACGAAGGGCTCACCGGACTGGTGGCGGAACAATTGCGCCCCGTCGCCGTAAGCCAGGTCAAGAGCCAC
Source organism: Candidatus Sulfotelmatobacter sp. (assembly GCA_052326105.1). Classification (GTDB taxonomy): domain Bacteria; phylum Acidobacteriota; class Terriglobia; order Terriglobales; family Acidobacteriaceae; genus Sulfotelmatobacter. The sequence goes on along the minus strand of JBKQRC010000002.1, from coordinate 41,233 downwards.
CCCCGCTTCAAGTACTTCCGCGAGGCCGGCGAGGAGGCGTACCAGTCCTTCCTTGGCGTTCCCCTCATTGATCGAGGTGTTCTGCAGGGTGTCCTGGTGGTGCAGACCATTGAGGCGCGCGTTTTTGGCGAAGACGAGATCCGGATGTTGACTGAAGCCGCCACCCAGGTGGCTCCAGTGGTCAGCGAAGCCCGCGCCCTGGACCGCTTCATCGCTCCGTTGCAGGAGCGTCTTTGGGAACTCGCGCGAAATCTCTGGTGGAGCTGGGACCACAACTCTTCCAGTCTGTTCGTTGACCTTGATCCGGCCCGCTGGAGCAAGCTGAATCACAATCCCATTTCGCTGCTGGGAGAACTTCCTCTCGCGAAACTGGAGACCCGGGCGGCGGAACTCAGGCTGCATAGCCGGGTGAACTATGCCTACCGCCGTCTGCTGGAATACCTGGAGGCGGATCGCACCTGGGGCGCCCGGCATGCCGGCGTGCTGCGGCCCCACCCGGTGGCCTATTTCTCGGCGGAGTTTGGTTTGCACGAGTCGTTGCCGGTTTACTCGGGCGGCCTGGGAGTGCTGGCGGGAGACCACATCAAGAGCGCCTCTGACCTTGATATCCCGCTCGTGGGGATTGGGTTGTTCTACGGCCAGGGGTACTTCCGGCAACGGCTCGATCTGGGGGGATGGCAGCGGGAAGAATATCTCGAAACCGACCTGAATCACTTGCCCATGGAAGCAGCGATTGGCAAAGACGGCAGGCCGGTCGTCGTGGCAATCCAGACCCGGAGTGGCCGGATTCAGGCCAAGGTCTGGCGCGTGAAAGTTGGACGCCGCGACCTTCTGCTGTTGGATTCGGATGTGGAGGGGAATGAGCCAGAAGACCGCGAGCTCACTTCGCGGTTGTACGGCGGGGATCTCCGCATCCGGATTCGTCAAGAGGTGCTGCTCGGTGTGGGAGGACTGCGGGCTCTGAAGGCGTTGGGGATTTCTCCCGGCGTGCTCCACCTGAATGAAGGCCATAGCGGGTTTGCGGTGCTGGAGGCCATTCGCATGCGGATGGAGGACGAAGGCATCAGTTTTGAGGCCGCGGTTCCGCGAGTGTCCCGCGAAGTGGTCTTCACCACGCACACGCCGGTCCCGGCTGGCCACGACCGCTTCAGCGCGGCTCTGGTGGAGGAGCACATTGGGCCCTTGCGCGAGGCGCTGGGCCTGACCCAGGAAAGCCTGCTCGGTCTGGGCCGCGAGAAGCCGGACAACACCGAGGAACTCTTCTGCATGACGGTCCTGGCGCTGCGCCTCTCGCGCCGCGCTAACGCCGTCTCGGCGCTCCATGCCGAAGTCTCCCGCGCCATGTGGACCGGGCTGTTCCACGGCAAGGCGGAGGACGATGTTCCCATCGGACACATCACCAACGGAGTCCACGTTCCCTCCTGGCTGGCGACGCATATGTTTCGCCTCTACGACCGCCACTTGGGCACAGGCTGGCAACAGCGCAGCAGCGAAGCCAAGATCTGGGAAGGCATCGAGGATGTGGACGACGGCGAACTTTGGGAGACGCATCTTTCCCTCAAGTCACAGCTGATCGAGTTTGTGCGCCGGCGGGCCGTGGAACAGGCAGAACGCCGGGGAGAGTCGCGCGAAGTGCTGCAGCGGCTGGAACGGGTGCTGAGTCCGGATGCGCTCACCATCGGCTTTGCCCGCCGCTTCGCCACCTACAAGCGGGCCAATCTGGTTCTGAAAGACATCGAGAAACTGGCCGCGATGGTGAACGACCCGAACCGCCCCGTTCAATTTGTGTTCGCCGGCAAGGCCCACCCGCTGGACGAACCCGGCAAGCGAGTTCTGCAGCAGATTGCAGGAATGATGCGCGACCCGCAGTTCCGCGACAAGTTCGTGTTCGTCGAGGACTACGACATTAACGTCGGGCGCCATTTTGTGCAGGGCGTGGACGTCTGGCTGAACAACCCGCGCCGGCCCCAGGAAGCGTCAGGCACCAGCGGCCAGAAAGTCGTACTCAATGGAGGATTGAATCTCTCCATCCTCGATGGCTGGTGGGCCGAAGCCTACGATGGCATGAACGGTTTTGCCATTGGCACCGGCAGAACTCATTCGAACATGAGCGTGCATGACACCCGGGATGGCGAGGACTTGCTGCGCACGCTGCGCGACCAAGTCATTCCCCTCTACTACCAGCGGGATCGCGACGGTCTTCCCCGAGGCTGGATCAAGCGCATGAAACGAGCCATCCGCACGCTGGGTTGGCGGTTCAGCGCCGATCGCATGGTCATGGATTACACGCTGAAGTGCTATGCCCCCGCCGCCGGCGGAATCTCCAGCGACATGCGGCCCAATCCCTGAGGCGGTTATCGGGCTGTAGCGACGCTCCGAATCGCAGACTCAGCGCCTGTTGCGGAAAAACTCAGAATTTGGGTGGCGCAGCGCTTGGAGCGCTGCGATTAGGGGCCTGTTTTCAGTAGCGGCTTAAAGCCGCTGAGGTGCCTCTGGAGCTAAAGCCCATTCTTTCTGCCAGCTCTGTCGCAGGCCTGGAAGGCCTGCGCCACCCAGAATCAAGGTGCGACATAGAGCTATTAAGCATCGAATCTTTGACAAAGACAGCCGGGTCCGGTTAAATGGGCAGTTACGTAAACGATTACGGTGAGACTATTGCCGGTTGAAAATTCCCCTGCGGCGGCAACCCTATGCTGCTGAAGACGCTGCGCGAACAGGTCCTCGAAGCCAACCTGGAACTGGTGCGCCGTGGACTGGTTCTGTACACTTTCGGCAACGCCAGCGGAATTGATCGCGGTGAGGAACTGGTTGCCATCAAGCCCAGCGGTGTTCCATACGAAGAGCTGACGGCCGCGCATATTGTGATCTCCGATCTCGGCGGAAAGATAGTGGACGGAAATCTTCGCCCCTCGTCCGACCTGGCCACGCATCTGGAACTGTACAAGCACTTTCCAAATATCGGCGGCGTGGCCCATACCCATTCCGAATTTGCCACCGCCTGGGCCCAGGCCGAGCAGCCCATCCCTTGTTTCGGCACCACGCATGCGGATTATTTCCACGGGCCGGTTCCGGTCACGGAGCGGCTGACCGCTGCGGAAATCGCCGGAGACTACGAGCAGGAAACCGGCTCCGCGATCTGCCGGAGATTTGCCAATCTCGACCCGGATGCGATTCCAGCCGTGCTGGTGGCCGGGCACGCTCCGTTCTGCTGGGGCCCGAGCGCCGCCGAAGCCGCGCACAACGCGGTGATTCTGGAATATGTGGCGCGCATGGCGTGCCACACGATCGCAATTCACGCTGAAACCCGGCCGCTGGCGCGGGAATTGCACGACAAGCACTTCCTGCGCAAGCATGGCCGTAACGCCTATTACGGACAGGTCAATAAGCAATGATCCCTGCTCTCCTGTTGTCCGGTTCCTCCTCCACGCTGGTGCATTTGTCGCCGGTCGACCTGGTCATCATCGTTTTCTACTTCGCGCTGGTGCTGGCGATCGGCCTCTACCTGAAGGGACAGGCGAATACCGGCGAAGGCTTCTTCATGGCCGGGCGGGAAATGACGGCGTGGGTGGCGGGCCTCGCGTTCCTGTCGGCGAATCTGGGATCGCTCGAACTGATGGGCTGGGCGGGCAACGCCTATAAGTATGGCATTCTCGCGGCTCACTGGTATTGGATCGGCGCCATCCCCGCAATGCTCTTCCTGGCACTGGTGATGATGCCGTTCTACCACATCTGCAAGACCCACTCGGTCCCCGGATATCTCAAGCTGCGCTATGGGCAAGGCGCCCAGGCCATCTCCTCGATCTCGTTTGGGTTCATGACCGTCCTGATGAGCGGCATCAACATGTACGCCATGGCTGTCGTGATGAGGGTCGTCCTGGGATGGAACATTCACTTCAGCATTCTGGTGTCATCCATCACGGTCATGATTTACGTGGCTCTTGGCGGTTTGCGTTCGGCGATCTTCAATGAGGTTCTCCAGTTTTTTCTGATCTGGGCCGGAGCCTTGCTGATACCAATTCTGGGGTTGGTCGAGGCGGGCGGGTGGACCGGACTCAAGGCCAAGATCCTTCAGAATCTTACCGAACAACATGTGGCCAACCCCGGCACGTACACGCACGCGTGGTCGACCTTGGGCCATTTCACCGACAATCCGATGGGAATCAATTGGGTCGGAATTGTGTTTGGCCTCGGAGCAGTGATCTCGATGGGCTACTGGACGACTGACTTCCTGGTCGTGCAGCGCGTGCTCGCGGCGAAGGATCTGCGCTCGGCCAAACTCGCACCGATCATCGGCGCGGCTTTCAAGATGTGCGTTCCTTTCATCGTCATTCTTCCCGGTTTGCTCGGCTTGGCCCTCCTCCGCGATCCGCACACCGGCAGTCTGTTGCGGCTGGTGCCCGCAGACCTTGCGTGGTCTCCGGCTGGACAGGCGCAGGGGCTGCACGGTTATGACGAAGTTCTGCCGCTGATGTTGGCACGCTACTGCGGACCGGGCCTGCTGGGTCTCGGCATCACAGCTCTGATCGCAGGCTTTATGTCCGGAATGGCGGGCAACGTCAGCGCCTTCACCACCGTTTGGACGTATGACATCTACGGTGCCCTGATCAACAAAAATGCGTCGGACGATTCGAAAGTCCGGATGGGTCGCTGGTGCACCGTACTGGGAGTCATCGTCAGCATCGGAGCGGCGTATCTGGCGGTCTACGCCCACAGCATCATGGACTACGTCCAGGCGCTGTTCAGCTTCTTCATTGCTCCCCTCTTCGGCACCGTGCTTCTGGGAATGATGTGGAAGCGGGCCACTCCGGCGGGAGGTTGGGCGGGGCTGCTTGCTGGAACTTTGTCTTCAGTCGGAATGTACACCTGGGTAAAAGTTGATCCCGGAGCGGTGCGATACGTGGCGCTTTCAATGCAGGCACAGGACCAGGCGCAGAACATGTTCCGCGCTCTCTGGTGCTGCCTGATCTGCATCATCGTCACGGTAGCGGTCAGCATGGTGACCCAGCCCAAGCCCGACTCTGAGCTGAAGGATCTGGTGTACGGTCTCACACCGATTCCAAAAGACGAGCACGTGTCCATGTTCCATAGCCCGCTGTTCTGGGGGGCGGTGGTGGCGATCGGGTTTGTCATTCTGCAAATCATTTTCTGGTAGGGGGAAAACGATGAAATCCGGTGGATCGTTGTCGATTTGGTTCTTCATCGGCGTGTGTCTGGCGGTGAACGGTGCTGTGATCTTTCTCACGGGAGTTTACGAGCTGGCGCATCCCCCGGCGATACGGGTTGTGCTCTATAACGTGCACGCCAATATCTGGTGGGGCGGACTGCTGCTGGTCCTTGGCCTGTTTTTCAGCCTGCGTTTTTCGCCGGCGCGGGAACGTGCGCGGATGGCTGGTAATTCCTGATTTCTCGCATTCATAGTTTAAGGAAGGGGCATTCTTATGGCTCAAAAGAAAATGACGATGGGCGTCATCATCGGGAACCGCGGCTTTTTTCCGGATCATCTGGCCAAGACTGGCCGCGAAGAAATGATCCAGGCTCTGGCCAAGGCCGGGATGGATTGCGTCGTGCTGGGGCCGGAAGAAAGCAAGCACGGCGCCGTCGAAACGCATGAGGAGGCGAAGCGGTGCGCTGCCCTGTTTCAGAAGAACCGCGAGCGCATTGACGGCACCATCGTGTCGCTCCCCAATTTCGGGGACGAGCGCGCCATCGCCGATACGCTGCGCCTGGCGGGGCTGAGAGTTCCTGTGCTGGTGCAGGCCACGCCCGACGCTCCCGCCAAGATGACGATTGCCTCGCGGCGCGACAGTTTCTGCGGCAAGATGTCGGCCTGCAACAACCTGCGCCAGTATGGAGTCCCATATTCGCTGACGCGGCTGCATACGGAAAGCCCGGACTCCGCCGATTTTCAGAAAGACCTGGCATGGTTCGCCGCCGTCTGCCGCATCGTCAACGGATTCCGCAACCTGCGCGTGGGCAGCATCGGGGCGCGTCCGGCGGCGTTCAATACCGTGCGCTACAGCGAAAAACTTCTCGAAGCGAACGGCATCACCACCGAGACGGTGGACCTGTCTGAAATCCTCGGGCGCATCGGCCGGCTGAAGGACGATCACGCCGGGGTGCAGGGGAAGATGGCGGAAATCCGGAAATACGTCACCACCAGCGGTGTTCCCGAACCGGCCTTGATCAAGATGGCAAAGCTCGGCTACGTGATCGACGACTGGATGAAATCCACCGACGTGAAGATCAGCGCGGTACAGTGCTGGACCGCGATGGAAGAATACTTTGGCGTCGTGCCCTGCACCATCATGAGCATGATGAGCAACAATCTGCTGCCGGCGGCGTGCGAGGTGGATATCTGCGGTACGCTGGGCATGTATGCCCTCGCGCTGGCGTCGGAGACGCCGAGCGCGCTGCTCGACTGGAACAACAATTATGGCGACGATCCCAATAAGGCTGTCTGCTTCCACTGCAGCAACCTGCCCAAACATTTTTTCCAGGATTCGCGCATGGACTTCCAGGAGATCATCGCGGGCACGGTGGGCAAGGACAATACTTTCGGCACGATCGTGGGGCGGGTGAAAGCGGGCGCGATGAGCTTTGCCCGCTTCTCCACCGACGATACCGCAGGCGTGATGCGGGGCTATGTTGGCGAAGGCGCCTTCACCAGCGATCCGCTGAACACGTTCGGGGGCGCGGGAGTGGTCGAGATTCCGCAGCTGCAGCAGCTGCTGCATTACATCTGCGAGAACGGATTCGAGCATCACGTGGCGGCGAATTTCTCGACGGTCGCGGGCGCGACCTACGAAGCCACCACGCGATACTTGGGCTGGCAGATGCACTGGCACGGACGGTAGGAACTCCCCGGCTTTGTTGAAACAGTAAGGCAACCGTGGAAGAGCCGCGCTTCGGCGCCGCGTAGACAGTTGCCCCAAGAACTCCGGCCTTCAGCCCCGGTGGCCCTCAGGGCCTAAAGGCCGATCCTTTTGGCGCTTGGACGCGGCCCTAAAGGGCCGCTCTTCCGCCTTGTATGCTATCGTCCGTCCCGGGGCGAGAAGCAGGTTCCTCGTCGCTTCGCTCCTCGGAATGACATCCCGGGCATGACGACCCGGGCATAACAATCCATGAAATGAGACTTCGACCATGGCCATCGTTGCGGGAGTGGATTTTGGCACGCTGAGCGTGCGGGTTTCGATTGTAGACAGCGAGCGCGGCCTCGTGGCATCGGCCGTCGCGGAGATTCCTCTGCATCGCAAGCGCGAAGACCCCGACTTCGCCACGCAATCCCATGAAGATCACATGCGGGCCTTGGCCGAGGCCACGCGGCAGGCGGTGAAGTCGGCGGGAATCACGGGCGACCAGGTACAGTCCATCGCGCTCGACACCACCGGCTCGAGCGTGATTCCGGTGGGCGAAGGTCTGGTTCCCCTGGATGACTATTATTTGTGGTGCGATCACCGGGCGAAGCAGGAAGCCGCCGAAATCACGGAACGAGCCCACCAGGAAAAACTCGAAGCCATCGAGTGGTGCGGCGGAGTGTATTCCTCGGAATGGGGATTCGCCAAGCTGCTGCACTGGCTGCGCCACAACCCCGAGAAGCGCGCGAAATTTGCCTCCGCCTTTGAGCACTGCGACATGGTCGCAGCGACGCTGTGCGGCATCACCGATGCCAGGCAGGTGAAGCGCAGCGTCTGCGCCATGGGCCATAAGTGGATGTGGAACGCATCACTCGGCGGTCTTCCTCCGGAAAGTTTCCTGGTGAAGGTGGACCCGCTGCTCACCGGAGTGCGGGCGGAACTCGCGGGTGAGTATGCGACCTCCGACAAAATTGCGGGAAAACTCTCGGGGCCATGGGCGGAGAAACTGGGCCTGCGCGCGGGCATTCCCATTCCCGTGGGCGCTTTCGACGCGCACTGGGATGCGATCGGCGCCGGTGCGAAAGAAGGCGACGTGGTCAACGTGGTGGGCACGTCCACCTGCATCATCGCCTACGCGCCCAAAGCCCAGCTCATTCCGGGAGTCTGCGGAGTCGTGCCGGGAAGCGTGCATCCGCAGTTCACCGGGATTGAGGCGGGCCTTTCCGCTACCGGAGACATTTTCAGCGCGATCGCACACCGGGCCGGCACCACCGTCGAAGAATTGAGCAAAGGATTGGCCGGCTACCGCGCGGGGCAGACCGGTTTACTGCGCATGACTTGGGACAACGGCGATCGCACGGTTCTGGTCAATCCCCGCCTGGGCGGCATGACGCTGGGATGGAATCTGCAGCACACGGCGCAGGACGAGCTGTTCGCCGCCATCGAAGGCACGGCGTTCCACACGCGCGTGATTCTCGACCGCATGAGCGAGTACGGCGCGCCCACGCAGCGGGTCATCAATGGCGGAGGAATTCCGCAGAGCAACCCGGTCCTGAACCAGGTCTATGCCAACGTGCTGGGGCGCCCGGTGCTGGTTCCGTCCAGCAAGGTGACGGGATTGGGCTCGGCGATTTTCGCATTTCTGGCGGCGGGAAGCTTCCCAACCATCGACGCGGCGCAGCGCAAGGTTTGCCCCGCGTACACGGTCTTCGAACCGCAGCCCGAAACCCAACGGGTGTACGGAGATCTCTACGACCTGTACCGCAAGATCTATTTCGAGTTCGGACGGCCTGCGGAAGGGGCAGCATTCGGCAAGGTCCTGCCGAAATTGATCGAGATTGCCCGGGGCGGGAGCAGGTCCGGGGCCTAAACCCCGCTGTCGAGCTCCGCTCGACCGGACAGCCGGGGGCGGCTGTCCCCACACAGTTGTTTCCGCAAGCCGACATTACCCCGACCTTCCCTGCTGCATCCTGCCGCGCACCGGTATATACTTTCCTCCATCGTTTATGGGGACGCTGTGGGGCCCTCCAAGCCGTTCCCTGACCTGACGCCACATGCAAGAACGGAATCCACGGCTCAATCCGCAGGATAGTGGGAACGCCGCGAACCAGGGCGGCGTAAGCGTTCCGGTAAAAGGAGACAGTTCGTCCTCCAACGCTCCTTCCGACGCCGACAGTCCGACCGTGATCGAGTTTCCCAAGGCATCGTCCGATCCCGAAGCGACGTTCGTTGACCCTGATGCGACCATGGTGGAGGGAATGCCGCCGCCGCTTACTTCCCCTCCTCCTTCCGTGCGTCGGCCGCCCCGTCTTCAGGTGAGCGCCCCGCTCTTCGAACCCGGCGACGTGCTCGGTGATCGCTACGAGATCCTGCAACTTCTGGGCGAAGGAGGAATGGGCGCCGTGTATAAGGCGCGGGACCGCGAGCTGGACCGTCCCGTGGCGCTGAAACTGATCCGGCCAGAACTAGCCTCCAGTTCTGCAATGCTCGCCCGCTTCAAGCAGGAACTGCTGCTCTCCCGCCAGGTCACGCACAAGAATGTAATCCGCATCTACGATCTGGGCGACGCCGATGGTGTGAAGTTCATCACCATGGAGTTCGTCGAGGGCCGCGACCTGCGCTCGCTGATTCAGGAGAAGAAGAAGTTCTCTCCGGAAGAAGCGGTCGAGATCATGCAACAGGTCTGCCAGGCTCTCGAAGCCGCCCACGCCGTGGGCGTGATTCATCGCGACCTGAAGCCGCAAAACATCATGCGGGAAGACACCGGCCGGATTCTGGTCATGGATTTTGGCTTGGCCCGCACCATGGGCAGCGACGGTATGACCCAGACCGGAGCACTGGTAGGGACGATGGAATATATGTCGCCCGAACAGGCTCTGGGCAAAGAACTGGACCAGCGCTCCGACCTGTTCACCGCCGGGTTGATTCTCTACGAACTATTGACCGGAAAAATGCCGTTCAAAGCGGAGAGCGCGCTGGCCAGTCTGATCAAGCGCACGCAGGAACGGGCCATCCCGGTCTCCGATCACGACAACACGATTCCCGGCCACCTCAGCGCAGTGGTCAGCAAGTGTCTGGAACGGGATCCCGCGCTGCGCTACCAGAGCGCCAGCGAAATGCTGCGCGACCTGGATGCCTGGCAAGGGAAGCGCGCCGCTGCGACTTTGAGTTTCCACCCTGACGTGAAGCCCTGGGGCCAGACGGTTCCCTGGCCGCTGGTGGCGGGCCTGGCCACGGTGCTGGTGCTGGCGATTGTCGGCTACGCGTTTCGCGGCCGGCTCTTTACACCCTCGGCGCAGAGGGCTAACGCTGCCCCGGTTTTGTCACTGGCGGTGATGCCGTTTCAGAACGCGTCGGGCGACCAATCCTGGGACTGGCTTGGACCGAGTCTGGCCGACATGCTGAGCACCGACGTGGGCCAATCGGCGCACCTGCGCACGGTCTCCTCGGACCGGGTGCAGCAGGTCTTCCATGACCTGAGAATTACTCCGAACTCGATTGTCGACTCTTCGACCTTGGGCCGCGTCGCGGAATTCGCCAATGCCGATACGCTGGTCTGGGGTCAGTACACGAAACTCGGCGACCAGATCCGCATTGACGCCACGCTCCAGGACCGCAAGCACAATCGCACCATCCAGGTGAAAGCGGAGGCGTCGAGCCAAAAGGATCTGTCGGGCGCGGTAGACCGCCTGGCCGACATGATCCGCAAGAATCTGGCACTCTCCTCGGACCTGGTGAAGGAACTGCAGGCGCAGTCGTTCAAGCCGACCTCCACTTCGGTGGACGCGCTGCGAGATTACAACGAAGGCCTGCAATTCCTGCGCCAGGGCAACAATCTGGAAGCACAGAAGAGGCTGGAGGCGGCGACGAAAGAGGATCCGCAATTCGCTGTGGCCTATTCGCGTCTGGGTGAAGCCTATTCTGCTCTGGGATACGACACCGAGGCCGAGCAGTCGGCGCGCCACGCCGTCGAACTCAGCCAGAACCTTCCTCTGGCGCAGCAGTATTTCATTGAGGCCAGCCTGGCCCGCGTGACCAACGACAACCAGAAGGCGATCGCCGCCTACCAGAATCTAGCCAAGAGTTTTCCCGATAACCTGGATGTGCTGTTCGCTCTGGGAAGTCTCTACGAAGGTGAAAGGACTCTGGACAAGGCGCGTTTCTATTACGGCAAAGTGCTCGAGGCCGACGGCAAGAATCTCGATGCTCTGCTGGCCATGGGCCGCGTCGAGATCAAGTCCGGCAACCCGCAGGCGGCGCTCGATCCGCTCGATCGCGCCCGGCATCTCGCGATTGATCTCGATAATCAGGAGCAGCAGGCTCTTATCCTGCAGGCCACCGGCATCGCCTACAAACGTATGAACAAGCCGGCCGAGGCTCTGCGCAACTATCAGGATTCGATGGCCATCAACCAGCGCCTCGGGCAGAAACGCGGCGTCGCCGCCAGTCTGGTGGAAATCGCCCAGGAACAACTGCAATTGGGAAAACCCGACGCTGCTTTGTCTGCCTATAACGACGCGCTGAAGATGCGGCGCGAAATCGGCGCCAAGAAGGAAGCGGGCGACACTCTCATTGACCTGGGCTCCGTTTACATGGAGCGCGGTCAGCCCGACCAGGCCATGCAGATGTTCAAAGAATCGCTGCAGATTCAGCGCGATGCCGGGGACGAAGCCTATCAGGGTCTGTGCCTCAACAATATTGCCCTGGCTTACGCCGAAAAAGGCGAAAACGAAGACGCCCTGACCTACCTGCAACAGGCCTTGCAGATTCGCGAGAAGCTGAACGTACCGGAGGACATCGCCGAAACCCTGCACAACCTGGGCGAGGCCCAGACCGCACTGGGACAGTACGATCAAGCCATGACGTCCTATATGCGCGGGCTGGACCTGTATCGCAAGTCGAACAACAACCAGGGCGCGGCCGTGATGACTCATAGCATGGGAACGGTCTTCGAATATCAGGGCCGGCTGGGACCGGCGGTAGGTGTCCTGGAGGATTCGGTCAAGGCCTTTCGTGATGTCGGCGACAGAAGCAGCACCATGGCGCAGTCACTGAGTGATCTGGCCGGCGCTCTCGCCGCCGCAGGGCGAGGGGCTGAGTCGCCTAAGTTGTTGGACGAAGCCGAAACTTTGGCCCGGGGTCTGAAAAATGATTCGCTGCTGGCGGCCGTCCTCGACAGCCGTGGAGACGCCAGCTTTTATCAGGGGGATCTCAAGTCGGCGAAGGCGTCCTACGAGCAGGCCGTGCGCCTGGCTTCGCACACCGCCGACAAAGATGTTCTGCTCGCCTCAAGATTGGATACAGCCAGGGTAGCGGTTGCCGAGGGTCACGCCCGCGCCAGTGTGAGCGAATTGCGCAACCTGGCCCAGCAGGCGGACTCTCAGGGCAGAAAATATCTCTCTCTGGTCTCTTCGGTGCTTCTCGGCGAGGCTATGATCCAGAACAAGGATTATTCGGCGGCCCGTCAGGAACTGCAGCGCAGCCTGGGGAGAAGCGAAAAGCAGGGTCTCCGCCTAGAGGCCGCGCGCGTGCATTACCTGTTAGGCACGGCCCTTCGGCTGTCAGGAAATATGTCGGAGGCGGTTCCCCAATATCGCGACGCCCGGCGCCTGCTGGATGAGATCGGGAAAGAACAAGGGGCCGAGCACGTGGCCGAGCGCTACGATCTGAAACCCATCTACGCCGAGACTGCCAAGTACTCGCAATAGAAATTTAGAGCAACTACTCTAGGAGGCTGCGAAAAAAGTCCCTCGTCGCTCGGAGAATGACCACCGGGGCTGAAGCCCGCATTGATTTCAAACCGCTTACGCGGCGCTGAAGCGCCGCTCTTCCACGGTGGCGCACACATTCGCGACTTTTTCCGCAGCTTGCTAGACCGCAAATACGGCCCGGGAAAGGTACGACTCTCAGATCGCTGAAAAAACGGTGCACCTGATTTTGAGTGGCGCAGGCCTTCTAGGCCTGCGATAGAACTGGCGGAAGGAATGGGCTTCAGCCCCAGAGGTACCTCGGCGGCTGGAAGCCGCTACCGAAAACGAGTCCTTATCGCAGCGCTGAAAGCCTGCCCCGAGCGGAGCCGAAGGGCGCTGCGCCACCCCAATTCCGAGTCGTTCCGAGACCTGTTCGGTCGTGCCGCGCGGGAATTCCGCGGGTCGCTTCATTTCTCTTTGGTCGCCTTCCCATCCATCACCGTCGTCCACTTGGTCCCGTCCTGCGACATTTCGAAGGAGAAGTTGTACGAGGTGGGGGAAGTAATCTTCATGGTGAACCGGCCCTTCATGGCCATGCCGTTCATCTTCTCGTCGCTGGTCCAGGTCCAGGTGTCACCGTCCAGCGAGCCTTTGGAATTCTCGAACTCACCCCAGCTGTTGAACTCGCGGTAGGTATAAGCCTTATCGTCGTTGGAGTATCCCATGTAGGAGACTCCCGTTCCGCCGCCCATGACGCCCTTGAAATCGGAGTGGCAAACTAGGAAGAAACTGCCGTCCATCCACTCACATTTCTCGGTTTCGGTCATCTTGCCGCCGGGGCCCATCGGGCCCGGCTTGATGTCGCCATCCAGCGTCCATGAGCCGGCAAAGACGTCGAGTTTCTTGTGTTCGGGACCCGGTTTCGGCATCTCCATCTGCGCCAGCGCCGCCGCTACAAGCACCAGCCATGCTCCACAGATCATCGCTAAAGTTTTCATCGCGCCCTCGCTATGTTTGACTCTGATTGCTCACTGAGGTGATCATTCCCGCAGCGAGATATTAGGCCTGACGCAGGAAGCGCGTCAACAGGCCCGAGCGAGTTTCAATCGACCATCACAAATCAACAATCAACAACTGTGATTTCTACCAGTCGCCCCAGTGCGACACCGACATCTGTTGAAACTTCATCTTCCACGCGTCCCCCTGTTTCACCCACACCGTGCTGAAATGCTGATAGCGCGGAGGCGGGCCCTGATCTTCGGCCGCCGGAACGCGCAACACCACATCGTAGGTCACGATGGCAAAGCCCTCGCCAACAGTTACGACTTTCATGTTGTAGGGCAGCAGATCGACGCCGCCCTGGGCCAGTTGATCAATCATGTCCTGGCGTTCGTAGAGCTGCCCGTCGAAGCCAACAAAAGAAAAGTCGGCGGCGAGCGTGCGCTTGAAAAAAGCTACGTCTCCTTTTTTCGCGGCTTCGACATAACTCTTCTCCGCCGCCATGAGTGTCTGCTCCAGCGCGCTCGGAGGCTTGGCCGGCGCAGAACCTTGCCCGAACACGACCGCGGGAATTGCACAGCAAAGCAAAATGATGAAGGCAGCTAACCCGTATTTCATAACTGTCACCTCGTTCCTCGAATCTCCGACCGCGTCAAACGGGGCCTGTTTATCTAGGACCCCGTCAACGGTTGTGCAGACTGGAGCTAGGGATTCGTATCAGGGCATGCCTTGAGGCATGCCGCATCGCTTCAAAAAGGACCCTGGCTTCAGCCCCTGCGACCGTGCGGCAAACCCGGCGGCTAAAGCCGCGCGTAACCGCGCATTCTTGGCGGCATCGCTGAAGCGATGCCCTGATACGAATCCTCACGTGACGTGTCCATTACCGCGAATCTTGTCCGCCAACTCCCCGCGCGCCACCTGCACTTGCTCCCCCGTCGCCAGGTTCTTCAGCGAAAACGCATCCGCCTTCACTTCATTCTCGCCCACGATCAGAATGTACTTCGCTCCCGCCCTGGTGGCCGCTTCAAACGATTTTTTCAGCCGGAAGCTATCATCCCCCAACTCGATCACCAGATCGTGCCGCCGCAGTTCCCGCGCCAGGCGGGCCGCCTCGCCATTCATGCCTGCCATCGGAGCCACGTACACATCCGGCTTGCGCAGCACGCCCTCAGCCGTCTCCTTGAGCGACATGACCAGCCGGTCTTCGCCGATGGCGAACCCGATTCCGGGCGCGGCCGGGCCGCCGAGTGCTTCGGAAAGCCCGTCATAGCGCCCTCCGCCAAGAATGGCGTTCTGCGCCCCCAGCGCTCCGTGGGTGAACTCGAATGCCGTGCGCGTGTAGTAATCGAGCCCGCGGACGAGGCGGTCGTTGATTTGAAACTCGACACCGACCGACTTCAGGATCGCCTGCACCGCCTCAAAATGCGCGCGGCACCCTTCGTCCAGAAACTGGCTGATGCGCGGCAGCTTCTCGATGATCGGCTGATCCTCCGGGACTTTGCAGTCAAACACGCGCAGCGGATTGGTCACGGCGCGCCGCCGGCAATCGGCGCACATTTTTCCCACGACCGGTTCCAGCGCCTGGCGCAGCGCTTCGTTGAATTTGGCGCGGTCGTTCGTGCAGCCGACGGAATTCAATTCAAGATTCCAATCGGTGATGCCGAGCCGATCCAGCAGCGTGGCCAGCATTTCGAGGAGTTCGGCGTCGCGCGCGGGAGAGTCGCTGCCCGCTGACGCCGGTCCAATTATTTCGGCATCGATTTGATAGAACTGGCGGTAGCGTCCTTTTTGCGGACGCTCGCGGCGGAACATCGGTCCCATGCAGTAGAGCTTGTTGAGACCACGATCCCAAAGTTTGTGCTCGATGTAGGCGCGCACGATGCCGGCGGTAGCTTCAGGACGAAGCGTGAGCGACTGTCCTTTCTCACTCGCCGCGCGGCCGCGATCCTCCCACGTATACATCTCTTTCGAGACAATATCCGTCTCTTCGCCCACGCTGCGCGAGAACAGCGCCGTCTCTTCGAAAATCGGCGTGCGAATTTCCTGGAAGTTGTAGGCGCGGAAGACGTCCCGCACCGCCGCTTCCACGAAATTCCACAGCGCCGTGTCCGGCGGCAGCAGATCGCGCGTTCCTCGCACCGCTTTGATCATTTCAGTTCTCAGTTCTTAGTTCCCAACTCCCGGTTGTCATCCTGAGCGCAGCGAAGGACCTATGCAGTATGCGGGCAGCAACGCCAATGCGGGCGAAATGCATAGACCCTTCGGCCCGCAAAGAACGCAGGCCTCAGGATGGCAGCAGTTATGAACGAGCTTCTTTCAAATACTCATCCTTATACCCGAGATAATTCCTCGCATACCGCAGAATCATCTCGTCCTCGGTAGGCCCCAGCTTGCGCCGGAACTTGCCCGGGGAGCCCACCCACAGCGATCGCGGCTCGACCACCGTTTTCTCGGGAATGAGCGTTCCCGCGGCGATGATCGAACCTGCTCCGATGCGCGCTCCATTCAGAATAATCGAACCCATGCCGATCAGGCAGCGGTCTTCGACCACGCATCCGTGCAACGTCACCGAATGGCCGACCGTAACATACTCGCCGACATAGACGCCCCATTGTTGCTTCATGCCATGGAGCACGCTGTTGTCCTGCGCGTTCGAGTATGCCCCAATACGAATTTCGTGCACATCGCCGCGCACCACCGCATTCATCCACACCGAGGCATGTTCGCCCAGCACGACGTCGCCGATGATCTGTGCCGAGTCGTCCACGTAGCACGTCGCTGGAATCGTCGGCCGCACGCCTTTATAGGATCGAATCATGCTGGTTTCAGAAGGAAATTGAAAATACCACGAGAGCATGGTTAGGCGTAAGGGGCGCGGTCCGCGAAGCCCGCAGGACGATGAAAATCATCTGGGGACAGCCCGGCTGTCCGGTCGAGCGAAGCTCGACAGCCTCTTCGCCACGCGACCAACCTCCATTCCCACTCCGGGAATTTCTTCGAAAAAGACTCTGCCTGTCACTGAACTCCGCGGCGTTCGCGTGCTATACAAAGCTCGGGTTTCTCCATCGCCTGCGGAGAAGCTTTCCGGCCGCGCCCTCCCAAGAGGTCGTCCTCCGGCACTTCTCCGCAAGCTTTTTCCCGTCTCGCGTCCGGTTAACGCGCGCCGGGCCGCCCCTCTGAGCTGATCTCGTGCCATGACTCCGCACCGAGGGGCGACCGTATGACTTTGACGCGCACCGTTCTGTTTCTCGCTATCACCGTTTGCATTGTGACCCTGCTCGTTCGCTCGCAGGCTCAGGACTCCGCGACCGGAGCGATCCGCGGCACGGTGCTCGATTCCACCGGCAGCCGCATTCCCCGGGCCTCAATCGTCGTTGTGAACACCGCGACCGGCGTGCGCTACGCCGCGACCAGTGACGGCGAAGGCCGCTTTGCCCTGGGATTGCTTCCTCCAGGAGATTACTCGGCTCGCGTGGTGGCGGATGGCATGTCGCCTCAGGTCACGCCCCAACTGCACGTGGACGTTGGCGGCGCTGCCGAACTGGAATACCGCCTGACCGTGGCCGGAGCGCATGAGAACATCACCGTCTCGGCCGAGCCCGCCGTGGTCGAAACCAAGCCCGGCGCAGTCTCGACCCTACTCGACGAACGGGCTATCGGCGACCTGCCGCTCAACGGCCGCCGCTTCTCCGACCTGATGCTGCTCTCACCCGGCGTGACCCAGGATCCGCGCAGCCTGACCTCCGGCACCAACGGAGATCTTTCCTTCGGCGGCATTCGCGGTTTTCAGAACAGCTTCCTCGTGGATGGAGGCGATTACAACAACGCCTTCTTCGCCCAGGCTCTAGGACGCTACCGCGCCCCTTACCAGTTCTCGACCGAAGTAGTGCAGGAATTCCGCGTCTCCACGAATTCCTATGGCGCGGAAACGGGACGTTCGGGTGGCGCTGTCGTCAACGTGGTGACCAAATCGGGCTCCAATCATGTGCACGGAACTGCCTTCTATTATCTGCGTGACAGTTCGTTCGGCGCGGCCGATCCCTTCCTGGCATTCAAACCGCACAATCGCCAACAACAGGTCGGCGGCACCATGGGCGGTCCGCTGAAACGCAACAAGATGTTCTTCTTTGCCGGATTCGACCAGCATATCTTCCACGTGCCCAACGTGGTCGAATTTCTGAACGGCAGTTCGCAGGTCGTGCCCCAGCCCAGCACCGGGCCTTACTCGCCGGGAGACTACGACTCCACCGATGAAGCCCTGGTCTTCGCGGCCGCAGCGCAACTGACCTCGCTGGCGGGAGAATACCCGGCCGGGCAGATCGGCAACTCCGCCTACGCCAAGCTCGACCTCAATCTCACGCCGCACCACCAGCTCGCGCTGCGCATAAACACTTCGCGCTACTGGGGAGCAAACAACGTGTTCCTCGATCCGGGCAGCCCGGTTACTTACGATTCCATCAGCGACAACGGCCAGGAAACCGTCGCCACCGAAACCGGGTCCCTTTCGCTCACCTCAAGCCTGTCGCCGCGCTGGATCAGCCACCTGCGCGCGCAGTTCTCGCGTGACTTGCAGCAGTCTTACAGCAATACCAGCGATGTCTTGGTGAAAATCCCCAACCTACTCGACGGCATGGGACGGTCCGACCTGCTTCCCCGCCAGACGCGCCAGCATCGCCTGCACGTTGCCGAAACCATCAGCTTCGAAGGCCACCGCAATTCCTGGAAGGTCGGCGGCGACGGCCTGTTGACCTGGATTTACGACTTCTTCCCCAGCCAGCAGAGCGGAGAGTTTCTCTTCTATCCCATCAAAGTCGATCCTTTCACCTACGAGCCGATGGAAGCCGGGCTTCAACTTTCGCCCCTGCGCGCTTATGCCCACGAAGTTCCGCACTACTACCTGCAGAATTTCGGCAGCGCCACCTCGCATCCCGACACCAACGAATATGCGGCTTTCGCGCAAGATACGGTGCGCTTGACGGACCACTTGTCCCTGAACGTTGGAGTGCGGTGGGATTTGCAGACTTTCAAGACGGAAGGACTACTTTCGAACCCGCTTTTCCCGCCCTCCGGCAAAGTTCCGTTCCAGCCTTACAACTTCGTGCCCCGCGCCGGACTCGCATACTCGATCGGCAGCAAGCGCCCCTTGGTCGTCCGCGCCGGATATGGGATCTTCTATGTGCGCATTCCGCAGATCTACAACTCGGTCATCCAGACCGAAAATGGCGTCACCGACTCACAAATCTTCCTCAATGACACCAACTACTACGATCACCAGGTCTTCCCCACTTATCCCAATCCGCTGGTGAGCTGCCCGGTGATGGCCGCATCCTGCGCTCTGCCCGCGGGATTCACCCAGGGCGTGACCAATGAAGTCTCCGCCTTCGCTTCCAACTTCGTGACCCCGCGCGTGCAGCAGGCCAGCATCACATTCGAAAAGGAAGTAGCAGACCGCACTACACTGTCTATTTCCCTGCTTAACGTTCACGGCGAACATTTGATCCGCGCCTTGGATGTAAACCTGCCGCCGCCCGCCGCCCTGACCTATCCCATCTTCGATTCCACCGGTTCGATCTTCCAGGGCGGATACTACACGGTAGACTCCTTCGCCACCTGGCAGTTCACCCAATCGCTGACCTGTCCCTGGCCGCCTTGCATCAATCCTCTCGGGCGCCCCATCGCGCAACTGGGGGCGATAGACGAATTCCAGAGCGCCGCTTCCAGCTATTACAACGGAGCCACGCTCTCCATCAACCGGCGCGTCGCTCACGGAACATATCTGCGACTCTCCTACACCTATGCCCGCGCCATTGACGACGGCCAGGATGCTCTGGTCGCCGGCCAGCCCGCGACAGTACAGAATTCCTACGCTCCCGCCGCCGAGCGCGGACCGAGCGTTACCGACCAGCGCCAGCGCGCGGTCGCGGCCGTCTCCGTCGAGCCGCGTCCGTTTCACCGCGGCCATGAACTGCTCGGCCGCTTCTTCAACAACTGGAAAATTTCCACCGTCGTGAACTACGGCAGCGGGCGCCCGGTCAACGCGACCGTCGCCGGCGATCCCAATCAGGATGGCAACGACTTGAATGATCGTCTTCCCGGCTATAGCCGCAATGCCTTCACCGGCCCGGACTACGCCACAGCCGACGCGCGCCTCACCCGTAGAATCCATCTTTCCGAACGCTGCAAGCTCGACTTTGTGGCCGAATCGTTCAACCTTTTCAATCGCGACAACCAGCGGGTTGCCATTACGTCGAACGGCCTGGTCACCACGGCCAGCACGTTCGTGCAGAGTTCGGTCACGGCCAACATCGCTCCCTACCCCGGCTACTACGAGCTGCCGACTAACTTCATGAAACCTAACGCCGCGTATGCGCCACGCCAGGTTCAGCTGGCGCTGAAGTTTGTTTTCTAGCGGCCTGAGTGAGAAGGTCGTCGCATCATCCAGGGCCCCGCATCAGGGCACGGCTTCAGCCGTGCCGCCCAGCACATGCCCGAACCTAAAACGGAGAGGCATGTGACTCATGGTCATGTTGCAGACAAATCGTCTCAAAATGATCTCAGCGCCGTTCCCCGAAGACGTTCCACTTCGGGAATTTCGGCCTTCCCCTTGACTTAGAGCTAATTCCTTGTAATAACTATTCGGTCCCACCGGACGAGTTTGGGGGTGTGTCAGTTTGGCAGAAGTACGACTTCAAGAGGGAGAATCCCTCGAGAACGCTCTACGCCGCTTCAAGCGCAAGGTGCAACAGGAAGACATCATCAAGGAGGTTAAGCGCCACTCCTTCTACCTGAAGCCCGGCGAAAAAAAACGTGTAAAGGCCGCGCTGGCTCGCAAGCGAGCCCGCAAGAAAACGCGCAAAGAACAGGATTGACTCGAGCAAAGGGCTGCCCCCTCCCGGGGCGGCCCCGCTCCATCGAGCCCCCACTCGATTGAGCTGCAGCAGGGGATGTCATACTCATCACTTCGGCATAATAGCGGGATAGTCAGTACCCACGCTCCATTCCCGGAGCATGGCGGGCCGAGTCCAAGGGGCAGTGCGAGGGGGGAGATGTACATATCCTGTTTTTCTCCGTACCACCGCAGTTCTTTCCCCGCGGGTGGGCGCGTGGAAACGGGCTGAAGGGAGCCATCCTCAATGGAGTTTCAGGACAAGGTGCTGAAGTGCATTGATTGTGGGGGGGATTTTGTTTTCACCTCCGGGGAGCAGCTTTTCTTCCACGACAAGCAGTTCAAGAACGAACCCAAGCGCTGCAAGGCGTGCAAGGCCAAACGGGTTGCGGTGCTCGGCGCCCCGCCTGCGGCCGGACAGACCTACCGCTACACCAAGGTCGAAACCCAGGCCACCTGTTCGGGCTGCGGCAAAGAGACCACCGTGCCTTTCCGTCCCACGCAGGGACGCCCCGTCTTCTGTCGGGAATGTTTCCAGTCGCGGAGGCCTGCCGCCTCGGCTTGACCTCGTTCCCGTGGTGCCGCTGAGGTGAGGCGGTTGGCGGGCGCGGCGGCAGGCCCAGCTTTGACGAAGCCAGAGTTGACGAGGCCATGGTTGACGAGGCTAGGGTTGACGAGGCTAGGCCTGACGAAGCGAAGGTTTGACCCGCCCTCTGGCTGCTCGGTTCCGGCCGGGTGCGCTACCATAGGGATGTGTCGGGATACTACGTAGAGAATTTCGGTTGCCGTGCGACCCAAGCCGACGGCGCCGCTCTCGAACGCCAGTTCGAGGAACTTGGTGTCACTCGCGCTCCAACTCCGGGACAGGCCGCGATTGTCGTGCTGAACACTTGCACGGTGACCGCTGCCGCCGATCAGGATGCGCGCGCGGCCATCCGCCGCATTCAGCGTCAAAATCCTGAAGCCCGCATCGTCGTCACCGGCTGCTATGCCCAACGCGCTCCGAGAGAAGTCGCTGCCCTGCCGGGAGTGAGTTGCGTTGTTGGGAATTCGCACAAGCACGAACTAGCAGGGATCGCCCTGACGCGTATCCGAAAGAACAGTCATGTGGGGACAGCTGCCCCTTCGGTAAGCTCAGGGCAGGCCCTCGGCTGTCCGGTCGAGCGCAGCTCGACGGCTCACTCCGCAAACACGTTTGTTTCCCTCGATTCAGTGACCTGGCCGCATGAATTGTCGGCGGTCAATAGCGAACGACCGTACTTAGCCCGCCCTGAGCGGAGCGAAGGGACCAACGACCGACGACCGATCTTCGTTTCCGACATCTTCGCCCACACCGAGCTCCTGGCCGCTCCCGTCTTCGACGCCGCCAACGAACGCACGCGTCCCAATCTCAAGGTGCAGGACGGCTGCGATAACCGCTGTTCTTTCTGCGTAATTCCGTACGTCCGGGGCCAGAGCCGCTCTCTTGGAATCGACCGCATCATTGGCGAAGTACGAGCGCTGGTCGAAGCCGGCTATCGCGAGGTCGTCCTCAGCGGCATCAATCTGGGCAGATGGGGAAGAGACCTCAG
Source organism: Candidatus Sulfotelmatobacter sp. (assembly GCA_052326105.1). GTDB lineage: Bacteria > Acidobacteriota > Terriglobia > Terriglobales > Acidobacteriaceae > Sulfotelmatobacter. Next base: position 19,233 of record JBKQRC010000002.1, on the reverse strand, counting down.
ACCTCAGCCCTCGGACCTCAGACCTCAGACGTCCGGCCCCAGCAAGTCTCGCCAACGACCAACGACGAACGACCAACGACTGGCGTCGCTCATTCGCGCCATCCTCGCCGAGACCTCCGTCGAAAAACTCCGCATCTCTTCGGTCGAGCCGATGGATTGGGCCGACGACCTGATCTCCCTTGTCGCCGGATCTCCGCGCATTGCGAAGCACGCACACGTGCCCATGCAATCCGCGAGCGACGCCGTGTTGCGCCGCATGCATCGCAAGTACCGGCCCTGGCACTATCGCGAAAAGATTGAGAAGATTCACGCCGCCATGCCCACCGCGGCCATCGGCGCCGACGTGATGGTCGGATTCCCCGGCGAGACCGAGGCCGAGTTCGAAGCCACGCGCCGCATGATCGAAGACTTGCCCTTCACCTACCTGCACGTCTTCACCTACTCGCCCCGCCCCGGCACTCCCGCCGCAAGCATTCCGAATCAGGTTCCGGTGCACACAGCCCGCGAGCGCAACCGTCTCTTGCGCCAGTTGGCCGCAGAGAAAAAGCTGGCATTCACGCGCAGCTTCGTCGGCAAAGAAATTGAAGCCATCACGCTGAGAAGTACGTGTGGCGCGGGCGACGGTGATGCGGGCACGTCCAGCGCTGCCGCTCCCGCCCGCGAATCTTCCTCCCATTGTCATTCCGAGCCGTCGGAAGCCGCGCTCAAGCGCGGCGACGACGAGCGAGAAATCTCGGTTCTCCCCTTCACCGAAGCCCTCACTGACAACTACCTGAAGCTGCATGTGCGAGGGCGTCACGAGCCCAACCGCTGGCTGCGCGCGCGTGTGGAGGATGTTGTGGACGGTGTGCTGCTGGGGCGGGCGGCAATCTCGAACGCAACGGCACAACGGCGCATTCCTAAGGAATCCGCTTTGTAGTTCCTATTTCGCCGCTTAGCTACCGAGAACCTGCTGAAGTCGGAACGCGCTAATCGATTTGAGGCCCTGGGAACTTAGCACCATTGAAGTGAATAAGGTGCGTGGGCGCCTCGGATACCCAGACTTGCGTTTCCCAGCTGCCCATACTTCCCCTCCGAAATCCACAGCGACCGCTCCCATCCTGTGACATCTGACCTTGCCATTCACAGCCAAGAGAGCAGAACATGGTCAAAGCGGAGGCAGTGCAACCCGCGCCAGTCAAGGCTTCCCAGGGATGGGGGGGGAGGGGGTATCCCCAACCCCCGAATTTTTCCCGGAATGAAACGCCTCGAACACGCCAGCCAGCCAACGCAAAACTAGAACTGCAAATCACGGGCAGCCAGCCAGCCTTCAACCGACTTGCTGCAGGTGACGGCGCGAACCACAGTTTCGGAGACCAAGTCCGCGGCCAATGCCCCAATCATAGAAATCCCGAGGTCGGAACGTATCTTGTTGGTTGAAACCGCAAAAGTGGAGTCACCGTCGCCATTCGTATGGTAAGGATTGATGGCTCGCGCCGCCCCGGTCGAGGCCATCATGGCAATCTCGGTCAGCTCGGTCTTGGTGAAAGAGACGTTGGTTGCAACCACCACCAGCGTTGTGCTGCGCAATGGCACATCGTTGAGGGCTAAGGAGGAGGAAACTGAACGTGAGGCCAGCTGCTTGAGCGTTTCACTGAGATTGGCGAATCCCTTGCCATCCGGCCGGATCGCTCCCGCAACGATTTTCCCAGTGTGCCGGTCCACGATATCACCGACCGCATTGGCCACCACCAGCGCGCCGATAACGACGTCACCAAGCCGAAGGCTGGAGGTGCCGAGGCCGGACTTCATTCCCTTGTAACCCGCGTCTTTCAGCATTTTTCCAACCGTCGCCCCTGCCCCCGCGCCAACATTGCCTTCTTCAAGTTGCGCCGAGGTGGCCGCGCTGCAGGCCCTGTAGCCGGCGTCCGCGTCCGGGCGAATTCTCCCGTCTCCCAGCGACAAGTCGTCAATCACCGCGCCCACAACAATCGGAATTCGAACCCCGGGGATTCCCCAATCTAGTCCGATCTTGTGCTCCTCCAGGTAGCGAACCGCTCCTGGGACGGCCGACAGGCCGAGGGGTCCTCCACCGGCCAACAGAATTCCATGGATCGCGTCAATTGGACTGACCGGTTGAAGCAAGACACCCAAATGTGAGCCGGGGGCCGAGCCATCGTAGTCCACACCGGCGGTAACTTTGCCCTCGAAGAGCAACGCGGTGCAGCCCGTAGGCCGGCGCGAGTCTGTTGAATGAGCGGCTTTGATGCCCGGCACGTCGGTAATGGATCCGGCTGAAGTCGGTGGTTGCATCCCCGCTGATGAGCTAACCCCCAGCACACCGGGGTGCAAGCCCGAGCCAATAGCTGCCGTCAGGGTCTGATTGAATTGACGCCGCGTAAACGTCGACATCGCCATCCTCCAGGATTGGGGCCGCCAATCACTCGAATCATACAATTCTACGAACTCACAGGTTCTGACCGGTCGGGCTACAGTGTCCGCGACCATTGTCGCCAATGTCTGTGGTTAACAGGCCGATATCAGAAGTTCGTTCCTCTCCGTTCGCCCCGTCTGCTAGACTGGCGCGTCTACCCCAACTATGTCCGTCACCGTTGCGACTCCCATCTCCGCTTCCGGTACGACTCGGACTGACATCCCGGATAAGACCCTGCTGGCCGGTCTTGCCCTCACCAGCTTCGCCGCTCTGCTGCTCGAACTTGGGCTGACGCGCCTGTTTTCGGTCGTGCTCTTCTATCACTTTGCCTTTCTCGCGATTTCGATCGCGCTGCTCGGACTGGGCGCTGGTGGCGTGATCGCATATCTGCTGAAGGTCCGGCTGGCAGAGACAGAGACGCGAGCGCTGGCCGCGCGGCTGTGCATGGCGAATTCGCTGGTCGTGGTGGTGGTGCTGGAAATCGTGCTGCATGGGCGAGTCACGCTGGCGGTTTCCGCGAAAAACTTCCTGTGGCTGACCGCGATCTATCTGGCTGCTGCTGTGCCGTTCTTCCTCACCGGACTGTTGTTCTCGGTGGTGTTTGCGCGGGAGACGCATCGCATTGCGCGTCTCTACGGCGCAGACCTGTGCGGCGGAGCGCTGGCCTGTCTGGCGATCGTGCCGGTGCTGAACTGGCTAGGCGGGCCGAATGCGATCCTGGTTTCAGGCGTGGCGCTGGCCGTTGCCGGGATGATCTGGGCCGAAGTTCGAACTGTGCGCCGGAATGCGGCTCTGCTGGCCCTGGCGCTGGTGGCGCTGATCGGGGCGAATTATTCCGGCCGTCTCATCGACGTGGTTTACGCCAAGGGCATGTTCCGCGATCCGGCGTGGGTGGAGTTTGCGCGCTGGAATGCGATCTCGCGCGTGGAAGTGGATCGGCAGGGATGGGCCAAGGCGATCGTGATTGATGCCGACGCCAACACTTACATCATGAATGCGGACCTGGCGCACTGGAAGGGCACGGATTGGGAATACGATCTCATGTCCGCTCCGCCGGCTCTGGCCAACGCGCTGCGGCCGCACGGAGAGTTCGCCATCATCGGTCCGGGCGGCGGAGTTGACGTACTGCGCGCGGTGGCGAGCGGCAGTCCGAACGTGACCGGGATCGAAATCAATCCCATCATCGCCACCACCATCATGCGCGGGCGTTACGCCGACTACTCGCTGCACCTCTATGAACGGCCCGAAGTGCATATTCACGTGAGCGACGGGCGGTCGTTCCTGCGTTCGGCGTCGCAGAAGTTCGATGTGGTGCAGATGACGCTGGTGGATACCTGGGCTTCGACGGCGGCGGGCGCGTTTGCCCTCAGCGAGAACAATCTGTACACGGTCGAGGCCTTCCGGGAATATTTCGAGCATCTCAAGCCGGATGGCATGATTGCCATCACGCGCTGGGAATTCCGCCATCCCCGCGAGGCGCTGCGCGTGGTCGCGGTCGCCATGGAAGCGCTGCATCGGCTGGGAGTGACTAATCCGGCGCGGCATTTCGTGGTCGCATCGCAGGGAGAACTCGACGAAGACGGAATCCCGGTCGTGGTGCTGGCGAAGAAGACGCCGTTCACCGAAGAGGAAGAAGAAACGGTCGGTAACTATCTGGACGACTACGATAACATTACGCCGCTTTATCTGCCGTCGCGGCCCGGCAAGAATCCTTTTTCCGAGTTGATTGCCAGCAACGATCCTTACGCTTTTGCTCGAAGCTACGCCTATAACGTGTCGCCAGTCAGCGACAACGCGCCGTTTTTCTTTTTCACCCTCAAGGTGGGTCAGATTCTCAGCGAGAAAGGCCTGCGCACCGGAATCGACTGGAAGGTCAATCTCGGTGTGCTGGTGCTGTTTCTGGTGCTGATCATTTCTCTCTGTGCCGTAGTAGCGTTTCTGGTTCTGCCCCTGGCGTTGAAAGCCAGAAGAGGCCGCCAATCGCCGCTCCCCTTGTTTTATTTCGTGGCGGTGGGACTGGGCTACATTCTGGTGGAGATCGCATTCATCCAGCGCTTCGTGTTGTTCCTCGGACATCCCACATACGCTCTCACCGTGGTGATTTTCCTTTTGCTGCTTTCGAGCGGGGCAGGGAGCCTGTTCTCGCGGCTCTGGCTGCCGCGCACGGAAATGGGCTGGCTGCCGCTAACGCTGGTGATCGCGACGCTTCTGGTGTATGTGTTCTTCCTCCCCAGCCGTCTGGCGGGACTAATCGGGCTGGCCTTCGGATACCGGCTGCTGGTGAGCGGCGCGCTTCTGATCCCGCTGGGCTTCGTCATGGGGATGCCATTCCCGACGGGGTTGCGCGCCCTGGCTGCGGCTGCGGATTCGCGCGCCGGGCAAGACGGCAACAAAAATGCGGTGGAGTGGGCCTGGGCCATGAACGCGGCGGCCAGCGTGCTGGGATCGGTGCTGGCCATGCTGATCGCGATCCAATTCGGCTTGACGGCTACGCTGGCATGCGGAGCGGGCGCGTATCTCATGGCGCTGGGACTGATGCCGGTCCTGCGCACAAAAGCGGCCTAGAGCTGCCTCCGGTTTGTTATCATTCTGCCGTGGGCGTGCCGCCAGAAGATATACTTGATCCCCAACTGTGGCCGCGGTCGGCTCGCGTTTTGAGGAAAAACGTTGCCTAGTCAGAAGCAGCTCAAGTGGTCGGAGCTCCGGGTCGGGATCACGGTAATCGTGGCCGGCCTGGTCCTGGCGTTGCTGCTGTTTCTGATGTCCAACACGGCCGGGCTATTTACTACTCGCATCACGATCCATGCATTTTTCGATAACGCCCAAGGTCTGCGCGAGGGGGCTCCCGTGCGCCTGAGCGGCGTGGATATCGGAAACGTGACGAGGATCCTCATTGTTCCCGACAAGGACAAACAGCTCACTCCCGTCGAAGTCACTATGAAGGTGAGCACAAAATACATCTACGGTCTACGCCGGGATTCGGAGATCTCACTCGACACGGCGGGCGTGCTGGGCGAAACCTACCTCGATATTGACAGCTCACAAGCAGTTGGTTCGGAGGCGCGGAACGGGGACATCCTGCCCACGCAGGTGCATCCGGATTTCAACCAGGTGGTGCGCGCCAGCCAGGGCACGCTGCAGAATATGGACGCGCTGTTGAAGCGCGCCGACCGCATTCTGGCTTTCGCCGAGAGCGGCAAGGGATCCCTGGGCAAGTTGATTTACGATCCCACGCTCTACAACCGCTTCTCAGTCACCGTGGCGGAGTTTCAGAAGATCGTGGAACAGGTGAGCAGCGGGCAGGGCAGTCTGGGCGCGCTGATCAGCCGCAACGACGCCTACGATAAGTTCCTGGCCACGCTCGACAAGATGAACGCAGTCATCGATGACATCCAGCAGGGCAAGGGCACAGCGGGCAAGTTCGTGAAGGATCCATCGCTCTACGACAACGCCAACGACACCGTTGCCAACATCAAGAAGCTGACCGAAGACATCAATGCAGGGAAGGGAACGCTGGGCAAGCTGACCCGGGATGAGGAACTGGCCAAGAAACTCGACACCACCATCACCAAGCTTTCCGAGTTGACCACGGAACTGGAAGCGGGGCAGGGTACGGTCGGCCGGATGTTCAAGGACGACTCCCTGTTCAACAACGCCAACCAGGCGCTGATCGAGACGCGCGATCTGGTGAAGGGGATCCGCGAAAACCCCAAGAAGTACCTGAGCATCAAGATGCACATCTTCTGAGTCGTTCTCCAGTTCTGCTCCGTCCACTGTGGGCATTGTTTTCCTGAATTCAGGCACCGCCCCGGTTGTGATATTGTGCGAATTCTGGAGGCGCGGGCGGTCATGGCTCCCATCCTTTTCTGGCTCATCCTGGTGCTGTGCCTGTTGATCTCCGTGGTCAAGTATTTGATGGGGATCATCATGAGGTTTTCTTTCCCCGGCACAAAGGCCAAGAAGGATTACACCTACGAGCCAACGGTGAGCGTGCTCATGCCCTGCTTCAACGAGGGTAAGACGGTCTACGAAACGATCGAGAGCATCAGCAAGAGCAACTATCCGAACGACAAGTTTGAGGTGATCGCACAGGACGACTGCTCGGTCGACGACAGCTACGAATGGATGCTCAAAGCGCAGCGCGACTTCACCAACATTCGCGTAAGGACCGGGCGAAATGAGGTGAACAGCGGAAAGGCGCGCTCCGTCTGCAATGCGCTGCAGCTCTCCACGGCGGAGATCATCATCTCGATTGATTCGGATTGCATCTTCCATCCGCAGGCGATTCGGGAGCTGACTGCCTGCTTCGGCGAGCCGCGCATGGGATCGGTAGGCGGCAGAGTGGGAGTCAGAAATCCGAACGACAGCGTAATCACCGCCATTCAGACCGTGGTCTACTACTCCGCATTTGAGCTTTACAAGATTCCCGAGAACTGGACTCGCAGTGTGTGCTGCATCAGCGGATGCCTGTTCGCCATCCGGCGCCAATTGCTGCTGGAGATCGAACCTTCCATCCGCGCGCGCAACTGGTTCGGGATTCCGGTGAATCAGGGAGAAGACCGGTTCCTGACTCATCAGACGTTGCTGCGGGGTTACGGAACTTACATCAACAATGACGCACTGTGCTGGACCACGGTGCCGACCACGCTTTCGGTGCTGTTCAAGCAGCAACTCCGCTGGCGGCGCAGCATCGTGCGCGACTTCTTTTTTACTTTGAAAACGCTGCCGCAACATGTCTGGAAGCTGCACCCCAACACGGTGCTGACGCTGGTCCTGACTCCGGTGGGAGCGCTGGTCGGATTTCTGGTGGTAGTGACCGCGCTTACGTCGGACCCACTGGCGTGGGCTGGGCCGATTCCTTTGATCACCGCGCTTGCGATTGGAGCTGTGCTTACCTGGGTAATCAAGAAATATAGCGCGAAAGAAGCGGTTACCCACCCACTTGCCTTTGGCGCTTATGTAGCATGGTCACTCGTCAGCAGCCTGTTTCTCACGCCCCTGGCCTTGTGCACGATGGACTCGGCAGACTGGGGAACTCGAACCAAAGAACAACAAGAGGTGTCCCTTGGCAACGCCACCAGTTGAGTCGCTTCCTCGCGAAACCAAAGTTGAAGCGGTTATTTCCGAACCCAGGAAAGCTCCCGCCCGGCAATCACTGCATTACAAGCTGGTGATTACGCTCTACCGGATCTTTGCGATTATCGTGCTGTATCTCGTGCTGGCCGGCATCATCATCTACGCCTTTGTAATGGGCTTTTATGCGGTGAACAGCTCGTGGGGTGCGCCGGTCATTCTCTCTGCCGCGGACGAGAAGAGTCTCGACTTCCGGGAAAAGCTGGTGACCAGCCAGCAGACCATCGAAGATCTGAAGGTGGACACAGCAAAACTGAACAGTGGTCTGGCCGAGATGAAGAAACACCGTGGTGCTCTGCTGGAATTGCAACCTGAATTACAGGCCGCCATTGCGCGGGAGCGCGCACACAATCGTGCCACCGGCCCGGAGCTCGCAACACTGGACCAGCAAAAGCAGGCCGACAATCTGAAAACGCAGAAAGTGCTGGCGGACCTCAAGGAAGTGGAGTCCAACATTAAGAAAGACCTGGCTGCTGGATTGATCACGCAGGGCGACGCGGCGACACAACTGGCGGCGCTCAACACGGCACAGGGCGCCTACACGGACAGCAGAATTGCCGAGATCTTACTCACAGACAGTGTCCTAGACAAGACCACCACGGGCACGAACTCGCTCGATGTGCTCGAAAAGCAGGCAGAGCTGCGGTCTGAGGTTGCCCAGTTGGATGTCGCCATTAACGTGTCGGAAAAGCAGCTGCAGGAAGAAACACGACAGATCGATCGACTACATCAGGCGATTATCACGGCCAAACAGAGCCCATATTATCTGAATGCATCCGGGGGGCAGACGTTGTACTTCGCGTTCGTTCCTTATGACAATCAGGCCAACGCGGCGGCCGGAAGTCCGATCTACGACTGCTACCTGAATATGATCCTGTGCCGTAAGGTGGGCACGGTGAAGTCGATATTCCCCGGCGAAGAGCAAGCCATCCATCCCATCTTCAAGACCCAGATTCGCGGGTTCCTGATCCAGATGAATCTGGATCATGCGGAGTCGGCAAAATCAAAGACGGTGTTCCTGGGCCGCAAGCCGGTGCTGTTTTAACCCGTGCGGCGCCGCCATTCTGAGGAGAACGAGAATGTTCGTGAATCACTGGAAGTCTGTGTTGTGCTCAATCCTTTTGCTGGCCGCGCCCGGATTTGCCGCGGACCTTACGGACCAACTGGCTTACTGCTCCTACGTAATGGAGCAGGCGCAGGCCCAGCGCGACCTGTTGCGCACACCCATCGCGGCAGCCGGCATGACCCAGCCCGAAACCGGCCTGCCGCTGCAGGTGGTGGGCGGGGCCTCGCTTGGCCTGTCAGATCTGAAAAAAGCCAGTCTGACCATGGACGTGGCCCGCAAGAACTGCGAACTGTATAAGGCCACGACGGGGGCTCAGCAGGATATTCAATATGCCCTGCCCGCACTCGAGAGGGAAGCTCTGCGCAACCGGCTGGCTCTGGTCGAACAGGCGGCGAAGTCCCTGGATGGGATGATGGAAAAAACCGCAAAGATGGTGGAGGCGAAGACCGCGACCCGCCTCATACTCTTCACGCTGCAGACGACAAAAATCAGGCTGGACGCGGACCATGCCGACACGCAGTCGAAGATCGCGGCGCTCTACACTCCACCACTGAGTGACAAGCCGTTGAAGGAACTGGTCTCGCAAAAACAGAACAGCGAAGCCAGCGAGCAGAAAGCGCTGGATAGACTAAGCCGCCAGAATAATTGGGAGGTGGCTCTCTCGGTGGGAGTACATCAGCAGGTCAATCCGGTTGCCTATGGCCCGCAGCCATATGGCGCGGTTTCGATCAACTACAATCTGGCCAGCCGAGCCATCAACAAACATCTTGATCGTGCGTCGGAGGCCTACGATGAATGGAAGCGAGTGCAGGAAGGCGATGTCGTGCGCAATATGGAGGTGCTTCGGCAACAGCTGGCGGACAGCGTCACGGTGCAGGAAGCCAAGCTGAAGTCGCTGCGGGAAGAAAGCGGACAGATCGAGAAGAATCTTCAGCTGGTAGGAGATCCAGACACTTCGGCTGCGTTCGACTTCCGCAACCAGTTGAATGCGGCGCAACTGCTCTTACAAGTTGAGACTGGCGATGCCAGTTTAAGGCTTGAGCGTTTGCGGGAATACCTGGCTAAGAATTACTGATGGTCTTGCGTGCCTCCCCTCAGCGGCCAAAGCCGCGACCATGCAGTGGCATTGGCGGCACGGCTGAAGCCGTGCCCTTCCCGTTCGCAGGTTGTTTCCGCAGCAACTTCAGTGTTCGCCGAGACCGAAGACGGACCCCAGCAGGAGGATCATCAGCAGGCCCAGCGAGATCCATCCGTACTTCCAGTCTTTTTCGCGGAAAAACAGGAAGCAGGCGACCATCACGCGAACGACCGGCGTGGCCAGCATCAATAAGACGCCGATGCGCTCGATCTCAAGAGGAACATGGCCGGTAACGAATAATCCATCCATCAGGCCGGCCAGCATGATGAAGAAGCAACTGAAAGCGCCGATGCGCAGCACCATGGCTACGGCACGGTCGAATGCGGGCTCCCGCAACTGGCTCATTGCCGCCCCCATACCAGGTGCACGAACATGCTCCCAGAGAGATAGAACATGATCGCGACCAGCAGATAGACAACAACTTTGGTATGAACGCGTGGGGCGAGACGCGCCCCGAGCAGCGATCCCAGGAACACGCCGACGGCCAGAGGCGCCGCGTACTGCACCAGGATGTCGCCGCGGCGGTAATAGACGATGGCGCTGGCGGCTGCAGTCACGCCGATCATGAAATTCGAGGTCGCGGTTGCGACCATCAACGGTACGTTCATGAAAATGAACATCACCGGGACCTTGATGGGGCCGCCGCCAATCCCAAGCAGTCCCGAGAGTGCGCCCGCGACCAGGGACGCAGCCAGTCCCAGCGGGTAGCGTTGCGGCTCGTAGGGCGGGATCACCGTCTCACCGTTTACGGCCGGAGAAGAATCTTCTTCCGGTTTCAGCTTGCCGCCGCGGCTCAGGATGGTAATGGCGCTGTAAAGAAGAAATGCGGCGAATAATCCTTCGAGCGCGCTGCGATTGAAATAGCCGACCAGATAAGCCGTAACCGCCGCGCCGAATGCCGTTGCCAACTCGAGCGTCATCCCCAGGCGAATGTCAGTGGTGTGGCGCTGCAGGTGAACCGAAGAACTGGCGGCCGACGTGGTGATCACGGCAACCAGACTGGTTCCGATCGCCTGGCGGATGGGAATGCCGAAGTGCAGAGCGAGAATCGGCGTCAACAGTACGCCGCCTCCGATGCCAGTCAGCGCGCCCAGCATGCCGGCACAGAAACCAAGGACAACGAGGAGGATGGTCACCAAGGAAAGAGGGACCTCCCGTTGGCTATATTTACGATGGGGATACTAACCCTGCGCGCCGTACTTTCCGGATGGCAAATTTTGGCGGGAGAATCCGTCGGCCGCAAGCTAGGACACCGCCGGGTGAACCATCCTTGCCGCGTTCTTTGCGGGAAAGGTGGGAGTTTGCGCCGTGGCATCGGCTTGCTCGTGTGCGTGGTAGCTGGACCGCACCAGCGGTCCGGACTCGACATGGCGGAAGCCGAAGCGGAGCGCTTCATTCCGCAGATGCACGAACTCTTCCGGCTCGTAGAATCGGGCAACGGGTAGGTGATCTTTGGACGGACGCAGGTACTGCCCAACCGTAAGGATGTCCACGCCGCGCGTGCCGAGGTCGTGGAAAACCTCGACCAGTTCTTCAGTGGCTTCGCCCAGGCCGACCATCACTCCGCTCTTGGTCACCATGCCGGGCGAGAATTTCTTGGCGTTCTCGAGCAACGTCAGCGTGCGTTCGTAGCGCGCGCCGGAGCGGACCGCGCGATACAGGCGAGGCACGGTTTCGGTGTTGTGGTTGAGCACGTCGGGCTGGGCTTCGAGAACGATGCGCAGCGATTCTTCCAGTCCCTGAAAATCCGGGATCAGGACTTCGACGCGGCAACCGGGCGTCAGCTCGCGAATCTCGCGGATGGTCTGGGCGAAGATTCGGGCGCTGCCGATATTGTCGTCGTCCCGATTGACGCTCGTCACTACCGCGTGTTTCAGTCCCAGAGTAGCTACCGCTTCAGCCACACGGCGGGGCTCGTCCCAGTCAATCGGCTGCGGGCGTCCCTTGGGCACGGCGCAGAAGCCGCAGCGGCGCGTGCAAATGTCGCCCAGCAGCATGAACGTGGCCGTCTTGTGGTTCCAGCATTCGCCGATATTGGGACACTGCGCCGACTCGCACACCGTGTGCAAACCGAGCCCGCGGGCCATTTTCTTCAGATTGTGAAAATTGTCGCCCACGGGAGCCTTCGCCCGCAGCCACTGCGGCTTGGGAGCGCGCAGCGGAGGGTTGAGCTCGATCTGAATCAATTGGGAAGGTGCCGCCATCCTTTCGATTTTATCAGTTCGCCCTGGTCGGGTGCGGACGATGCGAACGAGCAGACGGAGATCAACGTCCGAACTGTTGGCGATCCATCCTGTTGCCTCTGTCTTTTGGATTCTGGCGAGTTGCCCTGCTGTTAACACTTCTTCTCCCCGGAACGTCTATCATGTCGTGGGGATTGTGGGCGCATGGCCTCGAGGTCAGGAGATGGGGTTGACCTGCTGGCGGCGGGCCTGGGACGTAGGCCTGTGAGGGAGGAATCCGCGGCCGAAGCCTCGCCCGGAGCCTACGAAGATGCGATGTTGGTGCATGCGGCGCGGGATGGGGACCGGGCGGCATTCGGACGCCTTTACGAACGCTATGCTCGGATGGTCCACGGCGTTCTGCTGGCCAAAGTCCCAGTGGGCGAAGTGGATGACCTCGTGCAAGATGTCTTCCTGAGGGCGCTCCGACGGCTTTCCACGCTGCGGGAAAGTGGAAGTTTCGGCGGCTGGCTGGCGGCGATCGCGCGCAATCTGGCGAATGATTATCACCGGCGTTCCGTGCCCGAGGACCCGCTGGCGGATGATACGGCGGACGATGAACTCGACCGCGGAAGCGCTCGGGCAGAGCGTGGCATGACAGGGCGAAGCACAACAAAACATGGCATGACAGAACATGAAGGCCCGGCCGCCGCAATTCTCGACGCGATCCGGGGCCTGCCCGACGCCTATCGGGAGACGTTGATCCTGCGGCTGGTCGAGGGCTTGACCGGTCCTGAAATAGCGGCTCGAACCGGGATGACGCACGGTTCCGTGCGGGTCAATCTGCATCGCGGCATGGAGCAACTGCGCGCGAAATTGAGCCCGCCCGCGGGCAGCCATCAGGACGAACAGGAGACGCGGTAATCATGGATATGGGGAGCAACAAAACGGAGAACGAACTTCTGGCCAAGAGCGGCGACTATTTGTGGGATGGATCGGGCGAGCCCGATCCTGAAATCCAGAGACTGGAAACGTTGCTTGCAGAGTTTCGGCATGACCGGACCGCGCCGGTATTTCCTGAGATCGCTCCAGACAGACGATGGACGTTCTTTCCGTGGCGAATGCGACTGTTCCCCGCCCTGGTGACGGCGACCGCTGCTGTGTTGGTTATCGGTGCAGTCACAGTTCTGATGCGCGGGAAAAAGATAACCCCAGCGAGCGTCGCGGGGTGGGATGTATCCCGCGTGGCCGGGACACCGCGAATCGGAAGAAACATAATCGGCGTTAACGAGGGACCCAGCCGGCTCGGCGTCGGTCAGATACTTGAAACCGACGATCACTCGCGGGCCAATCTTCAGGCGGAAGATACTGGCAAAATCGAGATGGAGCCGAGCACACGCCTGCGTCTGGTGGCTATGGCTGCGGGTCTGAAGCAGCTTGCGCTCGATCACGGAACAATTCACGCCTATATCTGGGCGCCTGCGGGTCAATTCGTCGTCAACACTCCGTCGGCAGTGACGGTGGACCTGGGTTGCGCCTACACCTTGCAGGTGGACGATTCAGGCGCGGGGCTGGTGCGCACGTCGCTGGGATGGGTCGGATTCAAGCTGAATGGCCACGAGTCCTTCATCCCAGCGGGCGCAGCTTGCGCGACCAAGCCGAAAGTCGGCCCGGGCACGCCCTACTTCGAAGATGCGTCGGCGGAGTTGCGCGCCGCCTTGGCGAGATTCGACTTTGAAGACAGCACGCCGCAGCAATGTGCCGGAGATCTGGCGATCGTTCTTGCCGAGTCTCGCAAGCATGACGCGCTCACACTGTGGCATTTGCTGGCGCGTGTGGATGAGGGGCAGCGAGCACTCGTCTACGACCGGCTGCGAGAGCTCGCGCCGCCTCCTGCTGGTGTTACTAGGGAAGGAGTCCTGCTTCTCGATCAACCGATGCTTGATCTGTGGTGGAACGCGCTGGGGTTTGACGACATCTCGGTTTGGCGCCATTGGGAGCGCTCCTGGTCCGGCGCGGCTACGCCCGTTCGCGAAAAGTAAGCTGGTTGCGCGACATCGCGAGCGAATCTTCGCAATCAGATCATCGCGACCAAATCTCCGCAATCAAATCTTCTACTTCTTCCCGGATATTTGCGCGTTTTGTTAACAGTGGGCTCGCGGCTGGCGTCTTTCTGAACGTGGGGTTCAATCAGCGAAACAAGGAGATTCCAGACCATGAATTCACATTCACTTTCACGCCTTGCCATTAGCGTTGTGGCTGTCCTGCTGGGGTTTACAACCGCGGCTTTCGCCGGACCGCCTCTTATCTGCCATCCCATTCAAATCGGGCAAGCGAAGTCGTTGCCTTCGGTTGACTTGAACTATCAAAAGGGGAGTCGGACCTACGATGTGAAGAATCTCACTCGGGACACCCTGGCGATTCTCGATTCGAACACTCCGGTGCTGGTGCATATGGAGACGCTGCGGCGGGCCACGATTTTCGCTCGCCAGGATCCGCGGGTGGCGAAGGAGTTGCTCACCCGGCTTCACGGGCGCGCCGCCGATGCCGGCGCCGGCAACCTCGGCGCTCTCGCGTGGTTCGACGCCGGATACCTGGCCGAGACCTACAAACAATGGATGGGCAACGACGAGCCGAATCCGGCGAAGGGCCTTGACGGATACAGCTGGGTAAAGAAGGCGATCAGCATGCGAGGATCGGACCCAGAAATGGAATACGCCGCCGCTCTTATTACCACCCTCAGCGATCCGGAGCGCGAACACAATGATCATCTGGAGAAAGCGATGGCGGGCGCAAAAGCCGATCCTCTTCTCGCTCAAAATCTGGCCTCGCAGTTCAAACGAGTGGGGACGCAGACTCAACCCGCCGCGGAAGAGTTGAAGAAGTGAAATTGGGATAAGAACATTTCTTGGGGAGCCGAAGTGCGGTTGTCGGTTCCCCGCGTCTTCGTCTGGGTCATGGGCAGACCGAAAGCGGAACCTGCATCCCGTCAACCCACTTCCACCAACCCATACGTATGCTGCCAGCGCGCCCGCATGTGCACGAGGGCGCGACTGATTTCTTCGGAGGAAACTTCGGAGTTGGGTCCGGCAAGCACGGCAGCGGCCTCGCGCTTGGCGGCTTCGAGCAGCTGTGCGTCGCGAATGATGTTAGCCACACGGAAATCGGGCATTCCAGCCTGCCGCGTGCCGAAGAATTCGCCGGGGCCGCGGAGTTCGAGATCGAGTTCGGCGATCTGAAATCCGTCGTTGGTGCGGACCATGGCGTCGAGGCGGCGCTGGCCCTCTTCGGTGATTTTGCCGCCGGTCATCAGCACGCAATAGGATTTGGCCGCGCCGCGCCCGATGCGTCCGCGCAACTGGTGAAGTTGCGCGAGGCCGAAACGCTCCGCGTGCTCGATCACCATCATGGTCGCGTTCGGGACGTCCACACCGACTTCGATGACGGTGGTTGCGACCAGAATCTGTAACTCGCCCTTCTGAAACATGCGCATGACCTGGTCTTTCAGGTCGGCATCGAGGCGGCCGTGGAGGAGGCCGACTTTCAGATCGGCAAATACGTGGCCGCTGAGTTCGCGGTACATCTTGATGGCGGCCTTGAGCTCGGATTCCTCGTTTTCGGAGATTACAGGATAGACGACGTAGGCCTGGTGCCCTGTCGCAACCTGCTTGCGGACGAAATCCCAGACTTTGGGGGATTGATCGTCAGCAACGCATTTGGTGACGATGGGCGTGCGGCCGGGCGGGAGTTCGTCGAGCACGCTGAGGTCGAGGTCGCCGTAGAGGGTGAGGGCGAGGGTGCGCGGGATAGGGGTCGCGGTCATTACGAGAACATCGGGCTCGGAGGGAGCTGCGAGTCGTTCAGCAGCCGGGCTTTGCCCGGCCTCACCGGGTCGAAGACCCGGTGCCACATGAGTTTCCTCGCTGCTGTCGGACGTCTTCTTCATCAGCTTCAGGCGCTGCATCACTCCGAAGCGATGTTGCTCGTCCACAATCACCAGGCCCAGTCTGGTGAACTCGACGCTCTCCTCCAGCAAGGCGTGCGTGCCAATGACCAGCTGGGCGTTGCCCTGAGCGATGTGGCGGCGAATTTCGCGCTTGCGATCGGCTTCGATCGATCCGGTCAACAACACGATGCGGTAGCCGGCATTCTCGAGAATCCGGCGCGCGGAAAAATAGTGCTGCTGGGCGAGAATCTCCGTCGGAGCCATCAACGCTACCTGGCAGCCGTTTTCGATGGCAATGATGGCGGCCTCGAAGCCGACGATGGTCTTGCCCGATCCCACATCCCCTTGCAGTAAACGCCGCATGGGGTAAGGCTTTCCCATGTCGGCGGCGATTTCCTTGAGGACCCGCTTCTGCGCTGCCGTCGGATGAAAGGGCAAGATCTTCTTGATGGCCGCTCGCACGCTCTCATCCAGACGGAAGGCGATCCCGGTCTGCGCCTTCTGCTGGCGCCGCTTCAACTCCAGGCCCAACTCCACGAAGAACAGCTCGTCAAAAATCAGCCGGATATGCGCCGGTGTGCGCGACGACTGCAGGTCGTGCAGACTCTCGCCAGGTTCCGGCCAGTGAACATTCCACAGCGCGGCGCGAGGCGGAATCAGGCCCAAACGGGCGCGCACGACGGCAGGAATCGGCTCCGGCAGATCGGGCGTGAGATTGTCGAGCGCAGTGCGGATGGCGCGGCGAAACCAGCGCGGCGTGAGTCGGCCTTGGCCGATGGACTCGTAAATGGGAACGATGCGGCCGATCTCCAGGGATTCCGCAGCTTTCTTCTCCGCGGCCTTTACGGCGGCGCCATTTTCGCCGCCATCGTTCGAATCGCCCAGGATCTCGAACTGCGGCTGCATGATCTCTAACTCGTGGTTGCGCTGATCTTCCTCGACCTTGCCATAGAGCGCGATCATCTGGCCGGGTTTGAACTTATCCTGCAGGTAGGTCGCGTTGAACCAGAGGCAGCGCAGGCGGGAGCGTCCCTGACCCACCGTCAGCTGAAAAATCGGCATGCGGCGCGTGCGGAACAACCCGGAGTTGCGCACTTCCCCGATGACGGTCGCCATTTCGCCGGGACGCAACTCGGAAATGCCGCGCGGATTCAGGCGGTCTTCGTAGCGAAAAGGGAGATAATAAAGCAGGTCGCCGACGGTGCGAATCCCTTTGCCGGCGAGAATCTCCGCAATGCGCGGACCCACCCCCTTGACATACTGCACCGGAGTGGAGAGTTCGAGCATGGGACAAAGGCATTGTTGATTGTGGGATTGTTGATTGTCGAATGAGATCTGAAACGCATCCGCTCTTCATTCAACAATCAAAAATCAACAAATCGACAATTGTTCTTCATGGTAGCAGGAGCACGCGCATCCCGTTGGCATGAGTGTGAAACCGCAGAGGAGAGGCGCGGTGTCTAAACCATCAGTGGTTATCAATTTCATTCAGGCGCTGTTGGCGATCATCCTGGGCAACGTCGCGTATTTCATCCTCATGCCTTCGCTGCCCGCTTCTGCCCAGCACCACCGGTTCCACACCGACCTGGGGACCCTGGTGGACTTCTGGTTCTGCCTGGTGGCCTACGGCCTGATCCGCACCGCCCGGAGGTGGAGATAGCGGCCTCCCATTGGCCTTTTGGCGAAGGGGTTACTTTGGGAACCTCGGTTGGTGCCACCTGTAACGGTAGAATCCGTGTGAATGGAGAAAATCGCGGTTCTGTACGACGCCGGCCAGGCTGTGCTCTCCACCTTCGATTTGGACGAGGTGTTGCAAAGAATCCTGGCGATCGCGCGCGACTATTTTCATCTGCAGAACGTGGCCATCCTGCTGCTCGACAAGGATGCGCAGCAGTTGTGTGTGCGTTCGCAGGTCGGCTGGGATGCCGGCAAGGACAAAGGGTTCCTCGGATACAGCGAGGGTCTCATGGGAGCCGCGGCCTTCAAGAAACAACCGGTATACGTTCCCGATGTCAGCAAGGACCCGCGTTATATCTGCACCGCCCAATCCACGCGTTCCGAGCTGGCAATTCCGCTCATGGTGCGGGATGAAGTTGTGGGCGTGCTGGATTGCCAGAGCGAACGCCTCGACCACTTCGACCATGAAACCATAGACCTGTTGACGCTGTTTTCAACGCAGGCTTCGATCGCTCTGCAGAATGCTCGCTTGTACTCGCTGGAACAGCAGCGGGCCCGGCAACTGGAAGCGATCAATACCATAGCTCAGCAGAGCACCGCAGTCATGGATCTGGAAGAGTTGCTGGCGCGCGCGTGCGCAGTGATTCAGCAGGCTTTCCAGGTAGAGCACGTCTCGCTATTCCTGCGGGAAGAAGGCGATCTGGTGCTGCGGGCACATGAGGGGACACTGACTCTGTGCATTCCTGCGGGGGGGCGATTTCCGGCGAGTCAGGATCCCTGGCCGCGCGTGCTGGCGGCGAGCGGCAGCGTCATCGAAAAAGACCTGGCGTCGCGACCAGAGTCGTTCCGGTTTTTCACCGAAGCGGCCTCGCGCATGAGCATCCCGTTGATTTCCTTCGGGCAAACCCTCGGGGTGCTTACCTTGCACAGTTCGCAGCCTGATGCCTTTCGTGGGAACGAACTGCAGTCGCTGGAATCGGTGGCCGACATCTGCGCCAACTCCATCCAGAACGCCCACTACGTCGAGCGCGTCAAACAATTGGCCTACCTGGACGGCCTTACCGGCATCTTTAACCGGCGCTTCTTTGAAATGCGGATTGTGGAAGAACTTGACCGGGCTCGCCGCTTTGGAACTCCCATGGCTGTGGTCATGGCAGATATTGACCAGTTCAAAAGGCTCAATGACGAGTTTGGCCACCTGCTGGGAGACGAAGTGCTGCGGCAAGTCTCTTCGCTGTTTCACCAGAACTTGCGGAAAATTGATGTCGTCTGCCGCTACGGCGGCGAAGAGTTCGCCCTCCTGCTGACCCAGACGACGGCGCAGCAGGCGGTCACGGTGGCGGAAAAGCTGAGGAGGCTGGTGGAAGGCTGGCAGTTTCCGGGCGTGCCGCGCACGGTCACCATCAGCGCGGGAGTTGCCGTGTTCCCCGATCATGGCGCCGGCCGGGACGAACTGATCCGGGCCGCCGACAACGCGCTCTATTGCGCAAAGCAATCAGGGCGCAACCGCGTCTGCCTCAATAGCCGGTCGCGCGCGGCAACCACTGGCCGATAGCCGGGTCGCTGCAGTACTAGTGTAGTGCGTCATGCAGATTGACGTTTATTGAGGGAGCGGCGAGCGCGTTTCACTTTTTCCAGGATGTCGGCGGCGCGAGCGGTCCAGATGAATGGTTTCGGGCTTTCATTATGTCGGTCGAT
>JBKQRC010000001.1:0-14870 GCA_052326105.1 Candidatus Sulfotelmatobacter sp. | reverse complement strand
GGATACGTCCTCAGACTCTATCTTTGCCATCCCGAGGCCAAATCCCTTGCGCCTGATGGCACGACCTGCTCAGCCGACACGCGCGGCCTGCTGAAACGCTCCTCGATTAGCGCCGGAGAGCTGCGTTATGTCGGAAAAGAGACCGATAGGCGCTGGACCGAAGGCGAGGATTTCAGCCTCTTGAGCTTTAAGGCCGCCGAATATCTCCCGTCAGGGAAGGTCGTCGCTGACCCGACCCTGAAAGACGAAATCGCGAGCAGCGGGCTGCGCGAACTGATGCGCGAAACAGGTCTTAGCCAGCACACGATTGAAGCGATCCGGTCAGGGAAGGCAGTTCGACGCAAGACCTTACAACGGGTCGTGCAATTTCTGGACAGAAGAAAGGGGTAACGATTTATGCCGTACAAGGACCCAGAACGCAAGCGCCAGTGGGAACAAGAACATCGCGAACAGCGAAACGCGATGCGGAGAATGCAGCGCCTAGACGCAGGGTCGGGACAACCGAGTGTTCCAAAAGCAACGTCCAACATCGCGGCTGCGCTCCGCACTCAAGTTCGAGAGCGAGCGCCCGACCCAGCTTCAGATCAGGAGTCTCAGGGCACATGGATAGCACTTCTCGGCTTGGCGGTTGCCATCGGGATCGTGCTACTTGCGGTGTTCGCGGGCGTAAGTGGCTTTAATGTCCGTCACTTCGGCACGCGCGCGGGTCGGGCAATTCCCAGAAGCGCGTGTGCTGAGTCCTAGCTACTATGCGAAACCGGCAAGTCAAGCCACAACTCCCACCCCACGATTCGGCCATCAGGCAGCAGAAGCCCGTCCTGATGGGCATGCCCTGATGGGTAAAACCAACGTAACTGGAAAGTGATTGCGCTCACAGAGGGTCGGCAAAGGCGTGGTTACGCTTGGCGTAGTGCACACGATCACGAAAGTCGGCTCGTGCCAAAAAAGAAAGGTTCAAATGAAGCACATACTAACCGCGCTGTTCATCGTGTTGTCTTGCTTCACGGCATTGGCGCAAGACAGACCCAGTGGCCCGTTCGGATTTGAGCGGGGTATGACTCGAACTCAGATTCTGAAAATAGTCGGCGAGAGCGTCGTTGATAGAAAGGCGTCTCGCGACGATGTCTTGGTTCTCAGCACCGCACCCCGTCCCAATCCAGCGTTCGAGACTTACGCTCTTTTTATCTCGCCGACCCAAGGTCTATTGAAGGTAGTAGCCTTCAGCGCGACCGTCCAAACAGGGGACACTGGCCGAGAATTGCAGGATGCTTTCGCCGCGATCAACACAGCCGTGAGTCAGAAATACGGCACAGCGAAGCTGTATGACCAGTGTGATGGTGACGACACCGAGTGCTCACAACCGGGATTCTGGATGATGGCACTTAAGGATAAGAATCGCAGTTTGAATGCATTTTGGGACTTGAGGGCGCAGCCGGCAGGCAATTACGTCACGATGATAGAAGAGACATCATTGTTCTTAAGTATGCACTCGGGCTACGTGAAAATAGGTTTTGAGTTTCAGGGGTGGGAACAGTACGTGGATGCGGTCCACGCTAAGCAGGATGCAGCTTACTGAACCATTGCACGCGGGGAGATGAACCAGAACGCGTCAGAAGAGGGTCATTGGGCAAGCAGGGTCTGTGAATGGGATGCGTCCACGATCTTCCCTCTGTGGCTGGCCCTGAAGAGTCTGTTGCTCCAAAAGAGTTCCGCTCCCGACATCGGATTATCCCGGCCAACTTTTGAACGATCACCAAGTTTTTTTTCGAGAAAGCATTCCGGCGATGGGGGTGGTCGCCCCGCTCTCCCGCGCACTCGGACACACGCATACCCCAGGCGGATACTAGCGGGACATAGTTACTTTTGTGTGTTTGCAGGAGGCTGACGCCGTGCTATCCAATAACAAGGAGAAGGAGATGAAGCAAATCACTCTATTCATCCTATTTCTGACCTGCGCAGCAACAGCAGTTTCAGCCAAGAAAATCGAACTCCAAGTCAAGCTGCTCGATTCAATCCCAAGCACAAGTCAGTACACATGGTGGACTAACGCCAAAGCATCCTCTTCCTGTAGTTGGAGCGGAACCAGTTCTGGAACCAGCTCAGGAACTGGTTCAGGAACTATTACCGACGATACGCTGGACATAAGCACAGAAACAACGTCACAAACGAGCTCGCACGGAAACTCCGAATGCCACGGGACTGCGGTTCCCGCTATGACCGGCACTTCGGAAATAAGAGGTGCCGAAGCGAAGCTGCTGCTTCCTGATGGGCGAATCGTGGTTGCTGGCTGCGACTACAAAATCAATTGGGGAAACTGGGGCAACAATCCTGCGACAAAGTACCGAAATTGTCGAACCTTTATGCCGAATAACTTTTACAAGGCTGAATTCGAAGGCGACCATGTCAAGATATTCGGCCCGGAGGCCAAGCGTTGACGGTAAGGGGAAAGAAGAAAGCGAGACGTACAAGATAATGTACATCTTGCAACCGTCCCAAGCTGCACAGCCAGCACAGGCGCAACCGGCCCAGCCGTCTCAATCGGCGGCGCAGCCAACGCAGACACAACCGGCCCCGCTGCGCCAGTGATTAAAGACCGTGCGGAGTACAACGCTTACGTCAAGGCAGTTCAGCAGGCTGATCCGAACGCTAAAATCAGCGGGCTGGAGGCTTTCCTCACCCAGTATCCCAACAGCATCATGAAGAACCAAGCGCTGGAAACTTTAATGGGGACCTACCAGAAAACGAACGATGTCAAGAAGACGATGGAAACGGCCACTAAGCTGGTGGACGACCCCTGCCAGGTAAAGGCTCTGGCGCTTCTGGCGTACTTTGACCGGGTGTTGGCCCAGGGCGGAGACTCCCAACGCGGCGCAACTGCTGACTGATGGCAAGAAGTATGGCCAGCAGGGACTCGATTGCCTGCCGAAGTGGAACAAGCCCGAGGGAACTTCGGACGCGGACTTTCAGAAGATGAAGGTGCAGATGACAACGATCTTCAACGCGGCCATCGGAATCAAGTGCCTGCAAGACAAGGATTATGCCTGCGCGGTGCCCGCGCTGCGAACGGCCGTAGACGGGAACCCAGCGGATTTTCAGCGTTGTCTATCCGCTCGCCTTGGCTTATTGGCCTGACCCGAATAGCCCGACCATGCCCGAGAACGGTAGAAACGCGATCTGGTACTTAGCTCGGGCTTACGCCGTCGCACCGGCGCAAGCTCAGGCCCAAATCGAAAGGTATGCGCGTTCCCTGTATCAAAGATTCCATGGAAACGACAACGGCTGGCCCAATGTGCTGGCAAGGGCCAAGGCGGAAACTGCACCGCCTTCGGACTTGGCCAAGCTGATTAAGCTGGATTAGGACACTACCGACCCCGGGGCCGGAGCCGAGTTCGAAGGCGAAGTATAGCCCCGGCGCTACTTCATCATTAGGATCCGCTTGAAAGCGACACCTGAATTCTGTTGTCATTCAGAATCACGACGCACTGGTCGACGAATTGCTGGCTCGTGATGTCTGCCGAAGAAAACTGGCTGATCGCTGGGAGCGGCGCATAGTATTGCAGATTGTCAGTCTTCGCCACTGTCTCTGATACGAAGTTCCGGTAGAGAATATTCTCGCTGATCTTTACGCCATCAACGCCAGCATCGCCTACAAGGATGGCCAGGCTCTTGAGCATCGCAAGGCGGGAATTGATAACCGTTGCGGCCCGTGCGCCTTCGTTGAGTTTGATCGAATTGTAAACCGTGCCTGACAGTGGGAACGTGAACCCGACGTACACCTTGTCTTTGTAAGTTTCGGAAGTCACTGTGGCGAGTCCCGTCCCGGCAATCCGCAGTAGCGCCAGTTTTGTTGGGTCTGGGATTTTCGCAAATGGGCCCGTGAAGATTCGGGCGGCCACCGTTCCAAAGACAACATTCTTGAAATAGTCGCTCGCCTCAAATTTGCTCCATGTACCGGTGAACGTCAGAGCTTGAAAGCCGCGCGCAATGTCAGAACCCGGCTGGAACCGCAACTTCACCCATGTACTGCTGTTACGAAGCTCAACGTCAGTGTACTTCAGCTTATAAAATGGCTTGAATTCAAAAACCTTGGTGACAACGAATTCCCCGAAGTAGGGGAGTCCCGCCGATTCCCAGTCTTGCTTATCCAGGATTGCCGCATCAACCCAGAAAATCGGCGCGCCGGTGGAAAATGACGGGCCCTCAGCTTTCCAGAACTGGAGTGGGGCTTTCACCACCACAGTAGCGCCCTTGGAAACCTCCAAAGGCCACTTGGCAGCCAAGGCGTGCCCGCTGAGCCCGATCAAGAGGGAGCAAATTAGCAGGAATTGACGCAGTTTCATTCGGGATGCTCCTTTGCCATAGGTGGCGCGGATTCGTTCACAGAGCTAAGCTCTTCGTTAACGAAAATCTCGTTCTTGATTTCGAAAAACGACATCAGTGTACGCCTATCTCGCCTGTGGGACACATTGGGAAAAGATTTTCATCTGGAGCACTCCCGGCGGTCTGCCAACCTCACCGGCACGCCACGCTCCCGCCCCTCCCGCGCCGCCGCCCCATGTTGACCAGTTGGTAATGGGGTGTAGCAGTTTTCCCGTTCTAATAGCTATCCCCGTCAAACCGCCGGCGGGATAGGTATATACAGACGGCAAAATGCCCCTCCCCCTCACCTCCCTCGGAGCGACTCTTCCGGTACTTGCCTCAGATAGAATCAGCCCCACAGGGCATTTCTGAGGAGATGGATAAAGAAGGCAATCCAGCGGTGATCGACAACCACTCTTGGCAAGGCGCCGGCTACGGCCAGCGGAGACCCTCTCAAAACGAAATCCATCGAAGTTCGTTAACGCCAGCTGAGGGATTTGCGCGGGCTGGGGGTCTGCTGATTAAATACAGCGGTCTCACTTACTCAATCTTCAACGGGGTGGCCGTGTGCGCTGGTTCTTTGGGTTTTTTTTCGTCTCGGGCTTCTGCAGCATTCTCTATGAGCTGGTGTGGGTACGGCTGGCGATGGCGCAATTCGCGGTAACCACCGCACTTATCTCCATCGTCCTCTCGGCGTTCATGATCGGATTGGGGTTTGGCTCCTGGGGAGCGGGCCGCTGGGTGCGAAAGTGGGGACGGTCGGGGCGCCTTCCGAGCCTCCGTCTCTACGCCCTGGTGGAGTTGCTGATTGGAATATCCGCCCTGGCCGTCTCGCGGGAACTGGCTCAAGGACGAGTCTTTCTCGAGCGGCTGGATGCCGCTCATCCGCTATCGCTTACGGCCTACTACCTTCTCGCCGGGCTGTGGATTGGAATCACACTGATCCCTTGGTGCGCGTCCATGGGCGCGACGTTTCCTTTTGCCATGGCGGCCATTCGGGAGAAATTCTCCGACCAGTCGGAGCGATCGTTCAGCTACTTGTACCTGGCCAACGTGCTGGGTGCGGTGACGGGCGCGGCCATTCCTTTGCTGCTGATTGAGGAATGGGGATTCCAAGGAACGTTGCACGTGGGGGCGGTCCTGAATTTCTGCCTCGCGGCGTCGGCGTTTTTGTTGTCGCTGCGCCCGACACAGACTGCGAAGACTGCAACCATAACCCCGGAATCTCCCTCAATATCGAAAGCGGCAAGTCGCTGGCCTTACTTAGTGCTGTTTGGCACGGGCTTTACGAGCATGGCAGTCGAGGTCGTCTGGATTCGGCTGTTTACGCCGGGTTTGAGCACTTTTGTCTATGCGTTTGCGGCGATCCTCGGGCTCTACCTGGGAGCTACCTATCTCGGGTCGCAATTCTATCGCAGGTCGAATCAGCGGGAGCAACGTCCGAGCGGGTTTCTGTTTGCGCTGCTGGCTTTCTCTGTGTTATTTCCGCTGCTTATTTGTGATCCGCGACTCCCGATCATTTATCACCTGCGCGTGCTGAGTATTCTGCCGTTTTCTTTCATCGTCGGATGGATCACTCCCATGGTTCTGGACGGCTTCGCACATGGCGATCCAAACCGCGCCGGCAGGGGATACGCCATCAACATCGCTGGCTGTGTGCTGGGACCGCTGGTCTCGAGTTTCCTGCTGCTGCCCTGGCTGGGCGAGCGTTATACGCTGCTGGCGTGCGCGCTGCCTTGGATCGTGGTGAGTTTCCGCAAGCCATCCGCCGCAGTTCCTTTCGTAGCCAAAACGCAGGCGCAGGCCCCGTGGAAGCCAGCGCTTGTCTCGTTGCTCGCGCTGGTTTTGGTCGGCACAACCAAGGATTTTGAAACCCGTTACTCGCCGCGGGAGGTGCGCCGCGACAGCACGGCTACGGTCACCGCCCTCGGATTGGGAATGGAGAAACAGCTTCTGGTCAATGGGGTCGGCATGACGGGTCTGACGCCGATCACCAAAATGATGGCTCACCTGCCCCTGGCATTTCTGCAGAGTCCGCCGAAGAATGCGCTGGTCATTTGTTTTGGGATGGGCACGACACATCGTGCCGTGCTCTCGTGGGGAATTTCTTCCACCGCGGTGGAGTTGGTGCCAAGCGTCGTCTCGGTATTTCCCTACTTCCACGCCGATGCGGAGCAACTCGTGCGCTCGCCCCTTTCCCATATTGTGATCGACGATGGCCGCTTCTACCTCGAGCGCTCTCCGGCGCAATACGACGTAATCGTTCTCGACCCGCCTCCTCCAGTCGAGGCGGCCGCGTCCAGTCTGCTGTACTCGAAGGAGTTCTATGCCATCGCCCGGCAGCGCCTGCGGCCAGGCGGTATTTTGCAGCAGTGGTTCCCCAGTAGCGACGACCCCGCCATCATCGCTTCTGTCGCAAAGGCCCTGAAAGAGTCGTTCCCCTACGTTCGCGTGTTCCGATCGATCGAAAAAAGCTGGGGGTGCCACTTTCTGGCCAGCAATTCTCCCCTTCCTTCTTACTCAGCGGCAACTTTGGCGAGCCACCTGCCATTCCTTGCGGTCGCCGATTTCCTGGAGTGGGATCCGGCCTCCAGCGCGCAGCAACAATTCGCCCGGGTATTGAAGCAGGAACTTCCCCTCGACAATCTCATTGGCTTGGCTCCCCGCGTGCCTGCCCTTCAGGACGATCGTCCGGTCAATGAGTATTTCATTCTGCGCCGCCTGGGGAATCGAGAGTACCGGAGAAGCATGTGGAGGTACTTTCTGGCGCGCGTGGGATGGAAAGCGTCGTAGCGGCACCGCTGGAGCGCCCGTATGCAAAATCCTTCACGTTGACAGAGAATCTGACCCATGACAGTATGCTGTACCTCATTCGGTCCTGAGCGGGGACTCAGTCCGGCGTCAGAGTGGCGTTCAAGCCTGGCACGCACTTAGTTTAGCCTGGTTCAATCAGAGCTACGCCGTGCGCACAAGTCCGCGGACCGAGAAAACGCAAATGTGAATGGCTCAGCCGCGCAAGCAGCATCGCATGGTTGACAAATTGCGATCGGGAATTCCCGGCGCCGGTTCACTGAGGAAAAGCAACAACTAGCCTCTGGGAGGTTCTCTCATGGCCCGTCTGGCCCCGTTATTGACGCTCATCTTGCTCGGTGCTTCCGCCGGACTGCTATTGAACCTAAACGCCCGTGCTGGCGTCGCTAACAACCTCGCCCTGTACTCGTCGCTGCGCATTCGGCACGTGGTGGTTATCGTGCAAGAGAATCGCACGCCCGACAATCTCTTCCACGACACCGCCTTGATGAAGCGGGGTGCCGATATAGCCAGCGTGGGTATGACTTCTAATGGTCCCATCCTGCTTGCTCAAGGGAACCTCGCCACGAACTTTGATCTCAATCATACCCACGAGGCATGGGAGAAGACATATAACGGCGGCAAGATGGATGGGGCGGGCCAGATTTTCGTCCAGTGCAACGCCGGGACAACCCACTGCCCTCCGCCCAACCCGGAGTATATGTATGTAAGTCCGTCGGAAGTACAGCCCTATTTTCAACTGGCAGAACAGTACACGTTCGGCGACCGCATGTTCCAGACGAACCAGGGACCCAGCTTTCCGGCGCACCAGTTCATTCTGTCGGGCACTTCGGCTCCGACTGCCACCAGCGACTTGTTCGCGGCGGAAAATCTGAGCGTCGGTTCTTCGAATGCGGGCTGCATCGCAACTCCTGGAGTCACAGTCGCTCTGATTGATCCTTTGGGGAATGAATCGCAGTCGTCCTATCCCTGCTACGAGCATCCCACCCTTACCGATCTGCTGGATGGCCGGGGCATCAGTTGGCGCTATTACGCTCCTTCGGCAGGTTCGATCTGGACTGCCCCGGACGCGATCCGGCACATGTGCCAGCCGCAGAAACAGAGCACAGGGTTGGTTTGCACAGGCAGTACCTGGCAGAAAGTGATTATCCCGCAGACGCAGGTGTTGACTGACATTGCCAACGGTCAACTGGCGCAGGTGAGTTGGGTGATTCCGGATGGGCATGCTTCCGACCATGCCGGCCAGAACGACGGCTCCGGACCGTCGTGGGTAGCCTCGATTGTGAACGCCATCGGTAACAGCCAGTATTGGAACGACACGGCCATCTTTATCACCTGGGACGACTGGGGCGGCTGGTACGATCACGTGGCCCCGAAGATCATCAACTCCTACGAATACGGTTTCCGCGTGCCCCTGGTCGTGGTCTCGCCGTATGCCAAGGCAGCCTACATTTCGCACGTGACACACCATTTCGGCAGCATTCTGAAGTTCATTGAAGAAACCTACAGGCTGCCGTCCCTGGGCTATGCCGATGCTCGCGCCGATGACTTGTCGGATTGCTTCGATTTCTTCCAGCCTGCCCGCGATTTTAAAACCATCCCGGCGCCCGTGAGCGCGGCGGACTTCCTGAACGATCCCCGACCACC
Source organism: Candidatus Sulfotelmatobacter sp. (assembly GCA_052326105.1). Classification (GTDB taxonomy): domain Bacteria; phylum Acidobacteriota; class Terriglobia; order Terriglobales; family Acidobacteriaceae; genus Sulfotelmatobacter. Next base: position 6,053 of record JBKQRC010000001.1, on the reverse strand, counting down.
GACGGATCCGGATAACGACTGAACCCTGCTCTTCAGTACGATTTCCAAAAAAAGTACACGGTCATCGCCGCGCCGACCAGCACGACGAACATGCGGACCCAGGCCTGCGGCAGCCTCTGCGCGTAGTGCGCTCCCAGGTAGCCGCCGGCGACTCCGCCCACGATCATCACGATCCCTTGCTTCCAATACACCGCCCGCGCCACGATGAACGTGATCACCGCGACTCCATTAATCACGAATCCCATCACGCTCTTCAGCGCATTCATGGCATGGATGTCGGTCATGCCCAGCGCGGCCAGCATGGCCAGCATCACGATGCCCATGCCGCCGCCGAAATATCCTCCATAGACGGCGACGCCCAATTGAAACGCTGCTGCGCCGGCCAGTGCCGCGGTTGAGGCCTCATGCGCCAGCGCCGACTTCCGTCCTCCCGCCAGTTTCCTGCCGAAAGCAAACAGCAAGGTCGCTCCCAGGATCAGCCACGGCAGGACACGCATGAACGTCTGCGCCGGTGTCTTCAACAAGAGGAGCGCGCCCGCCAACCCGCCCACCAGGCTCGCACCCAGCAACGGAAGGAACACGCGCCGCGGCACGTCCAGCCGTTTGCGATAGGCGCCGCCGCTGGCCGCAGCCGCCGTCCACAGCGCGATCGTGTTGGTGGCATTGGCCGGAATTGGCGGCACGCCCGTGAACAGCAGCGCCGGAAACGAGATGAAGCTGCCGCCTCCGGCCACGGAGTTCAGCGCCCCGCCCAGCGCTCCGGCGAAAGCAAGAAACAGGATGGTTCCCAGGGTCAAGCAGTAAGGTGTACCAGAAACCACGCCCGACCGCCAATCGGCGTAACACGGAGTCCAATTGCGTGCACGGGCTCGGGAAGGGCACGACTTTAATCGTGCCGTGAAGTTGCACAAAGAATGCGGGCTTCAGCCCCTGAGGCCAGATGGCCTTGTCCGGCGGACGTTATGTGCTGCTCTCGTAACACCCCTCATTATTGTTACGGCTGTAACCACAGACTGCGGGGATCTCTTGCCGAGACATTCCGTTTGCGGCAGGGTTAGTATCAACTGAGATTGTGGGGGATTTCCTATGCGTAATCGAATCGTGGTATTCGCGGCTATTTTTGTGTGCACCGCGGCTTGGGGTCAGACGCAAAACGCTCAACCGGCAAACACCCAAACACAAAACACTCCATCCGCCGCCGCGCCCTCCAGCGGCCAGCAATCTATGCCCGGCATGGATATGTCGGGTCACGACATGTCGAACGTGAAAGACATGCCGGCGCAGCCCGACAAGGACGCCGACAGCGACGCCAGCGCTCACGCCATGCACTCCATGGAGGGCCACATGGACATGGGCCCGCACATGAAGATGACGGCCCTGCGCCCGTCTAAACCGGGCGACGCAGAACGTGCCCAGCACGTCGCCGAGGAAGCGCACAAAGCTTCAGAAAAGTACACCGATTACCACGCCGCTCTGGCCGACGGCTTCGAGATTTTCCTGCCCAACGTTCCGCAGAAGATCTACCATTTCACCAATTACGGTTATGCGCGCGAGGCTTTCTGGCATTTCAATCCCGAGCATCCCACATCGCTGCTCTACGAAAAGCACGGCGACGACTACAAACTGATTGGCGTGATGTACACCGCGCCCAAGCGCCTCACCGAAGATCAGCTGGATGAACGCATCCCGCTGAGCGTGGCGCAGTGGCACGAGCACGTGAATTTCTGCGCGCCGCCAGCGACTATGCCGCGTGAAGAGAAGAAACAGAAGATGCTGGGACCAAACGCGCAATTCGGTTTAAAGGGATCGATCACGACTCAAGAAGCCTGCGATGCGGCCGGGGGAACGTTCCATCCCATCATCTTCAACTGGATGGTCCACGTTTACCCGTTCGAGAAGGATCAGGCCAGCATCTGGTCGGTCGACCGCCAGCACGGCGACGCCGACTAGATCTCCGGAGTTGGCTAGTTTCGTGTGGCGCGGGCACTCCTGCCCGCGAAATCTACCCGCGAGCAAGAACGAACGTACAATTTCCGCGTTTTGCTGGGAAGCCACAGCAGGTTCGAGATGCGATAAATACCTGGCATTCCATATACCGCCGGCCTTTCGCGGGCAGGAGTGCCCGCGCCACACTATCTACGCCGCTGCCCCCGCCTGCATCGGCCGCTGCAAGCGGCTGCTGATCGCCACCAGCACTCCGCCAATCACTCCCGTCTGCAACACCAGTCCGGCGTAGGTCGCGACCGGGAATGCCATCCCCTTCACGTCCGTATCGAACACCTGCACCGGAGTAAGTAAGGCCATCATCCAGCGGGCCGCGTCCTGCGATGACACCGTCGCCAGCCCGGTCAGCACCGCCGCCGCACCGTAGTACAGACACAGGAACAACACTCCCTTCACGATCGGCTGCCGCAGCCGCGTCAGCATGCACCATTGCAGGAACAACACATCGCGGGTCACGAACACCAGCACCAGAAGCAGCCGGATCGCGGCCCCCTGCAACGTGCCCATATCCAGAGGAAGAGCGTGATCCCAGGCCAGCAGTCCCCACACCATCAGCGCGTAAGCCACAACCGCGGAGATTCCCAGCCACGGCCAGGGCAGGCCGTCGTCGGCAAATAAAGCTGCTTCTCCGCTCGCCCGCTTGCGCCGCCAGACTTTCAGCCGCTCCTGCGGAGTCAGCGTCGCCAGCCCCATCAGAAACAGAATCAGCCCGTTCATCGCGACCGCGAACAGCGCCACGCTCTTGGCGTCGGGGAACCAGCCAACGCGCCCCTCGATGCCGATCACGTGGACCGGGCTCAGCAGCGCGTAAATCAGAAAGTTCAAGAACGCGGCGCATCCAATTGCCTGCCAGCGCGAGAGCGGCCGAATCTCCGGATAGTCCCGCTTCAGGTTTCGAATCAGCATCAGTGCCAGCCATGCGCTGAACGAGCCGCATAGCAGCACGTTCATCAGCAGCCATGGAATCTCATGGCCGAAAAGAACCGGGGCGATCCGGTTCAGCGAAGGGCCGGCGCCGAGTAGGTCGATGATACCCAGCGGACTCATGGCAGCCAATCCCGGCAAGCCGCTCTCCCGCATGCCATACGCGCCCAGCGTAAATCCATACAGGGCCAGCGCGCCGATCAGCCCGACGCCGCGGGTGCGGCTCTCCAGCAGGGTCGAGAGCCACATTCCGCCCAGGCCAAGAAACAACGAGGTCACCGCCAGAAAAATGAAAACGGAAATTACCGTTCCGAACGAAAGCCCGCCCGCCAGCCCGGCGATCAGCGTGATGGGCGCTGCGCACAGCACCGCGAAATAAATCAGGATCGGCTCGCCCAGAAGTTTCCCGATCAGGATCTCAGCTGCGGTGAGCCCCGTCGTCCGCTGAAAATCCCAGGTCTTGCGATCGCGTTCGCCCGACACCGACTGGGCGCAGGAGAACAAAGTCCAGAACGTCAGCACCACAGCCTGCAACCCCACCAGCCAGCGGTAGAAGATCAGCCACGTGTTGCGCGCAAAGTTTGACTGAATGTATTCCGCCCGCTGCTTCCATGCGTCGGTCGCGAAATTCTCGACGCCGCGCTGAGCGCCTTCGAGCAGGCTCTGTTCATAGCTCCAGCAGGCCAGCCCCAACAGCACGCACAGCAGCGCCACTACTGCCGCCACGGTGATCGCCCGCACCGGGCGCAGTTCCGCCCGCCGGTGCCGCACAAATTCAGGGTTAAACCAGAAAAGCTTACTCCAGAATCGCGGCATCACATCACCTCGTGGGTCGAGAGCTTCATGTAAAGTTCTTCGACCGTCTGCTTCACTTCACCAAACGATGTCACCTGCACGTTCGCCGCTACCAGACCCGCGAGCACCGGCGCCAATTCCTCCTCCGCGCCGCTGAAGCGAAACGTTCCCGCGCCCGCTGCCAGGTTGACTTCCGACACGCGCGGATCGCTCTTCAGCTTGGCCTCCGCCACGGCGAGCCAGTCTCCCGCCCAGCTCAGCCGCACCAGCCGTGCCGAGGCCGCCGCGGCGGTGACTTCTTCAATGCTCCCGCTGCGCACCATGCGGCCTTTTTCCATGATGCCGATGGAGGTGCAGAAGCCTTCCAATTCCGTCAGAATGTGCGACGAAATCAAAATGGTCGCGCCCTGATCGCGCAGCCAGCGCAGCAGGTTGCGCAACTCCAGCCGCGCCTTGGGATCGAGTCCCGACGCCGGTTCGTCGAGCAGCATCACTTGCGGACGGTGAATGATGGCCCGCGCAATGCCCAGCCGCTGCTTCATTCCGCGCGACAGCCCGCCAATCATGGCATCGCGCTTCACCTCCAGATTCACCTGCGCAATCACTTCCGTGATGCGCGCGGGAATGTCGCCTTCCGGCATCTTGTAGGCGTGCGCGAAGAAGTCCAGATACTCCCAGACTTTCAAGTCCTCATAGACCGCGAAAAAATCCGAGAGATATCCGATGTGCTTCTGTGCCCGCTCCGGCTCCTCGGCCACATCCACGCCGGCGATCAGCGCGCGCCCCAGGGTTGGGGCCAGCAAGCCGCACGCCATGCGGATCGTGGTGGTCTTGCCCGCGCCGTTAGGGCCGATCAGGCCGTAAATTTCTCCCGGCGGGATGCTCAGGCTCAGGTCTTCAACCGCCAGCACATTGTCAAATTCTTTGCGAAGGTGAACAAATTCAATCACTGGTTTTTACGCGTGGAAGCGCCTCCCGAACTTGGGAATCCGAGACTCACAAACAGCCGGCAGCAGGCCAGGAAAAGGCCGGCCAGCAGCCTGGCAGACTTAGGTTCCTCACCATAGCCCTGCACGTGGGAAACACACTACAAGCACTGACACCGTACCGTAGAGTACGGGAAAAGTCGCCCGGTTGTTCCCTGAAAGTCGGCGGACGTTCCCGGCATCGTTCTTCAGTACGTTGGAGATTACATCTCCTCTCACAATTACAAAACACAATGCCTGTGTTCCTTGTGGAAGAACGAACGGGCGCAGGCATCTTGCTATCGGAACCGAGTGTAGCGCGTCCAAGGAAATGTCGCACTCGCCGAAGTATGCGGAACTTCGAGCGCGGTGATTGCGTATTGAACCGCAGGAGAGACGTGGCCGGTTGCTGCAGCTCTGGCCAGGTTCGACTCTTTACTGAAGTTTTGCGGGGTTTGGGGATTTTCTCACGCTCGGTTTGGCGGCCCAGGTGAGAAAACCCCCATCGCGGCAGCACAAGCTTGCGGCTTGTCTGCTCAACCCCGGCGCCAGCATTTTAGGCGATTCGTGGGGAAACACAAGTGTTTTCTCGCGCTGGTCGCGAGTCGGGCCGCCCCAGCCGCTTCCCGACGCAACTTCGGGAAAGAAAAAGGAGCAGTCATGAAGTTCGCGACAGTTTCGAAGAGTCTGGTTCTGGGGTTGGCCCTGCTGCTGGCCTCGAGTGCGTTTGCCGCTACAAAAGCCAGCCTGACCTTGTCGGATCCCATCACCGTGAACGGTACTACGCTCAAGCCCGGTGATTACAAGCTGCAGTGGGACGGCAGCGGTCCCAACGTGGAAGTCAATGTCATGCAAGGCAAAAAGGTCGTCGCCAAGCTGCAGGCGAAGGTCGTGGATCTCAAATCCCCGGCAGAAAACAACGCTGCCGTGATCCAGAACAATAACGGCAACGCCTCTCTCGTCGGCGCTCGCTTCGAAGGCAAGAAATTCGCCCTCGAAATCGGCGAGTCCAATTCCAATGACGGCGCCCAGTCCGGCTCCGCGAAGTAAACGCATTACCAATCACAAAAGTAAAGGGGAGCACTTAACTGCTCCCCTTTCTCCTTGCGTGCCGCGAGGCCTTGATCCTTTTTCACGTGTAGCGTTACTAACGACCCTTGTCATCCCGAGCCGAGCGCGGACATTCGTCATCCCGAGCCGAGCGAAGACCCTTGTCATCCCGAGTGCAGCGCGGACACTTGTCATCCCGTCTCTAACGACGCAGGCCGGTGTCAAGCATATTTTGAGGACACTTCTCCGGGAGCGCCGTGGAGGGCGCCATTTCGCTCTAGCGGAAAAGGTTTTGATGTCCAGACCAAGGCCGTG